>NZ_BBYR01000005.1 GCF_001293525.1 Pseudideonella sakaiensis | reverse complement strand
GCGAAACACACCCCGCAAGTTGATGCTCTCCAGCCTGGTGGGCGCAATCTTCCCGATCAGTTCCGGTGGAATGACCTGGCGGCGGTTCGACCAGCGATCCAGGACCGCCTGCATCTGTGAGGTATTCCACGCCATCACGATGTTGGCCATCAGGCTCAACGCATCGGCCACAGCCTGCATTTCATCGACACGTTTGGCCTGCGCCGGGCTGATCCGGCCGGTATAAATGGCGCGCTTGAGGGCGTTAACAGCCTCGCCCCGATTGAGCACCCGGCGCAACTCGTTCCTGAAAGCGTCCTTGACAAAGTAGTCAGCCAAAAACGCCGTACGCAGCAACCGCCCCAATTGCACGCCAGCCTCATAGATTGGATCGCCCTGGGCGGCAGAACCGAACCGCGCAAGAGCTGCCACCGCACTGGCATGTCCGCTCATGACCGAGGCTGCCAGGTGCACCAGACTATCCCAATGCTTTTCGATCAAAGCGACGTCGACATTGGCTTCGCACACCGCAGCGATTTCTGCGGGCACTTTGGTGCCGCGTGGCACAAAGAGGTGGCGCTGTTTGAGTTCCTTCAACCGCGGGCAAAGATCAAAACCAAGCAAACGGGCATGTGACATGGCAAAGTCGGTGTAGCCATGGGTATCCACAGCAAGCTGGCTGGTCTCCAGCTTTTCTTGGCGGATGACACCTTCAATGGCCACGCCCGCCTGGCGCTCATTGAGCACAAAGGGCTGCGCATGGAAGATGCCCCACCGGTCTTTTACATGGGAGTAGATTCCAATGGAAGGTGTGTTGCGCCGAGGATCAAGCCGGGCTTGCCACACCCGTTTGGTGGTCTCCATGCTCATCATGTCAGAAGATGCCAAATCGGACCGCCCCCAGGTGGCGGCAATCGGGTGTCGCTGCATGAATTCCAGCACAGCCTGGCAGGCCTGGCTCAGACGCCGTTCGTCCCGCGCCCAGCGCATGGCCTGGCGAATGCTGGTGGCAGACAATTGCGGAATCATGCGCGCGCATTCGACCGCAGTCAGACTGGTGCCGTGGGCCATGATGCCGGCATAGACCATCAGCAGCTCGTCGGTAGAGCGCGGCTCACGTCCGAGCATGATCCAGCTAAAGCGCACCTGGGCGTCAACGGCCAGAATCACTTCCGGCAATTGAACCTCACCGATGCGGTGATCCAAAGCCGCGCGCAGCTTGGTCACTTCTGGGTCTTCGTCCTCTGCGGGCAATGGCGACAAATGGAGTTCATCATCCACGCGCAGTACGCCACTGCGGGCTGCAGCGGCCACCGCATCGACACCGGCAGTTACTCTGGCCAGCAAAGGCTTCAAGAAAGTGGCAGCCTTGCTGGGTAACGATAGACGGGCATAGTGTTTCTTGGACTCTGCCTGCCAACGCTCGTCCGTGAAGAACAAGCGCGCACGACCCCGAAAGCTCAGGCTGTGCTCAATCCAGACCGAGCCATTGCGCACCGCGCGGCGCAGGGCAAACAGGGTGGCCACCTCCAACGCCTGAAACGCCCGTTCCCGGTCTGGGCTGGAGATCGAAACCTGCCAGATCATTCCCAGACTTGGTGCCACCACTTCAACTGGCAGCTTTCTGGATCCTTTGAGATATAAAGCTTGCAGCTTGGCAAGGTACTCGATGGCAGGATGCTCGCCGGTGGCCTGCCAGGGCAGCTTTGCAATGGCGACGAGCAACGACCGCACGGGGCGAATTCCATCAATCAATCCCTCGCGGACCAGGGAGGCCCTGCTCGGTGGTTTGCGTTTCTGGGTTTCGGTGATCAAGGCTTCAAGACGGGCACGCAACTCAGCATCTGGCACCGCACCTTGCGCGCTCAAGGCAACAAGTTCGCCGAGCAGCGTTTTGTACATTGCGGCCCAATTGACGGTAGCGGGGACATCGGCGGCAGCCTGACGCCACAGATCGGCGATCCGGCGCTGCACCATAAGGATCAACTGGTCTGTGGTGGTGAACAGGCAATACCGAAGAAAGCATGCGACCTCCACGGTGCGCGCTGGCTCTTTGATCTTGGCTCCGGCTGAGGGCGGCCTGGAGACAAGTCGGCGCGCGTAGCGGCGCAAGATGAGATCGGGGATGTCTGCCAGGTGCTTATGAACGTCCAGCGTGTAAAGCAGGTCGATGCGCTCCAGTACCTCGCTGATTTGGCGGGTTGAGTGTTTCGCCGGTGCAGCCCATAGCCAACTCTGCTGGGTTTGTCCATCTGGGCGCAGCTCTGAAACTGAGGCTCGCCAGCGATCAAGTGTTGCTGGATCAACGCTGGCGGCGATGGCGGTGCCTGTTTCAACTTCAAGCTGGGCAAGTGCCGCCGCAATCAGTGTCCGAATTGCCCGCTCGTGCACGATCACCAGCTTGTTCTTGTACAGCCATTGACGCGCCCGCACGAGTAGCTGATCGCGGTCGGCGCAGCGCGCCACTTCGTCGCGCAGTTCACGTACCAGTGAGCGGCGCTGGTGCTCGCTCATCCACTGGAATCCAAGGACCGTGCAGGCTACTTGTTGGTGATCGAATAGCGTGCGCCCGCGTTCATACATGGCTCTCAGCGAGGCGACTTCTGGTGCTGCAATGCCAAGCTCGTTGCCAAGGTGGCGCCACAAGGCTACTGGAATTACCCGAAAGGCACCGAGCAAACGCCCACTCATGCGCAGGAAACCAATATGGAGCGCCAGACCAAGCTTGTGGGAATCACCTCGGCGTGCATTGATTGCGTCGCGCTCGGCACCATCGAAGGTGAAAAATGCCTTCATCTCGAAGTCGCTGATATCGCGGGGGAGCCCACGCATCCCCAAAAACGTTGTGTGCCAACCCTGCATCGTGAACCTCAAAAGTGGGAGGCCACCATACCCGTTTACAAAGCGAACAGGAAAGTCAATGAAATCAACGGTCTACCCAGACCACCCCCGCGCCAGTGCTAGCTTTGCGTACCGTCACTTATTGCACTGAAAACGAGGAGACCCCCCGGTAGCGCTGCTGCTCGAAACTGCGGTCGCGGATTTCACCCAGGCGGTTGAAAAACACTGCCCTGGCCAGCGCATTGCGCGCCTCGCCCTTGTTCAGGCCGGCATGCACGCGGCGGCGCAGTTCCACGCTTTGCAGCCAGTCCAGGATGAACAGCGTGCGCTCGATGCGGCCCAGCTCGCGGAGCGCCACGGCCAGGCCGTTCTGGCGTGGGTAGCTGCCGAGCTTTCGGAGCATCAGGGAGGCCGTCACCGTGCCCTGCTTGATCGAGGTGGCCAGCCGCAGGATTTCGTCCCAATGGGCGCGGACGTGCTTGATGTTGAGCGTGCCGCCGATCATGGGTTTCAGCGCGTCATAGGCGGCGTCGCCCTTCGGGATGTAGAGCTTGGTGTCGCCCAGGTCGCGGATGCGCGGCGCGAAGCGGAAGCCCAGGAGGTGCATCAGGGCGAAGACGTGATCGGTGAAGCCCGCCGTGTCGGTGTAATGCTCCTCGATCCGCAAGTCGGACTCGTGGTACAGCAGGCCGTCGAGCACGTAGGTCGAATCGCGCACGCCGACGTTCACGACCTTGGTGTGAAATGGCGCGTACTGGTCAGAAATGTGGGTGTAGAACGTCCGCCCTGGGCTGCTCCCGTATTTCGGGTTGATGTGGCCGGTGCTCTCGGCCTTGCTGCCGGTGCGGAAGTTCTGGCCGTCCGACGATGAGGTGGTGCCGTCGCCCCAGTGCTCGGCGAAGGGATGGCGGAACTGTGCGTTGACCAGATCGGCCAGCGCCGCCCCGTAGGTTTCGTCGCGGATGTGCCAGGCTTGCAGCCAAGCCAGCTTGGCGTAGGTCGTGCCGGGGCAAGACTCCGCCATCTTGGTCAGGCCCAGGTTGATCGCGTCGGCGAGGATCGTGGTCAGCAACAGGTTCTTGTCTTTGGCCGGGTCGCCCGATTTCAGATGCGCGAAATGCCGAGTGAAGCCCGTCCATTCGTCCACCTCCAGCAGCAGTTCGGTGATCTTGACGTGCGGCAGGATCATTGCCGTCTGGTCGATCAGCGCTTGGGCGGTGTCGGGTACCGCCGCGTCGAGCGGCGTGATCTTCAAGCCTGACTCGGTGATGATGGCGTCCGGCAGCTCGTTGGCCGTCGCCATACGGTTGACGGTGGCAAGCTGTGTTTCCAGCAGCGTCAGCCGGTCGTTCAGGTACCGGTTGCAGTCGGTGGCCACGGCCAGCGGCAATTCGCTGGCCTGCTTGAGGCTGGCGAATTTCGCGGGCGGCACCAGGTAGTCCTCGAAGTCCTTGAACTGGCGCGACCCCTGCACCCAGATGTCGCCGGAACGCAACGCGTTCTTCATCTCCGACAGCGCGCACAGTTCGTAGTAGCGCCGGTCGATGCCGGTGTCGGTCATGACCAGCTTCTGCCAGCGCGGCTTGATGAACTCGGTCGGCGCGTCGGCGGGCACCTTGCGGGCGTTGTCGCTGTTCATGCCGCGCAGCACCTCGATGGCGTCGAGCACGTCCTTCGCGGCGGGAGCGGCCCGCAGCTTGAGCACGGCAAGGAATTCCGGCGCGTAGCGGCGCAGCGTGGCGTAGCTTTCGCCGATGCGGTGCAGGAAATCGAAGTCCTCGGGCTGCGCAAGCTTCTGCGCTTCGGTGACGCTCTCGGCGAAGGCATCCCAGGACATGACGGCCTCGATGGCGGCGAACGGATCGCGGCCCGCCTGCTTGGCCTCGATCAGCGCCTGGCCGATGCGGCCGAACAACCGCACCTTGGCGTTGATCGCCTTGCCGGACGCCTGGAATTGCTGCTGATGCTTGTTCTTGGCGGCGTTGAACAGCTTGCCCAGGATGCGGTCGTGCAGGTCGATGATTTCGTCGGTGACGGTGGCCATGCCCTCGATGGCAAGCGCCACCAGGGTGGCATAGCGTCGCTGCGCCTCGAACTTGGCCAGGTCGGCGGGCGTCATCTGGCCACCCTCACGGGCGATCTTGAGCAGGCGGTTCTGGTGCACCGACCGCTCGATGCCAGAAGGCAGGTCGAGCGCCTGCCACGCTTTGAGGCGTTCGATGTGTTCCAGCATGTGCCGCGAATTCGGTTTGACGGGCGATTGGCGCAGCCAGGCCAGCCAGGTCGTTTTGCCGTTGTCCCGACGCTTGAGCAGATCGTCGAGGCGGCGGCGATGCGCGTCCGACAGCGGTTCGGCCAAGGCATCGTAGATGCGCCGGTTGGCGCGGGTGATTGCTTCGGCGCTCGCCCGCTCGACGGCGTTGAGGGCAGGCAGAATGACCGACTGCTGCCGCAGGTGCTCGATCAAGGTGCTGGCCAGCACGATGCCCTTGTCGGTCTGCAAGGCCATCTCGGTCAGCAACTGGACGGCCTGCCGGTAGTGGCCCATGGTAAAGGGCTGGAAGCCGAACACCGTTTGCAGTTCGACCAGGTGCTCGCGCCGGGTCTGCTCCCGCTGCCCGTATTCGTCCCAGCTTTCGACGCTGACCTTGAGCTGGTCGGCGACCAGTTTCAACAAGGGCGGAAACGGCGGCTCATCGACGCCCAGGATGACACCAGGAAAGCGCAGGTAACAGAGCTGCACGGCGAAGCCCAGCCGGTTGGCCGGGCCGCGCCGCTGCCGGATGATGGAGAGGTCGGTTTCGCTGAACGTGTAGTGACGGATCAACTCATCCTTGGTGTCCGGCAACGCCAGCAGGCTTTCGCGCTCGGCGGCGGACAGGATTGAACGACGTGGCATATTTACTGATCCGTTCTCAAGTATTGATACAGGGTTTCGCGACTGATTCCGAATTCACGAGCCAGCTTGGTCTTTTGCTCGCCAGCCTCGACACGTTGGCGCAGTTCGGCAATACGCTCAGACGACAGGGATTTCTTCCTGCCACGGTAGGCCCCGCGCTGCTTGGCGAGCGCGATGCCCTCGCGCTGCCGCTCGCGGATCAAGGCGCGTTCGAACTCGGCGAACGCGCCCATTACCGACAGCATCAGGTTCGCCATCGGCGAGTCCTCGCCGGTGAAGGTCAAATGCTCCTTAAGGAACTCGATGCGTACGCCGCGCTGGGTGAGGCCCTGCACCAGGCGGCGCAGGTCGTCGAGGTTGCGCGCCAGACGATCCATGCTGTGCACCACGACCGTGTCGCCTTCGCGCACGAAGGCGAGCAGCCGTTCCAGTTCGGGCCGCCGTGTGTCCTTGCCCGACGCCTTGTCGGTGAACACTTTATCCACCTGGATCTGTTCGAGCTGCCGTTCTGGGTTCTGGTCGAAGCTGCTGACGCGGACGTAACCGATGCGCTGACCGTGCAAGGTATCCTCCTGAGGGAAATGTGTCAGGAAGAAATCTATGACCCTTGACGGCGCATGTCAATCAATTCGGAAGGCAACTCTATTCTGACGATTTAGCGCCGGATGGTCTGACGCCAAGTTAGGGTATGCCTCAATCTGACGGTAGCGAGTCGCAGGCGTTCGGATCGGCATCGGTTTCGTTCCCTGTCTTGGCACGCGCTTCGAAGCGTTGATAACACTCCAACCCGCAGAAGTGCTCGACGTATTCCGCGCCTTCCGGGGTGAAGGCGGCATCGAGCGGGATTTCCTTGCAGCACACGCAGCAACTGGTGGTGGTCGAGTCACTTGCATTCATGGTGGCACCCCTCCATTGACTGACGAAGACGGCGAATGCCGCCGCCGGCATTGGCTTCGCGAACAGGAAGCCTTGTCCTGTGTCGCAGTCCGCTTGTCGCAATAGATCAAGACTCGCCGATGTTTCCACGCCATCAGCCACCACATCCATGCCCAGCCCGTGCGCAAGCTGAATCACGGTGTGCACGATGGTTTGGTCGCGGCGGTCGTTGGCGAGCCCGGCGACAAACGATTGGTCGATCTTGAGCGTGCTGATTGGGCAGCACTTCAGATGTTGCAGACAGGAATACCCCGTCCCGAAGTCATCGGCGGCGAAGCGCACACCGATCTGCCGCAAGGCGTCCAGGGCGGGGAAGATCGCCGGATCACCAAACGCGACCGATTCGGTCAGCTCGATTTCGAGATACTCGGCGGGCAACTCGGCATCAGCCAGCACGCCCTTTACCCACCCGTCGAAGTCCGGTCCCACTTGGCTCGCCGAAACATTGACGGCCAGCCGGAACGGTCGCCATGCCAGCATTCGCCAGTCACGCATCTGGCGGCAGGCTTCGCCCAGCACCCAAGCGCCGATTTCAGGCATCAGGCCGGACGATTCGACCACGGGCAGGAACTGGCCCGGTGGCAATAGTCCAAGCGTCGGATGACGCCAGCGCAACAGGGCTTCCGCGCCGACAATCCCACCACTGCGCAGATCGACGACGGGCTGGTAGTGCAGTTCAAGCTGCCCGCGCTCGACCGCTTGGGCCAGTTCCGGCGTCGTCCATCCATCCGGCCGGAAAGCGCTCATTCTCTTTCCCTGAATGCCCGCAACGCCCGCGACAGGGACAGAAGGAACAGGCCGGTCAAACCGAGCGCCGCGATGACCCAATGCTCGCCGAGGAAAGCACCGGCGGTTGTGCCGGCCAGCACGACAGCGAGGATGGGCAGGTGGCAGGGGCAAGTCAGCACAGCCAGTCCGCCCCACAGGTAGCCGGTGATCGGTTTGTGCGTCTCGGACGGCAAGCGCTCGGGGTTGTTCATGGCAGACTCTCCGCGTGCTGTGCCGGCTCGGTCGGCAGGGTGGCCAACTGCACTTCCAGATCGGCCAACGCTTCGCGCCGACGCTCGACGAACTGACGCAGCAGGGCAAGCTGCGCGGCCGCTTCGTCGCCGTCCGCCGCATCCAGCGCCCGGCACAGCCGCGCCAGCGCGTCGAGGCCGATGCCCGCCTCGAAGGCCGCCCGCACGAAGCACAGCCGTTGCAAGGCGGCGTCATCGAACAAGCCGTAGCCGCCTGGTGTGCACGCCACCGGGCGCAGCAATCCGCGCAGCAGGTAGTCGCGCACGATATGCACGCTCACCCCGGCATCAAGAGCCAGCCGGGACACCGTGTAGGCGTTCATTGAACACCTCCTTTTTCTCACCCGGCGCAGCAGGAAAGCTGCTTCACATCCTTGTTGAAGGTCTGCGCCGCGAGCTTCAACCCCTCGACCATCGTCAGGTAGGGGAACAACTGGTCGGCCAGTTCCTGCACCGTCATGCGGTTGCGAATGGCCAGAGCCGCCGTCTGGATCAGTTCACCCGCTTCCGGCGCGACCGCCTGTACGCCGATCAGCCGATGGCTGCCTTCCTCGATAACCAACTTGATGAAGCCGCGTGTGTCGAAGTTGGCGAGCGCACGCGGCACGTTGTCCAAGGTCAAGGTGCGGCTGTCGGTCTCGATCCCGTCGTGGTGGGCTTCCGCCTCGCTGTAGCCCACGGTCGCCACTTGCGGATCGGTGAACACCACGGCCGGCATTGCGGTCAGGTCGAGCGCCGCATCGCCGCCGGTCATGTTGATCGCGGCACGGGTGCCGGCCGCTGCCGCCACATAGACGAACTGCGGCTGGTCGGTGCAGTCGCCGGCCGCGTAGATGTTCGGGTTGCTCGTGCGCATGCCTTGGTCGATGGCGATGGCACCTTGCGCATTGACAGTGACCCCCGCTGCGTCCAGCGCGAGGCTGCGCGTGTTCGGTGTCCGACCGGTGGCAACCAGCAGTTTGTCGGCGCGCAATTCACCGTGCGTGGTGGTCAGCACGAATTCACCGTCCATATGGGCGACCTGGCTGGCTTGCGTGTGCTCCAGCACCTCGATGCCCTCGGCACGGAAAGCGGCTGTCACCGCCTCGCCGATGGCCGGGTCTTCACGGAAGAACAAGGTATTGCGCGCCAGGACCGTGACCTTGCTGCCCAGCCGGGCAAAGGCTTGCGCCAGCTCCAGCGCCACCACCGACGAGCCGATTACGGCAAGGCGTTCGGGAATGGTGTCGCTCGCCAGGGCCTCGGTGGAAGTCCAGTAGGGTGACTCTTTCAAGCCCGGAATCGGCGGGACCGCCGGGCTGGCACCCGTGGCGACCAGGCAGCGGTCGAACATCACGACGCGCTCGCCACCCTCGTTCAAACGGACGGTAAGGCTCTGGTCGTCCTTGAAGCGCGCCTCACCGTGCACAACGGTGATGGCCGGATTACCGCCCAGGATGCCTTCGTACTTGGCGTGCCGCAGTTCGTCGACGCGGGCCTGCTGCTGGGCCAGCAGCTTACTGCGGTCAATCGTAGGCACAGTTGCCGCAATACCGCCATCGAACGGGCTTTCCCGGCGCAGATGGGCGATGTGGGCGGCGCGGATCATGATCTTGGACGGCACACAGCCGACATTGACGCAGGTGCCGCCGATGGTGCCGCGCTCGATCAGCGTGACCTGCGCGCCTTGCTCGACGGCTTTCAGCGCCGCCGCCATCGCGGCTCCACCGCTGCCAATGACCGCTACCTGCACCGGGGGCTCGTTGCCACTGTGCTTTTCGGCGGCGGCCATCCATCCCCGCACCTTGTCGAGCAGTCCGACGCGGTTGTCCGCCAGTGGCGCATCGGCTAGCGTTGCCTTGTAGCCCAGTCCGGCCACGGCGGCAGTCAGCGCGTCCGGCGATGTGCCCGGCACGATGGCGAGTTGCGCTGTGCCCTTCGGATAGGACACCAGCGCCGACTGCACGCCTGGCACTTTTTCCAGCGCTTCCTTGACGTGCGCCGCGCACGAGTCGCAAGTCATGCCGGTGATTTTTAGATGGGTCATGCAACAGATCCTTTATCGTTTGTGGCGCCAGACAATGACGTCCGTTGTGCTGCGGTGCCGTTTTCAGTGACTCACTGCTTGACGCTGGACGGATAGCCCGCGTCTGCGGTTGCCTTGGTCAGCTTCTGCACGCTGGTCTTGGCATCGTCGAAGGTGACGACCGCTTGGCGTGTCTCGAAAGTCACGTCAACTTTGCTGACGCCTTCGACCTTGGAAATCGCCTTCTTGACAGTGATCGGGCAGGCGGAGCAGGTCATGCCCGGTACGGACAGCGTGACGGTCTGGGTGGCGGCCCAGACGGGGGCAACAACGGCGGCGAGGGCGAGGGAGGCAAACAGTTTCTTCATGGTGAACTCCGATCAGTAGAAAAATGGCATGACGTAGGGAAATCCGAGCGCGACCAGAACCAGCGCGGCCACGATCCAGAAAATGAGCTTGTAAGTAGCTCGCACTTGGGGAATCGCGCAGACCTCACCCGGTTTGCAGGCCGCTGCCTGCCGGTAGATGCGCCGCCAGGCGAAGAACAACGCCACCAGCGCCACGCCGATAAAGATGGGGCGATAGGGTTCCAACACCGCCAAGTTGCCGATCCAAGCGCCGCTGAACCCCAAGGCGATCAGAACCAACGGCCCGAGGCAGCAAGCCGAGGCGAGGATGGCGGCAAGCCCTCCAGTGAAGAGCGCGCCGCGCCCGGTTTTTGGTTCAGACATGCGCTTGTCCTTTCGAATTGAAATTGGATAGCGTAACCTTACTTCCGTACTCATGTACGGAGTCAAGCGATATGGAAAACAATTTGGAGAACCTGACCATTGGCGTTTTCGCCAAGGCGGCCGGGGTCAATGTGGAGACCATCCGTTTCTATCAGCGCAAGGGCTTGTTGCTGGAGCCTGACAAGCCCTATGGCAGCATCCGCCGCTATGGCGAGGCGGATGTAACGCGGGTGCGCTTCGTGAAATCAGCCCAGCGGCTGGGCTTCAGCCTGGATGAGATCGCCGAGCTGCTGCGGCTGGAGGATGGCACCCATTGCGAGGAAGCCAGCAGTCTGGCCGAGCACAAGCTCAAGGACGTGCGCGAGAAAATGGCTGACCTGGCGCGCATGGAGGCCGTGCTGTCTGAGTTGGTGTGCGCCTGCCATGCGCGAAGGGGGAACGTTTCCTGCCCGCTGATCGCGTCACTACAGGGTGGAGCAAGCTTGGCAGGTTCGGCTATGCCTTAGCGTGCTTTATTTTCCGTTTTCTGAGACGACCCCTGTTCGAGGCCTACAGCCCTGAACTCGTCGCCGCCCAACGCGAGTACGCCATCGCGATGCAGGGGCTCGAGGCGATGAAGGACGCCGGCGCCGATGCACAGGCCAGCATGCGGCAGCTCGCCGACTCCAGCCTCGCGCGGCTGCGCAACTGGGACCTGTCGCCGTCGCAGGTGACGGCGCTGATGAAGTCCGGCCAGCCGCAGCGCACGATTTCGTTCCCGTCGCCCGTCTCCGGCATCGTCTCGGAGAAGAAGGCGCTGCAGGGCATGCGCTTCATGCCCGGCGAGATGCTGTACCAGGTGACCGACCTGTCGTCGGTCTGGGTCGTCGCCGATCTGTCGGAACAGGACATCGGCCTGATCAGGAGCGGCGCGAAGGCGCGCGTCACGACCACGGCCTATCCCAACGAAGCATTCGACGGCCGCATCACCTACATCTATCCCACGATGAAGGCTGAGACGCGCAGCGTTCCCGTGCGGGTCGAGATGGCCAATCCGGCGCAAAAGCTCAAGCCGGCCATGTTCGCGCAGGTGGAGGTGTCAGTGGGTGGCAAGGCGCCGGTGCTCACCGTACCGGAGTCGGCGGTGATCGACAGCGGCACCCGGCGCATCGTGCTTGTCCAGGTCAAGGAAGGCCGGTTCGAGCCGCGTGAGGTCGAGGTCGGCGCGCGCAGCGACAACTACGTCGAGATCCTCAAGGGCGTGCGCGATGGCGAGCAGGTCGTCGTGGCCGCGAACTTCCTGATCGACGCGGAGAGCAACCTGAAAGCGGCGGTGGGCGGTCTCGGTGGTCACAGCGGTCATGGCAATCCTGCCAAGGGTGCCGAGAGTGCGGCATTGGGTGGCGCACCCGCTGGCCCCGCCGCATCGTCGGCACCGGCTCCTGCCGTGATCGGACACAGAGCCGAAGGCACCGTCGAAGGCGTTGACCTCAAGGCCGGCACGCTCAGCCTGAACCATGGCGCCGTTCCGACGCTGAAGTGGCCCGCGATGACGATGGAGTTCAAGGCGGCCAACGCCTCGTTGCTGACTGGCTTGAAGCCGGGTCAGAAAGTGGGCTTCGAGTTCGTCGAGCGCCAGCCTGGCGAATTCATGGTGACGTCGATCAAGGCGGCTCCCGGCGCGGCATCTCCGCCCAAGCCGGTGGCGCCGGCCACAAGTGCCGCCACCACCTCGCACTCCGGCCACTGAGCAGAGGACGCCATGCTGTCCAGAATCATCCAGTGGTCAGGCCGGAACCCGTTCCTGGTCCTGCTCGCTTGCCTGTTCGTCATCGTCGGCGGCGTCGTGGCCGTGATGAAGACGCCCCTCGATGCGCTGCCCGATCTATCGGACGTGCAGGTCATCGTCTACACCGAGTACCCGGGCCAGGC
The DNA here is from genome assembly GCF_001293525.1 of Pseudideonella sakaiensis. GTDB lineage: Bacteria > Pseudomonadota > Gammaproteobacteria > Burkholderiales > Burkholderiaceae_C > Ideonella_A > Ideonella_A sakaiensis. The sequence continues at coordinate 76,204 of NZ_BBYR01000005.1, read as the reverse complement.
GCCGCAAGTGGTCGAGGACCAGGTGACCTACCCGCTGACCACCGCCATGCTCGCGGTGCCGAAGTCGAAGGTCGTGCGCGGCTTCTCGTTCTTCGGCGCGTCCTTCGTCTACGTGATCTTCGAGGACGGCACAGACATCTATTGGGCGCGCAGCCGGGTGCTGGAGTACCTGAACTTCGCGTCGAGCCGCCTGCCCAAGGGCGTGTCGCCCTCGCTCGGGCCTGACGCAACGGGCGTGGGCTGGGTCTACCAGTACGCATTGCTGGCGAAGAACAAGAGCCTGGCCGAGCTGCGCACGATCCAGGACTGGTACGTGCGCTACCAGCTGACCAAGGCCCCGGGCGTGGCCGAGGTGGCGTCCTTGGGCGGCTTCGTGCAGACCTATCAGGTGACGGTTGATCCGCTCAAGCTGCGCAGCTTCGGCATTCCGCTGATGAAGGTGTCGCAGGTGATCCGCGACTCCAACCGCGATGTCGGCGGTCGCGTGGTCGAGATGGCCGAGACCGAGTACATGGTGCGCGGCAAGGGCTACCTTCGCGGGAAGGCCGACATCGAGCAACTGGTGGTCAAGAGCGAAGGTGGCACGCCGGTCCTGATCCGCGACATTGCCCGCGTGGAGATGGCCCCCGATGAGCGACGCGGCCTTTCCGAACTGAACGGCGAAGGCGAGGTCGTGTCCGGCATCGCGATGTCGCGCTTCGGGCAGAACGCGCTGGAGGTGATCCACAACCTGAAGGCCAAGGTCACCGAGATCTCGGCTGGCCTGCCCGAAGGCGTGACGATCCAGGCCGTCTACGACCGCTCGGACCTGATCCACCGCGCCATCGCCAACCTGCAGCGCACGCTGCTGGAAGAGAGTCTGATCGTCGCGGCCGTGTGCGTCATCTTCCTGATGCACATGCGTTCGGCGCTGGTGGCCATCCTGATGCTGCCAGTGGGTGTGCTGATCTCGTTCATCGCGATGCACCTGCTGGGCATGAATTCGAACCTGATGAGCCTGGGCGGCATCGCAATCGCCATCGGCGCGATGGTCGACGCGGCCATCGTGATGATCGAGAACGCCCACAAGCACCTGGAGCGCCTCAAGCCGGATCACACGGTGAAGGACCGTGCCGATGCGATGCTCGACGCCTGCAAGGAAGTGGGGCCGGCCCTGTTCTTCTCGCTGCTGATCATCACCGTGTCGTTCCTGCCGGTGTTCACGCTGGAGTCGCAGGAGGGGCGGCTGTTCTCGCCGCTGGCCTACACCAAGACCTTCTCGATGGCCGGTGCGGCGCTGCTGTCGGTGACGCTGGTGCCGGTGCTGATGATGCTGTTCATCCGCGGCAAGATCATGCCGGAGGCGAAGAACCCGCTGAACCGCTTCCTGATCTGGGTCTACCGGCCGATCATCGCCGGGGTCATGCGGTGGAAGCTGGTCACCATCGCCCTGGCCCTGGTCGCGCTGGGCGTGTCCTGGTACCCGGCCTCGAAGCTCGGCAGCGAGTTCATGCCCACGCTGAATGAAGGCACGCTGCTGTACATGCCGGCCTCGCTGCCGGGCATGTCGATCACCAAGGCCGCCGAGGTGCTGCAGACACAGGACAAGATCATCAAGAGCTTCCCCGAGGTGGCGTCGGTCTACGGCAAGGCGGGACGCGCCAACACGGCCACCGACCCGGCGCCGACCGAGATGTTCGAGACCGTGATCAACCTGAAGCCACAGGAGGAATGGCGGCCCGGCATGACCACCGACAAGCTGATCGCCGAGATGGACAAGGCGCTGCAGTTCCCGGGCGTGTCCAACGCCTGGACCATGCCGATCAAGGCGCGTATCGACATGCTGTCCACCGGCATCCGCACGCCGATCGGCATCAAGGTGTTCGGCAAGGACCTGGGCGAGATGGAGAAGCTCGCCAAGGAGATCGAGGCGGTGGTCAAGACCGTGCCGGGTACGACCTCTGCCTTTGCGGAGCGCCTGACGGGTGGCAGCTACCTCAACATCGAGCCCGACCGCGCGGCGCTGGCCCGTTACGGCTTGTCGGTGGGCGAACTGCTGGACGTGGTCGGCTCGGCGCTCGGCGGCGAGATGGTCACGACCACCGTCGAGGGCCGCGAGCGCTTCGGCGTGACCGTGCGCTATCCGCGCGAGCTGCGCAGCAACCCCGAGCAGATCGAGCGCGAGGTGCTGGTGCCGGTGATGGGTGGCGCCATGGTGCCGCTTGGCCAGGTGGCCAAGGTCGTGGTCGCGCGCGGCACGCCCGGCATCCGGACCGAGAACGCGCTGCTGTCGGCCTACATCTTCGTCGACATCCGTGATCGTGACATCGGCTCCTACGTCGCCGACGCCCGCAAGGCCGTGGCCGACCAGGTGAAGTTCCCAGCCGGCTACTACATCACCTGGAGCGGCCAGTTCGAGGCGATGGAGCGCGCGATCCAGAAGATGAAGATCGTCGTGCCGGTCACGCTGCTGTTGATCTTCCTGCTGCTGTACCTCAACTTCCGGCGGCTGACCGAGACCCTCATCGTGATGCTGTCGGTGCCGTTCGCGCTGGTCGGCGGCATCTGGCTGATGTGGTGGCTGGGCTACAACCTCTCGGTGGCCGTGGCAGTGGGCTTCATCGCGCTGGCCGGCGTGGCCGCCGAGACCGGTGTCGTGATGCTGATCTACCTGGACCACGCCTGGGAGCATGCGCGCGAACGCTGTCGCGCCGAAGGCCGCGTGCCGGGACCGTCGGACCTGTATGGCGCGGTGATGGAAGGCGCGGTCGAGCGGGTGCGCCCGAAGATGATGACCGTCGTCGCCATCATGGCCGGCCTGCTGCCCATCATGTGGGGCAGCGGCACCGGCTCGGAGGTGATGAGCCGCATTGCCGCGCCGATGGTGGGCGGAATGATCTCGTCGACCGTCCTGACGCTGTGCGTCATCCCGGCGCTGTACGCGCTGGTCAAGCAATGGCAACTGCGGCGGGAGGCCCAACAGCCCAGCGCCGAAGCGGCCACTGCCCCATCTCCGCTGCCCATCGAATCCACCACCCCATCCTGAGGACCGATCATGAATCGACGCCACTTCTTCAAGAGTGCCGGCGCACTCGCCGCCTTGTCTGCACTGCCCACGATGCCGGCCCTTGCTGCGCCGGCAGGACCCGAGGTCCAGGTCTTCAAGAGCCCGACCTGCGGCTGCTGCGGCGCCTGGGTCGAGCACATGCGTGCGGCCGGCTTCACGGTCAAGGTCACTGAGGTCGACGACACCACGGCGGCCCGCAAGCGCCTGGGCCTGCCAGACCGCTACGGCAGCTGCCACACGGCCACCGTGGGCGGCTATGTCCTGGAGGGGCACGTCCCCGCCGCCGAGGTGAAGCGCCTGCTGGCGGCAAAGCCCAAGGCCATCGGCCTGGCCGTTCCCGGCATGCCGCCCTCGGCGCCCGGCATGGACGTGCCAGGACGCAAGGACCCGTACCAGGTGCTGCTCGTCGACTCGACAGGCCAGTCAACCGTCTTCGCCAACTACCCGAAGTGACCCTGGGCCACGTCGGTCTCGCGGGACCGGCGTCAGCGGTTGGCGATCTCGCTCCGAAGCGCGACCCGTGGATCAGTCAGCGGCCAGTGCGTGGATGATCGGGCAGTTGCCCTGGGTCGCGCCCGTTTCGCATTGGCGCAGCAACGCCGTCAGCGCCTTGCGCATCGCCTTCAGGTCGGCGAGCTTGTCCTCGATGACTTGCAGCTTGTGCGCGGCCAGCTCGCGAGTTTCGACGCAGGCGCAGGCCTCGTCGAGGTCGAGCAGGCTTCCCACCTCCTCCAAGGTGAAGCCTAGCACCTGGGCACGCTTGATGAAGCGCACGCGCTTGATCGCGACCGAGTCATAGCGGCGATGCCCGCCCATCGGCTTGGCGGGCTCGGCCATCAAGCCGCGGCGCTGGTAGTAGCGGATCGTCTCGACGTTCACGCCGGCCTCGTCGGCAAGTCGCCCTATCGTCAGCTCGGTTGTCATCTGAGCCCCCTTGACTCCGTACTATGGTACGGACTCTAAACTGATCATCTTCGATATGGCTTCACCCCTTTGATGGCAACGTTCGGAAGCAAGGGTTCTCTGGTCGCCAGCGCGTTGGCGGCCGTCGGCGCGTCGGTATGTTGCGTCGGACCGCTCGTGCTTCTGACGCTGGGCATCGGAGGCGCCTGGATCGCCAACTTGACTGCGCTGGAACCGCTGAGGCCCTGGTTCATCGCTGCGACGCTGCTGTTCCTGGGCCTGGCGTTCCGGCGCTTGTACCTTCAGCCGCAAGTCTGTGAACCAGGCGCCGCGTGCGCCGAGCCGGTCGTTCTCAGGCGCCAGCAGCTGATCTTCTGGGTTGTCGCGCTGGCGCTCCTCGCGTTGCTGTCGGTGCCCTGGCTGGCACCGTTCTTCCTCTGAAAGGACCACCCATGCGCAACTTGCTCGCCGCTGCACTCGTCACGCTGATGCCGTTGGCCGCGCTCGCCGCAACGCCGCAGACCGCCGTTCTCGACATTCAGAATATGACCTGCGAACTGTGCCCTGTCACGGTGAAGAAGTCGCTGGAGAAAGTGGCGGGCGTGAGCCAAGCACGGATCGATTTCGCGAAGAAGACTGCCACCGTGACGTTCGATGCCGACAAGATCAGCGCAACGGCGTTGACCAAGGCGACAACGGACGCGGGCTACCCCTCGACGGTTCACAAGTGATCACGGCCACCCCCCAACTGGAGTCGGTGCTGACCTGCCCCGAGTGCGGCCACGCCAAGTCCGAGGTCATGCCCACTGACGCCTGCCAGTTCTTCTACGAGTGTGAGCGCTGCAAGTCGGTGTTGCGGCCAAGGGCCGGTGACTGCTGTGTGTTCTGCTCGTACGGCTCGGTCAAGTGTCCGCCGGTGCAGATGCAGCGAGGCTGCTCAAGCTGCGGGGGCTGACGTCCCCAGCGAGGCGGCAAGACTTCATCAGTACGGCGTGCCGCAACCGTCGACTACAGCGCCAGCACTCGCACCCCACGCTTGCTTCGGATATGGCGCTCACTCGTGAAGACTGCGCCTGCCTGCGTCTTTCCGCAGAAGGAAGTCTTCAGTCATTGACCACAAAGGCTGCGACGCCTGCAATCCAGATTGCCACAGGCACCACGAGCACCCACCGGAAGTCCGAGCGAAGCGCAAAGTTCATCGCGCTCATGAGCCCTACGGTCGCCAGGCCTGCGAAGGCCAGCGCCCATGCCGTTCCCGCGAGTCGCCGGGGCATGGCGACTCGCGCAGCGAACAGGGTCAGCACGCCGCTGCCGACCATGTAGCCACCCATGACGGTGAACACGATCCGTAGCCACGACTCCAGGCCGGGCGCCGCCTGCCGCAGTTGCTCCAGCGTCGAACCCATGAACCTGGGATCCTCCGGCAGCAGGGGCGGCCGCAGCGCGATGAAGTAGATGCCGAGTCCGACCAGCCACACGCCACAGGCCGTCAGGAGCCAACAGGCAACGCGATCTCGATCAGTCCTGCCGGTGCTCATCCAGTGGTCTCCCTTTCGATGTCGGACTCGGCACACCGAAGACGGCACGCGCGTCTTCGGCCATTCGCCGTGTGCACCAGGCCGCATAGGCGCCGCCGAGGACGCGCCCAAGCAGCAGGCTCAGGCCCTTTGCCGGCAGCCGGTAGTCGATGAACACCACCAGGCGTGAGCCGCCGGGGGCCTGGTCGATCTCGAAGCCCATCCGGTAGCCGCCGATGACCAGCAACCGCGGCTCGCCGACGGTCTCCCAGGCCTTGTGCCGCGGCGGTTCGTACGCGGTGACGACCTCCTCCAGCGACAGCCGCATGCCGAGCACGCGCCCAGTCATCCGGATCACCGAGCCCAGGGCCTGCCCATGGCGGTCGTCGGTCTCGATGCGCATCGACGCGCCTGCGGTCATCAGCGACGGCTTCTCCATGTGACTGGACAGCCGGCGATGGTCGTCGAGGTGCGCGAACAGGCGCGCCGGGTCCACGGCCAGCAGCACCTCGCTGCGGTGATGCAGCGCAAACCGGGGGTCAGCGTCCATCGGCGGGCCTTCGGCTGGCCAGCAACCAGGCGCCGACCGCCGCGAGCGCCAGGTAGTTGGCCACCATGAACCACGGCGTCGTCCACGCGATGCCGTCGAAGCCGCGCTCGGTGAACGGATAGAGCACCGGCACGGCGTAGTAGTCGGCCGAATGGGTGAACACGTCGATGACGATGTGCGACCACCAGCCCAGCAGCGGGAACCAGAACGACCGCCGCACGCCCCAGGCCAGCAGGGTTGCCAGCGCGGCGATCGGTGCGCTGTGCATCACGCAGTGCAGGTGGTGCGACCACAGCTGGACCAGCGGCGGCAGGCCTGGCTCCTGGCCCGGGATGGCCACGGCGTAGCCGCTCACCGCGGCAAAGGAGCCCTCGCCGAACAGCCACCACCCCGCGATGGGCAGCAGGTGCAACACGTCGGGCAGCGCCGCCAGGACCAGCGTGGCGACCACCGTCGACCGTGACAGCCGACTGCGGCGATGCACCACCGCGGCGCCGGCCGCGGCCCAGAGCGTGTGCGCGACGATGTCCACCTTGGGCCCGGCACTCAGTCCTGCAGCAGCGTCGCCTTGCGCAGCCGCAGCGCGTTGGTGATCACCGACGCCGAGCTCAGGCTCATCGCCAGCGCCGCGATCATCGGCGAGAGCAGCCAGCCGGTGAACGGGAACAGCACCCCGGCCGCCAGCGGCACGCCCAGCGCGTTGTAGACGAAGGCGAAGCCGAGGTTCTGCTTCATGTTCGCGACGGTGGCCACCGACAGGGCCCGCGCGGTCGCGATGCCGCGCAGGTCGCCCTTCACGAGGGTCAGCTGGGCGCTGTTCATCGCCACGTCGGTCCCCGTGCCCATCGCGATGCCCACGTCGGCACGTGCCAGTGCCGGCGCATCGTTGATGCCGTCGCCGGCCATGGCCACCCGCTTGCCCTCGGCCTGCAGCTTCGCAACGAGCTCCAGCTTGTCGGCCGGCTTGACCTCTCCGTGCACCTCGTCGATGCCAAGGCGCTGGCCGACCGCGCGCGCAGTCGTCAGGCCGTCGCCCGTGGCCATCACCACCCGCAGGCCCGCCGCGCGCAGCGACTTCAGCGCGTCGGGCGTCGTCGCCTTGATCGGGTCCGACACGGCCAGCAGGCCCGCCAGCTTCGCATCGACCGCCAGGTGCATGACGCTCGCGCCCTGGGCGCGCAGCGCCTCAGCCTGCGACGCGAGCGGCGCCACGTCGACCCCGAGCTGCGCCATCAGGGCGGTGTTGCCGAGCGCCAGCGATCGACCACCCAGGGTCCCGCGCACGCCGATGCCCGACTCGGAATCGAACTGCTCGGGCTTCTCCAGCGACAGGCCCCGCTCCCGCGCCGCAGACACGATGGCGGCCGCCAGCGGGTGTTCGCTGCCCTGGTCCAGGCTCGCCGCCAGGCGCAGCACCTCGTCCTCGGTGTGTCCGGCCGCGGCCACCGCGCGCTCGAAGCTCGGCCGACCTTCGGTCAGCGTGCCGGTCTTGTCGACGATGAGCGTGTCGATCTTGCGCAGGTTCTCGATCGCCGCGGCGTCCCGGAACAGCACCCCGCTCGTCGCACCGCGGCCGGTCGCGACCATGATCGACATCGGTGTGGCCAGGCCCAGCGCACAGGGACACGCGATGATCAGCACGGCCACCGCGTTGATCAGGCCGTAGACCCAGCTCGGCTCCGGTCCGAAGAAACCCCAGGCGAAGAAGGTCAACAGCGCGATCCCGACCACGCCGACGACGAAGTAGCCCGCCACCTGGTCGGCCATGCGCTGCATCGGCGCTCGCGAGCGCTGCGCCATCGCCACCATCTGCACGATCTGCGCGAGCACCGTGGCCGAGCCCACGTGCTCGGAGCGCATCACCAGCGCGCCGCTGGTGTTCATCGTCGCGCCGATCAGCTTGTCGCCGACCCGCTTGGTCACCGGCAGCGGCTCGCCGGTCAGCATGGATTCGTCGAGCGCGCTGCTGCCCTCCACCACGACACCGTCGACGGGCACCTTCTCGCCCGGGCGCACGCGCAGCAGGTCACCCACATGGACGTGCGTCAGCGGCACGTCCGACTCGCTGCCGTCGGCCGCGATGCGGCGTGCCGTCTTCGGTGCAAGCCCCAGCAGCGACTTGATCGCCGCGGAGGTCTGCGAACGCGCCTTCAACTCCAGGATCTGCCCGAGCAGCGTCAACGAAATGATCACCGCCGCCGCCTCGAAGTACACCGCGACGCGGCCCATCGAGACGAACGAGGCCGGAAACACCTGCGGCGCCACGGTGGCGACCACGCTGTAGACGAAGGCCGCTCCGGTACCCAGGCCGATCAGCGTCCACATGTTGGGGCTGCGGTTGGCGATCGACTGCGCGCCGCGCACGAAGAACGGCGCGCCGGCCCACAGCACGATCGGCAGGGTGAGCACCAGTTCGATCCAGCTCTGCCGCGCCATGTCGAACCAGCCGAGGCGGTGGCCGAACATCGCCATGACCGTGACCACGATGGTCAGCGGCAGCGTCCACCAGAAGCGGCGCTTGAAGTCCACCAGCTCCGGGTTCTCGGCCTCGTCGAGTTCCGGCATCACCGGCTCGAGCGTCATGCCGCACTTCGGGCAGTTGCCGGGGTGGTCCTGCCGGATCTCGGGGTGCATCGGGCAGGTGTAGATCGCGCCAGGGGCAGCCTCCGCAGGCCGGGGTGCGGGCGCAGCAGGCGCCGTCGGCTGCACATAGCGCGCGGGGTCGGCGGTGAACTTGCCCAGGCACTTCGCGCTGCAGAAGTAGTACGGCCGGCCTTCATGCTCGGTCCGGTGCTGGGACTGCGCGGTGACGGTCATGCCGCAGACCGGGTCCTTCATCGGCTGGGTCCCCGACGGTGCAACGGCGTCGTGGTGCGCGTGGTGGTGTTCGTGCCCCGCCCCGTGCACATGTCCCTCGTGGCCCCCGTGATCATGGTGCGCGTGGTCGTCTGCGCCCGGGGTGGCGCCATGGACGTGCCCGTCGTGGCCGTTGTGCGATTTCATGTCCATGTCTCAGGCGTCCCGGTTCGTCGAGCGGCCCGTGTCCGCGCCGTGGTGGCCATGGTGACCGTGGCCCCCGTGTCCGTGAAACAGATGCATCACCGGGCAGGCCAGCAGCAGGAGGTAAGGCCAGTAGCCGGCGACGTGCCCCCAGTGCTCGCGCAGCTGGAAGAAGGCGGCGATCAGCGCCGTCATCGCCGCGGCAACCCAAAGGGCCCGCGCCGGGCGGGTGGGCTCAGGGGAGGTGGTTGGGGTATGGAGATGGTCGGTCGACATGGTGGGCTCCTTGTGGGGACCGGGTGGTTCAACCTTGCAGTGGCACCGGGTTCATGCCTGCAAAGTTAGACCTTCCCATGATGTGAAGGTCAAGCAGTTTCTTGTGGGCGGCCGACGTGCGGGATGAAGCGAGGTGTTCGAGCTGCATAGCGCTCGAACTCGGCGCCGAATCGGGCCCGCATCTCCGACTCCTCCGTCACGGCGAGCCTGCCGTACATCACCAGCAGCACCGGGAACATCAGCAGCGTCAGCACGGTCGGCCACTGCAGCAGGAATCCGAACAGGATGAGTACGAAGGCGACGTACTGCGGGTGTCGGATGCGTTCGTACGGACCGCTCACGGCCAGCGTCTGGCGACGCTGCGCGTGGTACAGCACGTTCCAGGCGCTGGAGAGCAGCCAGAAGCCTCCGCCCAGGAAGGCATAGCTCAGCAGGTGCAGCACGCCGGAGTGCGGATCGCCGCCGAAGCCCTTGTCGCCCAGCAGCGTCGCCCAGAGGTGGCCGGCGTCGTGCGACAGGATGTCCAGTCCGGGATAGCGGGTCTGCAGCCAGCCCGACAGCAGGTAGATCGTCAGCGGGAAGCCGTACATCTCGACGAAGAGCGCGACGATGAAGGCGGCGAACGCCCCGAAGGTGCGCCAGTCGCGGGCCGTCTGCGGCTTGAAGAAGCTGAACGCGAACATGATGAAGATGGCCGAGTTCAGGAGCACGAGGCTCCACAGGCCATAGGCGGGTGTGCCGTTGTTCATGGCGCAGCTCCCGTGTTGTCGCCAGGGCGGGGCGTGGCCGCAGGCCGCTCAGCGGGTGTGGGCGTGCCGCCGTGACCGTGATGGCCGTGGTGACCGCGATGCATGAAGACGTGCATCAGCGGGCAGGCCAGCAGCACGAGCCAGGGCAAGGCGCCGAACAGGTGGGCGCGGTGTTCGGTCCAGAGGAACCAGGCCGCGATGCCGGCCAGCACCAGCCAGCCAATGCCGTAGCGTGAACGCCAGAACGACGGGGTCGACTGGCCGTGGGTGTGCAGGGTGTCCATGAGGATCTCCGGTGTCGTCGACCGTCACCGGGCCGACGGTGGGTTCGGCAGCCGCTGCATCATCATTTCCATCATCATCTGCATCATCTCCATGCGCCCTTCCATCATCTGGTGGCGCTTGGCCATCTCGGCAGGCATGCCCTTGCCATCGCCCTTGCCATCGCCCATGCCTGCGCCCATGGCTCCCATGCCGCCCATGCCGCCCATGCCCTTCATCATGTCCATGCCGTCCTGCATGGCCTTCATGTGGTCGGCCATCAAGGCCTGGCGCTCGGCGGGTGTCTTGGCGTTCATCATCTTGTCGTGCATCTCGCGCATGGCCTTCATGCGCTCCTGCATGGCGGGCATCGGGGCCGCGGGTGCCGCCGCGGATGCTTCCGGGTGGTGGCCGGCGTGCTCGTCGGCCTTCGCGGCCGGAGCGCCTGCGGTGCCGCCAGGGCTGGCGCAGGCCGTGAGAAGCACGAGAGCCGCAGCAGCGGTGAGGGTCGTGAAGGCAGACATGTGGATCTCCTGATCGAGAGAGGCAGGCGGTTGTTCGCCACGGAAGGAAGGACGGTCGAACTCGGCGGAGTTGCCAATGACCGGACGTGCGCAGGCCGCCGGTCCGGGAGCACGTCCCGCTGGCGGCCAGGCATGGAGATCTATAGGGTCAGGCGCAGGAAGCGGATGACCAGGGGCGGCCCCTGGGAGCCGGGTCGCTGTGACGACAGCCCCCAGCCCGTGCTGCCCGTGGCAGCGATCGGCTGCCAGGGCTGTGCGAGCACCGCGAAGACTGCGCTGCCATCGACGGCAGGCAGCTTGACCTTGACGACGGCCGAGGACTCGTCATCGCAGAACTTCAGGCAACTCTTCTGACCGGAGTCCGACCCGTGGTGGTGTCCCGGCCGTTCGCCGTCGTCGCGGTGCTGTTCATGCGATGGGACCTCGGCGTGCAGTCCCACGCGTTCCGGTCCCGCCGGCCCCAGTGCGCACGCATTCACGACGCCGGCCGCGAGGGCCAACAGCCAGACCACCAGCGTCACACCAGCCGTGCGGCGCAGTCGTCGATGGGTGAAGTGAAAGGTGGACATCGAAGGATTGGGAACTCCTCCAGCCTACGACTCCGTTCGGTGGCGCTCTTGCGCGACATCAATCCGCGCGATCGACCGCCTGCGTGACTCTACTTCCGCCTCAGCGTGACGGATAGCTTCGTCGCCGCCGTGGTCTTGTTGGTCCACATCCAGCAGTAGTCCTGCCTGGCGTCGACCGACAGATCCCCCTGCAGACGTTTGACGTTCTCCTTCTTGGCCGGGTACCGAACGTCCTTGTCCACGTGGTAGTGGACGTTGAAGTTGAGGGCGCGGTCGGCGTCGAAGGACCACTGCACGGCCTGTCCCGCCTCCAACGGACCGCAGATCTCGGCGAACTTGCCAGGCGCGATCGTCAGGCTGCGCTCGAAGCGACCTGCGTCCTGCCATTGCAGCTCGATGACTTCTGCCCGGGCCGCAGCGGCGCCCATCAAGAGCGAGACGCCGGCCAGAACGCCGGCTGCTGCTCGGTGCCCAAGCACTCCCGTCCCTGCGGCTTGGATCACTTCGCCGCCTGGATGTCGGTGATCACGAAGCCCGTGTCGGATTTCTGGACGACGAAGCGGACCTTGTCGCCGACCTTGACCTTGTCGAGCACGCCGGCATCCTTCACCTGGAAGACCATGGTCATCGGGGGCATGTCGAGGTTCTTGATCTCGCCGTGCTTGATGGTGAGCTTCTTCGCGTCCTTGTCGACCTTGCGGATCTCGCCCTCGGTCATGTCGGCGGCTGACGCGGCGGCCGCGGGATGGTGGGCCGAGTGGTCCTCGGCCTTCTGCTGCGCCAGTGCGGGAGCCGACAGGACAACGAGAAGGGCGGCCATGGCGATGGTTTTCATGATGAGATTCCTTTGGAGGGGTTGGTTGAATCCGGATTCGACGATGCTGGGGTGGTTGTCGATCACTTGGCAGAGACGGTGATCTTGCCGACCATGCCGGCCTGGTAGTGGCCCGCGATCAGGCAGGCAAACTCGAAGTCGCCCGGCCGGTTGAAGGTCCAGACGATCTGGCCGGTTTTGCCGGGTGGCACGTGCGCCATGTAGGGCTCGTCGTGTTCCATGCCCGGGAACTTGACCATCAACTCGGCGTGCTTGCCGTTTTCGGCCTTGGTGCCGATGACAAACTCGTGCATCACCTTGCCGGCGTTTCGGGCAACGAATCTCACCGTCTCGCCCAGCCGAACCTCGATGAGATCGGGCGTGAACCGCATGTTGTCGGCCATGCCGACCTCGATGCTGCGCTTGGCAGCCTTGGCATCGCCGGCGATGCCCCAGTCTTTCTGTTCCTTCTTGACCGGTCCGGCCTTCTTGGGGTGGCTTTCGTCACCGTGGGCCAGGACTAGCCCCGGCGCGCCGAGAAGGGTGGCAGGAATGGCGACGAGCAATTGACGCTTGCTGATATGCATGGGGATGTCCTCTTGAGGCAGGAAAGTGTTTGGACGGAACGCTGAGGTCAATGGCCGCTGTGCCCGCTCGCGGGCTTGCGCACCCGCACCTCGATTTCCTTCGAAGGCTTGGCCATCGGCGGCATGGCGCCTGGCCCCGGGCTGGCGTCAGCCTTGAAGCGGGCCGGATCGGGCAGACTGCCGGTGAACTCGTAGGCCACGGTCCCGGGAGGGTGCTTGTACCAACCCGGATCGCTGTAGTCGCCGGGCTTCTGATCCGCACGCACCTTCAGCACGCTGAACATGCCGCCCATGCCCACCGCCCCAAAGGGCCCTGTGCCGGTCATCATTGCGGCGGTGTTGTCGGGCAGCGGCATCTCCATCTCGGTCATGTCCTTCATGCCACGCTCGCCCATCACCATGTAGTCCGGAATCAAGCTGGTGATCTGCTTGGCCACGCCGCGGTGATCCACGCCGATCATGGTCGGCACGTTGTGCCCCATCGCATTCATCGTGTGGTGGCTCTTGTGGCAGTGGAAGGCCCAGTCGCCCTCTTCGTCGGCGAGGAAGTCGATCTGCCGCATCTGGCCGACCGCCACGTCCGTCGTCACCTCGTACATCCGGGTGCTCTTGGGCGTCGGGCCGCCGTCGGTCCCGGTGATGAGGAACTCGTGCCCGTGCAGGTGGATCGGGTGGTTCGTCATCGTCAGGTTGCCGATGCGGATGCGGACCTTGTCGTTCTTGCGCACCACGAGTGGATCGATGCCCGGGAAGATGCGGCTGTTCCAGCTCCACAGGTTGAAGTCGAGCATGGTCATGATCTTGGGCGTGTAGGCCCCAGGATCGATGTCGTAGGCGTTGAGCAGGAAGACGAAGTCACGGTCCACCTCGTCGATCAGCGGATGCTTGGCCTTGGGGTGGGTGATCCAGAATCCCATCATCCCCATCGCCATCTGCACCATCTCGTCGGCATGCGGGTGGTACATGAAGGTGCCGGGGCGCCGTGCCACGAATTCGTAGACGTACGTCTTGCCTGGCGGAATGCCGGGCTGGTTCAGCCCAGTCACGCCGTCCATGCCGTTGGGCAGACGTTGGCCGTGCCAGTGGATGCTGGTGAGTTCGCCCAACTTGTTGGTGACGAACAGGCGCACGCGGTCGCCTTCGACGACCTCGATGGTTGGGCCCGGACTCTGGCCGTTGTAGCCCCACAGGTGCGCCTTGAAGCCGGGGGTCATCTCGCGCACCACCGGCTCGGCCACCAGGTGGAACTCCTTGACGCCGTTGTTCATGCGCCAGGGCAAGGTCCAGCCGTTGAGCGTGACCACCGGGTTGTAGGGCCGCCCCGTGTTGGGCACCAGCGGTGGCATGGTGTCGGGCTTGGTCTGGATGACCGGCTCCGGCAGGGCGGCCATGGCCACCTTGCTGACGGAGGCTGCAGCGGCGGCAGCTGTGAAGGCGCCGGCGCCGCCCAGCATCTTGCGTCGGGAAAGCATGTGGAGTTCCTTCATGTTCAGTGGCCTTGGGCTTCAGCCGCCGTTGTCGCGCCGGCAGGGCCGGCAGCCGCCGCCAGGCTGGGTTTGCCAATCAAGGCCATGTCGAGATCGGCCTGCGCAATCCAGAAGTCGCGCTTGGCCTCGATGGCGGCGTTGACGCTCCCGATCTGCGCACGCGCGTCGGCCAGCAGCTCGAACACCCCGATCAGCATGCCGTTGTAGCGAAGCACGTTCTCCTCGGCGATCTGCTTGCGCAGCGGCACGATCTCGTCCTGGTGGTGGCGCGCGATGTCATATGCGGAGCGCCAGGCACCGTAGGCTTCGCGCACCTCGGAGCGCGCGTTGATGGCCGTCTCTGCCGCGCGGTGCACGGCCTGCATGTAGACCCCTTCCGCACGGGCCACGCGGGCACCGCCCCAGTCGAACAACGGCAGTTCGACGCCGATCTCCCAGCCGCGCTGTGTGGGAGCCTCGTTGGAGCTGTTGCGCACCGCGCCGAGTTCGAGCACGTTGATGAAGCGTGTGGTCTTCGTCAGGCCGAGGTTGCGCGCGGTCTGCTCGGCGGCGAGCTTGGCGCCCTGCACATCCAGCCGCTGCGCCAGCGCGACGCGCTCGATGTCCGGGCGGTCGACCAGATCCTGCGGCAGGTCCGGAAGTCGATCCGGGAGATTGAACTGGGTCTGCGCGCCCCAGAGGCCAAGCAGCCGCGTCAGACGTTCGCGAGTGGCCCGCTGGGCCTGCTCGGCGCGAGCGAGGTTCAAGGCGGCGTCGGCGTAGAAGCTCTGTTCGCGGGCTCGCTGCAGCTTGTTGAAGTTGCCGACCTGCTCCATGCGACGCGCAAGTTCGGCGCTCGCCTCCGCGGCCTGCTTCACCTGACGCATGTAGCGCACTGTCTCTTCCGCGGCCAGCGCTGTGACCCAGGCCTTGCGTGTGTCTGCCGCCACCGACAGCATGGTCATCGTGACCATGCCCTTGGTGGCCTCGAAGCGCCGCGCCTCCATGGCACTGATCATCGGCATGGCGATCAGCCGCGCGAGGCTGAAGTGGATCCCGCGCTCCAGCTCGATCTCGTCGCCGCGCCGCAGACGGCTGAAGCTGAAGCCGGGGTTCGGGACGCGGCCAGCCTGAACCACTTCAGCTTCCGTGATGCCCAGTTCCTGGAAGCTGGCCTGCAGCCCACGGTTGTTCAGCAGCGCGATCTGGACCGCATCGTCCGCGGACAGCGGCTTGGCCAGCAGTTCTGCGACACGCTGGTCGATGCCGTCCTGGTCGCCAGGTGTGCGGGCCCAGCGGACCTCCTTGCCGAGCCGCTCCCTGGCGGCTTGCTCGACCGTGGAGAAGCCGCCGTCCGGGCTGAAGGAGGCACAGCCGGCGAGCGTCGCAGCCGCAGCGAGCAGGAGCACGAGCTGCAGGCGTGGCCTGACCACCGGTGGGCCCCAGTTCGATGGTGTGAGCACGATCGTCTTCATGGCATCTTGTGGCCGCCATGCCCTTGCGGCATGGGCATGGCCTTGGTGGCAGGTTGGGCGGGCGTTGCGGCGGGCGCCGACGCGGCGGGGTCGGGCTGCTGCGCATCGCGGGCGTAGGCGCGCCAGCCACCGATGCGCGCGGCGGTGTCGTTGGCCTCGCGCCAGGGGATGACCTTGTCGTCCGCGGTACGTCGGTAGCGGCTGAACGCCGACTCGTACGCCACAGTGGGCACACTTGCGCCGGGATCGAGCGGGTCGGGTTTTCGTGCGGCGGATGTTGAGGTCTGCGCAGCGGCAAACCCTGCCACGACGCAGAGGGCGGCTGGCATCAGCCAGCGCGGGAGGGAAGCGACCATGATGTCCTCGTGTCGGAGTCAGCATCTCCCCGTCGGTACGACGAGGAGTGACCGGGTCCGGTGGCCGATGGCGTGCCAGGCACGCCGATCGGGGACCGGCTACACGAGGTGGTTGCGGGGTGGCCGGTCGGGTCCGTCGGACGCGAAGGCGTCGACGCTGATCATGGCCTCGGCGAAGACGGTCGGCACCGCTGCGACTTGCGGGATGCGGGGCATCGCACTGGGCAGTGCCGAGCCAGCGCAGCATGAAGCGCACGAACTGCACTTGTACTGGGCCAGATTAGACATCTTGTCCGACTTCACCGGGTCCTGGGCAGCCTCGGCGTCATCCGCCGCATCGCCGTTGTGATGATGGGCGACACCGGCATCCTGGTCCGCATGCTGGTGCGCGATCACCTGCGCAGCGGCCCCCATGCGCTCGTGACTCGGTGCGCAGTGCGCCATGGTCAGGCCCGCCATCCCCTGAACGGGAAGCGCGATGGCGATGAACCAGACGATCAGGAGCCGGAGCCAGACCTGCATAGCACGCACTCTAGCCGAAACAGCCGAAAGGCATCGTCGCGCGCACAAGCGCCCCCGCCCTCATCGCTGCGCGAAGGCGTGCCTGGCCCGGGGTCTGCCCACGGCCTGCACGCTGGCATGGCTGTGGTCTGCCAGGTTCTCCAGGATCGGACAGTCAGGCCGGTCGTCGCCCCTGCAGCAGTGCACCAGGTGTTCGAGCGTCGACTTCATGGCCAGGATCTCCTGGGCTTTCTGCTCCAGTTCGGCAATGTGCGCCTGTGCCATGGCCTTGACTTGCCGGCTGGGCCGGCGACGGTCCTGCCAGAGGCTCAGCAGGCCGCGGATCTCGTCGATCGAGAATCCGAGGTCCCTGGACCGCCGGATGAACTGCAGCGTGTGCACGTCCTTCTCGGTGTACTGCCGGTAGCCTGCGTCGGTGCGTGCGGCAGGCGGCAACAGGTCGACGCTTTCGTAGTGCCGGATCATCTTCGCCGAGACGCCCGAGGCGCCGGCGGCTTCACCGATGTTCATGGCCGGACTCCTGTCATTGCGCGGATCAGGCATTCTGATCCTTCCTATGGTTGGAAGGTCAAGCACATCCTTAGGATTCCGGCCGCGCTCGCGTGGGCACGCGGTTTCCGCTTGACCTTCCAACGGTGGGAGGCTTGAGAGTGCAGATCATCCCTCAACCAGTTCCAAGGAACGCCCCATGCTTGCCTTCCAAGTCAACGACATGACCTGCGGCCACTGCGCCGGCGCCATCACCAAGGCGGTGAAGAGTGTCGACCACGCCGCCGAGGTGACGATCGACCTCACTCGGCACCTGGTGACGGTCAAAGCGACCGCAGTCGATGCCCAGCACATTCGCGATGCGATTGCCGGCGCTGGGTACACGCCGGAGCAGGTCATGTCGGCGGCTGCTGCGACTGCAGGCGCCGGCAGCACCCGCACGTGTTGCGGCTCATGCCACTGAGTTCGCATCGGCCTTCATGAGTGGCCGAGCTGGCTGGTGTTCAGCGCCAACTCGGCCATGATGAATTTCTGTCTAGCAAATGACGTCCTGATAAGAACACTTCTCAGGACATCACGAAAATTCTTCTATAGTGGGGGTACCGCTCATGGGGGACCCCTTTTTCATGCCTACGGAGGTGGTGGCTTCAGAGGTAGCGCCGGTCCCTGGCCAGTTCACCGCCAACGCCGGCGTGCCGCCGCGGCGCCGTGGCCGCCCGCGTGGCGCGAAGACCCGCCTGCTGCGCGAAGGCAGCGGCGAGCTCGGTCGCCATCACTTCGCATTTCTGCGCGCCCTCCTCGACGGGGTCGACCTTGAGCGCGCCTGGCGGCTCTACCTCTCCTTCACTGGCGGACCCAGCGACCGTCGCCACTTCGCCACCCGTCTGCGCCTGGTCGTCGCGGCGATCGAGCTCGCCGGCGAGGCGCGGGGTTGCGGTTCGGAGTTGTCGGTGGCACTACCGGCCTTGCGCGCCCTGCCCGACTTTGCCGTAGCGAAAGCTGGACGAGGGGCAGGAAAAGCCGGACACATCAGCACTCCCGAGGCGGCGCTGAGGTCAGCATCGAGCCAGCCACCCTCCCCTAGCCTTGAAGAATGGCGCTCGCAGTATTGCGGTGCGACCGGAATCGACGAGGACTTCTACACGGAAGCGGAGTGGCTCGAGCTCTACGGCGAGGAGTTCGGCGCAGGCGCGGCGGCGGGCCAGACCGGGGCAGGAAAAGCCGGACACTTGGCCGCCCCGCCCTCCCCTGCCCTGTCCGCCACGACTCATTCGCGACTCGTCGAGGGGTCGTCTGCCGCGGCCGCCCCGCGGCTATCTGCGATCCAACGCAAGGCGGTCGTCGAGGCACTTGCGGCGCTCGAGCGCGTGCTGTCGCGTGAGGCCAGTCTGGAAGACGAGGCTGGCTTCTGGCTCGGCTCCGGCATCCCGCGCGACCTAGCCAAGGTCGGAGTCAAGTCGCTTGGCGACCTGGTCAACTACATCAACATCTACGGGTTCCGGTGGCACCGCCGTGTACCCCGGATGGGCGTCGTTCGGGCCCGGCGGCTGCTCGAGTGGCTGACTCCCATCGCCGAGGCCGGCGGACGGCCCTTCAAGGAGTCGGCCCGGCGCCCCGAGACCGACCTGGCGCTACTGCGCCGGCGGGAACTGGCGGGTCGGGGGGTGGCCGGTGCAGAGCCGTTCGCCCTGGTCCCGATCGTCGACGGCGCCTTATCCGATGCCCTGTCTGGCCGTCAGGGCGAATTCCGATCGCATGAGGCCAACGTCTGGGGCGCGGAGACCGATGTTCAGGCAATCAGCCAGTGGCTGAGCCGGTACCAGGGGCAGACCCGGCGAGACTACACGCGCATCGCCGAGCGCTTCTACCTCTGGTGCATCCATGTGCGGCGCAAGGCCCTCTCCTCGCTCCAGGAGCCCGATCTGCAGGCCTACCAGGCCTTCCTGGCGGCTCCGCCGGCCGATTGGGTGCAGGAGCGCAAGGTGAGGCGCGAGGACGCCTCCTGGAGGCCTTTCCGCGGCCCGCTGGGGCGGAACAGCCAGCGCCACGAGTTCACCGTGCTGGGCAGTATGTTTTCCGCCATGCACGAGAAAGGGTACCTACGGGCCAATGCCATGGCGAACCTGGGCCGGACGCTGGGCCTGCTGAAGCCGAGCATCGACGTTCGCCGTTCCCTGAGCGAGCGCCAGTGGGCCTTCGCCATGGAAGTGCTGCATGAAAAGCCGGACACTCCCGAGCGGCGGCGCCTGCAGTTGATGCTGGAACTCGGCAGCACCACCGGCCTTCGTTTGTCGGAGCTGGCCACGACCCGGCTGAAGGGCTTCCGGCGGGAACTGGTGGATGGCCAGGAGGCATGGTTGCTGGACGTCATCGGCAAGGGCGGGAAGCCCCGGACGGTGATGGTCTTCGACGAGATCAAGACGCTGCTCGAGCAGCACCACCGGGACATGGACGCTGCAGGCCTGGGCTTCGACTCACGTGTGGAGAGAGTCCAGGCGGCCAACAGCCTTCCGACTACCGCGGCAGGCGAGCGCATGGCAGGAACTGGCCACGAACTCGACAGCAGGCCCGATGAGGGTGTGGGGCAGGCATTGCAGGACGCGTTGCGGGCAGAGCACCAACAGGCCTGGCGGCCCCTCGTCGGGATCCTCAAGCGCCCTCCCCCGCGGCGCAATCTGGATCGGCTCGGCGTTCCGTTCCTGAATCGCGAACTGCCGTCGCAGGCTGACCGCTACGGCGCCTTGGAGCGCTCGGCGATCTACAAGGCGCTGCGCCGGTTCTTCCGCGAGGTGGCCGTTGCCGCCGCTGCGCGCGATGGCGCCCCCGGTTCGGCGGACTTTCTGAACGCATCGACTCACTGGCTGCGTCACACCTTCGCCAATTCCGCCGTGAAGCAGATGCAGCCTCAGGTGCTGCAGAGCCTGCTTGGGCATTCCGACCTTCGCGTGACCTCGGTCTACGTGAAGGCGGACGCTGTGGACCTCGTGCGGGGCATGCGGGCGATGCAGCGGGCGGCCGGCTCGGGGACTGAAGAAGCGCCGCGCCGCAGGGCATCAGCGGCGTCCACCACCCAAAAGTAGGCCTGCGGAGGCGGGGTGTGGTACGGAACCACACCCCCCGGTCGGCGGCACCTGGAAGGGGCATTCCGGAGCGGTGTGGTACGGTACCACGGAGCGCATTTGGAGGCCGATCGAGGCCGCGCTTCTGGCCCCCCTGACTCGCCGGAATTGGTTCCGCATTGAGCTTCGGCGAGGGATTCGATGGTGTCCGTGGTACGGAACCACGGACACCCCTTACGGTGCTTCCGGGAGGTCCGAAAGCAACTTCTGGAGGGCCGTCTCGAAGGCTGCCCAGCGGGCCGGAGGCAGGACCCCACGAGGCAATTCCACGGTGACCGCACCACCCTTCCCCGCTCGGATCACGCCCTTCTTGCCATCGGCAATCACGAAGGCACGCGAAGCCTCCTTAGCCTTGGCCTTGCCCTTCGCCGACACCGCCTCGGTCAGGCAGCGGAACACCTCCGCAGCAGCCGGCTTCGGCGACCGGCCGGCGAGCAAACGGGCGGCCGACAGCACTGCGTCCGGATCCTGCTGGTAGGCCTTGTCCAGCGCGACAGCCCAGCGGAACTGAATGTCGACCGGGCTGCGGAACGCGCCGACGATCTCCTGCGGCAACTCGGCCACACGAAGCGCCTTGGCCACGTTGCTGTGGTCGAGTCCGATCTGTTCGGCCAGCCGCCTCGCACTGGGAAACAAGGCTTCGTTCAGAGCCTTGTGATAGCTGACGCCCTGCTCCCAGGCCGACAGGTTCGAACGCCCGCGGTTCTCCCGCTGCATCTGGACGTAGAGCGCTTGGTCATCGACGTTCTCGTCGACGACCGCACGCACCGGCAAGCCCAGCTCGAGGCACGCGCGCGTCCGGCGCGAGCCGTAGACCAGTTCGAACCGCGGCCCCTCCGGCTGCTCCGCTGCAGCCCCACGAACGGGACGTACCTTGATCGGCTGCACGTTGCCGCCGGCACTCTCGATCTCCTGCTTCAACTCCGCGAAAGCCTGGCTCGAGAACGAGTCCGGATGGCGATCGGCCCAGCGCGTCAGCGTGATCTGGCGAGGGTCGATGAGTTGCTCGCCGACCTGCAGCTTGAGCTTCTCGATCTCGGCGTTGAGCTTCGAGACCGCTTCGGTGTCGGCCGCCGCACCATTGAGCATTCGGGACAGCATCCCAACCCCCGTGCGAGGAAGGGCTGGCTTGACCTCGGCCTGGGGATCGGAAGTCACTTCGGGTTCTTCGACATGGTCCGGAATCTTGAAGGCGATCCCTTGCCCCTTCTTTTGAGTGGCCACCTCAACCTCCCACCTGGCGCTGCCAGAACGTTTCCATCTGCTGTTCGATCAGGTCCACAAACCGATCGTAGGCCTCGAAGGCGCTCTTGAACGTGCGCGTCGAAGCGTTGTCGCGGCTGGCGTCGTAGACGGTTCCGAACTCCTTGCTGGCGGTGCGGACGGCTTCAACATCCGGAATCTCCACCGGCAGCACGCGCTCGGCGTAGGCGGCCTGGATCCACTCCCGGATGATCGCGGTCGATTGCCCGGTGTTGTCCTTGGGCGCCGCGTACTTCACCTTGGACAGCAGGATGTTGATGAACGCGAAGTCCTTCCCGGCGCCACGGCTGGCGAAGTCGTCGGCCAGGTCCTTGAACAGATCCCAGAACTGGGCACTCGACGCGAAGTCAAGGTTGCTCGGGGGCAGCGGCATGATGATGCCGTCGCTCGCCATGAGGGCGTTGACCGTCAGGAAGGACAGCGACGGCGGCGTGTCGCAGATGATCACGTCGTACTTCGACCGGATGGGGTCGAGCCCGTAGTCAAGCGTGCGCCAGAACTGGAACGAGGCTTCCTTCAGTTGGCGCGTCGGCAGGATGAACTCGGCCGAGAAGAGGGGAGAGGAGGAGGGCACCAGGTCCACGCCGTCCCAGTAGGTCGGCCGGATCGCGTAGTTGACGTCCGGCTCGTCGCCACTGAGCAGCGGCAAAAGGGTCTGGGTGACATCGACCTCCGCGTCCGGCAGGAAGCCGAAGAGCGTCGTCATGCTGCCCTGAGGATCGACGTCCACCACCAGCACCTTGTGGCCCCGCATGCTCAGCCCCTGGGCGAGGGTGGTTGCCGTGGTCGTCTTCGAACTGCCGCCCTTGAAGTGCGCCGTTGAGATCGTGATGGCCTCGCCGCCTTCGGGTCGCAGATGGTCAGCCCGGTAGTGGCGAGCCCATTGCCGCATCTCCGAGAGCGTGAACTCGCGACGGGCACCCGTCGAAGTCAGCCGCCCGGTCGGCAGCCCTCCAGGATTGCGCACGCGGTAGTCATACTGAGACCGCTCGATCTTCAGGCGCTCGACGAGCTGGGTGGCCGAGAACGTCGGCGGCAGCTTGCGGGCATCCGGCGCTAGCATCACCCCGCGGGCCTGCGCCACGATGGAGGTTGCGCGATCCGCCTGCTCGGTGATCGCCTTCAGTGAGATCGGGTGGGTGGCCGAGGGTCCCTGTGTGGTCGGATCCATGCGTTCCTTGCAGTGCGCTATGACAATGAACGCAATTCTACGTGAGACAGTGCTTTCTCAAGACATCAATGAATTCCACGTTTATCGCAGACGACCTAGTGCACGAGTCGCGAAGAACCTGGATTTCAGGACGTTTTGAAGGCTTCCTCCAAGGTCAGTCGTCGATCAGTTTTAGAAGTTCAATAGTTCAAGACTTTCGATGCCAGAAAGTCATTTGAAATCAATAAGTTAGCCGGTTCTCCGTCCGGACTCCCGGCACCAGTCGTCCGGACAAGGCTGCGGAAGCGTCCGTGAACCTGGTTGAAGACGTCCGGGAAGTCCTGGGGATAACTTTCCCGCCTGTGGATAACTTGGCGTCCGGGTTTTCAGGCCCTGATTCGATCCTCGCCAAGCCCTCGAACAGCCCGCGGCTGTGCGCAGGAGCGGCTCGAAGTGTCCGGGTTTTCCGGTCCGCATCAGCTCAGTAGTTGATCAGTTCTGATCCATCGGTGGGCGACGGGCGTCGCGTCCAAAACTCGCTGGTCGACCCGGACACTTGACCGGGCCCGGAAGCCTAGAATGGACGCATGAGCGGTGTGGCAATCGTGAGGCAGATGGATGTGGTGCAGGGCATGCTGCACAAGTCCGTCATCGCCTTGGCGATCGTGCCCACCAACCGTTCGTTGACGGTCACCGGACGCAAAGCGTACTCGGTGATGCTGCATCTTGCCCAGATGCAGGCGGCAGCCGGAACGGAGAGCGCGGACGGTGGCTTCGCCGCTCCGTTGAATTCCATCCTTCGCGGCTTCGGTGCGACCAACAGCATCTCCAGCGATGCGAAGAAGTACATCGAGCAGATGGTGTCGACGAAGGTGGAGTGGAGGCCGCTGTCGAAGTCCGAGCAGCAGTTGCCGCTGACGTTCGGCGTCGACGGCAAGGAAGAGGGCGTGTCACCGGCACAGATCACCGACGAGTGGCGCATCTTCAACCTGCTCGCCGAGGTTCGCGTCTACAAGCGCGCGGGCGAGAACTGGGTGACCTGGTACTACCCGCCGTCCATCCGCGAGGAACTGGTCAGCCCCTCGCGGTGGGCACAGGTCGACTTCGCAGTGCTGCGCCAACTCACCACCTACTGCGCGGTCGCGCTCTATGAGATCTGCGCGCGCTACCGCGACAGCCCGGCAGGCGTCACCAGCCGGCAGCACTGGTCCTGGTGGACTGAGTCGTTGCGAAGTTCGCCGACGTCCAAGGTCCGCGCGTGGCGCAAGTTCAAGAGCGAATTCGTCGCGCCGGCCATCAAGGAGATCAACGACCTCGGCGACATCGAGATCGAGCTGATCGAGTTCAGGCGCGGCCGTGAGGTCGAGTTCATCCAGTTCGCGGTCAAGAAGAGTGCACGGCGTCCCGAGCGGATCGCGCCGGTGCCACCCGACGTGACGAACATCCTGCGAGGCGGCAAGCTGAGCATCCGCGACACGGTGATCGAGGAACTCGAGCGCGCCTACGGCGTTGTTGCCGTGACCGAAGGACTCGAACGCTACGAGCGCTTCCTGAGCGGAGCGGACCGCCCGCGCATCGGGAACGCCGGTGCCTACCTGCGCACGATCATCGCGAACAAGGCGCGCGATGAGGCGCCGGCCGGGCAGGGCGCGCAACCGGAGAAGACTGCGCATGTGGTCGTCGAGAGCAGGGCAGCGACGGCGATGCCTGCTTCGCGTCGCGATGTTGAAGACGCTGAGCGCCACCGGCGCTTCAGCCTGATCCGCGACCAGTTCGCCAAGTTGGACGTCGAAGAGCAGATGGAGTGGGTGCGCCGCGTGCGCGACGAGGCCGACGCGACCACGGCACCCAGCCCGAGCATCATGAAGCGCCTTGCGCGCGGTGAGTGGCAGTCGCCGCTGGTCCAGGTGATGGTGATCCAGCACTACGCGAAGAGCGAGTTGGGCGAGGACTGGGCGACGCTGCCGTTGACGGAGTTCGAGAGCCTCATGGCCATCGACCTCGGCAGCGAACGCGACGTGGGCTGAACTCGCCGCAACTGCCCGGGCAAAAAAATGCCCCACTGCATGTGCAGTGGGGCGGGGCGCGCAGCGACTAGGCTGCAATTTGCTCCGGGACATCCTCGACAGCGTTGCTGCCGACTTCGTCCTTTCCGAGGTCCAACTCGGCTTCGAGCTCACGTTGCCTCGCGATCAGCGCGGCCAGGCGATCCTCGTGCTCGAACGGCCGCTGCAGTTCAGCCGCTAGGCCTTCGAGTTTCGAGCGCATCCTCGCGAGCCGCTGGGCGCAGTCATCGCGGTGCGGCGCAACCTCGCGGATCGTCTCGATCAAGCCGGCGTGGAGTGCCGGTCCGGTCTGGCACGGTCTGCACTCGTGTGAGCTCGCGCCCCGCACGAACAGATGCACCTCGTCCTCTTCGCGTCCGATGAACACGCACAGCTCGAAAGCCCCGACGGTGCCGATGACCTCGTCCCGCGCGGATCGCGAGATCGATGCCCTCGCGCTGCGTACGGTCGCCCTGAGCACCTCGCCGATCTCTTCACGACCGCGGTAGGTGCGTCCGTGGACGTTGACCACCAGGTCCGTTCCGAGAACGGCGTGCGCCCGTTCGGCATCTGCCACGAGGGCTGCGAGCAGCCGCTCATTGCTCTCGATGCGCATCGGCAAGCCGGCCACCTCGGATTCGTTCGCGTAGCGTTGGTTGCGCCACACGGACAGCAGCGAGGCGTACTTCGCGATCTCCGCGTCGACACCAGCCTTCTCGATGATCTTCGGATTGCCCGACGCAAGCGCCTTCACTTCCGCGTAGGTCAGCGTTGCGAGCTCGACGTCCTCGACAGACCGGATGCCCTTGTCCCCGCTCATCACCTGCGCGATGAACTTGGCCTTGGTGAGCACCGTCTGCCAGCTGTACGCGTCGAAGCTGCCTTCGGTGACGTAGCGGATGATCTCCACCTCGGCGCATTCGTTGCCTTGGCGAAGGATTCGGCCCTCGCGCTGCTCCACGTCACACGGACGCCATGGGCAGTCGAGTTCGTGCAGGGCCACGAGGCGCCGCTGCACGTTCGTGCCGACGCCCATCTTCGGGGTCGAACCGAGCAGCACACGAACCTTGCCCTCGCGCACCTGGCGGAACAGGCGTGCCTTCTGCGAGTCGGTCTCGGCATCGTGGATGAAAGCGATCTGCTCGGCCGGTAGGCCCAGCTCGATCAACTCTTCGCGCAGCGCCTGGTAGACGCTGAACGCCATGCCACTCTTGGGAGTGGACAGGTCGCAGAAGACCAGTTGGGCTCTCTTGAGGCTCGCAGTCACCTGCCAGATGTTGTGCACCTCTCGGGCGCACTGCGCCACCTTCCCGCCGGGGTCGGCTGGTTGGCGGCCGTTGATCAGTCGCATGTCCAGCGCGGCCAGGCGGCCTTCGCTGGCGATCATGAGCATGTTGTCCTCGCGCGGGTCCACCCGCGCGGTCTTCAAGCGCTCGGCGCGCTTCACGAGCGATCGCACGAAGGCGCGCAACTGCTCGCTCGGCTTGCACGTCACCGTTCTGGGCTTGTCGCCCTTCAGGATAGGCACCGGCAGCTTCAGCATCTCGCGCGTGCGGATGTCCGACACGTCGCAGAACACCGTCATCAGGTCCGGCACGTTGATGAAGCGCGCGAACCGGGTGTTGAGGCGATAGCCGCTGCCGTCGGGTGCAATCTCCAGCGCCGTGACCGTCTCCCCGAAGGTGGCGGCCCAGGCGTCGAACTGCTCGAGCCCCAGCGAGCGCAGCGTGTTGGGCTGCAGGAAGCGCTGGAACGTGTGAACCTCGGCCATGCTGTTGGCCACCGGGGTTGCCGTGGCCAGAACCACGCCACGGTGCTCGCCTCGGTAGAGGCTCATCGTGTGGCGCGACTTCAGGTACAGGTCGAACGCGCGCTGCGAGTTGCTCAGCGGCAGGCCTGCGATGCGTGCCATCTTGGTGTGGCGGAACAGATTCTTGGCCGAGTGGGCCTCGTCGTACGCAAGCCAGTCGACCCCCAGTGCTTCCCAGCAGAGAAAGTCGTCCTTGCGATCCTGGTTCTCCAGACGTTCGAGCCGGATCTTCCAGGTCTTCTTCATGCGCTCGAGCTGCTTGACGATCCGGTTGGACCGGCTGTCCGCGCTGCACATGCGCACCGCCATCTCGATCTCGCGGATGGTGTCCTTGATGAAGTCGCCGGTGAATCCGGCGGACATGGGCAGCAGCTCGAAGGTGGAGTGCGTCATCACGATCGCATCCCAGTCGCCGGTGGCCACCCGCGCCACGAACTCCCGCCGGCGGTCGCCGGCGAGGTCCTCCTTCGTGGCCATGAGCACGGCGGCGGAGGGATAGAGCCGCACCAGCTCAGCGGCGTACTGCTCGAGGCAGTGGTTCGGCACGATGTGGGCCGGCTTGTTGGCCAGGCCCAGGCGGCGCAGTTCCATGCTCGCGGCCACCATGATGGCCGTCTTGCCGGCGCCCACCGCGTGAAACAGCCCGGTGTTGCCGGACTGCACGACGCGCCAGATCGCGTTGCGTTGGCTCGCGTGGAGCTCGAAGCATTGCGAAAAGCCCGGGAGCTTCAGATGCGAGCCGTCGAACTCCCTCTGGCGGATGCAGTTGAACAGGTCGTTGTAGATCCTGCACAGCCGCTCGCACCGCGGCGCGTCCTCGTAGGCCCATGCCGCGAAGCGGTCCCGGATCAAGCCAAGCTTCTCCCGCGCCGCGAGCGTCTCTTCCTTGTTGACGATGTAGGCACCGTCCTTCTCGGGGTGCGGGTCGCGCACCGTGGGTGTCTGCACGTTCAGCGCGTGCTGCACGAGTTCGATGGCGTGCATGCGCCGCGTGCCGTACTCCTGGATGCAGGCGACGCTCTGCCTGGCCGCCCAGTCGTTGAAGGTCACCGACCAGGTGCCGGCCACCGCCAGGTAGCGAACGGTGGTGTCCCGCAGGCCGAGCACCTCCTTGATGAAGGTCTCGACCACGTCGGCCGGCACCCAGACCGCGCCTAGTCGCAGCGCGATGTCGCCTGGCGGCAGATCCTCGGGGATCACCTTCTCCAGTGCCGCCACGTTCGCCCTGTAGGCGTCGCCGGCGGCGAGGGCCACGGTCAGCTTGCGCTTCACGTTGCCGGAGAGGTACTCGTCGGCCGGCTCGTGCCGGTCGCCCTCGGGATTCAGGTAGATCATGCCCCGTGCAGAGAGGTCCGCCAGGGCGTCTTCGGGCGTGGCCCGCAGCAGCCGGGCCATGTAGTCGGGATCGACGCGGCCCTTCCACTGCATCGACAGAGCGAGTGCCTCGTCGGGATGCTCGGCGACCGTGGCCTCCCGGACGGGCGAGACCGTTCGCTTCGAGAAGATCGCGGCCTTGGTGGCCACTTCTTCCTCTTCGTCGTAGTGCTCCAGGGACAGGAGCAGCGGATAGTCCGGGTCCCGCCGGAAGGCGAGGGCGTTCGCACGGCAGGACAGGTAGCCGTGCTTGCCCACGAACCGGTCGTAGCTCTGGTTCAGGCGTCGCCTCAGTTCGATCAGCGCCTGATCCGTCGTTGCGCCCAACTGTGCGCTGAGCAACGCGCGGGCCCGATCGCGGATGTCCACCATGCCGGCGATCCGTTGCCGGACCGTGGCGTTGAGGCGGTCGTGCAGGTCCACGACGTGATCGTCCTCCACGATGCCGATGCGGCCTTCGCTGACCACGAGCGATCCCGGCCGCGTGCCAGCGGGTGCCGGCACGATGTCCCGGGGTGTTCTGGCGGGGGCCTTGGGTTGCACGCTGTACGCGCCCTTGGGCACCAGGGCCTGGGCGCCGAGCAGCGCGGATTCGAGATATCCATCGAGCATGGCCGTCGGCACGGCCTGGAAGCCGTTGCTGACCCGGTCGATGCGACCCAGCACATGCTCCGGATGGCGCACGAACCAACGGTTGATCCGCAGGTACTGCTCGTGGCAGCCTTCCCGGAGCATCGGCTTGGGAACGTAGTCCAGGTCGAGCCACTCGGCTGCGGCTGCCCCGTCTCCCGGCGCGCGCTTTCTGAGCACGACCAGGTCGGCCTGCACGCTTGTCGATGCGATGCGCTCGAACGTGCCCGAGGGCAGTCGGAACGCGGTGACCAGGTCGGCCTCGGATGCCACGTGTGCGCGCATGCCGGCATCACTCTCGTCCAGAAAGTAGGTCGAGGTGATGAAGCACACCAAGCCGCCAGGGCGGAGCACATCGAGCGCCCGGCCGACGAACCAGTTGTGGATGCTCGCTCGGCTGTAAGGGCGGTTGCGGTTGTCCAGCACGCCGTAGCGGCCGAACGGGACATTGGACAGGATGAGGTCGTAGGTTCCTTCGGCCAAGGTCGCGGCCTCGAAGCCGCCGATCCGCACATCGACTCCGCATGCCCCGTAGAGGCTGCGAAGGATGCGGCCAGAGATGCGGTCCAGCTCGATCGCCGTGACGCGACTGCGCTGGGCAATGTCGGCCGGCATGCAGCCCAGGAAGTGCCCGGTGCCTGCGCTCGGTTCGAGGATGTTGCCGCCCTGGAAACCCAGGCGGCGCAGGGCCGCCCAGATCCAGTGGATGACGAGCGGATCGGTGTAGTGGCTGTTGTTGACCGATGCCCGTGCCGAGTCGTGGTCGTCGGCCGAGAGCAACTGGCGCAGGCGACCGGCGCGCTCGACCCAGGCTGGATCTCTGCCCTCGTCGTTGAAGCTCGCCGGGATGCCACCCCAGCCGGTGTAGCGCAGCAGTGCGCGGCGTTCGCTGGCGCTCGCCGGCCTGGCTTCGCTCTCGATCGAGCGGAGCGCGTTGATGGCCAAAACGTTGGCCTCGAACTTGGTGGCCTGGCCTTCGATGTGGGCGAGGACTTCGTCGTCCCATGTCGGCCACTCGACGAACTGCGCGGTGTGGGCCGCGGCGGACATGGCCGGGCGCCATGCCTTGGGGACCTGCGCTCCATCGACCGCTTGAACATCGACCGCAGCGGCAGGGGCCTCAGCAGCTTCAGCGAACAGGTCGGGGTATGCGGCAGCTTCGTCGTCGAAGCCCGGCAAGGAAAGGGTGTAGCCACCCTGGCTGGATGGGGACATGTGATCTCCGTGATGTGGAGAGAGCACACGCCCCCCTGGGGAGCGTGAGCTCCCGGTGGGAGGGGGTCCGCGGGCCGCTGAGGCGGCATGCGGTCGTGCGTCGACCAGCCGGACTGCCTGAAAAGCAGTAGGCCGATGCGAACGGATCTGGGGTTCGGTGCGGCCGCCTGTCAGGCGGGCACCGGAAGGACTCACCGCCTGAAGAGGCGGCGGCGGGGCAGGGCCCAGCGCGGATCTACGTGCGGGTCACGACCGCTAACGCCGGCAGTGCCGGAACGCCTCAGAGGGCGGCTGTGGCTGGAAGCCACGAAGCGAATCAAGTATGGAACAAGGGGGCTGGATGGGAAAGGCACCCCATCGCGCTGGCGCATGTTCATCGGGCATGAACCGGCCATATGCAGCCGCGCCGCATAGAGGCAAGGGAAGCGAGGGATGCCGCAACCCTCTCGGTGCCTGCGCCAGCCAGAGGGCTCCCTCCCCGGTGTCGCCGTTTGCTACGATTTCCGCGTTTGCTTTATTGTTCCTGCTTGCCTAAAATCGGCCGATGGGCACCAATGTCAGCACCCCTGTCCTCCTGCGCCGGATCGCGCAGCTCGAAGCGGCCGTAGGACGGCTCAGCGAAGACCTGGGCAGTCTCCGGTCGGCGGTCAGCCGCCACGCGCTGCAGCCGTCGAAGGCCGGTGGCGCGCGACCGCGCGCCGCGCGTTCCCAACTGCCCGCTGGGACGCCGTCCCAGTCCGCCACGTCCGGTGGGCTTGCCGGTGCCACCGCACGAGGCGAAGCGGCCCGGGTGCAATGGGTCAAGGACGGCCTCGTGGTGCCCGGTGAGCAACTCGCTCAGGCCTGGGGGCTCACACGGCAGGCCTTGGCGCCCGCTGCAGACCGGGGCGAGGTCTTCGCGGTGAAGATCGGCAACCGGCTGTACTACCCGCAAGCTTTCCTGGCGCTGGACCGCGAGGTTGTGGCCGCTGTATGCCGCGCCCTCGGCGACCTCGGTGCCAGCGAGAAGCTGATGTTCTGGTTGCGCGAGCACGGGGCGTTGGGAGGGAGGGGCGTCGCCGCGGCCCTGGACGCCGGAGTCGCGGTGTCCAAGGTGGAACGGTTGGCCACGGCCTGGGCGCGCGAGCGGGGAGCCGCGCGTGTCGCTGCGGCTGCCTGAGCCCGGGACATTCGAGGATCTGCTTCGGCCCGTCAGGGTCGAGGTCGCCTCGCTGGTGCGACTGAGCCGGTACCCGGGCACCGAGCCGTACTGGTCGTCCGGCGTGTACCGCTTCGATGACCCGGACCCAGGCCGCGCCGGCGAGTTCGGCACTTGCTATACAGCCAACTCGATCGAGGTCGCCTTCGCGGAAAGCGTGATACACGAAGCAGGACGCTTCGTCGCTGGCGCGTACGAGGTGCCCTCTGCTGAACTGACGGAGCGCTCGGTGGTGCAATTCACGTGCGATCGACGCAAGACGCTGGTCCTGGCCGACCTGACCGGCGCGGCCCTCAAGTCCCTGGGCCTGAACAACGACATCAGCGCGCTGGCCGACTACTCGGTGAGCCAGGCATGGGCGCAGGCCATCCATGACGCCGACCCGCGATGGCAGGGCATCCGGTACGTGTCCCGCCAGATGAACAAGGGCTTCGCCTACGCGATCTTCGAGCGGAGCGGGTTGAAGAAGCTTCGGTCGGAGAAGCTAAAGGTTGCACAGCTGGACGCCCTGTGCGATCTGTTCAATGTCACCGCTGTGTGACCGTGCCCGATCTGTCGGTCAGGTGTAGTCGAGCGTCTCTCACCAGCGGTGAGAGAAATGCTTTCCCTGGAGGCCTGAAGCGTTGGTCCGGAGCAGACTGGTTGCTGTCGCTCGACGCCGCCATCCTGAGCGTCGGCGCCCGCCCTAAGCCGACCTTGCCAACATTGGCTGAAGACCGAGGTCGGTCACTCGTGACGTAGGTCTGAGTGGCGGCGACGACGAAGACCGGTCGGAAGCTCACTTCACAGCACTGTGCGCGTGTCTAGCCGCGTCTCTCCCACCGCCTTGCTGCGCCTACCCGCTCCAGGGTGACCGAGCGGAAACCCGTAGCGGCGGGGCGGCCAGCCCTGAGTACGGGACAATAGCCCCATCATGGCCAACGGCGATCAACTCAAAGCATTGCTGCGCTCCTTCGCGGAGGGCGATGATCGCCATTTTTACTCCGTCGCCATGCAACTAGCAGCGCACGAGGCCAAGCAGGGCCACGGCAAACTGGCGGAGGAACTGCGAGAGCTGATCGATTCCGCGAAGTCGCGCCGGCATGCGCCTGGGGGGGACGGCCCCATTCCGATCGCTCGGCCGAAAGGCGAACTCGCGTCGTTGTTGAGCGTCTCTTACCCATCCAGACGCCTGTCGGACATGGTGCTTGGCAAGCCGCTGCTCGAAGGCCTGCAGCAGGTCTTGAAGGAACAGCGGCACCTGAGCAAGCTGCGCAGCCATGGCCTTCACCCTCGGCGCAAGCTGCTGCTCGTCGGCCCGTCAGGCACCGGCAAGACGATGACCGCCGCCGCCCTCGCGGGCGAGCTGGGCATCCCACTTTTTGTGGTCCGCCTCGATGCGCTGATCACCAAATTCATGGGAGAGACGGCGGCCAAGCTGCGTCAGGTCTTCGACGCCGTGGCATCAACTCGCGGGGTATATTTTTTCGACGAGTTCGACGCGATCGGCAGCCAGCGAGGCATGGCCAACGACGTTGGCGAGATTCGCCGCATCCTCAACAGCTTCCTGCTGATGATCGAGCAGGACGACTCCAGCAGCGTGATCGTCGCGGCGACGAATCACCCGGACATCCTGGACGAAGCGCTGTTCCGGCGCTTCGACGACGTGGTGGAGTACCACGTGCCGTCCGCGGAGGAGATCAAAGCGCTGTTGCGAATGCGCTTGGCCAACTACTTGAAGCCCCCGAAAGCCGTCGACGACCTGGCCCAGGAGGCGTCGGGTTTGAGCCATGCCGAGATTGCCCGGGCCGTCGGCGACGCGGTCAAGGAAGCGGTGATGCACGATCAGGAGAGCGTGCCGGCCGAAGCTGTGAAGAGCCTCCTGCAACAGCGTCAGGCCGTGCGGCGCCGCACGCCGGGCGGCAAGGAATAGGCGCGCACCAGCTGCATGGCCAACGGGGATCAACAACACCGTCCGCACCTCTTTCCTCAGGACACACGAACCACCGAGGGATACACCGCGCGGGCGGCCGGCGGCGGCGGCAGGGTCGTCGTTCCAGCGCAGAATCGGCAGCAGCACGCCGGTGTGCTTCGCGCTCAGATCGCGCAAGTCGCCGCAGTCCAGCAGCAGCGCGTCGCTGAGCAGCAAGTCGCGAATGTGCAAACCGCGATCGGCGTTCAGGTCGAGTTCGAGAGTCAGCAAGGTGTGGCCCTGGCCGCCGAGAGCCTGGCTCGCGACCGCCAAGGCATCGAGCTCATGAACGTGCGCCAACAGGGCAACCAGGTGCTGGCGACCGTGTTCGTTCCGTTGGGCAAGCTGGCGCACTTCGAGAAGCTGGTCACCGATTACATCGATCACAAGGTCGACCGCCGCGGCCAGCCCCGCGACAACCAGTCGTTGGTTGACGCGATCCGCGCTGTGAGAGTGGCGACATTCGAGTCGTTGTGGACCGACACCGCCGACGCCCTCCCTCACAACGACGCCGAAGCCATCTGGTGGGAAGCCTGGCTGCCGGCCGGCGAGCACCGGGAACAGGTCGTAGCCGACTTTCGTACCGTCGCCGGCATGGCTGGCCTCCACGTGAGCGAGCGCGTCCTGCATTTCCCCGAGCGGTCGGTGGCGCAGATGCACGGCAGCAAGGCGCAGTTGCTGCAGTCGTCGCTCGTGCTGAACATGATCGCCGAGCTTCGGCGCGCGAAGACCACGGCTGAATTCTTCGCCGCCTTGCCGCTCGACGAACAAGCCGAGTGGGTCGGCAATTTGCAAGGGCGGCTGGTGCCGGAGCACGCCGGCAACTCCTACGTCACGCTGCTGGACACCGGCGTGAACCACGGCCATCCGTTGATCGCGCCGCTGGTGGCCGACGCCGACCGTCACACGATTGAACCCGCCTGGGGACCTGACGACGGAAACGGGCACGGCACCGAGCTGGCGGGTTTGGCACTGCTGGGAGACCTGACGCCGGCGCTGGCCGACGATGGGCCACTGGCGGTGCCGCATCGCCTCGAATCCATCAAGGTCCTGCGCGGACCGGGTGACAACGAAGGCGAGTCGTATGGGGCGATAACGGCCGAAGCCGTGGGCCGCGTGGAGGTCACCGATCCCAATCGCCGGCGCGTGTTCGCGATGGCGGTCTCGTCGACGGACGGCCGCGACCGCGGAAGGCCTTCGTCCTGGTCAGCCGAGATCGACCGCCTGGCGTGCGACTACGACGGCCAAGGCGCGACGCCTCGGCTGTTCGTTCTGTGCGCCGGCAACACGCGTGACGCCGACGCCTGGAGCGCCTACCCGGACAGTCTCTCGACGAACTCCGTCCACGACCCAGGCCAGGCCTGGAACGCGCTCACCGTGGGCGCCTACTCGGAGCTCACGACGATCTCCGAAGCGGACGCCCCGCAATACAGCGCGATCGCGGCCGCGGGAAGCCTCAGCCCCTACACGACCACCTCGGCGACCTGGCAGCCCGGCTGGCCGTTCAAACCGGACATCGTGATGGAGGGTGGCAATGCCGCGATCGAGCCGATGGGCTTCGCGTGCTCGATGGACAGTCTGTCCCTACTGACCACCGGCCATGAGCCGCACGATCGGCTGTTCACGCTCAGCTGGGCAACCAGCGCGGCCACTGCTCTGGCCGCCGGCATGGGCGCCCGCATCCAGGCCGCCTACCCCACGTTTTGGCCGGAAACGGTGCGAGCGCTGATGGTGCACTCTGCGCGCTGGACGCAGCCGATGCTGCAAGCCTACACGCCCAACGGTTTGCGCAACAAGGACACCTTGCGGCAACTCCTGCGTCACTGCGGCTATGGCGTGCCGGGCTTGGAGCGAGCGCTGTACAGCGCCCGAAACTCGCTCACGCTGATCGTGCAGGACCACCTCCAGCCGTACCACAAGGTCGACGGTACCGTGAAGACCCGCGACATGCACCTGCACGCGTTGCCGTGGCCGACGGACATGCTGCAGGCGCTGGGCGACACGCAGGTCACCCTGCGCGTCACGCTGTCCTACTTCATCGAGCCGAACCCGGGCGAGCGTGGCGGCATCGACAAGTACGCCTACCAGTCTCACGCCCTGCGTTTCGCGGTGCGCCGGCCGCTGGAAACCGAGGCTTCGTTCCGTGGCCGCATCAATGCCCAAGCGGTAGCAGAGGAGCAAGGTCTGCCCGGTGGCGGCGGCGCGGACGCCGGCTGGACCATCGGCGAGCGGCTGCGCACGCGAGGATCGCTGCTCAGCGACAGCTGGAGCGGGACAGCCGCGCAGCTGGCCAACCGCGGGCAGCTGGCAATCTTTCCGGCGATGGGATGGTGGCGCAACCGGCCGACCCATGGTCGCTTCGAACGTGCGGCCAGATACAGCCTCGTGGTCTCCATCGAGGCCCCTGCCGTCGAGCAGGACCTGTACGCGAGCGTCGCCCAGCAGATCGGCGTGCCGGTGGCGATCGCTGTGTAACCTGACAATCGAGCACCAACTTCGACCGGCCTTGTAGGCAGCGCAAGGCCGCCACGCGCGGAGGGCAGAACACGTGATCGGACATCGAACCCGCTATTCGCTCGCGCAGCTGTTGGAGCAGCAGGACCCCGCCATCGTGGTGACGCTGCTGAGGAAGCACGGCGCCCCGATCTCGGTCAATCCCGACTCGCTGGTGTACGAGCTCATCAATGCGGTGCGCGGTCTCGGCGACCGGCAGGTCATGGACGTGCTTGCTGAAGTGGTGGCCACCGCCGGCGACCTGCGCTCTCGCGTGAATCCGAAGTACCGCTTCGACGAACGCATGCATGACCTGACGCAGTGTCTGATGCTCGATGGCTACCAGGTGGTGGACAAGCGGCTGCACCAGAGCGACCCGTCGATCGCCTACGCCGCGCCGATCGACGATGACCTCATTGAAGCGTTGAGAACCTGCGGTGCTCCGCGCAGCGGGGACATCGTCCAGAAAATCAACGACTCCGCACAGGCCTTTCGGGCCGCACCGCCCGACTACAACGCCGCGCTGGTGAATGCACGGATCGCGCTGGAGACGCTGGCCGGCGATGTTGCGCTGGACGTCGCCGGCGGCGGACCAGTGACCTACAACCCAGCAAAGTGGGGCGAGATCCTGCAGTTCCTGCGCAGCAGCGGGGAGATCAGCGTCGAGGAAGAACAAGGCCTCGCCGGCGTGTTCCGACTGCTGAGCCCGGGTGCGCACCGCCCGGTGGGCATTCCGGAGGGGCAGATGACGCGTCTTGGCCGCTCATTCGCGCTGAACATGTGCTGGTTCCTGCTGCAGAACCGTCTCGCGCGTCGAGGGACCTGAAGAATGGCACGCAAGCACACCATGCCTCAGTTCCTGGTAGACATCGTGACGGCCGAGAAGTACGAGTCGTGGCTGGGCCGCAAGGCGACCGCGCATGTAAAGCGCGACCGCAAGCGGCAGCGCACCGCATCGGTGTCCCACTACAAAGAAGCGATCCACGCGGCCGTGGTCCTGTCCGACGGTAGAGATGCCTATACCGGCGAGCTCCTCGACTGGGCACGAATCGGCACCTATGACAACGACGAGTCCCAGGCGGGCAGGCACGGCTACAAGGCGCAGCACGCACTGTTGCCCACCGTCGACCACGTCGACGCGGGGGCGACGGAAGCAAGCTTCAAGATCTGCGCTTGGCGCACGAACGATGCAAAGAACGACCTGACAGTAGCAAGTTTTTTGGAGCTGTGTCAACGCGCGCTCGAGCATGCTGGGTTCACGGTGACTTCACCGGCCGCGCGTGCCGGGGACACGGAGCCCGCCCGCTGAGGGGAGCCGGTCGCAGTGACCGGCCCCCGCCAAGGTGTTCGTGTAGGCCCAAGGGCTCGCGCTATTCAGAGTCCTGCCGCCCGTCGCGCTGCGCCCCGTTGCGGAGGATGTGGTTAGACGCAACTCCAGACTTCCCGGCGGCGGCGGTTGTAGAGGGTCACGTTCCCGTGGTCGTTGACTTCCATGATGAACTGCACTTCATGGCCCGATGATGTCCAGAGGGGCGGCCAGGCGTCGCCCGCATTGACCTTGATGACGCCGTCCTTCGATTGAGCGCAGTACTCCAGCCATTCGATGTCTGGCCAGAAGCCGTAGTCACCAGAGGGCGCACTGGAGAAGCTCATGAATGGCAAGCAGTACGCCTGTAAGGCGTCCTTGCCAGACCCTTCGACGAACGCTTGCAACGCCTCAGGGTCGTCGCCGGCATCTTCGAACTCGCTGATTGCCGACATTGCAGCTCGTCGCCGGTCGGGGTCGCGGTCGGTCTTGATGAACTGGCGCAGCTCGTAGGCGAAGTCATGGGCCACAGCCGGCCAGTCGTTCGGATCCGCCGAGCAGACGGAGCCAATACGTGGCGTTCGGATACTCACGTTCTGGTGTCCTTCAGATGGAGAGGACCACGGCCGGCAGGCCGTGGTCGTCGAGTTGCGAGGGGCGGACTACACGCCGTAGTGCTGACGCACGTAGCGACGCCGCTGCAGATAGGGAGCGCCCTTGGTGATGTCCAGGGGAGCCCAGTGGATGAGCCACCGCAGCGCGGCGACGCGCAGCAGTGGTGGGTAGCGGCGGTCTTGCATCACCGCGAGGAGTTGCTCGGTGGTGTAGTGGCGCAAGCCCGTCAAGAGGACCATGAACCGGTTGCAGCGATGGGTCAGCATTGCCGTCCCCTAGTCGAGGGCGCGCCGGATGGCCACAGACTCCGGGTGCTCGCCGATGAACTCCAGCAGCTGTTCGTACTTCTCGGTCAGGCTGTCCCAGCCTCGCCAGAGCATGTTGTTGAGCGCGAAGGCGGTGGCGATGATGCCGGCGACCTCGGCACCAACGGTGCTGCTGAAGCCGTTGCCGTCGACGCTGATTGCGAAGCTCTCGACGCCCGAGGGGTACATGAAAGCACCGCCGTTGGAGAGCTCGACGTAGTTCCAGAAACCGCCGCGATAGGTCGGGCAGAGGCTGCCCATCCAGTCGTACACCGACATCTCGAACTTGATCATCGCGCGCTCGCCGAAGTGCTGCGGGAGGAAGTCCATGCGACGTTCGGCGGGCACGACGCTCGCGGTGATGCGAACGCTGCCGTCGACGGTCTGCCCAGGGTCGGCGAAGAGGGAAGAGGATTCGTGGGACATGACGCTTTCCTTTCAAGCGCATGAACACGAGCGAACCCGAC
Source organism: Pseudideonella sakaiensis (assembly GCF_001293525.1). Classification (GTDB taxonomy): domain Bacteria; phylum Pseudomonadota; class Gammaproteobacteria; order Burkholderiales; family Burkholderiaceae_C; genus Ideonella_A; species Ideonella_A sakaiensis. Next base: position 38,159 of record NZ_BBYR01000005.1, on the reverse strand, counting down.
TCGGGTGTCGCCCGAGCTCGGGTTGAAGATGCGCGGGAGGGCCCGCGCAGGAGGTGGCTTACGCCCTGGCCGCGAGGCCGCAGTCGGGCGGCACGGGTCGATTCGCAAGCCGGGCCAGCAACAGCCGGCGAAGGATGCGGGTGGCCTGCAGGCGCAGGCCGATTGAAGTGCGGGTCACGACCGCAAACGCCGGCCAGGCCGGAACGCTGGTGACAGCGGCAAAGGCAGAGATGCCCATCGCATGGTCAGTATGAATCAACGATGCGCGGTCGAAAAGGGGCATCGCACGGCGCATGTCCATCCGTCACTCGTCCGCCCCGCACCTGCAGCGGCGGATCTGTCGCTTTGGCCCGCGCGGCGCCCGAAATCCGGGGGGACTTCGAGCCGCCTTTCCGGTTGAAGGCGGCCGCCATCTTCGGGACGATTGGGCCACGGCAACCCGCCCATCGACGGCGTTGCCTGATGTTCAACCCACAGGTCGAGATCAGTCCATGGGGCGCCTACCCTTAGATTCGTTGAGCCTGCTCATCAGCGTGGTCGAAGGTGGCCGGAGCTACAAGGAGGTGGCGTCCGACCTCGGTGTCGCGCGCTCGACGGTCGAGCGTCGGATCAAAGGCCTGCTGCGCAGGCTTCAGCAGGCCGGTGCACTGGGCTCGATCCGGGTGGATTGGCTGGACAGCCTGGTCGCGATCCGCCGCGAGCGGGAGACGATCATGGCCGCCGCGCGCGCACACGATGTAGGCGCACCACCGCCGCCTTGCCGGGTCGTGCTGGATGCGGATGAGGTCGCTGCCGGTGCGAGCCGCCTTCGCTCGTGCTGCCGAAGTGCCAACCGGGACATCGCGCTGATCTACACGCTGCTGTGCACCGGCCTCAAGACCATGGAACTCGCGCTGCTGGAGGTGGGCGACTACCTTGACGAGAACGGCAACGTGCGACGGGTCTCAACACTGCGTGGGGAGGTGGCGGCCAGCGGCATCGCGCGGCCGCTGTACTTCAACTCGTCGCGAGCCGTGGCCAGCATCGACATCTACCTGGAAGAGCGCATGCGTCGGCGGTTGGGCACCGGCGAACCCGGGCGTTTCCGTGGGCTCGATCCGAAGAGCCGCCTGTTCCTGACCGAGGCGGGCAGGCCGTTCCTGATCACCCGGCGTTCACCGACCGATTCGCGGCTCACCTCCAAGTACCTTCAGGCGACGCTGCGCCTGGCGTTCGCGCGCGCCGGATGGGTTGGCATGACGGCACAGCAGGCCCGCAGGCAGGTGGCGCTCTCGCTGGATCGACAGGGCGCGGACAGGGCCCAGCTTCGGGAACTGCTTGGGCTGCGGTCGGCACGCCAGGTGCGACGGCTGCTCAGGCTGCCGCCCATGCCGCTCGACCTCGTGTCTCACGAGATCGTGTAGGCCACGATCGTGGCCGCAGACGCCCAGGAGGTTGCCATGGACGCAGCGAAATACTTCATCCGGGGCGTCACGCTGCTGGCGACCGACCCGGGCCTGCAGGAGGCGTTGTCGAGGGTGTACGAGAGCTCGGAGCGTCCGCGCTGCATGTGCGTTCGCGGTGGCGTGGAGATGTACATCGCCAAGCATGGCGAGTACGTCGTCAAGCGCATGCCGGGCACCGGGGACATGCACCATCCGACCTGCCAGTCCTTCGAGCCGGAACCGGGTCTCTCGGGCCTGGGCGAACTCGTCGGCGAGGCCATCGTCGAGCACAACCCCGATCACGTGGAGATCCGGACCGACTTCCCGTTCTCCAGGGTCTCTGGCAAGGCAATGCCGCGAGGGGAGGCGAACGGCGAGCCGCCCGCGGTGAATGCACCGCGCAAGCGGATGAGCCTGCGGGCGGTGCTGCACTTCCTCTACCACCGCGCCGGGCTGAATCGCTGGTATCCGGCGATGGAGGGACGGCGCTCGCAGGGCGTGATCAAGAAGTACCTCGAGCTTGCGGCAGCAGGCGTGACGCTCAAGGGCGAGACCTTGGACAAGCGCCTGTACGTGCCCGAGCCGTTCCGGGTCGCCGACAAGGAAGAGATCGGCGAGCGGCGGCGGCGCAAGCTGGCCATGCTTCTCTCGCCGGGCGACGACGTGGCCTACAAGATGGCAATCGTCATCGGCCAGTTCAACGGCGCCGAGCAAAGCGCATACGGGCGCAAGCTGTTGGTCAAGCACATGCCGGACGTGCCGCTGTACATGGAGAGCAAGGCCTGGGAGCGCGCCGAGCGCGCCTATGCGGCTACCCTGCAGGCCCGTGACGCCGATCTGGAGCGCAAGCCGATGGTCGTGATGGCCGCGCTGATCTACGCCAAGCGTGAGCACCTCTACCAGGTGGACTCGCTGTCGATGACCTTGGTGTCGGATCAGTGGATACCGCTCGAAGGCCTCCATGAGCTGCCGCTGGTCGAGGAACTGCAGCGGCAGGGTCGGGCCTTCTTGAAGCCGCTGCGCTTCGACGCCAAGAGTGGTGCTTGCTTCCCGAACGCGCTGCTGCTCGATACCGAGGGCGGGCCATTCCCGCTTCATGTGGTGAGTGCCTTCCTTGACCCGAAGGAACAGAGTGCCAAGGAGAAGGCGGTCCAGGCCGCGGGTGGCGACGCGTGGGTGTGGCGCACCGACCAGGCCTTGCCTGCGCTGCCGCCGCGTGCGGGTTCCGGGACAGCCCTTGCAGGGTCTAACGCGGCGCGAGGGCAGCGCGTCTCTGAAGTCGGATAGCAATGGTGAGCCGCGGGGCTCGAGCGCCCGCGGCAAAGGTTCCCGACGAGGCCATGAGCGGGGGCAACGCGAGGCCACCGGGGTCAGCCGCGACTCGCGATCGGCTGGCCCTTGGCCTTTGCGAGCGGCTCTTGAGCTCAGGCGCTTGAGCCGTAGGCTGGCCGCATGGTCCGCGAGGAAGAGAAGCACCTGATCCGCCAGTGCATCGACGCGCTGCGAGAGGGCATTCCGGGCTTCAAGACGCGCCGGCCGCAGATGGAGATGATCGCGGCGGTGGCCAACACGCTGTCGCGTTGCCGCGCAGAGGATGAACAGGCGGGCAACGGCGACCACCTCGCGATCGTCGAAGCCGGTACCGGCACGGGCAAGTCGTTCGGTGCCCTGGTGCCGGCGCTCGTGATGGCGAAGTCCAGGCAAAAGCGGCTTGTCGTGAGCAGTTCGACGGTGGCGCTGCAACACCAGTATGCGGAGAAGGACGCGCCCAGCCTGCAGCGCTTGGTGCCGATCCCCTTCACCTTCGCCGTTGCGAAGGGCCGACGCCGCTACGCCTGCACGGCCAAGCTGCAGGCGGAGGGCAAGCTGGCGGGGCAGGGTGGCCTCGACCTTGCGGGCGAGCGCGGCCCCGGCGGTGCCGAAGACGCACCCCGGCGGGTGGCAGTGATGAGGGAGTTGCTGGCTTCCTTCGACGCGGGTCGATGGAGCGGGGATCGGGACGAACTGCCGTTGCCCGTGGTCGACGAGGTGTGGGATCGTGTCACCACGGATCGCCAGGGCTGCGCCGGATCCAAGTGCCCCGAGTTCGCACGCTGCCCGTTCCAAGCCGCACGGCAGCGGGTCAAGGAGGCGGACCTCGTGATCGCCAACCATGACCTCGTGCTGTCGGCCATCGACATGGATGGGGCGAGTGTCCTTCCGCCGCCCCAAGAGACCATCTACGTGTTTGACGAGGCCCACAGCCTGGCCGCCAAGGCGGTGGAGCACTTCTCGGCCAGGCATGGGCTGCGCGGGGCGATCGACTGGCTGGAAGGGGCGTGCAACGCGGTGCGCGATGCGGTCCTCGGGCTGCGGCTCGACGAGCAGCTGGTCCGCGACAGCCGGGCCAGTGCCGAACGCATCGAGCGGGCGCTGCGCGATCTGCACCACCGGATCCATGGCACCAACGGTTTCGAGGAGAGGCGCGCCCGCCGGTTCAAGTCCGGGCCGTTGCCGGACTGGTGCGAGACGGCTGGTGGGCAGGTCCTGGCCGCCGGCGAGGAGTTGCAGAAGACCTTCACTTCGCTCAGGGAGCATGTCCTCGAGAAGGCGCCGAGTGTGGGCACGCTGGCCACGCAGGTCCTGTCCGTGCTGGGCTTCTACGTGGTGAGGCTGGACAACCTGGTGGACACCTGGCACCTGATGCTGGCCGAACAGCCGGAGGATGCGCCGCCGATCGCGCGCTGGATCGAGCGGCATGACGAAAGCGGGCGTCCTGACGACTATCTGGTCTGCGCGTCGCCGATCAGCGGCGGCGACAAGCTTCGCAAGCTGCTGTGGAATCGCGCCAGTGGTGCGGTGGTGATGTCCGCCACCCTGACGTCGTGCGGCACCTTCGACCTGTTCCTGCGCCAGTCCGGCCTCGGCTTCTTCGACAGCCCGGCCTTCCTGCGTGTCGAGTCGCCCTTTGACTTCCGCAAGAACGCGCAGCTCGTGGTGCCGGCGATGCGCGCGGAGCCGACGGCCGCGGAGCAACACACGCGCGAGGTCAGCGACCGGCTGCCGGCTCTTGTGGAGACCCTCGGCACGCTGGTGCTCTTCACATCGGCACGGCAGATGCGCGAGGTCTACGCCCAGTTGCCCGAGGAGCTGAGGCGGGTCACCTTGGTGCAGGGGTCGATGCCCAAGGGCGAGATGCTCGCGCGGCACCGCGCCGCCGTCGACCGCGCCGATCGGTCCGTGTTGTTCGGACTGAGCACCTTCGCCGAAGGCGTTGACCTGCCGGGGGAGTACTGCACCCACGTCGTGATCGCCAAGCTTCCGTTCTCGGTGCCGGACTCGCCGCTCGAAGAGGCGCGGCGCGAGTGGGTCGAGTCGCGGGGTGGGTCGCCTTTCATCGAGATCACGGTGCCAGAGGCCGCGGTGCGGCTGAAGCAGGGACTGGGGCGGCTGCTTCGCACGATCCATGACCGAGGGCGCGTGACGATCCTGGACAGGCGGATCGTGACCAAGCGCTGGGGTGGGCTCCTCATGCGCGGCATGCCCGACTTCGAGATCGTGATCGAGCGTGGTCGCGCAACCCGCCCAACGGCGGCCCGTACCGAGGACTTGAAAGAGCCGAGGCGGGCGGGACCATGAATCTCCACATTCACCAACTTGCGAAGGAGAGATGAATGGTCGCAATGGCACAGAGCAAGGCGAACGGGCAGGGCGGTGGCCTGGTCCCGGCCGCGGGCGGCGCGGTGGCGATCCCCACGCTGCTGGGCCGCTCGGCGCAACGCATCCCGGTGGGCGGCCGCATCCGGGCCGGCATCAAGGTGCTGACCCGGCGAGCGGCCGAGTCCGGCCAGGCGCGCGAGATCTACGACGCCGGCGTGGCGCAGGGCAAGGGGTTCGACGCGATCGAGCGGGAACTCGCCGCGGCGCTGCCTGACTTCAAGAACCCGCTCACGCCGAAGAACGTCCCGTACTTCACCGTCCGAGGCGAGGACTTCCCGAACCCCGAACTCGCGCGGCAGATCATGGACCTGTATGCCGAGGACCGCGGTGACGGTGTCCAGCGCCTGTATCGCTTCCCGGTGGTGTTCCCGGCCGATGCCTGGCAGAACGTCATGCCGCATGAGCTGGTGACCTGGACGTCCAGCGAACGGCGCTTCTGGTCCGAGTACTCCGAGGACGGGCAGACGCGGTACTGCAAGACCTACGAGCAGCCACCGGCGCCGGGCGCAGGCCGCCGCGTCGTGCGTATCTTTGGCGGCCGCAAGGTGACGCTGCGCGCCGAGAACAACGGGCTGTGCGATCCCGAGAGCTGCGCCGAGTACCAGGGCAAGAAGTGCAACCTGTCGGGCCGGTTCATCTTCTTCGTCCCTGGCATCAAGTCGATCAGCGCCTTCGAGCTGCCGACGAACAGCTTCTACGCCATGCAGGCGGCGATCGAGAAGTTCCAGACGATCGGCTTCATGCGCGGCGGCCGCATCTCTGGCTTCCTCGACGGCCAGCGCACGCCTTTCTACATCAGCAAGCGCCTGGTGGAGGTCTCGCGGATCGACGAGGAAGGCCGGCCAACCCGCGTGGCCCAGTGGCTGATTGAACTCGAGGCGCCGGTGGATCCGACCGCACTGCTGCGCCACGACGAGGACCTCGACGCGCTCGAGCTTCGCGCTGCAGATGCGGCCAATGTCCTCCAGGGCCATGGTGGCGGGACGAGCACCGTCCAGGTGGTCAGTGAAGACGGCGTGATCGAGGTCGCGAGTCCGTCCCCCGTGGTCGAGCAAGCCGGGGAGCGCGGCCAGCGCTCTTCCGGCGCGTCAACCGCGAGCAGGCCGGCGGCGCCGGCGCCGGCGCGGGCCGAGCCTGCGCGCTCCGCCCAGCCGAAGCGCGGCGAAGCGCCGCTGGCTGGCAGGCCGGCAGCGGCGGACGCTGGTGTCGAGGCCAAGGAGGTGGCGTGGCTGTTCGATGCCGCCGCGGCGCTTGGTGTCGATGCGGAGAGCTACGAGCGCTACGCCACCAAGCGCTGGGGCCAAGGCTGGAAGAAGGCCGCCGGTGGCCGCAAGCGTGCACTGGAGGACCTCACACCCTTCCAGGACGACGGCGCCGGCTTCGTCGAGAAGGTGAAGGGCGAACTCGAGGTCTGGGCTTGAGTGCGGTCGGCGCCGCACAAGGCGGCGCCATCGCTGGACACGCCAGCGCTTGAAGCCTGGCACCGCAGGCAGATGCTGGCGGCAGGCGCTCAGGACGCTCCCGAACAACCGACGGAAGGAACTCTCATGATCATGGTGGCGCAGTTCTCGGACCTGCACTTCAGCGGGAAGAACCTCGACGAGGCGGGAAAATGCTTCGGCTTCGCGGTGGATCAGGCGATCGGGCGCGGCGTTGATGCGGCCGTGATCTCGGGCGACGCGACAGACCATGCGCTCGACGTGCACAGCCCGGCGGTCGAGCGCCTCGCGCGCGAGGTCCGGCGGCTCGCCGACCACTGCCCAGTGCTGATGCTGCAGGGGACGTTCTCTCACGAGCCTCCAGGCACCCTGGCGATCTTTCCGCTGCTCGGCGGCCGGCACCCGGTGTTCGTGGCGGACCACCTCGGCCAGGTCGCACTGATGGAGGAGGGCCGCTGGGTGCCCTCGAAGGCCTGGCGCTTCGACGCGGTCCCCGCCGGAGCGCGGGCCATCTTCACCTGCGTCCCGACGGTCAACAAGGCGGTCGTGGCGGCCACGGTCGGCGCCACCGAGGCTGCGGAAGCGGTCGGTCAGGAACTGGCCGCGCTGCTGGCCGGGTACGGGTCGATCAACCGAGCCGCACGCGCAGCGCAGGTGCCGACGATCGGCGTAGCGCATGGCACGGTCACGGGCTGCGTGACGGAGCACGGCGTCCCGATGGCGGGCTTCGACCACGAGTTCACCACCACGAGCCTGTTCTCCGCAGGTACCCAGGCCTTCATGCTCGGGCACATCCACAAGCATCAGAGCTGGGACGACGGCGGGCGACTGATCGCCTATGCCGGCTCGATCGGCCGCTTCCACCACGGCGAGCTCGATGCCAAGGGCTTTCTGCTGTGGGAGGTCGAGGCGGCGGCGGCTCGATTCCAGTTGGTCGAGACGCCGGCGCGGCGCACTCTGGACCTGGTGTTCGAGGGCGTGCCGGATGCCGAGCAGATCGCCGCGGCGGCTCGTGAAGTGAACGTGGCCGGCGCCTACGTCCGGGTGCGGTGGCAGGTGGGTGAAGAGGAACGAGGCAGCGTGGACCGCGAGGCCATCAAGCGGGCCCTGGGCGACGCCGCCGACGTCCAGCTCGAAGGGCGCGTCGTTCCCGTCGTGCGCAGCAGGGCGGCAGGGATCTCGCGTGCGTCGTCGCTGCAGGAGAAGGTGAGGGTGTGGGCACGCGCCACCGGCAGCATGGACGGTCCGCTCATCGAGCGCCTCGAGGCCCTGGCCCACCGCGAACCCGCCCAGATCGCGAATGCGATCCTGGCCAGCGGCGAGGAAGCCGGGCCGGCTACCGAGCCGGTCCCCGACGAGACGGTGGCGCCGCCGCAGCCGTCCGAGGACGGGCGTGTGGCGGAAGTCCTGCGCGAAGCCGAGGCGATGGAGCTGTTCTGAAGCGGACAGGTCTTGAAGGAAGCGAAGACGGCCGGAGACTCGTTCGAAGCGGGTCGATCGGCGGCCGTGCATGGAGCAAGAAGATGGACGATCAAGTGAAGCAGGCGTACGAGGTGTCCCGCGACGGCTACCAACCACTGTCGCTGACGCTCACGGGTTTCAAGGGGATCCGCAGCGGTCTCGGTCGGGACACGATCACGCTCGATCTCGAGGCGCTGGTCGGTGACGCGCAACTGGTGGCCATTGCGGGCAGCAACGGGCGCGGGAAGACCACGGTCATGGACAACCTGCACCCCTACCTCGTGATGCCGTCGCGGGCAGGCGCAGATGGCCTGGGCGGGTTCTCCTACTACGACCATGTCTTCCTGCCCGAGAGCACCAAGGAACTGGTCTGGCGGCACGGCGGCAAGCGCTACAAGAGCCAGCTGGTGTTGCGGGTCAACGGCAAGAAGAAGACCGAGGCCTTCCTGTTCGAGCACGGCGGGCCCGGCTGGGCGCCGGTGGTGCTCCGCGACGGCACCGTGTCGGACGGCAAGGTCGAGACGTACGAGAAGGCCGTCGCAGAGATCCTGTGCCCGGCCGACACCTTCTTCACCTCGGTCTTCTCTGGCCAAGGGAAGCGGCCGCTGTCGGCGTTCAAGAACGCGGAAATCAAGACGCTGCTGGCCGATTTGCTGGGGCTGGAGCAGGTGCGGCAGCAAGGGGCGCTCGCGGCGGACGTCGTCAAGCAGCTCAAGGCTGGCCTGGCTGTGGTCCGACAGGGACTGGCGCGGGCGCAGGAGGACGCGGCGGGCACGCGGCGCAGCCTCGCAGAGCTCGACGGTGCGTCACAGGCCTTGCTTGCGGCAACCGCCGAACGAACTTCGACAGCCGCGAGGTTGGACGCTGCGCGCCAGAAGCTGGCCACGGTCACCGCCGAGCACACTGGCGCCGCCGAGACTGAGGCTCGCCGCCGGGCGCTCGCCGACGAAGCCAGGCGGGCGAAGGAGGAGCACGATGCGGCGGCCCAGCGGCTGTCCCAGGAGTTGCCGCGCTTGCAGCAGCGCGAAACAAGCCTCCAGCAGCGGATCGCCGAGCGATGCCAGACGCACGGTCGGAGGCGAGCGCAACTGGTGAAAGACATCGCGGCGCTGACGGCGGTGGCCCGACTTCGCGAGAGCGTCGAGCGCGCCGCGGCGCGCCGGGACTTTGCGCGGCGTGTCGTGGCCCGGTGCCAGGCCATCGTGGGCCGGCGCCAGGCACGCGTCGACGTGCTGGAGCAGGCCAAGGCGACTCTTGTGGCGCGGCGACGCGAGGTCGAGTCGATCGACCGCGAGGCCGGGCAGATCGCGTTGCGGCAAGCGGACCTGCAGCGGCGCTTCGGCCTGACCTCTCATGTGCCGTGTGCCGGCATGGACATCCAGGGGCAGTGCCAGCTGCTCGGTGACGCGCGCGAGGCGAAGGCGCTGTTGCCATCGGCGGACGCGGCGCTCACCGGTCTGGCCGAGAAGAAGCGGGTTGCACAGCAGGAGATCGCCGACGCCGAGACGGCGGTGCACGCGCTGCCCGCTGAGGCGCAACTGCGCAACCAGGCCGAACAGATGCTCGAGACCGTCGAACAGCGCCTGCGACACATCGAGCTGCTGTGCGCGCGCCGGGAAGAGGTGACTCGTGCGGCACAGACGATCGATGGACACACCGCGGAACTGGCCACGCTGCCTGAGCAGGCCGCGCCGGAGACGGAGGACGAGCGTGCCGAACGTACCGACATCGCTGCAGCTCGGACGCGAGTCCAGGACGAGCTCAGCCGCATTACCGTGGTGCGCGACGAAGCATTGACCCGCATCGCCGAACAGGTCGCCCTGCTTCCCCCGCCGCTGGATGCTGCAGGGCTGAACACAGCGAGGCAGGAGGTCGAGGGTGCGACGCGGGCTGCAACAGCGGCGGAGGCCGCGGAGTCTTGCGCCCGGCAGCGCGAAGAGCGCGCGAAGGCGCTTGGCGAACAACTGGCTGAGATCGCGGCCAAGGAAGGGGCGGCGATCCGCGCCGCCAAGCGTGTCGAGGACGAACTCGCCACCTGGTCGCTGCTCGCCAAGTGCCTCAGCAACGACGGCGTGATCGCGCTGGACATCGACGACGCGGGGCCGACGTTCGCCGCGCTGGCGAACGAACTGCTGCTGGCCTGCTACGGGCCGCGGTTCACGCTGCAGGTGATCACGCAGTCGACCAACGGGAAGGGCGAGCTTCGCGAGGACTTCGACATCGTCGTGCACGACGGATCGCGGGACGAGTCGAAGAGCCTGAAGCTGGTCAGCGGTGGCGAGCGAGTCTGGATCAACGAGTGCTTGACCCGCGCGATCGCGCTCTACTTATCCGGCAACACCGGGCGCCGGATCGGCACGCTGTTCAGCGACGAGGCGGACGGGCCGCTTGACCCGGAGCACAAGCGCATGTTCATGGCCATGAAACGCGAGGTGCTACGCCTTGGCGGTTACGCCTGCGAGTTCTTTGTGAGCCAGACCCCAGAGCTGACTGGAATGGCCGATCGAATCATCGACCTGGAAGGCATGACGGCGCAGGGTGCGGAGGCGGTTGCTTGACTGCGTGCCATGCGAACGTCGCGTTGTCGCAGCGAAGCTGCCTTTCGCTTGGTCTCATCGGTCGGCGCTGGACGGCCACAAGCAGTCGGTGGGTGGTGCGCCCGAAAGCGGTCTGTCCTGACATGCTGCCCGGGCTTCACTTTCCAGGAGCGGCTTATCGAGTCACTGCCTCGATCAGGGCAGGTTGGCAAAGCGCACGTCGGCCCTTGGTGATGGGTAACCGCGTGTTCCGAAGGCCCGACGCTCTACATTTCAAGTGGGCCGTACATCAGCGGGTAGCCTCGGCAGTTGCAGATGCCCGGGCGATGAACGCCAGCAAAGCGGGCGTTGACTGCTTCTGGCGATGAACGACCAGATGACATTGCCGAAGTTGCCGCGGTAAGGTCGTAGCGACGCGGCACAGGCGCCCGCCCTCCAGCGCGTCGTTCACGACCCAGGTGGACAGGCAAGCGACACCCAGCCCTTCCTGCGCGGCACGCTGGATGGCTTCCGAACTGCCCAGCTCGATGCTGCGCCTGTAAGAGCGCAGATGGGGCAGCAGGCTCTGGTCTGTGGCCTCCCGCGTGCCCGAGCCCGATTCGCGAACCAGCCAAACCGCCTCACGCAGGATGCGCAGGGGTACACGCTCGCCTGCCGCGCTCGAGCGTGCCAGCGCACTGTCGGGTGCAGCCACGACCACCATCTCGTCCTGTAGCCATGGCGTGACCACCAGCGCTGGCTGGTGACAGGGACCCTCGATCAGCCCCACGTCGAGTTCGAAGGCGGCCACGGCATCGCAGACGGCCGCCGTGTTTCCGATCACGACCTTCGACCGCCAGGCGGTGGCGCTGCCGGGCTGCTGCGCCCCCATGAAGCCGGCGAGCAGCCTGGGCAGCACATAGTTGCCGATCGTCGTGCTGGCGCCGATGCGCAGCGACTGCGCCTGCGCGCTGCCGTCGCGCGACATCTGCTCGATTCCGGCCGCACCGTCCAGCAAAGCCAGTGCCCGTGGCAATAAGGCCCGACCACTGTCGTTCAGCAGCAGGCGCTTGCCGGCGCGGTCGAACAGGCGCAGTGACAACAGACGCTCCAGTTCATTGACCGCCGAACTGGTGGCCGATTGCGAGAGCGCGATCTCGGCGCTGGCCGCCGTGGTGCTGCCGCTGCGGGCCACCGCCACGAAGATCTGCAGCTGGCGCAACGTGAGCCGCAGTACGTCCATCGGGGTTGCCTTTTTGTAGCGATCAGATCGGTTGATCTTACGCAGATAACCCGTTGGACCGATCACAGGCCAAGTCCGAGACTCGCCTTGGTTCCCTCCTCTTGCCTGAATACCTGCATGACCACCACCGCACTTCGACGCACCACCGAGTCTTCAGCCGTAACGCCGCGCGCTTGGCCCCGCCTGCTTCCCGGCCTGGCCCTGAGCGGCGCGCTGGCCGCTGCTGGCGTGGCGCTGGGCCGCATCGGCTGGCTGCAGGACCACGGCTTCAGTGCGCTGACGCTGGCCATCGTGTTGGGCATGCTGGTGGGCAACACGGTCTATCCGCTGGTGCCGCGCCTGGCCGCGGCCAGCGGTGCTGGCGTCAACGTCTCCAAGCAGAGCCTGCTGCGCCTGGGTGTGGTGCTATACGGGCTGCGGCTGACGGTGCAGGACATCGGCCATGTCGGCATCGCCGGCGTCGCCATCGACGCATTGGTGCTGGGCTCGACCTTCGCGCTGGCCTACTTCATCGGCACGCGCTGGTTGGGCCTGGATCGCAAGACAGCGATGCTGATCGGCGCCGGCAGCTCCATCTGCGGCGCCGCCGCGGTGATGGCTGCCGAGCCGGTGGTCAAGGCGCGCGCCGAGCAGGTGACGGTGGCCGTGGCCACGGTGGTGGTGTTCGGCACGCTGGCGATCTTCCTGTACCCGGCGCTGTTCGAACTGAACCAGCACTTGGCACTGATTCCGGGCGGCGCCAACGGCTTCGGCATCTACGCCGGCTCGACCATCCACGAGGTTGCCCAGGTGGTGGCCGCGGCGCGTTCGGTGGGCCCGGATGCAGCCAACTCGGCCGTCATCGCGAAGATGGTGCGGGTCATGATGCTCGCACCCTTCCTGGTGATGCTGTCGGCCTGGCTGGCGCGCGACGAAAAACGCCACGCCAATACGTCGACCGCAACCGACCAGGCCAAAGGCAAGCTCGCCGTGCCCTGGTTTGCCTTCGGCTTCGTCGCGGTGGTGTTGTTTAACTCGCTGCAGTGGCTGCCGGCGTCGGTGGTGGCGGTGACGACCGAGATCGACACCGCGCTGTTGGCCATGGCCATGGCCGCGCTTGGCCTGGCCACACACCTCGGCGCTATCCGCAAGGCCGGTGCCAAGCCGCTGCTGCTGGCGCTGATCCTGTTCGGCTGGCTGATCGTCGGCGGTGCTTTGATCAACCGCTGGGTGCCGGCCCTGCTGGGCTGAAGCCTCGAATTCACGGCCCAACGGAATACGCCGCCGGCATTCAACGTCCACCAGAGCAAGCCTGTTTTCCTTTTCATCCCTTCACGAAAGACATCCCATGCATAACTTCTTCCGCACCACCGCGCTTGCCTTGTGCAGCAGCTTCGTCCTAGTGGCGGCCAGCCTGCCTGCAGGCGCCGCCGAAGCCGCCCCGGCCCGCGTCACCTTCGACGGCCAGATCCGCAACAACTCGCTGGCACTGAGCCCCGACGAGTCCACCGCCGTCGTGTCCTACAGCGAACGGCCCGATCTCATCGTCTACGACCTGGTCACCGGCGCCGTGCGCGGTGTGCTGCGCGGCTACGTCACGCCGCGCAACATCGTCTTCGCGCCCGATGGCAAGAGCTTCTATGTCTCCGACAGCAGCCTGGGCACGGTGACGCGTCTGGACACGGCCACGCTCAAGCCACTCGCCACTGCGTCGACACTGGCCGCCGGCCCCGGCGCCTTCGGCACCGCGCTCAGCAAGGACGGCAGTTCGCTGTATGTCAACAACCAGGCCAGCAGCACGGTGACGCGTCTGGACATCGCCAGCGGGCAGGCCAAGGTCGTGATCACCGGCTTTGCGCAGCCGCGCCAGGGCGTGCGCCTGAGCCCGGATGGCACCAAGCTCTACGTCACCAACTTCCTGGGCGACAAGGTCACCATCGTCGACACGCAGACCGACAAGATCGAGGGCGAGATTACGGGCTTCAACAAGATTCGCGCCATCTCGGTCACCGCCGACGGCAAGACCCTGTTCGCGGCCAACAGCGGCAGCAACGACATCGCGGTGGTGGACATCGGCGCACGCCGCGTCACCGGCACCGTGCCGGTGGGGCGCGACCCCTACGGCGCCGCGCTCACGCCGGACGGCCGCTTCGTCTACTCGGGCAACCTGGCCGACAACACGGTGTCGGTGATCGACGTCGCCACGTTGAAGGTGGTCGCCACCATCGCCGGCTTCAAGCAGCCGCGCCAGGCCATCGTCTTCACGCGCGACGGCCAGACAGCCTACGTGCTGAACGAGGACCTGAGCATCTCCAAGGTCGAGCGCGCCGGGCAGCGCATCGTCGCCACGTTGGCCGCACCGCAGGCGGTGGCAGCGTACTGAATCGCCGGCCCACGGCCCAGGATGAAGCGCCTGAGCCGGCGTCCGCTGATCAGCGTGACTCCGCGCTCAATGCACCTGGAAACGTCGGTCGCGGCACCGGCCGCATCCGCCCTCGCTGGAGGGTGTGGAGCCCATCGACACAGGCGCCCCGGCCATGGCGCAAGGCCAAGCACTTTCAAAGCTTGCGCAAGCGGTGGAACGCTGCCCCGCGGTGCTTTATTCCAGTGGCCGCTGAACATCCACGGGCGGCGTGCCGCGCCCCGGGATGGCGGCAGCGGTGAAGGGGTGAAGGATTTTTTGCGTGGATCGGAATAGACCGCACACAGGTTCCGTCTGCCCTTGTGTCGGGACCTCACAGACCCTTCATCGACCACCGATCACCCCTCAGTTCACATCAAACCCTCAACGGAGCCCACCATGTTCAAGAGCCTCGCCCGCACTTTCACCTTCGCCGCTACCGCCCTGACCCTTGCCGCCGGCAGCGCCTTCGCCGCCCCTTCCGACGACGCCCGCACGCACTTCCAGGCCATCGCTTCGGGCGACACGCAGATCGTGATGCGCGGCTACGCCGACCAGGCCCAGCTGAACTGGGTCGGCGGCCCGCTGGACGGCACCTACGCCACCACCGACGCCATCCGCGGCACCTGGGAAAAGTTCGGCAAGGCCGTCGGCCCGCTGAAACTCACCATCGGCTCAATCGAAGAGTCGGCCAACCCCAAGGGCGCCACCGTCTCGGCCAACGTCGTCTTCGAAGGCAAGATGCCCATCAAGGTGCGTTACGTGCTGACCTACCGCGAAGGCAAGATCGTCAGCGAAACCTGGCAGATCGACCCCAAGCTGGCAGTGGCTGCGGCTTACTGAGCCACCCGCTCAGCCCATCAGCACTCTACCCAGGACGCCCCCATGAAACATCTCCCCACCTTGGCCGCGATGCTCATCGCCACGGCTTCCTTCGCGGCGCCGCCGACGAGCGCCATGGCGGCCGACGTGCCGGCCAAGCTCGCCAACGGCGTGCTCGTCGACGCCAAGGGCATGACGCTCTACACCTTCGATAAGGACATGGCCAGCAGTGGCAAGAGCGCCTGCAACGGCCCCTGCGCGACGCTGTGGCCGCCCGCGATGGCCGCCGCCAGCGACCAGCCCGCCGGTTCGTACACGATCGTCGTTCGCGACGACGGCTCGCGCCAGTGGGCCTACAAGGGCAAGCCGGTCTACACCTACCAGGCCGACCAGAAGCCCGGCGACCGCGCTGGCGACAACTTCAAAGACGTCTGGCACATCATCAAGGAATGACCTCTGTCGACGATCCACACCCAGCCCCGCACGCCGCGAGCCGCCGATGCAAGACGACTCCAACCTGCTGAGCTGGGTGCCGCGCCTGCGCCGCTATTCCCGGGCGCTGGTGAACAACCATGAAGATGCCGACGACCTGGTGCAGGACACGCTGGAGCGGGCCTGGGCCAAGTCGGGCCTGTGGGGCGGCGTGGCCGATATGCGCGCCTGGCTCTTCAGCATCATGCACAACCTGCACGCCGATGGCGTGCGCCGGCCCAGGCTGCACACCGTGACCATGGACGACGACACCCCCGAGGTGCCGGTGGCGCCGACGCAAGGTGACAGGCTGGCGGTGCTGGACCTGCAGGCCGCGCTGGACCTGCTGCCCGTCGAGCAGAAGGAAGTGCTGCTGCTGGTGGCGCTGGAAGACATGGCCTACGCCGACGTGGCGCAGGCCCTGGGCATTCCTATCGGCACGGTGATGTCGCGCTTGTCGCGCGGCCGCGAGCGTCTGCGCGGCCTGATGGAAGGCCGTGCCGAGCCCGTGCGGCTGAAGGTCGTCAAATGACAGCACAACGAAGCACCCCATGAGCACCGATCGCCCCCCACCGCCCACCCCCCCGGTCACCGAGGCCGACCTGCATGCGTTCGTCGATGGCCACCTGCCCGCAGAGCGCCAGACCGCGATCGCTGCTTTCCTGGCCGCGCGTCCCGACGACGCGCAGCGCGTCGAGGCCTACCGCGCGCAGAAGCGAGAACTGCACGCCTTGTTCGACCCGGTGCTGGACGAGCAGCCGCCGCAGCGCCTGCTCAAGTCGGCGGGCCCACGCACCGTGTCGCCGACGCCCTGGTACCTGCAGCGCCTGGCTGCCGGGCTCGCCATCGCCGTGATCAGCGGCGCCACGGGCTGGGGGCTGCGCGGCGCCGGGGCTGGCGCCCGCGCGGGTGTTGGCGGTGACGATGCGGCCCGCATGGCGGCCGTGAAACCGGCCCCGGGTGGGTTGACCTTGGTGTCTGCCAGCGGCTTCGCGCAGCGCGCCGCCGTGGCGCATGCGGTCTACAGCCCCGATGTGCGCCGGCCCGTGGAAGTGGACGCCGCGCACGAAGACCAGCTCGTGGCCTGGCTGTCCAAGCGCATGGGGGCGCCCATGAAGCCGCCGCACCTGCAGAGCCAGGGCTACACGCTGGAAGGCGGGCGCCTGCTGCCCGGCGGGCAGGGGCCGGTGGCGCAATTCATGTACCGCAATGAACTCGGCAGCAAGCTGACGCTGTACGTGTCCAACGATGTCGCTGACCTGGGAAGCGCCGCAGGGCCGGGCGGCGCTGCGAAGCCGGGCGCGAAGAATGCCGACACCGCCTTCCGCTTTGCGCAGGAAGGCGCCGTCAACGTGTTCTATTGGGTCGACGGACCCTTCGGCTACGCCTTGTCGTCAGACGTCGACCGCAGCGTGCTGGCGCGGGTGTCGACCGAGGTCTACCAACAGCTGGGCACCCCGCGCTAAAGGCAACAGCAAGTCCCGCGGCGCAGGTGGTTTGCACCGCCATGGAATGAAACGCCCTGCAGTGCGCTCTTGGCTGCGAGCGCCTGACGCACCGCCGCCGCCCGTCGTTGGGTGCGAGGTCACGCGTCACACACTGCCGTCCACCTTTGCACTGAACACAGAAAGCACCCATGAGCACACAACGTCGCGACATCCTCAAATACTCGCTGGCCGCCGCTGCAGTCAGCGCGCTTCCCGCAGTGCAAGCACAGGTGCCAGCCGCACCTGGCATCGGATCAGGTACTGGAGCAGGCCCCGGCATCGACCCGCGCGACCGCGTTTTCATCACCAATGAAGACTCCAACACGCTGGTCGTCATCGACCCCAAGACCAACACCGTCGAGAGCACGATCAACCTGACCAGCTTCGACGAAGACCCGCGGCCGCCCTTCCGCTACGTCACCGCTGGCGTGGCGCCGACGCACGCGGCCATGATCCACAAGCCGCTGTACCACGGCTGCATCGACGCCCACGGCGCCGTGCCCTCGCCCGATGGCCGGTTGCTGGCCACCAGCGGGCGCGGCTCGAGCAACATCTACCTGATCGACGCCGAGCAGCGCCGCGTCATCGGCAACACGCCCAACCCGGCGGCCGGCCCGACGACCAACCCCGAGCGCCTGAGCAGCGGCCTGCTGCTGGGCCGCGAACCGCACGAGCCCACCTTCACGCGCAACGGCCGGGAGCTGTGGGTGACGCTGCGCGGTGAAGACCGCATCGCCATCGTCGATGTCGATCGTGCGCTGCGTCAGTTGCGCGGCGCCGACAACACGGGCGCCAGCGCCGTGCGCCAGTTCCTGCCGACGATCAACGGCCCGGCCCAGGTGTGGTTCAACCGCGAAGGCACGCTGGCCTTCGTGGTCAGCCAGAAGGTGGCCATGGTGGATGTGTTCCGCGTCAACCCCGGTGCCGACGGCCACAGCCAGCCGCAGAAGCTGAGCACGCTGGACATCAGCGCCCAGGACAAGCCCGGCTTCACGCCCTTCATGAAGACCACGCCCGACGGCGCCGAAGTGTGGTTCTCGCACAAGCTGGCCGATGCGGTGTCGTGCCGTTCCACACGCGGTGGCTTCGACCTCATCGACAGTGTCTCCTTGGGCATGGGCGCGCGGCCTAACCATGTTGAATTTGTCAGCAACGCGCGCGGCAGCGTGGTCTACGCCAGCCTGGCGCGCATCGACGACGGTGGCCCCGGCGGCGTGGCCTCCAGCCCCATCGCCATCATCGACCGCAGCGCCGCCGGAGGGCAGCGCAAGGTGGTGGGCAGCTTCTTCAGCCACGGCCGCGAAGCCCATGGGCTGTGGACCAACCCCGAAAATACGCTGCTCTACATCGCCCACGAGCAGGACGAACTGCCCGGCACGCCCAACGCCGGCCAGACGGTGTGCAGCGCCTTCGACGTCAGCGACCCGCTGCGACCCGCTTTCATCGCGCAGATTCCGCTCGGCAGCCTCAACTTGCCATCGGGTGCGCTGCGCAACAAGAAGAGCATCAACCTGGTCTATGTGCGCGTGGGCGCCAAGGGGCAGACGGCGTGAACAACGGCGTGAAACACGGCATGGCCGAAAGCCACGGGTCGCATGGCGTCAGCACTGCGAAGGCGGCGCCAGCCAACACCTTCCAGCGCGAGATGGACGCCTCGATGGCGCAGATGATGCAAGCCATGCACGGCCCGGGCTATGTCGGCAACGCCGATGTCGACTTCCTGGCGATGATGATTCCGCACCACGCCGGCGCAGTGGACATGGCCCGTCTGGTGCTGCAGCACGGCCGCGATCCAGCCACGCGGCAACTGGCCGAAGAGATCATCTCGGGCCAGACCATCGAGATCGAAAGCATGACGCGGCGGCTCGCGGCCCTGCGGCAGCGGCCGGCTGCAGGTGCGGCAGCGGAATTTCCCGCGCTGGGCGGTACGCGCGGGCCGTGATGGCCAGCGTCATCGCGAAACGAGGGTAAGCCCTGACGATGGCCATGGAATGAACTGCGAGGCATGGCGCTCTTGATCCACATGCTGTTCCAGTCGGCGGAGTCCCGCTACAACCTCTGGGTGCGAGAGCACTACCGCTTCCTGCTGCGCAGTGCGTGGGCCCTGACGGGTTCGCGCGCCATCGCCGAAGACGTGGTGCAGGACTGTTTTGCCAGTGCCTGGAAGCACCGTGAGCAGCTGCGCGACGCCACCTTGGCGCGCGCCTGGTTGTTCCAGATCATGCGCCGCGCCGCCTACCGCCATGCCACGCCGGGCATGCAGTCACTCGACGACGAGGATCAGCCCGAGCAGGCCGCCCCGGATGCCGGGCTGGACGACAAGCTGGACGTCGTCAAGGCGCTCGCGCGGCTGGCGCCGATTCACCGCGAGGTGCTGTTGCTGTTCTATTTCGACGATATGCCCACCGCGCAGATGGCCGAGGCGCTGGAGATCGCGCCGGGCACGGTGCTGTCGCGCCTGGCCCGCGCGCGTGACGCGCTGAAGCTCGCGATGGGCGTGCCCGTGCAGACGCCCACGGGCGCCCGGGTGACGCCGTTGCGAAAGACCCAGCCATGAAACTGCGACCGCCCACCACCGAGCCCGAGGACAGCGCCTTCGATCTGCGCGCCCGCGCCGAGCTGTCCCTCGCCTTCGAAGCCGTCGACGCGCCGGTGCATCTCTATCGCACACCGCAGCCCTTGATGGCCCGGCGCAGCTTCCAGCGCGTGGTGCTGGGGTTGCTGCTGGCCGGCAGCGGCACCGGCACCGTGCTGGCCATGCGCCCTCCAGAACTGGTGCGCGGTGCCATCGAGCACGAATATTTCGAACGCACGCTGCGCGGCACCTTCATGGACAGCGCGCCGCTGCTGCAGCACCTGGGGCTGGGCGGCAAACAGGCGGTGCCCGGTTTCCCACAGCTGATGCGCCCTTGCGACATCGACGGCCACCTCGTCTACCACCTCACCACCTTCTTCGAGAAGGGCGGCATGGTCACCGTGTTTGCCTTCGACCAAGCGGTTGCGCTGAAGCAGGGCAGCGGCTGGTGGGGCAGTGTCCACTGGCAGGTCATCACATCGCGCGACGGCAAGCCGCTGGTGCTGGTGGCGCAGAAAAAACAGGCGCTGGCCGTGGCACAAAAACAGTTTGGCAAGGCCGACGGCTGAGCCGCACCGGCCCCGATGCAAGCAAACCACCCGCACCCCCCCAAGGAGCAACGATGAACGAAACCCCGACTTCCCTGCCGCGCCGCCACCTGTTGGCAGGCAGCGCCAGTGCACTGGCGGCCGTGGGCCTGGCCAGCTTCACACGCGGCGCCAGCGCTGCGGCGCACGCGCCCATGGCGGCAGCAGCGCCCAAGCCCTTGCCGGCCTACGTGGCCTGGAAAGACCCGGCCAGCCTCATCGTGCACAGCGCCACCACCATTGAAACCAAGCGCGCGGCCTTCGGCAGCGGCGTCATCACGCCGGCCGAGCAGCTCTACATCCGCAACAACCTGCCGGCGCCGGACGCTTCGATCATTGCCGACCGCGACGCCTGGGAAGTGTCGATCGAAGGCGTGAAGGCGCCGCGCAAGCTCACGCTGCGCGAACTGAAGACCATGGGCGTGGAAACCACCGCCATGGTGCTGCAGTGCTCGGGCAACGGCCGCGGCTACTTTCCCAGCAAGCCCAGTGGCACGCCGTGGCAAGTGGGCGCAGCCGGCTGCGTGATGTGGACCGGTGTGCCGGTTCGGGTGGTGGCCGAGGCGCTGGGCGGTGTCACGCCCGGCGCCGCTTTCCTGACCGGCACTGGCGGCGAGAAACTGCCTGATGGCCTGGACCCGCTGAGCATCATCGTCGAGCGCTCGGTGCCCGCTGCGGCCATGGCCGACGCGCTGCTGGCCTGGGAAATGAACGGCGTGCCGATCTCGCTGGCCCACGGCGGCCCGCTGCGCTTGATCGTCCCCGGCTACACCGGCGTGAACAACATCAAGTACGTCAAGCGCCTGGCCTTCACGGCCAAGGAGACCGAGGCGCGCATCATGTCGCACGGCTACCGCATCTCGCCGCCGGGTGGCAAGGGCGACCCGAGCCAGCCCTCGGTGCAGGAGATGACGGTCAAGTCGTGGATCAACTCGCCCGCACCCGAAGCCATCGGCGTCAAGGCGGGCCTGGTGCAGGTGCAGGGCGTGGCCTTCGGCGGCCTGAACGGCGTCAAGCGCGTCGAAGTCTCGCTGGACGGCGGCAAGACCTGGAGCGACGCGCGTCTCACCGGCCCCGATCTCGGTCGCTTTGCCTGGCGCCAGTTCGTGCTGGCCGCGAATTTGCCGGCCGGCAGCTACACGCTGGCCAGCCGCGCCACCGACACCGCGGGCAATGTGCAACCCGAGCAGCGCCTGGAGAACGCCGGCGGCTACAACAACACGAGCTGGTCCGACCACGCCGTGAAAGTGATGGTGGCCTGACCATGCGCATCAGCACTTCACAGCGGCGCGGGCTGCGGGTTTGGACCTTTGCATCGGTACTGACGCTGGGCGGGCTGGCTTGGCCAGTGCTGCCAGTGCTGGCAGCCGACGACAGCGCGCAACTTGCCCTGGGCAAGAAGTTGTTCTTGCACGGAGTTGCGCCGTCTTGCGCCGTCTGCCACACCTTGCAGGCGGCGGGCGCTGAAGGCGCCGTCGGTCCGGTTCTCGATGAGTTGAAGCCCGACGCTGCCAGGGTGGCCAAAGCCTTGCGCAACGGGCTTGGCCAGATGCCTTCCTACAAGGACAAACTCAACGACGCAGAGATCGCCGCTTTGGCGCTTTACGTCTCGAAGGCCAGCGGCGGCGGGAAGTAAGCCGGTTCAGCCGGAGGCCGGCAATGCAAGTTCTTCGCCGGCGCCCGTTTTGGGCGTGCCTGCGCATGCAGGCGACTGCTTCGAGGCGTTGAACCTCACGCGGTCAATGTCGCGACCGGGTCGTGCACGGCCGGCCGCCTCGGCGGCACGGGTGTCTGGTCGTTGGTGGACAGCGGGTCTCGGCGCCTGACGCGGAGTGCATAGGTGCACAGCTTCTGCAACGCGCCAGCAGGGCCTCTCTGGATCCCCCATGGCTTGGGGCTCAAGAGAGGCCCCTGAGCTACAGCTCAGGGGCGAGGGAATCGGACTCAGCTCGCCGGCAGACCGCCGACGGCTGCCAGTTGCCAGCCGCGCAGGTCGGGGAACCTGTCGGCGAAGTCGAAGATCAGGTTGCGCCGCTCGTTGGACAGTGCCACTCGCGCGAACCATTCGCCATACCGCTGCTCGCGCTCGATCGGGAGATCCAACTGCGCCGCGTGGACCGCGAGCGGGTGCGCCTCGGCTACGCGAATGGACGGGTACCAGGAGCCGCACGCCGGCTGAGCGCCGTCTTCGATGAGGCGGCGAATCCGCCGGACGTACGCCTCCGGTGAGCAGCCCCGCGAGCCCGGCTTGAGGGAGCCACCCTCGCAGGCGCCGGCGAAGTAGACGGCCTGCTTGAGCACCTGCTCCGCGCTGCCGAGCATGCAGACCTCCCAACTCCTGGCGCGCTTGCCCGTCACGGCATCGCGGAGGTTGTTGTCGCCCCCTTCGATCGCAACGACGAAGCGGTCGACGCCGCCTGTGTCTGGACCAGCGTTCAGCTTCCAACTGGCCCATTGGTATTCGATGCGGTAGGACATGTCAGGTCTCCGCGCTTGCGAACAACGAGGCCTGCCCGGGCCGGCCGGTGGTGGTCTTTCGCAGCGCGATGCAGGCCCGCCAAGCCGCGGGCTCACGTCTGAGCACGGTGCAGATCATTGAGGCGCCGTAGTAGGCGTCACGAGCCGCACCTGGCCTGGCCAGGTCGAGTTCAAGGGTGAAGGTCCCATCGCCCCTCAGGTCCATCTGCTTGGCGTACCTGGCCTGAAAGGCGGCGAAGGTCCCGAACGGGCAACTGGTCCACGAGGACTTCGCGCTGGCCATGGGAGCCAGCGGTGCCTGCAGGACTGCGACGACCCGGATGCCATGCTCCTCCGCGGCGGACTCCGCTGTGACCGAGGCTGCGATGGCGTCGCGCCAGAGCCCGAGGTAGCGCTCGGGCTTCGTCGGCTGGCCTCCGACCAGGAGTGTCTGATCGACCGTGCGCTGGGCGCGGTCGCTGCAAAGCGCAGAGAACACCTCGTACTGAGCCATGTAGTTGACGCCCTGCAGGTCGGGACGCAACAGCGACGGCGTCTTCACGCGTTCCACCAGATCCAGTGCGATCGGCAGATAGGACCGAGCACCGTAGAAGGTGGCGTCGTCGGGCAAGTGGATGACCAGCCGGCCGACTTCGTCGACGGCCGGAGTGGTGTGGGGATTCATCTGGTTCTCCTTGAAGAAGAGAAAAGGGCGCTGCCGCGTGCGGCGAGCGCCCTCTCGGGGATGGTTGACCGGCCGGCTCAGCGGCCAGCAGGGGGACGCTTTACAGCGGGTTGCTCGCCAGCATTTCGGAGAAGCTGGCGTTCGGTGGCAGGTTCGGCGGCGCCGGGGTGCCGAACTGCGGCGGCACCTCTTCGGGCTGCAGGCGCTGCTCTCGCACCGCCACGTCGTATGCCCGCTTGCGCTCGTACCAGGCGAGTTCGTACCGGGCGACCGAGTCCCACGAAGCCGGCGCCGAGCGCTCGACCTCGTAGGCGAACTCGACTGCCTCGTTGTTGGCGTCGTCGTACCGGATCGAGACCTCGCGGTAGTTGCCGAAGTCGTGCGGATGGGTGCGGCCGACGTAGGCCACCGGCAGGCCCTCCGGGACCGGGAACAGCCGATAGAGCATGCGACGGAAGACCTCGCACTCGCGCAACGAGGCCTCGGTGTAGTCGGGACTGCCCACCTGGGCGCAGTTCTCCTCGCCCGGGACCGGGCCGATTTCGATGAATTGCATGAAGATGCTCCGAAGACGGCGCGCCATTGCGGCGCGCCGCGTGAAGTGGATGGGGTGCCGGCCGGGACGCCCGCACCGTCAGTCGAGGGCGAGCGCCGCGCGGGCCTCGTCATCGGTGAGGAAGATGTCGCGCTCGCAGTCGTAGTACGCGTGCTCGCCCTGGGTGGTGTTCCACATGTAGAGCAACGTCCGACCGGTGCGCGTTCTCGTCGGCCGCTCGGTGCCGCCGCAGGCGGGAACCCAGTGGTCGCCCACGCTGTCGGTGAGTTCGGTCACAGCAGTCCACGCTCCGCCATTGAGGTCAGAGAACTGCCGTTGGCCGCGACGATGATGTGGTCGATGACCCGCACGTCGATCAGCGACAGCGCCTGGCGCAGCGCGCTCGTGAGCGCCTCGTCGGCCCGGCTCGGCTCCGTCTGCGACGAAGGATGCACGTGGCTCAGGCACACGGCCGCGGCGTTGAAGTGCAGCGCGCGCTTGACCACTTCCCGCGGATAGACCGAGGTCTGCGTCAGCGTGCCGGCGAACAGTTCTTCGACTTCGATGACGCGATGGCTCGCGTCGAGGAAGACCACGACGAAGGTCTCGCGCTCCGCGCCGGCGAAGTACACCCGCAGGAAGTCCTTCATGACCGTGGGCGAGTCGATCAGCGAGCGACCCCTGATCGCCTCGGCTGCGATGCGCGTGAGCAGTTCGTGAGCCGCGGCGAGCACGTGCCTCAGTCGCCCGTCGCGCGCGGTGGCGGGCACCTGGAGGTAGGCCACGACGGCGTTGTCGGAGCAGACGAGCGGCTGTGCCGCTTCGCTGGACGGATTCAGCAGGATCGCTTCGAGTTGATCGCGATCCAGGAGGGTGAGATTCATGGTGTGGACCTCTTGATGGAAGAGGGAACACCGGCCCCCCCGAGGGACAGTGATCCCTCGGGGGTTGAATGCGGCCTGGGCCGCGTGCGTGGTCAGACTTCGCGAAGGCGGGCGCCCGTGCCGAAGTCGATGCCGCTGATGCGGTAGTGGGTGTGGTTGTCCAGCGCGCGCACCGTGAGCGAGTGCGGGGACGCAATCGAGACCACCTCGCAGGTTCCGAGGCGGCGCGTGGCCACCAGGTCACCGTGACCCAAGGCGCCTTGGCGCTTGAGCCGGACGAGGCGAATCACACCGTGAGGGATCCAGGGAGCCTCCGCAGGGAGGGCCTGAGTGGATGACATGGTGCGCTCCGTTGGATGAGGGCACCAGCCAACGGGCTGTTGCCCGGTTGGGGTGGATGGCACTGCCCGAAGGCAGCGCAGGGATTCTTGTGCGGGTCACGACCGCAAACGCCATCGCTTGCGCGATGGGCACCTCCTCGCGATGAGGACCGACCGATGGCCGGACAAGGTGCGAACAGTATGGCCATCGTGCGAGCGGCCTGCAACGGTTCAATTTCAGCGGCGCAGGTTCATCTGGCAGCTTTCGACCTTGAAGTGCGGGCCGCGCGCGAAAGCATGCCTGCATTCGGACCGACTCGACCCGCCGCGAACGGCATCGAAGACGGATCGAAGGGGGCCGAGGTAGAGCGACCGACAGGCGGCCGGGCTCGACACGGCATCCGACGCGGCGAGGTCGCGGCCGGCGCCCGACCGCGTAGGCGCAGGCGCAAGCCGGTCGAGCGCAGAGCCTGGGGCGCAACCCTTGAGCGACGCCGAGGCCGCGGGAACATGGCTTCACGCTTCGAAGGAAGCGCACTCAGACAGAAGGAGTCCCAATGAACGACGCAACGACGCTGGACCGGCCGGTGCAGCCCACCCTTCAGGTGCGGCAGATCGTGCCGGGCCAGAACTACCGGGAGCACTACGACGCGAAGGCCCTTGCCGACCTGCGCGAGCAGGTGAAGGCGGCCGGTGGCATCAAGAGCCCGATCATGGTGCGACCGCATCCCAGCCGGGACGGGGTGTGGGAGATCGTCTACGGCCATCGCCGCTGGATGGTCGCCGGTGAGCAGTACGGCGACACCTACGACATGCCGGTCACCATCGAGGACCTGAGCGATGCCGAGGCGCGGGCGCTCGGCATCATCGAGAACAAGGGGCGCGACAACCCGAGCGCCATCGAGGAAGCCAAGGGCGCCGCCGATCTGCTGCGGTTCAACGCCGGCGACAAGGAGAAGACCGCCAACCAGCTCGGCTGGAAGCCGCGCGAACTGGACAACCGGCTGCTGCTGCTGAACTGCGCGCCGGAGGTCCAGAAGGCCGTCATCGAGCGTCACCCGCACATCAGCATCGGACACGCGGAACTGCTGGCCGGCCTGCCGCAGGACCGCCAGGTGAAGGTGCTGGCCGGCATCCTGCAGCACAAGGTGCCGGTCGAGGTGTTGAAGAAGCAACTCGGCCAGTACGCCAAACGGCTGTCCGAGGCCATCTTCGACACGGCGCAGTGCCTGGGCTGTCCGCACAACTCGGCGCAGCAGGCCGCCCTGTTCGACGCCTCCATCGGTGAGGGCTACTGCCAGCACCCGACCCACTACGACGAACTCACGATGGCGGCGCTGCAGGCGCGAGCCGAGCCGCTGCGCGAACGCTTCCAGGTGATCCGGTTCATCAAGCCGGAAGATGGCTTCGTACCCCTCGCAGTGGCGGCGGATGGCCCCCTGGGCGTGGGCGCAGAGCAGATGGAGGCCTGCAAGGGCTGCGCGAACTTCGGGTGCAGCGTGTCGGCCATCCCGGGCCACTACGGCGAGGTCGCCGAGTCGCTGTGCTTCGATGCTGCGTGCAACAGCACCAAGGTGGCCGCCCGGCGGAAGGCCGAGCGGGCAGCGAGCAAGCCGGCCGCGCCGGCGAGGGACGCGGCCGGGGCTGGCGACAGCAAGGCCAAGGGCGCCACGCCGGAGGGCTCGGTCGCCGAGAGTGCCAAGCCGCGCAACACGGTGCCGGGCAAGGTCGTGGCGCACCGCATCGAGTTCTGGCGCAAGACGGTGGCGAACCAGCTGATGGTGCAGGGCGAGCGCAACCACCGCGCACTGACGGCACTGGTGCTGGCGCGTGAAACGCGAGCCATCCATTCGGATCGGTACGCAGACGTGGCGGTGAAGCTGGCCGGCATCAAGAAGCCGAACCTGGGTGACGCTCCCCTGCGCAAGATGCTGGAGCAGGCCGACGCGGTGGACGCAGGCGCGCTGGAGGCGCTTGTCAAGGCGGTCACGGCGTCAGCCGCTTACGGCATCGACACCGAAGGCCTCGAGGCGCTGCTGAACTACCTCGAAGTCGACGAGGCGCGGCACTTCACGCTCAACGAGGCTTATCTGGCACTGCTGACGGTGAGCGAACTGGAGTCGCTTGCGGAAGAAGTCGGCCTGAAGAAGGCGATGGGCGAGCGCTACGCGAAGGCCAAGGCCGGCAAGCGAAGCGAGTTCATCCAGGCGCTGCTGGCGGTCGAGGGCTTCACCTACAAGGGCGCGGTGCCCAAGGCGATGCGCTACCCACGGCGCAAGTTCAAACACGCCGAGCGCGCGGAGCCGGCCCGCGAGTCGAACGCGGCTGCCGATGCGCCCGCGGAACGCCGAGAAGAGGCAGAGCCCGCGCACGCGGCGTGAGCCTCGACAAACGAGGGGTGACCCATAGGATCAATTCGAGGGTCATCCCTCTCGAAAAAGGAGATTCAAGCGATGTTCAAGGAACTCTTTCCGCTGGCAGCACAGGGCGCGTTCAGCCTGCTGCTGTCGGCCGACGAGGCCAGCGGCCTCATGACCGTGGTGGTGGTGCCGAAGCACTCGGAGGGCGGCAGGGACGTCCCCGCGCTGGCGATGCCGCTCAAGCTCACGGCTGTCCCCGACGAACTGGATGCCGGCTTCGTGCAGGCCGTGCTCAGCTACGCGACCCATCGCGCCAGCCTGGACGAGCAGGTGGCCGCGACCAACGAAGTGATCGAAGCGGCGAAGGCTGCGGCGGTGAAGAAGGGCGCCGATGCCGTGACGAAGGCCGGCACCAAGCCCGCGCAGCGGGTCGCAGCACCTAGGGCAGCGGCCGGCGACGACGACGCAGACGACGAGCATGGTGGAGACGACGCCGACGATGCGCCCGCAACGCCACCCGCTGTCGTGCCGGCCGCGACTTCCGCTGCAGGACCGGGCGTGCCTGATCTCTTCGGTGCGTGAAGGGAGGCAACCATGTCCATCGTCGTTGCCGCTCTCGCCCGTTGCTTCAAGTACAACGGGATGACGCTGCCGGACATTCCCGGCATGAGCGTCGAACAGGTCAAGGAGGTCTACGCCGCGCAGTACCCCGAACTGCTGACGGCCGAGGCCCAGGTCGGTGAGGTCGTTCGTGGCGTCCAGGAAATCGCCTTCAAGCGCGCGGTCGGCACCAAGGGCTGAGGACGATCCGGTCGCGCGCTATGCCGCGCGCCTGGACCGGTTCCTCGCGCAGCCCGGAGAGGGCGAGGCCGGAGCCCTTGAAGCCGCAATGGGCGAGGCGAAACTGGCTTTCGTGAGCAGCATCGTCCACCAGTTCGCCGAAGACGTGCGCGGCCAGCCCCACGCGGATCGACAGGACCGCATGGTGGTACGCGGCGCGCTCCTTCCGCCACTGTTCTAGCCATGTTTCAGCTGCCCGTCGTTGACTCCGGCATTCCTTGCGCCCTGGTGCCACAGGCGTCCCGCCGTCGTGGGGCGCTGCTGGCCCGGACCCTGCTGCGCACCGGCATCGTCGATGCTGCCTTGATGCCGGCGCGGCCGGGGCCAGATCACCTCCGGGATTGCCAGACCGTGCTGGAGGGTTGGGTCCGCCGTGAACTCGGTGCGCTGCGCATGCTGCGGCCGTACTTCGCGATGAACCTGCGTGAGGCCGGCAGCGATGCCGGGCACGCTGTGGGGCCGTCGTGCACCATCGAGTGGGGCGGCGAGTCCTTCGGCGTGCGCTGCGCGGGGCCGGCCCTGGAGTTCTTGGAGCGCCACCAACCCAGGCTCGGCCGCACGGTCCTGCATGTGCTGGAGCGGCAGGCGTTCCGAACGCTGCCGATCTACACGCCCGCCATCGTCATGGAATGCGCCAGCGACGCCTACTGGTACGGCGAGTCCGACGAGGACATGGCCCTGGAAGAGGCCTGCGGCGACGATGCCGACGAGCGCAAGGCCATGCGCGACACCATGGTGACGCGGGCGATGTTCGACGGCACGTTCCCGCGCTGGGCGCTTGGGGGCCGGTCGAGGCCGGTTGGCCGACGCACCTTGCAGCGCATCGCCGAGTCCACATCAGATCGTCGCATTGCCAACGTGGTCGAGAGCCTCATGAGCGTCCGCGCTGTGGACTTGCCCGAGTACGACTGGTCCTTCCGCGAGGGGCGCTTCGTCGGCTTCTCGGGCGTCCTGGCCTGGGGCCGTGAGGATGAACTCACCACGCGAGTGCTCGACGACTACGAACAGATGATCTCGGAAAGCGGCGACTACTTCGAGACCTGCGGCGAACTCACGATCGCTGTCGAGGATCACGAGACATTGGCCCGCTGGTTCGACGCCATGCGGCCGTGGTGCCGGGCGACACGGGCGCTGGACGGCTTGATCTGGCAACTCTGCGAGGGAGACTGGTCCGCGAAGTGACCGTGAGAGCAAGGAGTTCCGATGAACGAACCTCAACAAGACGTGAAGTTCAGCGTGACCGAGGAAGGCCCCGCTGAAATGCATCTGCGACGGGCGATCCTGGTCTACGCGAGCAAGGGCGGCGGAAGTTTTGCAACCGTGCACGACATCGCCGCGAACCAGGGCGGAGGCGCGACGATCTTGCCTGGACGCCCGATGACGGCGTTCGCAGTGCTGCGCCTGGCCCGCAGCTTGATGAAGCGACAGGACGGCGGCTTCATCCCGGACAGGTTGATCTTCCAGGATTCGGCTGCGATCGCATGGTGGGTGCCGCCGGGCATGCGACGAATCTGGTTCCGGTGCCCCGAAGACCAACTCGTCGCCGGCGAACGCTCCGAGGTCGTCAGCCATCCAGGGCTGGTGTTCTGCGTGACGACCGCGCGCAAGTGGTTTGTCTGGGCGATCAAGGGGGCGGCGCGGCCGAAGGACAGCACGAGGTTGTTCCGTGCGCCGTATTTCAATGTCTGGGAGAGCGGCCAGATTTGCGTGGGCAACGTGGACCTGCCGGAGCGCGCGACGGCCGAGAAGCTCGACGAATGGACCAGCGCGTTCTTCGACAGCTGGTTCACGCATCCCAACGTGCACAGCAACCTCGTACGCTACCGTGGCGGGGCCTACCGGTTCTGGCGCGACATGCTCGACGGCAAGCATGTCGTGTTTCCGGAGCGGACGCTGGTCGACCTCGACCGCGCCCTGGGCGAGGCCTTGCAGTCCCGCGGAGCCAAGCATGACGGCTGACCCGCGCGACGCGGCCATCGGGGTCAGTTGCCCTGTGGTCGCCGTGCCTCGATTCGGCGCGCTGGAGCCGCACGCGAGCGGGCAGCGCATGCTGCTCGCCCGAAACGGCCTGTTCGTGCAGATGAAGACGCCCTGGCTCGATTGCACGACACGGGTCGCGGAGGTCGGCATGCACCTGCCGTACGGGGCGGCGGCCGAGGCCATCACGTTCGCCTTCGGCGTCATTCCCTTGGGATTGCTGGAGCGGTTCATCGCCGCCGCGCGCAGGGCGTTGCCCAACGAGGCGGCGGGCGCGCTGGTCTACGACGCGCGCAGCGGTGCTTTGCGCCTCGCCATGCATGAGGCCATCGAGGTCGGGCCCGGTCACGTGAGGTACCGGATCGAAGCATTGGCCGCAGACGAGCTTGTCGCAATCGACCTTCACTCACATGGCCGGCTGGGTGCGTTCTGGTCGGGCGAAGACGATCGGGATGACCAAGGCGTGCGGGTCTGCGGTGTCTTCGGCAACCTGGACCGTGAGCGACCCACCGCGAGGTTCCGGCTCGCGCTGAATGGCCTGTTCCGGGAATTGCCGCATCCGTGGGCCGTCGAACCGGACGGCGCACTGCTGGCATAGAAGAGGCGCCTCGACGCTGAACGCCGAGGCGCCGAAGACGCATCAGGCCTTGCCCAGGGAGGAGAAGCAAGGACGGATCGAATGCGCTCTTCATTGTGCACTGCGGCCCGTCGCTGAGCGGCCACCGCCGACGAGCTTGCCGATGGCGCGCGCGCCGGGGTTGAAGCGGACGCCTGGTCCACGATCATCTTCGGGAGAGGACCGGAATCGACATGGAACACTGCATCGGACGAAGCCTGTTGAGCCAGCGGGTGAAGGTCCACCTGGTGGGCGTCGGGGGCAACGGTGCGCAGATGGCCAACTGTCTGGCTCGCCTGGACATCGCGATGCGGGCGCTCGGCCACCCCTACGGCCTGCATGTCACAGCGTTCGACGGCGACCGGGTGAGCGAGTCCAACGTCGGGCGGCAGATCTACAGCCCGGCCGACGTGGGGCTGCACAAGGCGGTGGTGACGATCCACCGGCTGAACCAGTATTTCGGCCTCGACTGGGACGCCGTGCCGCGTCACTACGAGGCATCGCTCGCCACCGACCACGGAGGCGGTCCAAGCATCGTCATCAGCTGCGTGGACTCGGCGCGCTCGCGGCGTGAGCTGCACAGGAACCTGTTCCAACGCGGATCGCGTGCCACCTACTGGCTCGACCTCGGCAACACCGAGAGCGGGGCACAGGTGGTGCTGGGTCAGCCCAAGCCCTATCCGCTGCCCGAACTGCAGGAATGGGGACGGCTGCCCTGTGTCACCGAACTGTTCCCGCAACTGCTGGAGGAGCAGCAGGAGGACGACGCACCGTCCTGTTCGGTGCGAATCTCGTTGCAGTCCCAAGGTCTGTTCGTCAACGACATGGCGGTGCGGTGGGCGTCGCAGTTGCTCTACGAGTTGTTCCAGGGGCCGATCAGGCAGCACGGTGTGCTGGTCAATCTGTCGTCCAAGCGATCGGGCCCCATCGACGTGAACCCGGCAGTGTGGAAGCGCTTCGGCGTCCGGCGGCGTAAGCCCCGTGGTCTTCCGGCTGAGTAGCTCGCCAGGAGCGGAGGCCGCAGCGCCGGCCGAAAAGTGGGGGTGCTGCGTGCCGCCTTTCGGTTGGCGCAAATGACGCGAACCCGGCAGCATGACAAGGCAGTGTGGGCTCGATCGTGTTCAGGCCCTCGGGCTCCGCTGGCCAGCCCTTGAAGGCATCGAGCGCCAGCCAAGAATGAACCCATGCAATCGACGAAAGGGATCGTCATGGCGGAAGGTCAGTTGGTCAGCGCACTCCAGGTGCTTGGCTGGATCCTCACGCTGCTCGGGCAGGTCCAGGTGGCCCGCAAACGCCGGGCAGGCTTCGTGACCTGGATCGTCGCCAACATCGTGCTGATCGGGTTGAGCGCGCGAGTTGGCCTGTGGTGGAGCATCGGCATGTATGCGACCAATATCGCCGTGTGCGCGTGGTCGTTCCGTGCCTGGGCGCAGGTGGACCAGGGCCATATGCGGACGCTGTTCGTGAACAGGCGAACCGCCTGGTAGCGAGCGGCTGAAACGCCGATGCAGCCGACCGAGGAACAGCAGCGCATCGTCGCCAGCGATGCGCGGTCGCTGGTCGTGGAGGCTGGGGCCGGTACGGCAAAGACGACGACGCTCGGCCTGTACGCCGGCGCGCGTCCGCGCAGCCGCATCCTCTATCTCGCCTTCAACAAGTCGATCCAGTTGGAAGCCGCGGCGCGCATGCCGCCGAACGTCACGTGCCGCACCACCCACTCCATCGCTTGGCGCAAGGCGGTCGAGTTCTTCGGCAGCGAGGCGCCGCAGCGGGTGGGCAAGACCTACGCGTCTTCGGTGGCGCGGACGTTCCGATGCGGGCCATTGGTGGCCACCGCTGCCTTGCAGGCGATCCAGAACTGGTGCGGCTCGCTGGACGCGCAGATCGATGCCTCGCACGTGCCGGCCGACATCGCCGAGCGCCTGGCCGATCCGGGAAACGTTGTCGAGGTTGCCAGGGCGACCTGGGGACGGATGTGCCGGACCGATGGTGGCGAGCTTCGCCTGCCCCATGACGGGTACCTCAAGCTCTTCCAGATGGACGAGCCGACGTTGCGAGGCCAGGATCTGGTGGCCGTGGACGAGGCCCAGGACCTCAACCTGTGCACCTACGACATCGTGCGGCGCCAGGGCGGCGGGCTGGTGCTGGTGGGCGACTCGGCGCAGCAGATCTTCGCCTTCCGCGGGTCGGCCAATGCCCTGGGGGTTCACGAGGCGGATCAGCGGCTGCAGCTCACGCGCAGCTTCCGCTTCGGGGAGGGTCTCGCGCAGGTGGCGAACGCCCTGCTGGGCCACTTCAAGCTCGACAACACGCTGCGCATCGTCGGGGCCGGCCGGGCGGCCACGCGCTTGTCGGTGGACACGAAGCGCTCCTTCGCGGTGCTGGCCAGGACGAACGCGGTCGTGTTCGAGGAAGCCATCTCGTTCCTGTCGAGCAATCGGCGCTACCACTTCGTGGGCGGGCCCGAGGGCTACCGGATGGAGAAGCTGCTCGACGCCTACCACCTGTGGGCGGGCAGTGGCGGGCTTGTCCGCGACCCCTACCTGCGCAGCTTCGGCAGCTTCGAGGACCTGCAGCAACTCGCAGAGGATGCCGCCGACCCTGAGCTCAGGCACCTGGTGCGCGTGGTCGAGGATTACGGCGGGCGCGTGCCGGCACTGGTGGAGCAGATCAGGTCCCGGCACGTGGCGCTCGACAAGGCCGCCTGGAGCGACTTCGACGGCTTGTTCTTCTCGACAGCGCACAAGGCGAAGGGCCTGGAGTTCGACCAGGTCTGGCTGGCCGACGATTTCATGCGGTTCTTCGAGGACGGCAGGGAGCTGACGGCCGACGAGGTGGATCAGGCGGACGTGAATCTGCTGTACGTCGCCCTGACCCGCGCGAAGGCGTCTGTTCGGCTGTGCGAGTCGTTCGACGAGTGGCTGAGCTATCGGCGCCTGCGCCCGCGTTGATCCCTTGAAGCGTCTTGCGTGGCTCGGATGATGGTCTTCGAGACCCCGAAGGACCGTCGATGTCGCAAGCACTGATCCGCCACCTCCGCCTGTTCTGCGCCAGTCCCAATGTGCCACCCGTTCGACAGCAGGACGGTGTGCTGGCGGTGGCCGGTGTGCTCGAGCGGGCCGGACTGGCGAGGCTGCTGCTGGTGGACATGGAGCGCTGGGGCCGCAACCCGGGTGCCAGCGTGACCAACGCTTTGGACCAGCTGGCGCCGGCCGCGCATCGCTACTTGATCGGCGGCTTCGGCATCGCGCTTGCTGACACGCAGATCGTCGAATTGGACGGACCGGGGGCGTTCGATCTCGTGTGCGGTTTCGGTGATGGAAGCGGCACGTCGCATCGTCCGCTATGCCGCGCGGATCGCGGTGCGCGGCCTCGCAGTCGCGAAGCGTTCGTTGCTGCGACCGGCGCGATGGGGCACGCGATGCTTCAGCGGGCCGAGGCGGTGGGCAAGGGCGAGTGGGCGGGGGTCGAGGGATGAGCCGGCAAGGTCAGTGCGAGACGTGCGTGCGCTGGTCGTGGCAAGGCGGCTCCATCCTGCCGGCGGTCGAAGGATGCGGCTGGCTCGCCGAGCACGACGCACAGCCACTGTCCAGCGCGCTGGGAATGCTGCTGCCCGTGCTCGCGCAGCTCGCAGCCCGGGACCGGTGTTGCCCCGGGCATCTGGAGGCCAATGCGGATGACATGCCGGATGCGTACCTCGCGGCAGATCTGCGAAGGATGCCGTCCGGCGGGCAGGGCTTGAAGGCGCAGCACGCGATGCGATCCTGACCACAGGCAAGGAGAACACGATGTTGAACGCCGGAATCCTCAAGACGACTGCGGGTGCACCATGGTGACCAAGTCGCTGCGGCCCGTGACGCGCGAGACCAGCGCGATGGTGCGAGACAAGGGCCCGCGCGCGGTGATCGTGACCGTGGTCGGCGGAGTGATCGAACTGCGGGCCAAGGGGCTGCGAAGTACCGAGACGCTCGATGTGGCATGGTGCTACACAGCCGCGGTGCGGCAGCGGCTCCAGTTGCAGCGGGTGGAACGCGCCAAGGGCCGCCGGCGCAAGTAGGGGAGCAGCGGTGAAGGTTTTGTCAAAGGGGTCGGGGACGAGGGCGGTGGCCGCGGTGCTCGCCTGTGCCGCGCTGCAGGTGGCAGCCCAGGCGCAAGAGCCCGGAGAGATCTTGACCGGTGTGGAAGCCAGGGCCGCCCGGCTCGGCCACGCGGCCGACGTCGTGATCACGGCGGTGTCGGACGGCGACACGGCGACGGCGGTCATCGAAGGCCGGCCGCTGCGGTTGCGGCTGGCCAGGATCGACGCACCGGAACATCGACAGGCCTGGGGGCAGCGAGCCGAGCAGTCGCTTCGTCAGCTCGTCTGGAAGAAGCAGGTCCACATCGAGTGGCGCGAGGTCGACCGCAACGGGCGGCCCATCGTCACGATGACCGTGGACGGCCTGGACGTCAGCGAAGAACAGGTTCGGCGCGGCATGGCCTGGGTCTATCGGGCGTACAGCAAGGACCCGCAGTTGCTCCGCCTCGAGGCCGACGCGCGCGAAGCCCGCCTCGGACTGTGGGCTGACGCCGCACCGCTGCCGCCCTGGGAGTGGCGCCGGATGAAGCGGGACGGCGAAGCGCTGCAGTGATGCACAGCGAGGAACGATGAGCCTGCAGCTGGATCACTGGCCAAGGCGGCGACGTACCCCGACGGCCTACGCCATGCTGCGCAAGCGCTACTCAAGACAGGCACTCCAGCTCATGGGTTTTCAGCTCGACAGCCAAGGCAGGTTCGTCAAGCTAGGCGCCTGCCGAACGTTGCTGGCCGAGGCGAGCAGTCCGGATGGCATCAGCTGGCGGGTGCGGCCCTTCGTCCGTGACTGGCGCTGAGGGGCGCGCAGAAACGACGATGCCCTGCAGATCGGATGATCGTGCGGGGCATGTCGGGGTGCGCCGAACGGCGGCGTTACCGGTGTGGGAACAGGCTGTGCGGCCTCGGGTGGAGTTGGCCGGCCCGCTCATGCAGGCGGCTGCGATACGCGAGGGCCAGGGCAGCGGCTCCCCACAGGTCGAGGCCCACCCACGCGAGTGCGTAGGTGGCCAGGACGGGGTCATTGTTGAGCGCGCTTGCCAACGATGCCAGGAGGTCTTGCATGTCCCTGCTCCTCAGGCTCTTGCGAGCCCTGTTCCTCCTCGAGGCTGAGGAGGACGACGGCCAGGGTCTGCGCGACCAACCAGCCGACGATCACGACGGCCAGGTAGGCCACCGACTCCTTGGCGAAGCCAAGGTACGCATTGGCTGCAGCGAGCAGCCACGACGCCTTCTTCAACGCGTCCGCCGCGGACTTGCGTGCGTCCTTGTTGAAGAACAGGGTCAGGCGGCGACGCTGCTCACCCTTGGGCGGATGTTTCGTCTTGCGAGTTGCCATACGACGGGTCCTTTCTTGTTGTGCGAGAAAGGCGCCGCCACCCCGACCGGGGGTAGGGCGCCCCGCTCGGGTTGATGAAGTCGCAGGTGGTTGGCACCTGCTCGATGCGCGGCCCGGGGAGGTCGCATCCGTGCCGGTCGCACGGAGTTCGGAGGATGAGGCGCTCATCGCACCTCGACGCTGAGACCGCCGGCAGGCGTTCGATGCACGAGGCATCGAACGGCCCGCAGGTGGACGATCAGGCCGCGTCCCGCAGGGACGGCGAAGGGATGGTGAGCCAAGGCGCCAGGTAGACCTGGGTCTGGCTCGAATCGATGGCATGAGCACGCTGGTGGCTTGCCAGATGCTCGAGCTTGAGCAGCAGCGCGTTCGCGTACTCGGCCGTGTCGGCCGTGCACTCCGCGAGGCTGTTGCGCACGAGTTGGATGTAGTGGTCGACCATCGGTGCCGGCGCCCGAGCGGCGTCGAGTTCGATGATCTGCAGGGCTTCGACGTTCATCGTCTTGGACATTCCTTAGGGATGCGCCTTCGCGAGACCCTTGACGGCGGCACTTCGCGTGTTAGACACGGAGGCAGGTTCGCGAGAGGACGAAGATGCTGAGGTTGGGCAATGCCATCAGGCTGACCCGCAAGGAGGCCGAGCGGCTCGAACGCATCACCGGTTTCCCGGTGGATGGCGTTCGAACGCTCGACGGCCTGGCGCTGTACGTTGCGCAGTGCAAGGCCTACTACGCCGAGGAGTCCCGTGAGTACGAGATCCTGGCGTGGCTCATCGACAACGAGGTGTCACGCTGCCTGGCCGCCGCGTGAGGCAGGAGCCTCGGGGGCAGCCGGCGCTTCCGGAGTCACAGGCGCCGTGCTCGGCGATGCGGCGAACCCGGTGATCACCTCGGCGACCTCCGGATGCTTCGCGAGCACGTCCACGCGTGCCTTGGCACGCGAGGCGCCGGCCTTGGGCCTGGAGGCCTTCGGGTCGACGGTGGACTTGCCGGAGAAGATCCTGGGAATGGCGACGACGAGGGCCGTCGCCAGCTGCAGGACATGGATGGGCGCGGTCATGAAGATCGCGCGGAACGCAGCAACGGTGCGCTCGCTCTGTTCGTCGGCTAGGACCTTGGCGTGCAAGGTCTCGCAGGCGATCAGGTAAAGCGCCTCGTGGCGGCTCCTGGCTTCAGGGTTGCTGTTGAGGTACTTGACCACTTCCGCGGCGCCGGGAGGCTGGCGCACGGCGCGGTACAGGTGCACCCAGGCCATCTCCTCGGCCAACTCGTGACGATCCGGTGGAACCGGGGCGGCGAGCTGGCCGTGGATGGGGCCGATGCTGGGCAATTGCTGATGCATGGTTCGCTCCGTTGGATGTCCACGGAGACGAGCCGGCCGCAGGGGACGAAGCGTCCCCGTGGGGTAGCATGAACGAGCCGGCAAGCCGGCGTTCACAGGAAGCCATCACGATGGATCGTTCAGGCCAGACTCTTGAAGTCATCGATGGCGGGCGCGAAGCGCTCGAGCGGGCCTACATGTGGGCGATCCTGTTCGATCGTCCCGACAAGCAGGCCCTCGCGAGGCGCCTCGAACCTTCCGCTAACGACGTCCTTTGCGCCGTTGCTCCAGATGAAGACGGGACACGAGTTCCTCGTCGATCAGGCGCACGACCCGCAGGACATCGCTGCGGACAGGGCCGCGAGTGATCCGCAGCCGCTCCAGGCTCTGAAGGAGTTCTTCCTTCTTCGTCTGAAGCTCTTCAGCGCTGCCCTCGTCGACAAGACGCAGCAGGCTCAGCCACAGGTGCTTGTCCATCCGCTCCTCACGCAGCCAGGGGCAGCGGTTGGGGCATCGGGACGACCACGTCGGCCGACGGGCGGACGAACGCGGTGCACAGGGCCGGAGGCTTCCGGGCCACCACAACGGGGTGTTGCGGCAGGCCACTACCGCCACAGAGGCGGCACACGGGGTAGTCGTACTTTTCGTGC
>NZ_BBYR01000004.1 GCF_001293525.1 Pseudideonella sakaiensis | reverse complement strand
TCAAGAAGCTGGCCAGCACGATCAAGGACCGCTTCGAGGCCACCGCGCGCGGGATGGTCGAGCACCGCAGCAACGCCTACGTCGAAGCGATGAACGGCCTGCTGCAGCAGGCCAAGCGCGCCGCCCGGGGCTTCCGCACCCCGGCCAACTTCATCGCCATCGCCTACCTGCGCATGTCCAAGCTCACGCACCTGCCGGCTCATCCGTTCAGCCCGGGTGCGGCGCGGTGACAGGCTTGGTTCCACACGAACTGGCATAGAGCCACCGCCAACGGGTGCCGCAAGTCGATCATCTGGTCCAGCCGGCAGCGGAAGAAGTCGGGGGTCGACATGCGGCAAATCCCTCAGAAATCGGGCCTCTGGAGTATCGAAGTCAAGGGATCAGCGCAGCAAGATCCGCGCCGGAAAGTGAGCACTCATGCGGGCTGCGGGCGAATTGCAGGGCCGACTCCTTAGATAGACGCAATCACCGTGAAGCTTGATTGCAACCAGCTCTAATAACTTTGATCCGGAGTTTACTTGGCGGGAGGATGGCTACGATCAAGGCCCATGCAAACATTGCCAGCTTATCCAATGGCGCACGGTCTCGATCCATTGCCAATGCTCTTGCCAAACGGCCCAACTCTGTTAGTAAAGTTGGTAGCCGCTCGCCCCTCAGTTCGCCAGCCAGACCAAGGCCCCCAATTACCAGCTTGGAAACTGAAGCGCCGAGCATTCGATGATCGAGACTTAGGTCCAATTGAAGTCTCGCTTGTACCCAGTCTATAAACTCCGCCTCCCGGGCCAATTGGCGCACCGGCTCATTCGAACTGCGGGCCGCATTTCCGAAGAAAACAGCCTCCATCCTATTGGCACCGACTACGCGATAGCGGCCCAAGGAAGCTGCAATCTTACCGATAGAGCCGAGAAGCGCAGAGCCATAAATCAGAAAGAAATCTGCTCCATGCCTGTCACCTCTATCGCTAACTGGAAGTGGGAATAGGGGCCTAATTTTCTCGACACTATAAACATTGCCAGAGGCGGGCGCGGAGTTGTGCATATACCCAAACTGCCTAGCGGACATACCAAAGTCACCCGCCGACAGAACTCTCGGAGTTCTAGAACCCAGTGGGCGAGACTCCTCATCCACGATATCCAAGAAAAAGTGAAGTTTCGCATATTGGGGTCGCCAACACCGCACAACCTCTTCGAGGGCCTCTGGCTGCAGGTAGTCATCAGCATCTAAGAAAATAACCAGCTGTCCTCGTACGGCCTCGTAGCCAGCGTTATAAGCGGACCTCTGCCCACCATTAACCTTAAAGATCGGCTGGACCGATGAACCAAACTCACTCATAATCTCGCGTGAGTCATCTGTCGAGCCATCGTCGACCACAATTATCTGGTGCGCTGGGAGTGTTTGCCGAAGCACCGAGTTGATCGATTCGCCGACAAACTTACCGTGATTGAAGTTGCAGATCACAACACTAACTTTCACGATTGCTCCTCGGCCCGATAAGATAAAGTTCAGGAAATATTGCAAGTACCATTCGCTTGAAAAGGCGCACCACACCTCCGACACTGCCTCTCACCATATAAACAGTGTAGGCGGCTTGCGCACGTGTGAGAGCGCCTCGCTCATGGAGCGGCAACTTGCTCAGTATTGATGTCATATCTCCTGTAATTCGATACAACAAAAACTCTAGCGCCGCTTTCGCTGCCGAAAGATGATCCGGAACATTTCGAGTGCGATAAATTTCGTATGCAATCCTTCTGCAACTGTCAAAGTGGCGTCTATCGTACTTGCTCTGCATTATTGAGCCCGCACGAATCCTATGAAGATACAGCTTTTCGTTTAGACAGATGATCGACCGACAAGAAGTAGTCATTTTCCAGAAGAAATCATTATCTTCGAAAAATATTCCCTTCGTAAACCTAAGACCACCTAATGTTCTGCGACGAATTGCATAGCAGCATGCTTGGACCGGCAACTTTCGTTCCTTGGCTGAACGACAGAGAAATTCGCCGATCGGTGTCAGGGCCCCACCAAAATCCGGTCGAACGTATTGCTCCCTGTCCGCCGAAACTAGAGCAACATCGCCTGTGAGGGATGCCTCAAAGAAGACGGCGTCTACTATTTCGTTTGAAAAGGCGTTCTTGAGTCGCTCCAAGAGACTTAAATCTATGGCGTCATCAGAATCGAGGAAGTATATTACCTCGCCTCTTGAGTGGTTGATTCCCGTGTTCCGCGCGGCAGATAGGCCCTGATTCTCCTGCGCCAGAATGGAAAACCTAAGGTCACCATCGATCAGTCGTTTGGCCTCGGCCCTGGACGCATCGGTTGAGCCATCGTCGACAATAATACACTCAAAATCAGTAAATGTTTGATTCCGAACGCTGAGAAGCGCAGCCTCAAGGAAATCTAGAACATTGTAAACAGGGACTATAATCGAGAAGAAGGGGTTGCCCCCGGGCAGGTTACTCATTTCTCGGTCTGCCGCTTACGTGCTTCTGCGACAATATTTATGGTTAGCGGTATCCCAAGTCCTCTGGCTCCGAATTCCGCGAACGCTTGGAGCCTTCGGGTCGCGTAGAACAAGGCTCGGAGGACACCTTGCACGCTCGGCCGAGGGACCCAGAGCGGAATCTTTCCAAAGTGGTCTTCGCAAACTTCGATGCTTTTGAAGCCAGCGTTGTGAATTACAAAGTCAAGGCTTAAGTTGCCGAAAGAATCTTGGTGTGTCCAGTCGTTATAACGAAAATACCCATTAAATAAAGCTGCCGCGTTGGGGACCCGTACGAAAAGTACTCCGGTCCTTTTCAGGGCGCGATGGATTGTCGTCAGAACTTTTATCTGTTCCGACTTGGGGATGTGTTCGAGAACGTCGAACATGAACACTGCATCAAACTGTTCGGCCCGGGATTCAAGCCACTGAGAGGTGGACGAAACCAGATCACACGGTAGTCCGTAGGCCTTTGCCGTCGCAACTTGCTCTGCAGACTCGTCGATACCAACGACTTCGGAGTAGCCACGACGTAATGCAGCTGAAACAAAAAATCCGTGACCGCATCCGATATCTAGAATCGTGGCCTCCTTGGCGAGTCCGAGACGATCTAGGTATTTCTCGTACTCCTTTGAGGCTTGCAACAGGTGCTCTTTGGAACCGTCATGCCAATTCTTATAGTAGCGCGAGTAATCCATTTCAGTATACTACTTAAATGCGTGTAAGGATGCACGTTTTATGAACCGCCACGAGATGGCGGATCGCAATGCAACGTTCTGAACCCGGCCGAATAAAGTCATTCTCTTTATGAAATAACTACTCAGCAGGCCTGAAAATATCAGCGAGATAGAAAGCGTGTATGGCACAATGTTTCCAAACCATTCCGCGAATGGAGTCAGCAGCAGGAATGAAGTGAGGAGTGCTGCAATACCAATGGCTGCGCTCTTCAAATGCACGTCACTTGCTGCAATTGCATTAATGTGAATTGAGCGAACCGAACCCAAACTTATGGCGTACAGCGCAGGGCTGAGGATGGCAAGATACAATCCCGCGCCCCTGTAGCGCTCACCCAAAACCAGCGATATCAACCAGGATGAGCAAAGCAAACAAACAACAACGAGCAGCCACGCGTATCCGGAAGCAGCCTTCGCAAGCTTAGCCAACAAGTACCAGTATCGAAAATCCCCCCCCTTCCTATTTGGCGACGCCTTGATCTTCAGCATAACGCCTTGTTTGGCGTTCATGTACAGTGAAATCGGCATGCTAAGGTAGCTCAGGATTGTGATCGACGCGTTGAGAAGCGCCACGCTCTTGGGATCGCTCACACTTGCTTGTAGAATAATCGCAAGCCTCTGGTGTATGGCTACGGTAAAGATTGCGAAGAGATTCGCCAGAGAGTTACGTACCGCCGACAGTCCGTCGGCCAAAGCTTTGCGAACAGGAATCTTTAACGGTGCTGGTTCATAGCTCCAATATCCGCGCTTTACCGCGATAGCATGCAAAACTGCAGCAACAATTCCTTCTGCTACGAAAGCGAGGGATAACCAGTAAACTCCTTGACCGCTGAGCGCGATTCCGATTCGGCATGCAGCGCCGACAACAGTGGTCAACATTCTGATCAAGACGACTTCATCAAAGCGTTCCTCGGCCTTGTATACACATTCAAAGACTATATTGCCTTGAATAAGTGCCGCGCTAGCGAGCGCCAAAGCACTCCAACTACAATTCCATGAACTGCAAGTGCCTAGAAGATAGTAGACATAACCCGCGACTGACAGCAACGGGATCGCGAGTAGGTAATAGGCCACTAGGGCTTCTCGACGTGTCTTCTGAGCATGAACTGCAGAAAGCCGACGTCTCATGAGCTCCGGCTCCAGGCTCGGAACAATCATAAGTGAGACTGTTTGAAAGCAAACTAGTAATGTAAGCCATTTGCCAAAGTCAACCGGATCGTACAGACGTGACAATATGACAAAGACGGCCAGCCCGCTAAACGCGTTTAGCAGGCGCTCACCGACAACGGCCCGTATATGCATTGATAAGTTCAGTTACTGGCTAGCGGCGAAGCCAATCGATAACGGACTAGAACAACGTCGGTTAGCGAGGCGAGCTCTAGCAAAGTTAACCGCTTGACCGACAATTCCCATACGAAAGGTTGACATAGTTACAAGAATGCTGGCCTGCGGCCAATGGGTTGACGAAACGGCGCCCTTCTTGAGGAGCTGTTGCGCCAGCTGGACCATGCCAATTCGGCCGCCAAGATGGGTAGTGTTTCCGTGGTCCGAGTTGCTTGCGTGCTGGATTCCGCCATACACAACAGCTTCACATAGGCTTGGCGTCCTTTGCAGGATCTCCAGGCCCAGCAATCCAATTTCACATAGCTCACTATGGATTGATTCGTGTAGCGGCAGAAGACCTTTCAGTAAACGCGTTAAAGTCGAGGCATAATCAACGGAAGCTTGAAGATGGACATGAGAGAACTTTAGCGTCAAGTCATGATCGTCCAAGCGAAGCGCTCGGACGCTTCTCTGTCGTTTGTAGCTATCAAAGCTTGCATGGCCCGCCGAGAACAGTGCCTCGACGAGCGAGCTGTTTATCCATTGAGAATCTGTACAGAGCGCGAAGAACTGTCCGGACTTGGCGGGGGGATCTTCCTTCAAGCCTAAGTACGTTCCAAAGAGCTGGCAATCCTCGAACTTTCCAAGCACTTTGAGGAGACACTTGAGCAACCTTGCCTGAATTGATCCTTTCCAGCCGAGGTCTTGGATCAAGATTCGTGAATCGCTTGTCAGTCCAAGTTCCTCTACAATATACTCTTTGAAGCGGATCACGCATTCGCTGCCATCAACGGAGTTAATTACCTCGTCAAGTGCGGCTCGCGATGTATAGAAGTAGTGTGCATCACACGCCATGCGTTCGTGTTTTATAAACTCCTTTGCCACCTCGGAAACAATGAACCCATCTCGCGCCAGGAAAAGCACCTTATCGCACTTCTGCCGCTCGGCAGTTCGAAGTGTGAAAAGGGCTAGCGCAGACGCCAAAGGCGCAACGACGCTTGAAGCTACCTGCCTAACAGATACTGGCGACGAGACCGGCAAACTCAGTCGCACTGCACGCCCTATAGCCGCATAGCTTAGGCCTGGTTGGGTAGTGACTCTAGCTTCCGATTGCTCTTTCTCAAATCGCAGATAGCGTACAGCGGAACAATGTTCTGCATTTACTCCGAGCTGGCGGGGAATCGAAATATCAGACATCTTATTGTCGCCCAAATGGCTCATTTTCCCAAAGGGCAATCCGAACGTCTTCGCAATATGTTTGAACATTGACCCGTCGCTTTTTCTACAGCCCAGTTCGGACGATAAAAATACATCGTCATCATCCCTGTACTGAGGTGAGCATTTCAACACCGTTCGCACTGTTCTCATAGGCAAGTACATATCTGACGCATACGCAATTACCCGATTCTCGGTTCTGGCGAGCATCAATCGTTGCCAAGATGCCTCTATTGGTTTCGCTACGCATACTTCTGCAAGCTTCTCGGCTTCCATCAGCGCATCCAAAGCAATCTCAATATTGTTATCTGAGATCTCTTGGATAATTTTGTATATATCGCTTAGCGTAATCTCGCGGTGAGGATTACTCTTTCGAGCAGCTCGTTCAGCGCGAACCCGCACTTTCTGCCAACTTCTAGATTCCGGGCGCTGCGTGATGTTCGCGGAGTTTATGTGGAATGGGACGAAGTAGTGAAGATCGTCCGGTCGATCCAATGGGCGGACGATGAGGGTTTCAAAAATGTCAAAGGTGGCGACGGTGCCAAGAGATGGGTTATTCGTTGTAGTCATAGACGCTGTATCCGGCCATCTTCACTAGCCTGTCCCTTGGCCTTGGACTTGGCCGGGTCGCCCAGCAGGGTTTCGACTTCGGTCTCGGCCGGCCACGCGGGCAAAGGCGTCCAGCAGCAGGTCGCAGCCCTTCTTGGGGTGGATGCGCGACAAAAACAGCAGGTTGCGCTTGCCCTGCAATTGCGGAAAGGCGCCGTAGAACGCCGCCCT
This sequence comes from Pseudideonella sakaiensis, assembly GCF_001293525.1. GTDB lineage: Bacteria > Pseudomonadota > Gammaproteobacteria > Burkholderiales > Burkholderiaceae_C > Ideonella_A > Ideonella_A sakaiensis. Next base: position 11,163 of record NZ_BBYR01000004.1, on the reverse strand, counting down.
GCCCTCGCTGGCAGGGAAGTCCCGCCGCCGGATGCCGGAGCCCACCAGGCGCTCGCGCACCTTGTAGAGCCAGAAGGATTGGCGGGCCAGGTGCAGCTCTTCCTCGGTGGTGAACAGCACGAAGCGGGCGCCCTTGAGCACGCGGTATTCGGCCCAGGGCCAGTACAGCCATTTCTTGAGGTGCTTCAGCGGGTAGCGCTTGGCAAACCAAGGGTCGAGCATGCCGTGCAGAAAGATCACGTAGCGCATGCCGGTGGAGCGGGCCACCTTGGCCACGCAATAGCCGTGGTACTGCCACATGCCATGCACGATCACCACGTCGTACTTCAGGCCGTGCTCGCGCAGCCAGGGCTCCAGCCTGACGGTGAAACCGTAACCCAGCTTACGGGGGCCGAGCATGAACACGGCACTCGATTGCACGCGTGCATCCACCGGGTAGCCGGGTCCATCAAGCGACACGGTGTGCACCTCGTGCCCGGCGGCGGTCATCTCCCTGCCCTGCTGGATAAGCCCTTCCACCGGGCCGCCGCCATCCGGGTTGAGGCTCGAGATGACCTGCAGGATCCTCATGAATCGGCCCCGGTGCCAGCGCACGCCGCAGAACCCGCGGCGCAGACTGGGCGGTCGCGATCCGACGAAAGGGAACGGGTCTGGCCCAAACGTTGGCGCACTGCAAGTTCCTCAAGAGCTCTTGCCGCGACAGCGCGCAGGAATCGTTCCAGTCAGGGGGACTGGACGGGCCCCCGAGTTCCAAGGGGTGGCGACGCTGGCGGCGTGAGTGTCTGGAGGACCTTACCGCCCGCACGGGGTTGCGGATTCAGCAGGCCGCCACCGGCCTGGCGTGCCGGCGGTAGCGGCAGCAGCAGATGGTGCAGCGTGCTCGCAAACAGGGCCTGGCGCACGAAGGCGTGCACCCCTTTCCCCGCGGGCAGCGCCATGACCAGGGTGGTATCACGCTGCGGCGTGCCGGGCCGGGCGGGTTCGAGGATGGTGCGTCTCGCCCGCCCCGTCAGGGCGGGCCCATCGGCGGCGGTGGAATCGGCAGGCCCTTCTCCACGGCGGCCTGCACCGCAGCGAGCCAGCGTTCGACCGCCGGATCGGGCGCCGCCGCGCCGCCGGCCAGGTCGACACCGCGCCACTGCGGCGCGCCCCAGGCCAGGGCGGTGTCGTCGATCTCCTGCTGGACGGCGGGGCGGGCGCTGGCGTAAACGGCGTTCACCCACTGCTTGACGTCGGGCGGCGCGGCCGACCAGCCGGCGAAGGCCGCCCGCAGCAGCGACAGGCGGACCGGGTCCTCCAGTGGGGCATGGCGCTCCGCCTGACGCCACGCGTGCCAGGCCTGCACGCTACCGGGCTCGGTGACCTGCAGCAGTTCGGCCAGGCTGCCCCAGGCCCAGCCGTCGACCGGTCGCACGGCCACCGCCTGGCGGTACTGGCCGGCGGCCAGGCGGAGGAAGATCTGGCGCTGCGCGGGCGGCTGCCGAGGCAGGTCGGCGGCCATCCGATAGAGCGCGCCCATCTGGATGCGGAGGTGGGCGTCGTCGGGGTGGATGTCGATGGCGCGCTGGGTGGCATCGTAGGCGCGCAGCCAGGCGGCCGGGCTCATCGGCCGCTCGCCGCTGGCCCAGGCGCCCACCAGCCATCGGGCCTCGAGCAGCGCGAGGTCGGCCTGGTGGAACCGGCGCGCTTCCCAGGCCATGAAGCCGGCGAGCGCGAGCACCGGCAGCAGGGCCAGCCAGTCGAGCGGGCCGCGTGAGCGTTCGCGCCGGCGGCGCGGCACGGCGGCCGCGCTCGCCGCGCCGGCCGTGTCGCCAATCCCGGGCGTGCTCATGAGCCTTCCGCGGGCCGGGCCGTGCCCGTCCCACCCGCCGCGGGGGTCGAGACAAGCTGGGGCGGCCCGGCACTTTCTTGCGAGCTGGCAGCCGACGGCGCCGTGGCGTCGTCGGGCAGGCCGGCCAGGCTCGCGAGGCTCGGGCGCGGGCTGGCGCCGGCGCCCGGTCCCGCGGGCAGCGCCGGCCGGGCACGGACGCCGGCCGCGGCACTGCGCTGCAGGCGCGTGGCCCACACCAGCGCCAGCAGGACGCAGCAGGTCAGCGCATTGGCGGGGATCTGCAGGTTGAAGTCGACCAGGCTGTGCAGCAGCAGGCAGGTGATGGCCATCACGCCCGCATAGGCCGCACCCTTGGTGGCGAGGGGCTGGCCGCGGACGGTGAGCAGCTGCCACGCGCGGCGCAGCGTGGCCAGCACCACGGTGGCCAGCAGCAGCAGGCCGACCAGGCCGGTGTCGGCGGCGATCTCGGCATAGTCGTTGTGCGCGTGGTCGAAGAAGTCCTGGTGGAGCACCATGTCGGGCGACTTGAACGGCGGAAAGGCGACGAAGTAGCTGCCGCCGCCCCAGCCGAGCACGGGCCGCGCCTGCACCATGGGCCAGGTGTACCACGCGGGGTCGAGGCGGCTTTCCACGGTTTCCTCGCCGCGCCGGTCTTCGATGGCGATGGCGGTGCGGTCGATGCGCTGGAGCACGCGGTCGAGGCCGACCCACTGGCCGACGACGACGACGTCGATCACCACCATGCTGGCGACCAGCACCAGCGCCTTCCCGCGCAGCGCGGGCGCGGTGATGGCCACGACGGTGCCCAGCACCACCAGCGCGCTGAAGAAGGCGGTGTTGCCCATGCGTGATCGGGTGAGCACGAGCGCGATCACCATCACCAGCAGCAGCAGGCGCAGCGCCATGCGGGGGCTGAGGGCGAACCTGAGCAGGTTGATGAGGTGGTCACGCCAGCGGCGCGGCTCCTGCGCGCTGGTGTCGATGGCGCCCAGCAGCAGCCCGATGCCGGCGGCCAGGGTCAGGCAGAGGTAGCCGGCGAGGTGGTTGCGGTTGACGAAAGTGCCGGTGGCCTGGGTGCCATGGCGAATGTCTTCGAACATGAACTGGTACTGCGCACCGACCGCAAGCCAGTAGATGGCCAGCAGCGCCTGCAGGCCCCCCGAGGCGACGAGCACGATGGACAAGAGCCGGATGTCGCGGGGCGAGCGCACGATCAGCAGCACGTTGGCGAACACGCTGGCATAGACCAAGGTGCGCAGCAGGTAGTGCCGCGTCTGGTGCGGCGCCGCACTGTAGAGCCACGACCCCTCGGCGCCCCCCTCCCACTGCGCCGCCACCAGCACGGCATAGGCCGCGAGAGCGGCCAAGGGAATCCGCGCCGGCGCCAGGCAGGCCAGGGGCGACTGGCCGCGCCACAGCAGCACCACCCAGCTGACAAGCAACAGACCACCGCTGCCGAAGGCCAGCAGCGCGACGGCCCAGGGGCGGTTGCTGCCGAGCGGCAGCGGCGCGAAGGCGATCAGCAGGGCCAGCGCGACGATGAGCCAGGAGAGCGGCGATTCCTGGGGGTCGTCATCGGCCAGCAAGGCTCGGGGGGACGTCCCTGGCACGCGGCTCATGACGCTCGGAGGCCATGAGGGCTGCCGCCCGCGGGCGGCGCGGGGCGCGAGGACGGCGAAGACCGGGCCGCCTGGCTCAGTTGCGGCTCACCGAGCACAGCGGCAGCTGCGGCAGCAGACGGCACGTGGTGGTCTGGAAGCGGCGCAGCAAGGCCTGGTACGCGGCCTGAGCCCGATCGGCCACGCCGGACCAGTAGTTGGCGGCGGCCTGCGCGGCGTTGGCCGCACTGTTCCAGGCGTTGGCCTGGCCCTGCAGCACGGCGCGGGCGACGCGGTTGGTGGCCTGCGCGGCACGGGCCGCGAACTGGGCGGCGATCTGGCGGTAGCTGGCAGCCGCCGCGGCAAAGGAGGCGGCGGTGCGGGCCGCACTGAGTGCCGCTTGCTGGGCAGCGGTCACCTGCCCCTGTGTGACGAACTGGGCATGGGCCGGCCCTGCCGCAGCGCCCAGCAACAACAGGCCCACGAGCACGGACGCAAGGTGTGAAAAGAAGCCGCGCATGCATCCCTCCGTCAACAGCTCCAGCCTCGATGCGGGCCGGATATCGGGACGACGTCAGCAAGGATCGTGCACTCACGGATGCCCCGACGCGGGGCGCGCAGCGTCGTGCGCCTGGCCGTGAGCGCGGCCTTGGTGGTGACCGGCGGCGGCTGCAGTGCCCCCGCTCATCCTGCACGCTGACGTCGCGCAAGACGCCGACGGGCCCCGCCCGTCACCGAACGTGACCTTCGGCGGCTCGGCACTTTGATGACGAACCAGGCCGTCGCTTGAAACGCGCCCCGCGCTCCAGGGGTACGCGCCACACCAGGCACAGCGCATGCGACCCCTGCGCTGCCGCGCGGCAGGGCCGTCGGGTCTTGCACCGCCCTGCCCAACGCCGCCGGCACGGCCGGCGGGATTCCAGGCTCGCGCGTTCAACCAGGCAGTTGCAGTGAAGTTTCTTCTGTACGGCATCAACTTCGCGCCCGAGCCCACGGGCATCGGCAAGGTCACCGGCGAGTTGTCGTCCTGGCTGGCCGCGCAGGGGCACGAGGTGCGGGTGGTCTGCGCACCACCCTACTACCCCGAGTGGCGGGTGGGTGCCGGCCACAGCGCCTGGCGCTGGCGGCAGCATGACATGCAGGAGGCACGGGTGTGGCGCTGCCCACTGTGGATTCCGGCCCGGCCGACCGGCAGCGCGCGGGTGCTGCACCAGCTGAGCTTCGCGCTGGCCTCGCTGCCGGTGGTGCTGCGCCAGGCGCTGTGGCGGCCCGACGTGGTGTGGGTGTGTGCACCGGCCTTTGCCTGCACGCCCGGAGCCTTGCTGGCGGCGCGGCTGGCCGGGGCGCCGGCTTGGCTGCACCTGCAGGACTACGAGGTGGACGTGGCCTTCGACACCGGCCTGCTGCGCGGTGCGCTGGCGCGCCGCTGGGTGACGGGGCTGGAGCGCTGGCTGTTGCGGCGGTTCGACGTGGTGTCGAGCATCTCGCACAGGATGGTGCAGCGCGCGCTGCAGAAGGGCGTGGCGCACGATCGCGTGCGTTTCTTCCCCAATTGGGTGGACGTCTCGGCCGTGCAGCCCCTGAGCCGCCCCAGCGACTACCGGCGCGAGCTGGGGCTGGACGATGGCCGGGTGGTGGCCTTGTTCTCCGGCACCCTGGGCGCCAAGCAGGGCCTGCTCCTGGTGGCCGAGGCGGCCCGGCTGCTGGCGGTGCGCTGCCCGCAGCTGATGTTCGTGATCTGCGGCAACGGGGTGATGCAGCCAACGCTGCAGCAGGCCACGGCCGACCTGGCCAACGTGCGCATGCTGCCGCTGCAGCCGCGCGAGCGGGTGCCGGAGCTGATGGGGCTGGCGGACATCCACCTGCTCCCGCAGGACCCCGACGTGGCCGACCTGGTGATGCCCTCCAAGCTGACCACCATGCTCAGCAGCGGGCGCGCGGTGGTGAGCACCGCCAAGCCCGGCAGCGAGGTGGCCGAGGTGGTGTCGCGCTGCGGCATGCTCAGCGCGCCGGGCAGCGCCGCGGCCCTGGCCGACGCGCTGGAGCAGCTGGTCAACGACGCACCGCGCCGCGCCAGCCTGGGCGCCGCCGCCCGCGCGTATGCCGAGGCGAACCTGGCGGCCGACCAGGTGCTGGGCCGCTTTGCTGCGCAGTGCGAGGCTTTGCGCGCTGGGCGCCCGTGGGTGGCCCTCGGCGACACGGCCGTCCCGGCCGACGAACTCGCCGAGGTGCGCGACATTCCGTAAGTCGGCGCTCCAGGCGCAGCTTCCTTCGATGGATGCCAGCCCTTTCAAGCTCCGTAACCGGGGCGCGACACATCGGGCCCGCCGGGTCGTGAAGGCCCCGCTGGCGCTCACGGCGCCTGCGCCATCCACCCATTGAAGGACTCGGAGGCTACACCGTGCAGGCAAGCTTCGCGGTCGGCTTCCAGGGAGTGAATCGCATGGCACAGGGTGTGAAGTGGCTGGCGGGCGCGGTGCTTTCGGCCGCGTGATCACAGCCATGGGGCAGGCCACCCCACCGTCGCCGGCGCAGATGGAGACCCTGATAGCAGCCAGCCGGCCCAATGGCGACAGGCTCGTCGGCGAGGCCGTGGCCGAGCTGCTGCGCCAGGGTGCCACGCCGCAGGCGGTGGCCCAGGCGCTGGCGGCCAACGGCATTGCGCCGGAGGTGATGTTGATGGTGCTGCGCGCGGCCGAGGTGCCACCGGGCACCGTGGTCAAGGCGCTCCACGCCGTCACCACCGATCCCACGGCCAAGGCCTCGCTCAATTCCCTGCTCATGTCGATGGGCGTCTTCGGTCCCACCCTGCCCTTGCTGCTCAGCCCCGCGGGCGCGCCCCTGCAGGTGGATGCCTCGCTGGCCAACAGCGTGGTGCGCGATGTGGTGCAGATCGGCGTGGTCGAGCACCTGGGCGACGTGGCCCGGGTGTTGGTGAACGCCGGCGCCACGGCCGATTCGCTGGCGCTGGCGCTGGTGAACCAGGGCGTGCCGCCTGCCCAGGCGATTGCGGTGATGCAGGCCGCCACGCTGCCACCGGCCGCCATCAGCGCCAGCCTGTACGCCGCGGTGCCTTCCGAGCAAGTGGCGGCCGTCGATGCCGCGGCACTGGCGGCAGGCATCCCGCTGCAGGCGCCCGCGGCGGGGCCTGCGGCAGCACCCGCACAGACGCAGCCCCCCGTGAATCCGACCAACCCGACGACGGTTACGACGCCCTTCGTATCGTCCACGGGCAGCGGAGGCGGGAGCGCGTCCACGGCGTCGCGCTCGTGAACTGGGCGATCCGGTCACCTGCGCGCAACCCAGCGCAGGCCTGACGGCGTGCCCCGACCGCCCGACCTCCGCTGGCTGCGGCTGCCGCCGCCGATGTATTGAGCCAAGTGTCCCGACAGGAGACCCGCGGACAGGCTCAAGCCCCGCCGCCCCGCCCCTCCACCCACCCCCGCATCACCCGATGCAACTGCGCCAGCCCGTCCGTCAGCGCCGCCGGCCCCGGCTGCAGGATGTCGCAGGACTTGATCTCGTTCAGTTGCCCGTCGCGCACCGCCGGCATCGCCGACCAGCCCGGCCGCGCCGCCACCCGCTCCGGCCGGAACTTCTTCCCGCACCAGGACCCCACCACCACTTCCGGCGCGCGCCGCACCGGCTCCAGCGGATCCCCGATCACCCGGTCCCGCCCCGCCGCCTGCCGCGCCAGCTCCGGGAACACATCGTCGCCCCCCGCCAGCCCCACCAGCTCCGACACCCAGCGGATCGCGCTGATCATCGGCTCGTCCCACTCCTCGAAGTAGACCCGCGGACGCCGCGGCCAGGCCGCCGTCCGTGCCGCCATCGCCGCCCACTCCGCCTGCCGCTGCGCGATCCAGGCCTCCGCGCGCGGCGTCGCATCGACCAGCGCCGCCACCCGGCGCAGCGTCTCCAGGATCTGCGCCACGCTGCGCTGGTTCGTGATCCACACGTCCAGCCCCGCGCGGATCAGCTTGTCCGCCAGCGCCGCCTGCATGTCCGAGAAGCCGATCACCAGGTCCGGCTCCAGCGCCACGATGCGGTCGATCTTCCCGTCCAGGAAGGCCGACACCCGCGGCTTCTCCTCGCGCGCGCGCCGCGGCCGCACCGTGTAGCCCGAGATGCCCACGATGCGGCGCTCCTCGCCCAGCAGGTAGAGCCACTCGGTCGTCTCCTCGGTCAGGCAGACGATGCGCTGCGGGCCGCGCGCCGAAGGCGTCGCACCCGGGCCGGCGCCCCACGCAGGAGCCGACGCCGACGACAGGGCATCCGGCTCGACGCCGGCAGGACGGGGAAGATCGTTCATCCACCGATGCTAGGGCAGGCCCGCACCGCCACCGGCCGTGGTGCAATCGCCCTTCTCACAAGAAAACGCCGGGCCGCCCCAAGTTTTCTTGTCCCCCGCGGGGGGCGGGACGGGCAGCGTCCGGCCCTGGGGGCGCTCTCAAGAAAACGCCGGGCCGCCCCAAGTTTTCTTGACCCCCGCGGGGGGCGGGACGGGCAGCGCCCGGCCCTGGGGGCGCTCTCCAGGGTCGGCCGCGTCGTCACGAAAGGAAGGACATGAAGGTCTGCATCGTCGGCGCCGGCGCCATCGGCGGCTTCCTCGGCACGCGCCTCGCGGCGGCGGGCGTGCCCGTCGCTGCGCTCGCGCGCGGCGCCACGCTGCAGGCGCTGCGTCACCACGGCTGGCGCCTCGACGGCGCCGATGGCCCGCTGCGGGCCCCCGTGGCCGCCGCTGCGGACGACCCCGCGGCCCTCGGCCGGCACGACCTCGTCATCGTCGCGGTGAAGGGCCCGGCGCTCGCCGCCGTCGCGCCCCAGGTCGCCGCACTGCGCGCCGACGGCGGCCTCGTGCTGCCCGCGATGAACGGCGTGCCCTGGTGGTTCTGCGCGGGGCGGCCCGGCTTCGAGGCGCCGCTGGCCAGCGTCGACCCGGGCGGGCGCATCGGCGCGGCGATCCCGCTCGACAGCGTGCTCGGCGCCGTCGTGCACGCCAGCACCACGACGCCGGAGCCCGGTCTCGTCGCGCACCGCATGGGGCGCGGGCTGATCATCGGCGAGCCGTCCGGCGGCCGCAGCGCGCGTGCCGAGGCCGTCGGCGCACTGCTGCGCGAGGCCGGCTTCGAGCTCACCGTGTCGGACGACGTGCGCCAGGACGTCTGGTACAAGCTCTGGGGCAACATGACCATGAACCCGGTCAGTGCGATCACCGGCGCCACCCTCGACCGCGTGCTCGCCGACCCGCTGGTGCGCCGCTTCTGCTCCGCCGCGATGGACGAGGCCGCCGCCGTCGGCGCGCGCATCGGCTGCCCGATCGCGCAGAGCGCCGAGGACCGCCACGCGCTGACCGCCCGCCTCGGCCCGATCCGCACCTCGATGCTGCAGGACGTCGACGCCGGCCGGCCGCTCGAGCTCGACGCGCTGGTCGCCGCGGTGCGCGAGATCGCCGGCCGCGTCGGCGTGCCCACGCCGAACCTCGACGCGCTGCACGGCCTCGCGCGGCTGTTCGGCCGGGTGCGCGGGCTGGTGCCGGAGGACGCTGCCGCCGGGCCGACTGCCGCCTGATCCGCGGCACGGCCCCGCGCCGGCGCCGGGACGAACCCGACGCGCGCGGCAGCCCCTCCGCGTCAGCGGCTGGCCCCCCCGTCCGGCATCGCACCGGGAGCGTCGGCACCCGTCCCCGCCGCCACCATCCCCTCGATCAGCTGCCGCGCCCCCAGCCCGAGCGGGCGCTCGCGCGACCAGACCACGTCGACCCAGAGCGTCATCGCGTTGCTGAGCGTCTGCAGCGGCAGCTCGCGCAGCCGCCCCGCGGCGAGGCGCTCGCGCACCAGGCCGCGCGGCAGCCAGCCCCAGCCCAGGCCGGCCTCGAGCAGCGCGCAGGCCGCCTCGGGGCTGTCGGTGTGCCAGAGGTGGCGCGCGAAGATGAGGCGCGGGTCGGCCACGCCCGCGTCCCGGCCGGCGACGACGATCTGCCGCGCGGCCTGCAGCTCGGCTTCGCCGGGCCCTTCGGGCGGTGCGCCGGCGCCCAGCAGCGGGTGCCCGGGTGCGACCACCGCCACCAGCGTCTCGCGCCCGACCTCGCGGAACCCCTCGCGTCCATCCAGCCGCGGCCGCTCGAAGACCAGCGCGAGCTGCGCACGGCCGGTGTGCAGCATCGCCAGCGCATCGGCCTGCGGCGCCGCGAGCACCTCCACGTCGAGCAGCGGATGGGCGCGCGCCAGCGCGGCCAGCGGCGCGGTCCAGGGCGCGCTCAGCAGCTCGGGCGCGATCGCCAGGCTCAGGCGCTGCTCGAGGCCCAGCGTCAGCGCCAGCGCATGGGCCGTCAGCGCCGCCTGCTGGGCCGCGAGCTGGCGCGCCTGCGGCTCGAGCGCGCGCGCGGCGGCGGTCGGCCGCGGCTCGCGGCCCTGCCGGTCGAACAACGCCAGCCCGAGCTCGGCCTCCAGGTTCGCCACCGCCATGCTGACGGCAGAGGGCACGCGGCCGAGCGCGCGGGCGGCGGCCGAGAAGGAGCCGTGGTCGAGCACGGCCAGGAAGAGCGCGACGGTGTCGGAGGTGAAGGCCATCCGCCAATCTATCAGCCAAACTGAAGGAAGCTGACTTTTTCTTTCAGTGACCGGCCGCTAGAGTCTCGCCCCATGCAAGGCATCGCGCGAAAAATCGTCTACATCGGGCTCTACGAGGGCCTGGCCATCGTCTTTGCCAGCCTGGGCCTGGCCGCGCTGTCGGGCGCCGGCGCCGCCACCTCGACGGCGCTGGCGGTCGCCACCTCGGTGGTCGCGGTGCTGTGGAACCTGGCCTACAACACCGCCTTCGAGGCCTGGGAGTCGCGCCAGGCGCGGCGCGGTCGTTCGCTGGCGCGCCGCGTCGCGCACGCGATCGGCTTCGAAGGCGGGCTGGCGGCGCTGCTCGTGCCGCTGATCGCGTGGTGGCTGGACATCGGCCTGTGGGAGGCGCTGCTGTTCGACGCGGCGCTGCTGGTGTTCTTCCTCGTCTACACCTTTGCCTTCAACTGGGGTTTCGACCGCCTGTTCGGCCTGCCGGCCGCGGCCGCCTGACGCGGCCCCGGCCGGCCTGGTCGGGGCGCGGTCAGAAGTGGGTCCACTCCTCGTCGGCCGGCGCCGCGGCGGCGGCCGGCGCCGGCGACGCAGCCGGCGCCGGCGCTGCACCGGCCGCCGCTGCAGCCGCTGCCGGAGCCGGCCGCGACGCCGGGCGCGCTGCGGCGGCGCGGACCCCCGTCCGCGCACGGGCGGCCGCGGCGGTCGGTCGCGGCGCGACGGCGACGCGCGCGGCCGGCGCAGCGCCCACGCCGGCGCCGCCTCCCGCAGCGGTGGCCTCGGCCGGACGGCCCGCGGCCGCGCCGCCGGCCAGCCTGAACACCGACACCGCCTGCACCAGCTGCTGGGCCTGCAGCCGCAGGCTCTCGGCCGCGGCCGCGCTTTCCTCCACCAGCGCCGCGTTCTGCTGCGTGGCCTGGTCCATCTGGCTGACCGCCTCGCCGACCTGCTCCACGCCCGAGCTCTGCTCGGCGCTCGCGGAGGTGATCTCCGCGACGATGTCGCTGACGCGCTGGATCGAGCCGACGATCTCGCCCATGGTCTTGCCGGCCTGGTCGACCAGCGCGGTGCCCTGCTCCACCTGCTCGACGCTGCGATGGATCAGCGCCTTGATCTCCTTCGCGGCCTCGGCGCTGCGCTGGGCCAGCGTGCGCACCTCGCCGGCCACCAC
>NZ_BBYR01000003.1 GCF_001293525.1 Pseudideonella sakaiensis | reverse complement strand
GCGCCGCAACGCTTCTTCGCGGCGCTGGACCGGGCGGGGCTGGCGCACCCGGCGGTGGCCTGGCAGCGGCCAGCGTCCGCGACGGGCTGGTTGCGCAAGTGCGCGGCGTCCTGCGGCGGCGACGGCGTCTGGCGCGAGGGCGCGACGCCGGTGCCGGCCCGCACGGGGGCTGCGAACCTGCCGCGGGGCGCCCAGGGGTGCGATCCCGGGGCCAGGACCGATGCCGACGCCGACGCCAGGACCGGGCAGCGCAGCGGCGAGGCATCGGAAGCCGAGGCCGAGGCCGGGGTCTACTGGCAGCAGGAGCTGTCCGGCCGGCCGATGTCCGCGCTCGCGCTCGCCGACGGCCGGCGTGCCCACCTCGTTGCGCTGAACCGGCTCGCGCTGCAGCCGACGGCCGACCGGCCCTTCCTGTACCGCGGCGCCCGCGGCCCGGTCGACGCGCCGGCGCTGGCCGCCCAGGCGCGCGCCGCGCTCGACGCGCTGGTGCCCGCCTTCGGCCTGCGCGGCCTGCTGAGCCTGGACTTCATCGACCACGGCGGCCGCGCGCACTGGCTGGAGATCAACCCGCGCCCGTCGGCCACGATGCAGCTGCACGACGCCGCGTGGCCCGATGGCCTGCTGGCCGCGCACGCCCGGGCCTGTGCCGGCCGGCTGCCGTCGTCGCCGCCGCCGGCAATGTCGGGGCTGCAGGGCATCGACACCTGGTACGCGCCGGCCGCGGGCAGCCTGGATGCCCGCCTGCTCGCACCGCTGCCCGGCGCGCTGCGCCTGCACGACCGGCCGGCGCCCGGCGCGCGGCTGCGCGCCGGCGAACCCGTCTGCTCGATCGGCCTGCGCGCGGCCGACGACGAGGCGCTGGAGCGCGGGCTGGCCGACGCCGCCGCGCTGCTCGCGGACCGCTGGGAGGATCGGCGCCCGGTCGTCCTGTCTTCACCGATCCCCCGCCCGAGGCCCTGCGCATGAGCGATGTTCCTGCCCCCACCGCCGACCGCCCCAGCGTGAACGGCGGCGCGGCCCCCCTGTTCGACGCGCTCTGCGCCGAGGCTGCGCGGCTGCGCGTCGCGGTGTCGCGCGACGAGCGTGGCGTCACCACCGTCGATGCCGGCATCGGCGTGCCCGGCGGCATCGAGGCGGGCCTCCGCGTGGCCGAGATCTGCCTCGGCGGGCTCGGCGAGGTGCGGCTGCGCGCCGGCGAGCGCCACGGCTGGCCGACCTGGCTGGAGGTGCGCAGCTCGCAACCGGTGCTGGCCTGCCTGGCCAGCCAGTACGCCGGCTGGAGCCTGGCCGCCAGCAAGGAGGAGACCGGCGGCCGCAAGTTCTTCGCGCTCGGCTCGGGCCCGGCGCGCGCGCTGGCGGCCAAGGAGGCGCTGTTCGGCGAGCTGGGCTACCGCGACACGGCGCCGCGCGGCGTGCTGGTGATGGAGGTCGACCGCGTGCCGCCGTCGGTGATCGTCGACAAGCTGCTGCGCGACTGCGGGCTCGCGCCGCCGGCCCTCGGCCTGGTGCTGACGCCGACCGCCAGCCTGGCCGGCACCACGCAGGTGGTGGCGCGGGTGCTCGAGGTGGCGCTGCACCGCGCGCACGCGCTCGGCTTCGCGCTGCACGACATCGTCGAGGGCAGTGCCGCCGCGCCGCTGCCCGCGCCCGGCGCCGACCCGGTCGACGCGATGGGCCGCACCAACGACGCCATCCTCTACGGCGGCCAGGTGCACCTGGTCGTCGGCGGCAGCGCCGACGCGGCCGAGGCACTGGCGCGCGACCTGCCCTCGGCCAACTCGCGCGACCACGGCCGCGGCTTCGCCGAGCTCTTCGCCGCAGCCGGCCACGACTTCTACCAGCTCGACGGCGCGCTGTTCGCGCCGGCCGAGGTCTGGGTCAGCCACCTCGGCAGCGGCCGCACCTGGCATGCCGGCGGCCTCGAGATGGCGCTGCTGCAGCGGCTGTGGGGAGGCGCGTGATGCGCGCGTGCGGCGAGGGCCTGCGCGTCGCGATCATGACCGACGAGAGCGGCTGGCACACCCGCCAGCTGCAGCAGGCGCTGCGCGCGCGGGGCGCGGAAGGCCGCTGCCTGGACCTGGCCGACGTTCGCATCGACACCACGGTGGCCGACCACGGCCTGCTGCTGCCCGGCTGGGGCCGCGCGCTGCCCGACGCGGTGCTGGTGCGCGGCATCGCCGGCGGCAGCTTCGAGCAGGTGACGCGGCGGCTGGGCGTGCTGCATGCGCTGGCGGCGCTCGGGGTGCCGGTCTACAACGACGCGCGCGCGATCGAGCGCAGCGTGGACAAGGCGATGACCAGCCTGCTGCTGCACCAGGCCGGCATCCCGACGCCGGCGTGCTGGGCGCTGGAATCGCCGGAACTGGCGCAGCGCCTGGTGATGCGCGAGAGCGCGGCCGGCCGCGCGCTGGTGCTGAAGCCGCTGTTCGGCTCGCAGGGCAAGGGGCTGCTGCGCGTCGGGTGGGTCGATGGCGCCCATGTGCCGCTGCCCCCGCTGGACGGCGCCTATGGCCAGGTGGCCTACCTGCAGCGGCTGCTGCCGCCGCCGGCCGACCGGCCCGGCTTCGACTGGCGCGTGCTGGTGGTCGGCGGACGGGCCCGGGCCGCGATGCGGCGCCAGGGCCGGGGCTGGATCCACAACGTGGCCCAGGGCGCGCGCGTGCGCGCGCAGCCGCTGGACGCGGGCGAGGGGCCGGCGCTGGCCCGTTGCGCGGAGGCCGCCGCCGCGGCGCTGGGGCTGGACTACGCGGGCGTGGACCTGATGCCCGCAGAGAGCGGGCCGGTGGTGATCGAGGTCAACGGCGTCGCGGCCTGGCAGGGCCTGCAGCGCGCCTGCCGGGTGCCGGTGGCGCCCTGGCTGGTCGACGACCTGCTGCAGCGCCGCGTCGGCGGCCGCCGCGGGCTGCGCCGTGCCTGAGCCGTCCCGGCGGCCGCCGGCGCTGCCGCCCGCAGCGGTTGCGGCGGCTGCAGCGGCGGGCGGAACGCCGGCGGCGGCCGATGCCGCGTCGCTCGCGTCGGCCGGGCCGCGGCCCGGCGCCGCCGACACGCCCGCGCAGCAGGCCTGGCTGGCGGCCTGCACGCTCGACGTGGCGGTGCGCAAGGCGGGCAATGTGAGCCGCGCGTCGGCCGGACATGGCATGCAGGCGGCGCAGTTCGTCGCGGCCGCCGCCGCGGCCGCCCCCGCGTTGCTGCGCGCCGGCGCGACGCTGGGCGAACGCATCGAAGGCGCGACGCGCGCCAGCCTGGCGGTGGCCGGCTGCAACACCAACCTGGGCATCGTGCTGCTCGGCGCGCCGCTGGCGGCCGCGATGCAGGCCGTGCCGGTGGCCGCGCGGGCTGAGGCCGTGGCAGGCGCTGCTGCCGGTGCAGGGGCGGCCGACGCGGCCGAGGCCGCCGCCCGTGCGCTGCGCGCCGCCGTCGTCTGCGTGCTGCAGGCCAGCACCCGCGACGACGCGGTGCAGGCCTTCCGTGCGATCGCCGCCGCCAACCCCGGTGGCCTCGGCGAGGCCCCGGCCGAGGACGTGCGCTCGGCACCGACCACCACGCTGCGCGAGGCGATGGCGCTGGCGGCGCAGCGCGACCGCATCGCCGAGGCCTGGGCCGGCGACTTCGCGCCCGTCTTCGACCTGGGGCTGCCGGCCTTCCGCGATGGCCTGCGCGCGGCCGCGCGGACCGGGGCCGGGCCGGCGGCCGCGGCGCGCGCCGCGACGTTGTGCGCCTATGTCGAACTGCTGGCTGGCGGGCCGGATTCACACATTGTTCGAAAGCACGGCGAGGCGGTGGCGCAGTCTGTCATGGTGGCCGCGCAGGGCCACCGCGAGGCCCTGCGCGGCGGGCGCCTGCACGAGGCCACGCCCGCGTGGGTGGCCTGGGACGAGGCGCTGAAGCGGCTCGGGGTGAACCCGGGGACGAGCGCGGACCTGGTCGTCGCGACGGCCTTCGCCGGGCTCTGGTGCGAGCAGTGCGCGGGCGCCGCGCCGCTGGCCGCGGCCAGCCTGTAACCCCGTGGCGCGCGGCCCGTTCCGCGCGGTTGACAGGCTGTGACTCGGTGTTTGTTCGGGGGTCCTTCTGGCATGGAATATGTAGCCCGTCGACCTGCGCGCGGGGGCTGTCCCGGCGCCGCGAACGACGCAGAGAACACACTTCGACACGAAAGAGGAATCCATGGCAAAGATCGACCGCATGCTGGTGGGCGAGTCCCTGGTGGGAGACGGCAACGAGGTGGCGCACATCGACCTGATCATCGGCCCGCGCGGCACGCCCGCGGAGGCCGCCTTCGCGAACGCGCTGACCAACAACAAGGATGGCTTCACGTCGCTGCTCGCGGTGGTGGCGCCCAACCTGCTGACGAAGCCGGCGACCGTGATGTTCAACAAGGTCACCATCAAGGGCGCCAAGCAGGCCGTCCAGATGTTCGGCCCGGCGCAGCGCGCGGTCGCGATGGCGGTGGCCGACTGCGTGGAGGACGGCACCATCCCGGCCGACGAGGCCGATGACCTGTTCGTCAGCGTCGGCGTGTTCATTCACTGGCTGGCCGAGGACGACAAGAAGATCCAGGACTACAACTACCAGGCCACCAAGGAGGCGCTGAAGCGTGCCGTCGCGCGCGAGCCGAGCGCAGCCGAGGTGGTGGCGAAGAAGGGCTCCGCAGCCCACCCGTTCGCGGCCAACTGAAGCCGCCGGGGAACAGCGGCCGTTCGCCGCGGCGGTGTTGGGCCGGCGTGGCGGGCGGGTGGGCGGTGGCGCGATCCACCGCCGGGTGAGAAGAGAAGAGACCGTGGGGCCCCGGGTGCCGGGGCCGGATCGTTCAAATTCATCGCAGGAGACGGACATGACGAGTTTTCGCGCGACCCCGCGGGGTCTGCGTCCCCTGGCGGCGGCGTTGATGCTGTTGCCGACCCTCGCGCTGGCGAATGCCGACGTCGAGAAGAACATCGCCAACCCGAAGAACTGGGCGATGCAGGCTGGCGACATGTACAACCAGCGCTACAGCAAGCTCAACCAGATCAACAAGGGCAACGTCGGCAAGATGCAGGTCGCGTGGACCTTCTCGACCGGCGTGCTGCGCGGCCACGAGGGCTCGCCGCTGGTGATCGACGGGACGATGTACCTGCACTCGCCGTTCCCGAACAAGGTGTTCGCGATCGACCTGGACACGCAGAAGATCAAGTGGAAGTACGAGCCGAAGCAGGACCCGGCCGTGATCCCGCAGATGTGCTGCGACACCGTCAACCGCGGCCTGGCCTATGCCGAGGGCAAGGTCATCCTGCAGCAGGCCGACTCGATGCTGGTCGCGCTCGACGCGAAGACCGGCAAGGTGGTCTGGCAGACCAAGAACGGGGACCCGAAGCTCGGCGCCGTCAACACCAACGCGCCGCACGTCTTCAAGGACAAGGTCATCACCGGCATCTCCGGCGGCGAGTGGGGCGTGCGCGGCTTCATCGCGGCCTACAACCTGTCCGACGGCAAGCAGGCCTGGAAGGGCTACAGCGTCGGGCCGGACAACGAGATGCTGATCGACCCCGACAAGACCACGACCTGGACGGACGGCGCGGTCAAGCCGGTCGGCAAGGATTCGTCGCTCAAGACCTGGAAGGGCGACCAGTGGAAGATCGGCGGCGGCACCACCTGGGGCTGGTACAGCTACGACAAGACGCTGAACCTGATGTACTACGGGACCGGCAACCCGTCGACCTGGAACCCCAGCCAGCGCCCCGGCGACAACAAGTGGTCGATGACGATCTTCGCGCGTGACGTCGACACCGGCGTCGCGAAGTGGGTCTACCAGATGACCCCGTTCGACGAGTGGGACTTCGACGGCATCAACGAGATGATCCTCGCGGACATCCCGGTCAAGGGCAAGCCGACCAAGGCCCTGGTGCACTTCGACCGCAACGGCTTCGCGTACACGATGGACCGCACCAACGGCGCGCTGCTCGTGGCCGAGAAGTACGATCCGAAGGTCAACTGGGCGACCCACGTCGACATGAAGACCGGCCGGCCGCAGGTGGTGGCGAAGTACTCGACGGCGCAGAACGGCCCCGACGTCAACACCAAGGGCATCTGTCCGGCGGCGCTCGGCTCGAAGGACCAGCAGCCGGCCTCGTTCGACCCGAACACCGGCCTGTTCTACGTGCCGACGAACCACGTCTGCATGGACTACGAGCCGTTCAAGGTCGAGTACACCGCCGGCCAGCCCTACGTCGGCGCGACCCTGTCGATGTTCCCGGCCCCGGGCAGCCACGGCGGCATGGGCAACTACATCACCTGGGACGCCGGAACCGGCAAGATCGTGCAGAGCAAGGCCGAGAAGTTCTCGGTGTGGAGCGGCTCGCTCAACACCGCGGGCGGCCTGTCCTGCTACGGCACGCTGGAGGGCTACCTGAAGTGCGTCGATGCGAAGGACATCAAGAAGGAACTGTTCAAGTTCAAGACCCCGTCCGGGATCATCGGCAACGTGTTCACCTACGAGCACAAGGGCAAGCAGTACATGGGCGTCTTCTCCGGCATCGGCGGCTGGGCCGGCATCGGCATGGCCGCGGGCCTGGAGAAGGACACCGACGGCCTCGGCGCGGTCGGTGGCTACCGTGAGCTGAACCAGTACACCGAACTCGGCGGCTCGCTGACGGTGTTCGCGCTGCCGAACTGAGCGTCGGCATGCGGGGCCCGGCGCCGGTGCGGTGCCGGGTAATCCCCAGGGCCCGGGCGTCCACGCCCGGGCCGTCCCTCCCGTTCTTTCCTTCACATCGTCACTTCCGAGGGGGCGGGGCGCGCACCGGCGCGCCGCCTCCCGACCAGGCCGAGCCATGCCACTGTCCAAGTCCCTCGCCGTCGCCTGCGCGGCGCTCCTCGTGTCCTTCGGCGCCGCGGCGCAGGACAAGCCCTATACCGTGCAGGACGGCTACAAGGTCGATGCCGAGACCATGAAAGGCTTCCGCGCCTGGCGCCAGGCCGCCTGCGACCGCTGCCACGGCGCCAACCAGGAGGGCATGGTCGGCCCGTCGCTGGTGAACAGCCTGAAGACCCTGACCAAGGAAGAGTTCGTCAAGACGGTGCGCGACGGCCGCCTCGACAAGGGCATGCAGAGCTTCGGCAACAGCCCGGCGGTGATGAACAACATCGACCAGCTCTACGCCTACCTGAAGGGCCGGTCCGACGGCGCGATCACCCGCGCCAAGGTCGAAGAGATCGGCAAATGAACCGCGCCGGCGTCGCCGCGGCGCGTCCCCGGTTGCCCGTGGCGGCATGGGCCGGGCGCGCCGGCGTCTCGCTGCTGCTGGCGGCCGCGGTGGCCGCGCTCGCTCCGCCAGCCCGGGCCCAGGCCCCGGCGGCGGCCCCCGGGGCCGACGCCGCGCCGAAGCGCGAGGCCTTCCGCGTCTGCCAGGACCCGAACAACCTGCCGTTCTCGAACACCCGCGGCGAGGGCATCGAGAACCGCATCGCCGAGCTGTTCGGCAAGGCGCTCGGCCTGCCGGTCACCTACTACTCCTTCCCGCAGCGCCTGGCCTTCATCCGCAACACGCTGCGCTACAAGCTGCCGGGCGAGGACTTCCGCTGCGACATCGTGATGGGCGTGCCGGCCGGCTACGACCAGGTCTCCGTCACCAAGCCCTACTACCGCTCGACCTACGCGCTGGTCGTCGCGAAGAAGGGGGCGCTGGCCCAGGTGGCCAGCGTCGAGGACTTCCTCCGGCTCGACGAGGCCACCCGCCGCGGCCTGCGCATCGGCCTGTACGACCGCTCGCCGGCCTCGGAGTGGCTGGTGCGCCGCGGGCTGGTGGAGCAGGGCGTTCCCTACCCGATCATGAGCCCCGACCCGGACCAGTACCCGGGCGAGATCATCGAGCGTGACCTGGCCGGCGGCAAGCTCGACGCCGCCATCGTGTGGGGCCCGATCGCGGGCTACTACGCGCGCCGCGTCGGGGCCTCGCTCGCGGTCTTCCCGCTGCGTTCCGAGCCGGGCGTCAAGTTCGACTACCCGATGGCCATGGGCGTGCGCTACGGCGAGCGCGAGTGGAAGCAGCAGATCGAGGGCCTGATCGAATCGCAACGCGCCGGCATCGAGGCGATCCTGCGTGAATACGGTGTCCCGCTGGTCGACGAGGCCGGCAATCCGCGCGGCGAGTGAGCCGCGGCACGCCGCCCCCCGGGGCGCGGCGTGGTGGCTGGTGCTGGCCGGCCTGCTCGGCGCACCGGCGGCCGCGCAGGCCCTCGGCCGGGAGGACTTCATCGCCCTCGGCGGCAGCGTCCTGAAGATCGAGGTGCTGCGCCGCCAGGGCGGCTACTCGCTCGGCTCCGGCGTCGTGGTGGCCCCGGGGCGGGTGGTGACCAACTGCCACGTCACCCGCGACGGGGTGGGCATCGAGGTGCTGCGCCACGGCCAGCGCTGGCCGGTGGCCGCGCAGCAGGCCGACCTGCACCACGACCTGTGCCTGCTGCAGGTGCCCGGCATCGGTGCCGACGCGGTCGCGCGCATCGGCCGCGCGGCCGGGCTGCAGCTTGCGCAACCGGTGCATGCGGTCGGCTTCACCGGCGGGCTCGGGCTGCAGGCCAGCGATGGCAGCGTCGTCGCGCTGCACCGCGTCGATGGCGCGCCGGTGATCCGCAGCAGCAACTGGTTCACCTCCGGCGCCAGCGGCGGCGGGCTGTTCGATGCGCAGCGCCGCCTCGTCGGCATCCTCACCTTCCGGCTGCGCGGCGGCGCGGCGCACTACTACGCCGCCCCGGTGGAGTGGGTGCAGGCGCTGCTCGACCGCGCGGGCGCGGAGGGCGCCGGCGCGATGCCGGTGGCGCCGATCCCGGGCGGCGAGCCGGCGTTCTGGCAGGCCCCCGCGGCGGCGCAGCCGGCCTTCCTGCGGGCCGATGCGTTGCTGCGCGACGGCCGCTGGGCCGAGCTGGCCCAGGTGGCCGCGGCCTGGATCGCCGAGGACCCGCGCGACCCGCAGGCCTGGCTGGCGCGCGCCCGCGCCGACGACGAGCAAGGCCGCGCGGCGGCGGCGCAGGCGGGCTATGAGCGCGCGCTGGCGCTCGACGCGCGGCTGGCCGAGGCCTGGCTGCGCCTCGGGCTGCTGCAGCAGCGCGCCGGCGCGCTCGCCGAGGCCCGTGCCGCCTTGCGGGCGCTGCAGCCGCTGGACGACGCGATGGCCGCCCAGCTCGCCGAGGGCCTGGGCGCCGACGCGCCGCGGTGACCAGGCCCCGCGCCGGACCACGATCCTGTCTGCCCATGGCTCCCGCCGCTGCACCCACCCCCGACGCCGTCCCCGGTGGCCTGCCCGAGGCGGCCCCCCTTCCGCTGCCGGACCCGCGCCCGCACGGGCGCGGCCCTGCGCTTCTTCCGTTCCCCGGCCCGCGGGCCGACCTGCTGCGATGCGACCGATCCTGCTGACCCTCGCCCTGCCGGCGCTGTGCGCCGCGCTCGGGGCCGCGCTCCCGGCGCCTGCCTCGGCCCAGCCGGCCCCGCCCGCCGCGGCCTCGGCGCCCGACTATTCCGAGGCCGAGAAGCTGCTCTTCATGGGGCGCGCGATGCGGCAGCTGAAGCCGCCGACCACGCTGTCCTACGCCTTCCGGCACAGCGGCAGCCTGGAACCGGCCTTCGACGACCGCGTGCGCCTGCGCGTGCAGGCCTCGTCCGGCGGCGGCTGCTGCCGCGTCGACGGCGAGTTCCTCGGCGGCCAGCGCCGCCTCGAGCTGCCGGGCATCGAGGACGCCGAGGCCAATCCGGTGCTGCTGTTCTTCCTCGAACGCGACGTGCGCGAGATGCAGCGCCTGACCAAGGGCTCGCAGAACTACTACCGCAAGCGCATCCGGCTGGCCGCCTACCAGGGCGCGCGCATCGGCGAGGTGAGCTTCCGCTACCAGGGCCGCGCGGTGAGCGGCCGGCAGATCGACCTCGCGCCCTACGACGACGATCCGGCGCGGGTGCGCTATGAGCGCCATGCGCTGAAGACCTACCGCTTCGTGCTGTCCGACGCGGTGCCGGGCGGCTTCGCGTCGATCCGCAGCGAGATGCGCGACCCGACCCCCGGGGCGACGGCGCCGCTCATCGTCGAGGAGCTGACGCTGGACGGCGTCGAGCTGCTGCCGTCCCGATGAAGACGCCGTGACACGATCCCATCCCAAGGAGACCGCCATGCCCCGTGATGACCACCGCCCGCGCGGCGCGCACCGCCTGCCGCGTGCGGCACTCACCGCCACCGCGGCGCTGCTCGCGCTGCTGGCCGCGCCGGCCGCCCAGGCCCACGATTACCCGACGCTCGACCGCGTGCGCTTCGTCCAGGAGTGCATGCGCGAGCACCCCGGCTCGCCGTACGAGATGACGAACAAGTGCGTCTGCGCGATCGACCGCATCGCCGAGCAGCTGCCCTACGACGATTTCGTGTCGGGCTGGACGGCGGCCAACGCGATCAGCATCGGCGGCGAGCGCGGCAGCTACATCCGCGACACCGAGGTGCTGCAGGTGGAGATCAAGCGCTACCGGGCGCTGGTGGCGGAGTCCAAGAAGGCCTGCTTCATCCGTTGACCCCCCCCGGAGCGGCTCACGCCGCTCCCCCCCAGGGGGGCGCCGCCAGTGGCCGGGCGGAGCCCGGCCACGGCGGCCGCTGGAGGGGCGGCTTGGACGGCTGCGCCGTCCTTTGCCTTGGGGGTGGGCGCGGGGCGCTTTGGGGCGGCTTGGACGGCTGTGCCGTCCGTTGCGTCGGGCGTCGGGTGCTTGGACGGCTTTGCCGTCCTTTGCCTGGCATTTCGCTCGATCGTTTGCGGGGGATGGGGCGGGTGACGTTCGGCGCCTTCGGGCGAGGTCGTGCGGGAGGCTGGGATGCGGATGTGGGCTTGGGCGCTGGTCGGGGTGGCCGGGCTCGTCGGGGCGGGGGCGGGGGCGCAGACGCCGGCCGGTGCGGGTGAGGCGCCGCTGGCGCTGCGGGCGCTGGCGCCGGGGGTGTGGGTGCACGAGGGGGCGGTGGCGGCCTGGGGGGAGGGCGGGGCGCAGGATGTCGCGAACCTGGGGGTGGTGGTCGGCTCGCGCTGCGTCGCGGTGATCGACAGCGGCGGCAGCGTGGGGGTGGGGCGGCGCCTGCGGGCCGCGATCGCGGCGATCACCGACCGGCCGGTCTGCTACCTGGTCATGACGCATGGCCACCCGGACCATGTGTTCGGCCACGCGGCCTTCGACGGCGCCGGGCCCGGCGGGTCGGATCCGCAGCGCATCGGGCATGCGCGCGCGCCTGCGGCGCTGGCGACGCGCGGCCGCGCCTACCTCGAGGCGGTGCGCCGCAGTGGCGCACCCGATGCCGCCGAGGCCCGGCTGCTGCCGCCGACCCGCACGGTGGCGCCCAACGAGCCGCTGGAGCTGCCGCTCGGCGGTGGCCCGGTGCTGCGGCTGCAGGCCTGGCCGACCGCGCACACCGACCACGACCTGAGCGTGGCCGAGCTCGCCAGCCGCACGCTCTTCGTCGGCGACCTCGTCTTCGCGGACCATCTGCCGGTGCTCGACGGCTCGCTGCGCGGCTGGCTGCGGGTGATGCAGGCGCTGCCGCTGGCCGAGGCCGACTGGGTGGTGCCGGGCCATGGCGCGCCGTCGCGCGACTGGCCGGCCCTTGCCGCGCCGCAGCGGCGCTACCTCGAGCGCCTGCAGCAGTCGGTGCGCGAGGCGCTGCAGGCGCGCCGCACGCTGCGCGAGACGGTCGAGGCCCTGTCGGCCGGCGCGGAGGGCGGGCCCTGGCCCGGCGGCGGCCCGGCCGAGGCCTGGTCGCTGGTCGAGGCCTTCCATCGCCGCAACCTCACGGCCGCCTACGCCGAGCTGGAGTGGGAGTGAGCCGGCGCCGGCCGCTTGTGCCCGTCCAATCATTCGATTATTCTCGAAGCATGGAAGAGACAGAGGTCGTCCGGGCGCTCGCCGCATTGGCTCACCCGCTGCGCCTGCAGGTGTTCCGCGCGCTGGTCGTCACCGGCCCGCCCGGCCTCACGCCCGGCGCGATGCAGGAGGGCCTCGGCATCGCGCCGGCGACCCTGTCCTTCCATCTGAAGGAACTGGTGCAGGCCGGGCTGGCGACGCAGGCGCGGGAGGGACGTTATCTCCTCTACCGCGCGGCCTACGGGCGCATGGACGCCCTCGTCGGCTACCTCACCGAGAACTGCTGCCAGGGCGCGGCCTGCCTGCCCGCCCGGCCGTCCGGCAGCCGCTGCTGCTGAGCCCGAAGGAGAGCCCCATGAAGCGTTTCCATGTCCATGTCCACGTCGACGACCTGCCGGCCAGCATCGCCTTCTATTCGGCGCTGTTCGCCGCGCCGCCGAGCCGGCTCGAGGCCGATTACGCGAAGTGGATGCTCGAGGATCCGCGGGTGAACTTCGCGATCTCCACCCGCGGCGGCGGCCGGCCCGGCGTCGACCACCTCGGCCTGCAGGCCGACAGCGAGGAGGAACTCGCCGAGCTGAAGGGCCGCGCGCGTGCCGCCGACCTGGCCCTGCTCGACGAGGGCGAGGCGCGCTGCTGCTATGCGCACAGCGACAAGTACTGGCTGACCGACCCGCAGGGCATCGCCTGGGAGCAGTACCGCACCCTCGGCGACATCCCGGTCTTCGGCGAAGGGGCCGCGCCGGCGCCCACCGCGGCCCCGGCGCTGTCCGCCGCGGCGGCCGGGCCGGCCGTCGCGGCCGCAGCCGCGGCCTGCTGCGCCCCCGCGGCCCCGCGCGGCCGGCCGGTCGGCCTGCCCGTGAAGAGCGCGTCCGGCTGCTGCTGAGGGGGCCATGTCCGAGGTCACGATCTACCACAACCCCGCCTGCGGCACCTCGCGCAACACGCTGGCGCTGATCCGCCATGCCGGCATCGAGCCGACCGTCGTCGAGTACCTGAAGCACCCGCCGACCGTGCCGCAGCTGCAGGCCCTGGTGGCGCGCCTGGGCGTGCCGGTGCGCAGCCTGCTGCGCGAGAAGGGCACGCCCTATGCCGAGCTGGGCCTGGGCGACGCGCATTGGCGCGACGAGCAGCTGCTGGCGCTGATGCACGCGCACCCGATCCTGATCAACCGCCCGATCGTGCTGACGCCGCTGGGCGCGAAGCTGTGCCGTCCGTCGGAAGCGGTGCTGGAGCTGCTGCCGGTGGCTGGCCGCCTGCCCGACTTCGTCAAGGAAGACGGCGAGCGGGTGGTCGACCCCGGCCTGCGGCGCGCCTGAGCCGCAGCGCGGACAGCGGCCCAGCCAGCGGCCCGGCGAGCAGCAGCGCGAGCGCCAGCAGCGCGCAGGCGGGGCGGAGGTCTAGCGGCGCATCCAGCGGCTGGGTCAGGCCGGCCGCGCCGATGGCCTCGTGCAGGCCCTCGGCATCGTGCAGCGTGCGGTAGTGCAGGCCGGTCTCGCCGGCCAGCAGCCGCAGGTAGGCCTCGCGCAGTCCCGACAGATGCTCGCTGCCCGGGGTGGCGCCCAGCATCGGCGTGGCGCGCGTGCCCGGCGTGTCGGCCATCGCCTCGCCGCTGACGCTGCCGGCGCGGCCGCGGCTGCGCGGGTCGGTCTGCGCGACCTCGTCGGCGCCCCAGGTGCCGATCGGCCGGCCCGCCGGGTCGAGCTTGGGGATCGGCGAGGGGGAGGGCTGGCCGACGCCGAGCACCAGGCCGGCGACCTCGCCGGCACGGCCGGGGAAGCTCGGCCGGTGGCGCGCGTCGAGCGGGGGGGCCTCCTGGCCGTCGCTGACGAACACCAGCCCGGGGCGCTCCGGCAGCGCCGCGGCGACCGCCAGCCCGCTGTACAGGCCCTTGGCGATCTCGCTGTTGCCGGACCAGGCCATGCGGCCGTCGATGTGCGCCAGGGTCGCGCGCAGCTCGCCGAGGTTCGCGCACACCTCGACCGGCGCCAGCAGCAGGAAGCTGCGGTACTCGGTGAACAGGCCCCAGCCGATGCGCGAGCCGCAGGGCAGGCGCAGCAGCGCGTCGTGCCACAGGCGCTTGGCCAGCACCAGCCGCGGCACCGGCCGCTGCGCCCACAGCACGTCGGCCACGTTCATGCTCTGCGTCACGTCGAACACCACCACGAGGTCGACCCGGTGCTGCGTCGCCGGCCAGCGCGGCTGCAGGAAGCAGGCGCCCAGCAGCAGCGCCGCCGCGGCCAGGCGCAGCGTTTCGCCGTGGCCCGCGAGCCGCGCGCGCAGGCGGCGCAGGCGGGTGAGGACGGCCTGGCCCAGGCGCGCCGGGGTCACCGGGCGTCCCTCCTGGCCGTGCGTGCCGGCGGTCCCTGCGGGTTCACGGCAGGCCCGGCGAGACGCCGCGCATCGTGGTCGCCGCACGCTCGGACTGCTGCGGCGGCTCGCCCGGGCTGTCCTCCTCGTCCGGCGGATCCGGCAGCAGGCGCTGCGCGCGCTCGAGGTTGTAGCGGGCGTCCCAGTCGCCGGGGTCGAGGCGCAGCAGCTCGCGGTAGATCTCCTTGGCCAGCTCGATCAGCGGCAGCGCCTGCCCGGGCTGCGGCCCGGCGCGCACCTCCTCGGCCTGCAGCAGCAGCAGGTGGGCGACGTTGTAGCGCGCCCGCTGGCCGAGCGGCGAGTCGCCCTGCAGCGGGCGGTAGAGCTTCAGCGCGGCCTCCAGCTCGCCGGCCGCCGCGAGCTGGCGCGCGTGCGTGAAGCGCTGCGGCGGCGGCCACTGCGCAGGGTCGCCGGCCAGGCCGGGATCGGGCCGGTCCGCCTCGATGCGGGCGTTCGACGCGCGCGCCTGCTGCCAGCGCCAGGCGTCCCAGCTGCCGAGGGCCAGCACGGCGGCGAGCAGCAGCAGCACCGCGCGCGTGCGGCGGCGCGTGAACAGCGAGGCCCAGGTCGGCGGGCGCAGCGCATCGGCCGGCACGCCGGCGATCGGTGGCGACACCACGGGGGTGGGGGCGGGCGGCGGCATCGGGGGGTCAGCCGGCCGGGCCCGGTGGCGCAGCGCCGGGCAGCGCCGCTGGCAGCCGCAGCGCCTGCGCCGCCAGCAGCAGCAGCACCGCGGCCAGCGCCACGCCGAGCGCCCACGGCGTGAACTCGCGGCGCGGCAGCATGTCGGTGTAGACGATCGGCAGGTTCTCCAGCCGGTCGACGTCGTCGATGGCGCGCTGCAGCGCGGCGCCGTCCTCTGCCTCGTAGGCCCGGTAAGGCACGCCGATGGACGCGAACCAGCGGTCCAGGAAGTGCTCGGGCACGGTGTCGGCATGGGCCGCCTCGATGCCGTCGCGCATCAGCCCGGGGCTGGCGGCCGAGCGGATGTAGATCCAGTACAGCGAGACGCGCAGCCGCCGCATCTGCTCGCCCAGCAGGCGGCGCACGTCCGGGTCGAGGTGGTCGCCGCCGTCGCTCACCAGCAGCACGATGCGGCTGCCGGTGTAGGGCCGGTCCTCGAACGCCGCCAGCGCGGACTGCAGGGCCTGGCCGATGTCGGTCTCCGACAGCCCGCGGCCGATGTTGCCGGCGGCGATCGCCGCCTGCACCGCGTCGCGCTTCTGCGTGAAGTCGAGCACCGGCATCGCGCGGGTGCTGAACACCACCATCGCGAAGCGGTCGTCGGGCCGGCGCGCGGCGAACTCGCCCAGCAGCGTGCGCGCCACCTGGCCCTTCGAGGACTGGTTGCGCCGCTGCTGCAGCTGCACGTAGTAGGACAGGGCCTCGGGCCCGGTGCCCTTGGGCGGCGGGGCCTGGCCGGCGCCCGCGAAGCCCTGGTCCATGCTGCGGCTGCGGTCCAGCACCAGCATGATCTCCGCGCCGGTGCCGGTGCGCTCCACCGGCACCTCCGGGCGGTGCGGCCCGGCCAGCGCCAGCACCAGGGCCGCCAGCGCCAGCACCCGGGCGCCGCGCAGCGTGCGGTCTATGCGGCGCGAGGCCGCGTCGGGGGGCAGGCCGGCGAGCCAGGCCGTCGTGCGGTCGGCGGCCGCCTGCTGCCACCACGGCAGCAGGGCCAGCGGCAGCAGCAGCAGCCAGGCCGGGTGCTCGAAAGCGAGGCCCTGCGGCATCAGGCGGCCCCCCGCTCGAGGTCGCGCAGCGCGCGCGCCAGCTGCCGCAGCGCGCGGCCGTTGCCGGGGCCTGCGGCGTCGGCGCTGCCGTAGAACAGCTGGTCGGAGCGCGCGAAGAAGGCCTGCAGCGCGCCGCGCTGCGGCGCGTAGCGCGGCATGCGCGCGAGGAAGCGGTCCAGCCCCTGGGCGAACACCGCCTCGCCGGCGGTCGCGTTCAACGCGGCATGCAGCGCGCGGCAGGCCTGGCGTTCGGCCTCGGCCGGGGGCGCGTCCGGCAGCCCGCGCAGTGCCGGCCACGCGCGGCCGAAGGGCAGCCGGCGGGCCGCCCAGCGCGGCGCCACGCCGTAGACCACCGCCAGCCAGGCGATGGCCAGCGCCGCCAGCGTCCCCCACAGCACGAGCCGGGCCTCGATCGCGGACGTGTCCTGCAGCGGCGCGCGCGCCGGCGGGCGCCACGCGCCCAGGCCGGTGCGCTCCGGCGCCTCCGGCGGGGCCAGCGGCCCGACCGCGAGCGGCCAGGCGTCCAGCCGCAGCGTGTGCTCGCGCCCGGCGGCGTCGAAACGCAGGCGCACGGGGGGCAGCTCCAGCACCTGCACCTGCGGCGGCGCCGCGAAGACCTGGTAGCGCAGCGTCAGCCGGTGTACGTCGCCGTCGAACGGGCCGGGCGGATCCCAGCGGGCTTCGCGCAGCTCCAGCGAGCGGCCGCGCCGTCCGGTGCCGGGCAGCGAGTCGGGGTCGAGCCGCCACGGGGCCGGCACGCGCAGCCGGAAGCGCCGCTCGACGCGGTCCCCGACGTGGTAGCCGAAGGCGCGCGGTTCCTCGGTCTCGAGCAGGTCCAGCCCGGCGCTCGACACCGAGGCCGCCGCCGCGCCGACCGGCGGCGATGGCGACGGCGATGGCGGGGGTGCAGGCGCCGCCGCAGAGGCGACGGCCGGCGAGACGGCCGGGTCGCCCGACGAGGCCGGGGCGGCCGCGGGGGCGCTCGCAGGGGCCTGGGCGACTGGGCGCGTCGGCGCCGCCGTGGCCGCTGCGGTCGCGGTCGCGGCGGCTGTCGCCGACGCCGCCAGCACGCACGCGAGCAGGGCCTCCCGCGCGGCTGCCGGCAAGGTGCAGGCGGCCGGGCCGCGCGGGGGCCGCGGGCCGCGGCCGGTGTCCACGCGAGGCCGCGCCGCGGTCGTCATGCCGTGAAGTGCCGCGTGAAGGCCTCGGGGTCGAAGCCGGTGTCGATCACGAGCGGCTCGACGCGCCGGGCGCGGCAGGCCGCCAGCACGGCGGCGCGGCGCGCCGCCTGCGCGGCCTGCCAGCGCGCGCGCAGCGCGGGCCGCCACCAGACGAGCCGGCGCTCGCCGGTCTCCGGGTCGCGCAACCGTGCCAGCCCGGCGCGCGGGCCGAGGTCGAACTCGTCCGGCTCCCACAGCAGCACCGGCACGAGCTCGTGCACCGCGAGCCCGTCCAGCAGGCGCTCGACCTGGGCCAGCGGCAGGTGGAAGTCCGACACCAGGAACACCAGCCCGCGCCGGCCCAGCACCGCGGCGGCCTCGAGCAGGCCGAGGGCATCGCGTCCGTCGGGCCGCCACGCGCGCAGACGTTCGGCCAGCGGGCCGCCCTGGCCACGCAGCCGGCTGGCCGGCCGCAGCCAGTCCTCGCGCAGGCGCTCGTCGGCGCCGACGAAGCCGAAGGCGTCGCCACCGCGCCAGGCCGACCAGGCGAGCGCCTCGACCAGGTCGGCCAGCACGTCGAGCTTGCGCCGGCCGGTGCCGACCCCCATCGAGGCCGACAGGTCGGCCACCACCCACACCGGCACCGAGACCCGCTGCGCGAACACCCGCACCTGCCAGTGGCCCTGGGCCTGCGCCGGGTCGCGCAGGCTGGCGTGCAGGTCGAGGCGGCGCGGGTCGGGCGCGTCCAGCAGCCGCGCGTGGCCGCGGTAGTCCAGGCCGCCCGGCCCGCCGTGGCCGCGGTGCGCGCCCGGGAAGTGGCCGCGCGCCGCGTGGGCGAGGCGGTAGTGCAGGTCGGGCAGCAGCGCCGGCGGGGCGGCACGCGGCCCGGCGGATCCGGCGGTGGCGTCGCGCCCCGGGGCGCCGCCTGCCGCGCCGGCCCCGGGCGCCGTGCCGGTGCGCGGCTCGGTCGCCGCCGTGTGGTCGGGTGTCACACCGGTCCCGGGACGGTCGATCAGGGCGCCGGCACCTGGGCCAGCAGGCCGCGCAGCAGCGCGGGCACCAGCGCCTGGCGGCGCAGCTCGTGCACCGGCTGCAGGCACAGCCGGTGGCCGATCACCTCGGGGAAGACGGCCTGCAGGTCGCGCGGGGTCGCCTGCGAGCGGCCGTCCAGCCAGGCCGCGGTGCGCGCGGCGCGCATCAGCAGGCCCATGCCGCGCGGGCTGGCGCCGGCCAGCATCAGCTGCGCGGTGTCCACGCCGTCCAGCCGCACGCCGTGCGCGGCCGGCCGCGCGGTCGCGTCCCACAGCCGCAGCGCATAGTCCTGCAGCGCGTCGCTGGCCTGCACGCCGCGCTGCACGGCGGCCGCCAGCGCGTTCAGCGACTGGTGCGGGAACAGCGCCGGCGCCAGGCCGTCGATCAGCGCGTCGACGTCGTGGAAGCGCGGATCGAACATCAGCGCCCGGCGCTCGGCCGGATCGGTCGGCGCGTCGATCGTCACCTCCATCATGAAGCGGTCGCGCGCGGCCGACGCGATCTCGAAGGTTTCCTCGCGCTCGACCCGGTTGCGGTCCGCGAACACCAGCAGGTGCGGGAACCGGAACTCGCGGTTGAAGGCCTGCACGCTGCGCTCCGCCATCGCCCGCAGCATCAGCGAATGCACCTGCGGGCGGGCGCGGTTGATCTCGTTGAAGAAGAAGATCGCCAGGTCCTCGCCGTGCCGCACCAGCGGCCCGGGCTCGACCGCGGGGCGGCCCTGGGCGTCGATGTAGGTGTGGTAGACGAGGTCGTTGGGCATCAGGTCGATCGTGCCCTCGGTGCGCGCATAGGCACCGCCGAGCACGCGCGCGAAGGCGCGCAGCAGCGTCGTCTTGCCGACGCCGACGTCGCCCTGCAGCAGCACGTGGCCGCGCGCGAACACCGCCAGCGTCACGCTGCGGATCACCGCGGCCTGCCCGATCACCGCCCGCGCGACCTCGCGCTCGAGCGCCAGCGCGCGGTCCCGCCCCTCGGCGAGCAGCGCATCGTCTGAGTTCATGGCTTGTCTCCGGCGCCCGCCGCGTGCAGGTTTCGTGCGCGGCGGCCCCCTCGGGCCCGGCCCCGCCCCGCGGCGTGGAGCGGCCGCCTGCCGCGGGCGCAGACTGCACCAGTCCCGCCGCGCGGTGGGCGCGCGGGCGACACACCTTGAGCCGTCCGGCGCGGTGAGGTGGAGGCGCCGGCGCCGAACGGCTAGAGTCTCGCCGCATGAACCTGCTGATGTTCGCGGGCGGCCTCGTGCTGCTGGTGCTGGGGGCCAACGCGCTGGTGCGCGGGGCGTCGAAGCTGGCGCTGTCCTTCGGCATCAGCCCGCTGGTCGTCGGGCTGACGATCGTCGCCTTCGGCACCAGCGCGCCGGAGATGGCGGTCAGCGTGGGCGCGGTGCTGGACGGGCGCACCGACATCGCGGTGGGCAACGTGGTCGGCAGCAACGTCCTCAACGTGCTGTTCATCCTGGGCGTCAGCGCGCTGATCACGCCGCTGGTGGTGAACGTGCAGCTGATCCGGCAGGAGGTGCCCATCATGCTGGGCGCCAGCCTGCTGCTGGCGGTGCTGGTGCTGGACGGCCGGGTGTCGATGATCGAGGGCGGCCTGCTGGTGGTGCTGATGCTCGCCTACACGGCCTTCCTCATCGTGCAGTCGCGCCGCGAGACGGCGGCCGCCCAGGACGATTTCGCGCGCGAGAACGTGCCCGCCGAGGCCGGCGCCTGGGACGCCCGCCTGCCGGTGCAGCTGCTGCTGATCGCCGTCGGGCTGGCGGCGCTGGTCGGCGGGTCGGACCTGCTGGTGCAGGCGGCGGTGAACTTCGCCAAGGCGCTGGGCGTCAGCGACGTGGTCATCGGCCTGACCATCGTCGCCGCCGGCACCAGCATGCCCGAGGTGGCCGCCAGCATCACCGCGGCCGTCAAGGGCGAGCGCGACATCGCGGTCGGCAACGTGGTGGGCAGCAACACCTTCAACATCCTGGGCTGCGTGGGGCTGTCGGGGCTGGTCTCGGGGTCCGCCGGGCTGGGCATCGCGCCGTCGGTGCTGGCCTTCGACATCTGGGTCATGCTCGCGGTGGCGCTGGCCTGCCTGCCGGTGTTCCTGACCGGGCGCGAGATCGCGCGCTGGGAAGGCGCCGTCTTCGTCGGCTACTACCTGGCCTACGTCGCCTACCTGATCCTGGCCGCCCAGCAGCACGATGCGCTGCCGGCCTTCTCCGGCGTGATGATGGGCTTCGTGCTGCCGCTCACCATCGTCACGCTGGTGGTGGCGATGTTCGGCCGGCGCAGCGCGGTTCAGGGCAAGGGCTGATCCGGCGGCGGCGGCGCCTCGCTGGGCTCGCGCCGGTGCAGCGCGGCCTGCGCCAGCAGGTTGGCCGAGACCGGCGCGGTGACAAAGACGAACAGCGCGATCAGCAGTTCCGCCACCGCCCAGCGGCCCTGCGCCGCGCCGACCGCCATCGACGCGAGCAGCACGCCGCCGACGCCGAGCGTGGTGGCCTTGGTGGGCGCGTGCAGGCGCATGTAGAAGTCGCGCAGCCGCACCAGGCCGATGGCGCCCACCAGCGCGAAGACACCGCCCACCAGCAGCAGCGCACCGACCAGGATCTGCCAGCCGAGCGGCAGTTGCTCCAGGGAGTTCATCGGCCGCGGCCTTTCATTCGATCACGTCGCCGCGCTGCAGGTAGCGGCCGAGCGCGACGGTGGAGACGAAGCCCAGCAGCGCGATCAGCAGCGCCGCCTCGAAATACAGCCCCGTGCCCTGGCGGATGCCCAGCAGCAGCACGAAGGCCACCACGTTGACGTACAGCGTGTCGAGCGCCAGCACGCGGTCGGCCGGCGACGGGCCGCGCAGCAGGCGCCAGCCGCACAGGGCCATCGCCAGGCCCACGGCGCCGAGCGCGAACAGCAGCGCCAGCGAGACGAAGGAGGTGCTCATCCGAAGATCTCCCGCAGCGGGCGTTCGTAGCGCGCCTTCATCTGCTGCGCGGCGGCCGCCGCGTCGTCGCAGTCCAGCGCATGCACCAGGATCTGCCGCCGCGCCTCGTCCACCACGCAGCTCACGGTGCCGGGCGTGGTGGTGATGATGGTCGCGAACAGCGTGATCGCCGTCGGGTGCGCCGTGTCCAGCGGCACCGGCACCCAGGCCGGGCGCGGCCGGTAGGTCGGGTCCAGCACGATGCGGGCGACCACCACGTTGGACACGACGATGTCGACCAGCACCACGGCCGCCAGCCGCAGCGCGGCCCCCCAGGCGCGCGGACGCCACGCCGGCCCCAGGAAGCCGTGCAGCAGCCGCGGCAGCAGCAAGCCCAGCACCGCGGCCCAGAGGAGGTCGGCCGGCGCGGCGCTCTCGCGCAGCAGCAGCCACGCGGCGGCCAGCAGCAGCGACAGCACCGGGTGCGCGAACCAGCGGGCCTTCATCGCGTCGTCTCCGCGGCCGCGGGCGGGTCGAAGCGGTAGGGCCGCACGCTGTCGGCCCCCGGGCCCAGCACCGCACGGCCGTAGCCGGCGCGGTCGGCCAGCTGGGCCGCCGCGGCCGCGGTGTACTGCTGCACCGGGCCGGCGAACACGCTCACCGCCACCGTCATCGCCAGCAGCAGGCCGGTGGCGCCCTGCAGCCGCAGGCTGGCGCCCGACATCGTGCAGGCCGGCAGGTCCTCGCGCACGTGCCAGAACAGGATGCTGCCGGCCCGCGCCAGGCCCACCAGCGTCAGCAGGCCGGCGCCGAGCACCACCGCCCACACCGCGCCGACCCACGGGTGGGCCGCCGACGCCTCGAGCAGCATCAGCTTGCCGATGAAGCCCGGCAGCGGTGGCAGCCCGGCGGCCGACGCGGCCGCCAGCAGCATCGCCAGCCCCAGCAGCACCGGCTGGCCGACCGCGGGGCCGGGCACCAGGTGGTCGGCGGCGTCGCCGCGCTGCGCGGCGACGATCTCGCCCAGCAGGAACATCCCGGCCACCACCAGCGTGCTGTTGAGCAGGTAGTACAGCGCCGCCGACCAGGCCGCGGTGTCGAACAGCCCGATGCCCACCAGCACCGTGCCCACCGAGGCCACCGTGAGCCAGGCCACCAGGCGCGGCAGCGTGCGCGCGGCCAGCGCGCCCATCACGCCGACCACGCTGGTGGCCAGCGCCAGCGGCAGGATCCAGGGGGCGGCGGCCGCCGCCGCGCCATCGCCCGGGCCGAACACCACGCCGTGCACGCGCAGCAGCGCATAGACGCCCACCTTGGTCATGATCGCGAACAGCGCGGCCACCGGCGCGCTGGTGGCGGCGTAGGTGGCGGGCAGCCACACCGCCAGCGGCGCCATCGCGGCCTTGAAGCCGAACACCACCAGCAGCACCAGCCCGCCCGCCTGCGCCAGCGCCGCCTCGCTGCCGCGCAGCTGCGGCACGCGCAGCGCCAGGTCGGCCAGGTTCAGCGTGCCCGTCATCGCGTACAGCAGCGCCACGCCGACGAGGAACAGCGCCGAGGCCGCCAGGTTCAGCACCACGTAGTGCAGCCCGGCCTTGAAGCGTTCGCGCCCCTGGCCGTGCAGCATCAGCACGTAGCTGGCGATCAGCAGCACCTCGAAGAAGACGAACAGGTTGAACAGGTCGCCGGTGACGAAGGCGCCCGCCAGGCCCATCAGCTGGAACTGGAACATCGGGTGGAAGTGCCGACCGTGCCCGTCCCAGCCGCCGCTGGCGTACAGCAGCACCGGCAGCGCGACGGCTGCGGTCAGCGCCACCATCATCGCGCCCAGGCGGTCCACCACCAGCGCGATGCCGAAGGGCGCGGGCCATTCGCCCACGCGGTAGACGAGCAGGGTGCCGTCGGCCACGCGCGCCACCAGCAGCGCGGCGAGCAGCGCGAACAGCGCCACCGAGGCCAGCGACACGCGGCGCGACCACTGCAGCTGACGCTGCCCGTGGCCGCCGTGCAGCTCGGCACCACCGTCGCCGATGAACAGCAGCGCCACCGCGGTGAGCGCCGGAAGCAGCACCACCAGCACCGGCAGATGGTCGGGCAGCGTCATCGTGCGCTCCCGCCGTCGTGGCCGGGCGCGCCGGCCCCGGCGCGGGACGGCCCGTCGATGCCTTCGCGCTGGCGCAGCTCCGCGTCGGACAGGCCGTCGACGTGGTCGCTGCCGCCCTCGTGCCGGTTGCGCAGCGCCAGCTCGATCACGAAGCCGGTGGTCGCGAAGCCGATCACGATCGCCGTCAGCACCAGGGCCTGGGGCAGCGGGTCGGCGAAGGCCGACGCGCCGGTGCCCAGGATCGGCGGGGCGCCGGTCCACAAGCGGCCCATCGCGAAGATGAACACGTTCACCGCGTAGCCGATGAGGCCGAGCCCCAGCACCACCGCGAAGCTGCGGCCGCGCAGCAGCAGGAGGATGCCGCAGGCCGTGACCCAGCCGATGCCGGTGGCGAGCAGGAACTCCAGGCTGGGCAGCGTCATGCGCGTCCCCCGGCGGCGGCCACGCGACGCGGGCCTTCCTTGGTGGCCGCGGCCAACGCGGCCAGCATCAGCATCGTCGCGCCCACCACGGTGATGTAGACCCCCAGGTCGAAGATCGCGGCGGTGGCCAGCGGCGCCTCGCCCAGGACGGGCAGCACCGGGTGGCCGTGCGCACTGGTGAGGAAGGGCCGGCCCAGCAGGAGGGCGCCCGCCCCGCAGAGACCGGCGATCAGCAGGCCGCTGCCGATCCAGCGCGTGTAGCGCGTGCCGCCGCCGGCGTGCAGCAGGCCCTCGGCCCAGCCCTGGCCGCCGGCCATGTACTGCAGCACCAGGGCCACCGCGGTGACCAGCCCGGCGATGAAGCCGCCGCCCGGCAGGCCGTGGCCGCGCCAGAACACGAACACGCTGACGACGAGCGCCAGCGGCAGCACCAGCCGCGCCACCTGGCGCAGCATCAGCGGCGGCTGCGCGAAGCTCCACGCGCGGCCCGCCTCGTCGGTGGCCGGCCGGCGCGCACGCAGGCCGTCCAGCAGCGCCAGCACGCCCACGCCGGCGATGCCCAGCACCGTGATCTCGCCCCAGGTGTCGTAGCCGCGGAAGTCGACCAGGATCACGTTGACCAGGTTCGTGCCGCCGCCCTTCGGCACCGCGTTCTCGAGGAAGTACCAGCTGATGGAGCCGAAGTCGCGCGTCAGCACCAGCCAGGTGAGCCAGGCGATGCCGCCGCCGCCGGCCAGTGCCAGCGCCCCGTCGCGCCAGCGCCGCCACGGCGCCGATTCGGCGCGTGCCAGCGGCGGCAGCAGCGCCAGGCCCATCAGCAGCAGCACGGTGGACACGACGTCCACCGAGATCTGCGTCATCGCCAGGTCGGGCGCCGACAGCGACAGGAAGCTCAGCGAGGCCACCAGCCCCACCGCGCCGGCCAGCACCACCGCGACCACCCGCCGGTGCTGCAGCAGCACCGTCGCGCCGGCCGCGGCGAGCAGCAGCAGCCACACCACCACCGCCAGCGGCGAGGCCTCCTGCCGCGGGCGCAGGCCGGTGGCCGGTGCCTCGCCGGCCGGTGCCGTCAGGGCCCAGGCGGCCACCACCACCACCGCGCCCACCATCCACGCCGCATAGCTCTGCAGCGAGCGGCTCTCCACGCGCTGCGTGAAGCGCCCGGCGAGTTCGAACAGGCGATCGCTCAGCCACCAGAACAGCGCCTTCGCCTGCACCGGGCCGGCCGGCGCGCGGTGCAGCCAGCCGCCGCGCATCATGGCGGCGTACAGCGCCGCGCCGCCGGCCAGCGCGAGGGCGCTCATCAGCAGCGGGACGTTGACGCCGTGCCACAGCGCCAGCTGGAACGCCGGCGGCGCGGTGCCGAGCACCGCGGCGGACACGGCGCCGACCAGGGGCCCGGCCACGGCCATCGGCAGCAGCCCGACCAGGATGCACACGCCCACCAGCAGCAGCACCGGGGCCTTCATGCCCCAGGGCGGCTCGTGCGGGTGGGGGTGCGGCAGGTCCTTGGCCGGTGCGCCGAAGAAGGTGTCGTGCACCAGGCGCAGCGAGTACGCGGCGGAGAACAGGCCGCCCAGCGTGGCGAGCACCGGGACCAGCCCGCCGAGGCTGCCCCACAGGCCGCTGCCGGGCGCCCGCAGCGCCTCGTCCAGCATCATCTCCTTGCTGATGAAGCCGTTGAACGGCGGCAGGCCGGCCATCGCGGCGCCGGCCAGCATCACCAGCGTGCCCACCACCGGCATCGCCGCGAACAGGCCACCCAGGCGGCGCATGTCGCGCGTGCCGGTCTCGTGGTCCACGATGCCGGCGCTCATGAACAGCGCCGCCTTGAACGCCGCGTGGTTGAGGATGTGGAACACCGCGGCCACCGTGGCCAGCGGGGAGGCCAGGCCGATCAGGAAGGTGACCAGGCCCAGGTGGCTGACCGTGCTGTAGGCCAGCAGGCCCTTCAGGTCGTGGCGGAAGATCGCCACCGCGGCGGCGAAGACCATGGTCACGAGGCCGGCCGTTGCCACCAGGCCCTCGAACAGCGCGCTGCCGCCGATCACCGCATCCAGCCGCAGCAGCAGGAACAGGCCCGCCTTCACCATCGTGGCCGAATGCAGGTAGGCCGACACCGGCGTGGGTGCCGCCATCGCCTGCGGCAGCCAGAAGTGGAAGGGCACCTGCGCGCTCTTGGTGAAGCAGCCCAGCAGCACCAGCACCAGCGCGGCCGGGTACCACGGGTGGGCGAGGATGGCATCGGCGCGGGCCAGCATCGCCGACAGCTCGTAGGTGCCGGCGATCTGGCCCAGCAGCACCACGCCGCCCAGCAGCGCCAGCCCGCCGCCGCCGGTCACGGCCAGCGCCATGCGCGCGCCCTGGCGCGATTCCTCGAGCCGGCCCCAGTAGCCGATCAGCAGGAAGCTGCTGATGCTCGTCAGCTCCCAGAACACGACCAGCAGGAGCAGGTTGTCCGACAGCACGATGCCCAGCATCGCCGCCATGAAGAGCATCAGCGCCGGGTAGAAGCGGCGCACCGGGTCCTCGTCGTGCAGGTAGTAGGCGGCGTACAGGATGACCAGCAGCCCGATGCCGGTGATCAGCGCGGCGAACATCCAGGCCAGCGCGTCCAGCCGGAAGCCCAGGTTGAGGCCGATGCCGGGCACCCACTCGGCCTGCCACAGCAGCACCGTGCCCGACAGCGCGGTGGGGGCCAGCGCGAGCAGCATCAGGAAGGCGCTGCCGGCCACCGCGGCGGCGGTGGCGGCGCACAGGCGGCGCCGCGACGGCCGCTCGTCACCGGCGGCCCAGGCGGTGAGGGCGGTGCCCAGCAGCAAGGGCGCGGCGACGATGAGGGGCAGCAGCAGGTTCACGGGACCCGTTCGGAGGGGGGGCGGGATGCCCGGCAGGGCGGGATGGGCAAAAAACGGGCGAGTCTAGGCAAGAAAACGCCGCGTCCGGCTTTTGACCCCCGGACTTCCAGGTTTCCCCGGGGGCGTGGCGGTCCGGCTCGGGGACGCGGCGCCCGGCCGGCGGTGACCCCGCGCCGGCCGCGGGCTTGCCTGTGCGGGACACTCGCGCGACGCGGGCCGCCTGGCGCCTGCGGCGCCGCGCCGCGGCCGCCGCGTTCCGCCCGCGCGCCGATCCTTCGTTGACTGCCGTGCCTCCCGCCGCCCTCGCCGATGCCGTGCTGTTCGCGCATGCCGCGCTGGTGCTGGCCGTGGTCGGCCTGCTGCCGCTGGTCTGGCTCGGCGGGCGCCGCGGCTGGGCCTGGGTGCGCTGGCGGCCGCTGCGCCTGGCCCACCTGGCGACGATCGGCCTCGTCGTCGTCCAGGCCTGGCTGGGCTGGACCTGCCCGCTGACGCTGCTGGAGGATGCGCTGCGGGCCGAGGCCGGTCTCGCGGTGAGCGAGGCGGGGTTCATCGCCCGCTGGGTCCACCGCTTGCTTTACCACCCGCTGCCGCCGATCATCTTCGTGCTCGCCTACAGCGCTTTCGGGGCGGCGGTGGCCTGGACCTGGTGGCGCGTGCCGCCGCGCCGGCGCGGGGAGCCGGCCGACGCCGGAGCCGCCTCGGGGCGGCGTGCGACTTGGGAGAGCCATTGATCCGTTCGATCCGTTCGATCCGTTCGATCGCCTG
This sequence comes from Pseudideonella sakaiensis, assembly GCF_001293525.1. Lineage (GTDB taxonomy): Bacteria > Pseudomonadota > Gammaproteobacteria > Burkholderiales > Burkholderiaceae_C > Ideonella_A > Ideonella_A sakaiensis. Next base: position 38,679 of record NZ_BBYR01000003.1, on the reverse strand, counting down.
GAGCCTGCTGCCGCTGGCCGGCCTGGCCGGCCTGACCGCCTGCGCGTCCACGCCGGGCCCGCTGGGCGGCGCCGACCGGGGCGGGGCCGCGGCGATTGCGGCGCCCGCCGCGCCGCCGCGCGCGCCGGCCCTCGAGCCGGCCGCCGCGGCCGCCGCCGAGATCGCGCCCGGCGTCTACTGGGTGCCCGGCGCCGCCGGCGAGATCGGCCCGGCCAACCGCGGCCGCGTCGGCAACACCGGCTTCGTGGTCGGCCCGCGCGGCGTGCTGGTGATCGATGCCGGGGTCTCGCGCCGGCAGGGCGAGGCGCTGCTCGGCGAGATCGCCCGCGTCACCTCGCAGCCGGTGCGGCGCCTGCTGCTCACGCATGCGCGCCAGGAGTTCCTGTTCGGCGCCGGCGCCTTTGCCGCCCGCGGCATCCCGGTGGCGATGCCGCGCGAGGCCGCCCGGCTGATGGCCGCCCGCTGCGAGGGTTGCCTGAAGACGCTGCGCCGCACGCTCGGCGACGAGGAGATGGCGGACACCGTGCTGCCAGTGCCGGATGCCGTGTTCGACACGCCCGACGCGGCCGCGCTGGCGCGCGAGTCGCAGCGCCTGAGCGAGGAGATCGGCCGCCCGCTGCGCCTGCTGCACTTCGGCCACAGCAGCGGCCCGGGCGACGTGGCGCTGTGGGACCCGGACAGCGGCGTGCTGTTCGCCGGCGGGCTGCTGGACCGGCAGCACGTGCCCGACGTGCAGGACAGCCGCCTGGCCGACTGGCGCGCCGCGCTGGCGCGGCTGCAGGCGCTGCCGCTGCGGCGCATCGTGCCCGGCCATGGTCCGCTCGGCGACGCGACGCTGGTGGCCGAGGTCGGCCGCTACCTCGACGCGCTGCAGTCGCAGGTCCAGGCCCTGCTCGACCGCGGCGCCGCCCTCAGCGAGGTGCCCGACCTGGCCGAACTGCCGCAGTACCGGCGCTGGGACCAGTACGAGGTGGTGCACCGCCGCAACGCCTCGGTGGTGTTCCTGAGACTGGAGGCCGAGCAGCTGTTCCGACAATGAAGCCCGGGTGCGCGTCGGCCGGGGCAGCGCCCTGGCCCCGCCGACCCCGTGCCACCCGACCCCGTGACACCCCGTGACCGAGAGGCGGCCCGAGCCGCCCGGAGGAGACCATGCCGAACCACCGATCCACCGACCGGCGCCGCCGCAGCCGTGCGACCGTCGCGCAGCCCCACCCCGACGCCGACACCGGCAGCGCCGGCGCCCCGTCCGCGTCCGGCGCCGGCTCCCCGGCGCGGCGGCGCCTGCTGGCCGCCGGCGCCGCCGCCGCGCTCGGCCTGCCGGCGGTGCTGCGCGCCGCGCCCGGCGGCCTGCCGAATGCGGCGCACGGCGACAGCTCGCCCGAATGGGAGCGCCTGCGCGAGCGCCTGTGGGGCCAGCGTCCGATGACCGCGGTCGGCGGCCGCGTGCAGCTGATCGTGCCGCTGCGCGCGGCCTACGGCGCCTCGGTGCCGGTGAAGGTCGCTGCCCGGCTGCCGCAGACCGAGGCGCTGCACGTGCGCCGCCTGTCGCTGCTGGTCGACAAGAACCCCTCGCCGGTGGCCGCGGTGCTCGACCTCGGCGTCGACGCCGGCCAGGCCGACCTGGAGACCCGGCTGCGTGTCGACGAGTACAGCCACGTGCGCGTCGTCACCGAATGGTCCGACGGCGAGCTGCACACCGACTCGCGCTACGTCAAGGTCTCCGGCGGCTGCTCTGCACCGCCCAACCGCGACCGGCTGAACGAGATCGGCCGCACCGCGCTGCGCCTGCCCGACGGGCCGCACTACGACCAGCCCACGACCGCCGAGGTCCAGGTGGTGCATCCCAACGACACCGGCTTCGAGCTGAACCAGCTGACGGTGATGTACATCCCGCCGCACTTCGTGCGCAGCATCCGGCTGCGCTACCGCGAAGGCGGCGTCGAGCGGCGCATCTTCGACGCCGACCTGGACTTCTCCGTCAGCGAGAACCCGCTGCTGCGCTTCCGCTTCGTGCCGCACGGCCCGGGCGAACTCGTTGCCGAGGTCGAGGACACCAAGGACGGGCGCTTCCGCGGCAGCCTGCAGGTCGGATGAGGCGCCGCAGCGTCATCGCCTGGGCCGCGCTGCCCGGCGCGCTGCTGCTCGCCCGCCCGACGGCCGCCGCGCTGCCCGCCGGCTACGACCCGATCGTCGTCCAGCCCACCCGCGACGGCGAGCGCGCCGAGTTCGACCTGCGCCCGGCGCTCGCCCGCGCGCGCGCCGAGGGCAAGCGGCTTTACGTCTACCTCGGCGCCAGCGACTGCCCCTACTGCCGCAAGTACGAGCGCTTCCTCGCCGCCAACCTCGCCGCCCTCAAGCCCCACTTCGGCCCCTACCTCGTGGTCGACCTGCGCAGCGCGCTGTCCATCCAGGCCGACCGCCTGTTCCTGCGCGCCGGCGAGCGCGCGCTCGCCTTCGTCCCCTTCCAGCAGTCGATCGGCGACGAACGCACCCGCCTCGTCTACCCCAGCGTCTGGCTGCTCGACGCCGGCGGCCGACCGCTGATGCAGATGCCCGCGGGGACGGGCACCTTCGAGACGGTGCCGGAGCAGCTGGAGATCCTGCGGCTGGAGCAGTAGGCGGTGGCGAGGCCGCCGCAGCCGTTTCAGTAGTGGTAACGCAACTGCGCCAGCAGCAGGGCGTCGCCGTCCACGCGGTAGACCATCCGGTGCTCGTCGCTCAGCCGGCGCGACCAGAATCCCGCCAGGGCGTGTTTCAGCGGTTCCGGTTTGCCGATGCCGGCGAAGGGCTCGCGCCGGACCTCCTGGATGAGCTTATTGATGCGCTCGACCATCTTGCGATCCTGCTTCTGCCAGTACAGGTAGTCCTCCCAGGCCTCGTCCGAGAAGACCAGCCTCATCGGGGCAGGTCTCGCTCCGTCCCTTGCCCGGCATTCAGCTGGGCGACGGACGCCAGCAACCGCCGCGCATTGGCCGGGCTGCGCAACAGGAAGGCCGTTTCCTCGAGCGATTTGTAGTCTTCGAGGGACAGCATGACCACGGACTGCTCGCCGTTGCGCGTGATGATCAGCGGCTCGTGGTCCTCGCAGACCCGGTCCATCGTCTTGGCGAGGTTGGCTCGCGCGGCACTGTAGGTGATGGCATCCATGCCCACGCCCTTGTTGTACATGTACGTGATATTGTACTTCGTCGCGCGCCGAGCCCGCGGCCGCGGGCCGCGCCGATCCCTCAGCGCGCCCCCTCCGCCCCGCGCTCCATCGCCTCCAGCCGGTGGTGCAGGCGCCGCGTGGTGCGCCAGGTGACCCAGAGCACCAGCGGGATCAGCAGGCCGACGGCGAGTTCGGGGTTCAGCGGCAGGCCGGCGGCCTTCGCGGACTTGGCGCCATAGAGCAGCAGGCTGATGACGTAGTACGAAATGGCGGCGATCGACAGGCCTTCGACGGTGCTCTGCAGGCGCAGCTGCATCGCCTGGCCGCGGGTCAGTTTCTCGAGCAGCTGGCTGTTCTGGGCCTCGGTGGCGATGTCCACGCGGGTGCGCAGCAGGCCGCCGCAGCGCTCGACGCGCTGCGCGAGCGAGCCCAGGCGCTTCTCGGTCGCGGCGACGGTGGCGATGGCGGGCGACAGGCGGCGCCGCATGAACTCGCCGATGGTCTGGGTGCCGGGGATGGGCCGCTCGCGCAGTTCGCCGATGCGCTCCTCGACGATCGCGGCGTAGGCGGCGGTGGCGGCGAAGCGGTAGGCGTGCTCGGCGGTGGCGCGCTCGACCTGGGCCGCGAGGCCGACGAGGCGGTCCAGCAGGGCCTCGTCGTCGTCCTGCTTGGCCTCGATGCGCGAGGTGATGCCGGCCAGCGCAGTCTCGGCGCCGCCGAGCACCGGCGTCAGCGACTTCGCCGCCGGCAGGCCGCGCAGCGCCATCATGCGGTAGGTCTCGAGCTCGAGCAGGCGGGCGCTGATGCGGCCGGCGCGGGTCACCGAGGTCTGTGGCGGCGCGATCACCAGCAGGCGCTCGAAGCCGCTGTCGCGCAGCCGGAAGTCGGTGATCGCGCAGGAGTGGCCGCCGCCCATCAGCGACGCGACGATGCCGCCGCCGCCGAACCAGCGCTGGCCCTGCGCGAGCGCGGCCTGCGGGTCGGCCAGGTCGCCGTGCACCATCGCGAGCTTGATCGCCGCCACGGTGCGGCCCGGGATGGCCGCGAGCCAGGCCGGATCCACCTCGAGCGAGTCGAGCAGCGGCGGGTCCTCGGCGCCCAGGCCGGCATGCGGGGGCAGCGGCTGCACGATCGAGTAGCGGGTGAACTCGGTGTGTCGCTCCCACTTCAGCGTCGCCTCGCCGAAGCGCAGGCGCAGGAAGCTGGCCTGCAGGTCGTCCGGCCGCAGGCCGTCCTGGCCCGGCAGGCGGCGCAGGTGGCTGCACTCGTCCTCGCGCGTGATGCCTTCGTTCAGCACCGCGACATACACCACCAGGGCCGGCAGCCGGATGCGTGCCGGCGGCCGCGCATGCACCTCGTCGTGCAGCGCGCGGCGCTCGGGAGCGTCCGGGGGCAGCGCGGCCGGTACGGCGGTCGCACGGGGCGGGCGGGTGGCGGCGGTGTTGGGGTGCTCGGTCATGGGGCGGCGCGGGGCTCGGGGCCGATTCTGCGCGGGCCGGCGCCCGGCCGTCGCGGGCGTGGTGCGCCCGCGACGGCGGCGGGAGGCGCGCGCCGCGATGCGGCCGGGCCGGCCGTGGTGCCGCCGCCGGCGCGTCAGTGGTGGCGCTTGTCGCGCTTCGCTTCGCGGCGCAGCACCTCGCCGCTGCGCGCGTCGAGCAGCAGTTCCACCCGGGTGCCGTCGCGCTCGCGCAGCGTCACCTCGACCAGTTTGTCGCCCTTGCGCTCGATCTCCGTCACGTCGTGGTAGCCCTGGGCGCTCAGGCGCTGCAGCAGTTGTGCGAAGTCCATGCCGGCGGCGGGCGAGGGTGCGGCGGCGGGGGCGGTGGCGGGCGCGGGCACGGGCGCCTGTGCCGCGCTGGGGCCGGCCAGCGCGACGGCGGCGGCGATGCCGAGCGCGGCGAGGCCCGCGGCCGCGGCGCGGCCGCTGCGCCGCTGGCCGCGCGCCGCGGTGGCGGGCCAGGGAGAGGATGAGGGGAAGGGCGCTCGAGGCATGGCAGGCTCCGGAAGGGAAGGTCGTGGCCGGCATCGTCGCGCGCGGCGCCTGAACGGGCCGTGAACGGGACGTTCATGCCGCGTTCAGGTCGGGGCAGGTAGTCTGGCAGCCTCGGCGCGGGCCGGTCACCGTCCGTCGGGCGCGCCGGTGCCGTGCGCCGGTCGCCCCGTCGGTGTGCCGGCCGCTTCGTCCTCCCCCATGTCCCACCCGCCCCCGCCGTCGACCGTTGCGCCCCGCCTCCCGGCGGCAGGCCCGGTGGCCGCGCGGCCGCCGGCCCGCCGGCCCGCGCATGGCGGGGCCACGCCGGCGCTGGCGCTGGCGCTCGCCGCGCTGCTCGCCCTCGCCGCCGCGCTGTTCGGCGGCCGCCCGGCCGAGGCCCGCGACCGGGCGGCCCACGAGCGCGCCTGGGCCGGGCGCGGCGCGCTGCGCCCGCTGGCCGAGCTGCTGGCAGTGCTCGAGCGCGCGCTGCCCGGCCGCATGATCGAGGCCGACCTGGACGAGGAGGACGGACGCCCCGTCTACGAGATCGACTGGCTGCTGCCGGACGGCCGGAAGCTGGAGGTCACCCTCGATGCGCGCAGCGGTGCCTGGCTGAAGCTGGAAGGCCCCCGCCTGGAGACGGCCTTCCGCGGCAGCGCGCCGGGCGGGGGCGGGCGGCCATGAGGGTGCTGGTCGCGGAGGACGATCCGGCGCTGCAGGCCCAGCTCGCGGCGGCGCTGCGGGCGGCCGGCTACTCGGTCGATGTCTGCGGCGACGGGCTCGATGCCGAGCACCTCGGCCGGGTCGAGCCGCTGGACGCGGCCGTGCTCGACCTCGGGCTGCCGGGCCACGACGGCCTGGCGGTGCTGCGCGCCTGGCGCGCTGCCGGCCGCCTGCTGCCGGTGCTGGTGCTGACCGCGCGCGCGAGCTGGCAGGAGAAGGTGCTCGGCATCGATGCCGGTGCCGACGACTACCTCGCCAAGCCCTTCCAGATGGAGGAGCTGCTGGCGCGGCTGCGGGCCCTGCTGCGCCGCGCCGCCGGCCAGGCGGACCCGGTGCTGCAGCGCGGCCCGGTGCGGCTGGACACGCGGCGCTGCGCGCTGGCGGTGGACGGCCGGCCGGTGGCGCTGACGCCCCACGAGTACCGCCTGCTGGCCTTCCTGATGCACCAGGGCGAGCGCGTGGTCGCGCGCAGCGAGCTGACCGAGCACCTCTACGCCGGCGACCAGGACCGCGACAGCAACACCCTCGACGTCTTCCTCGCCCGGCTGCGCCGCAAGCTGCCGCCGGGTTTCATCGTGACGCTGCGCGGGCTGGGCCTGCGGCTGGCGTCCGGCACGGGCGAGGGCGCGGACGAGGCCAGGCGCGATGGCGACGGCGACGGACCGTCCGACGGCCCGGACGGTGCGGCCGGCGGCATGCCCGGCGCCGCGCCGACGAGGGCCGGGTGACGCCGGCCGCTGCGCCGCGCGAGGCGCCGTCCGGGGGGCGCGCGCTGGCCACCCGGCTGCTGCTCGCGGCAGCCGCCTGGATCGTGCTCGCGCTCGCGCTGGTGGCCTGGGTGCTGGTCGGGCTGTTCCGGCAGCACGTCGAGCAGGAGCTGGCGTCGCGCATGCAGGACCAGCTCGACGAGCTGGTCGCGGCGCTGCGCGTGCTGCCTGCGCCGCCGACGGCGGCCGCGGGTCCCGCACCGGCATCGACATCGGCATCAGCGCCGGTCACCTCGTTTCCCCCGTCTTTGCCGTCGACGTCTCCCGCAGGGACCTCGTCCTCCGCAGAGGCCGCCGGCCCGCGGCTGCGTCTCGAGCGCGAGCCCGCCGACCCGCGGCTGCAGCAGCCCTATGGCGGCGTGTACTGGCTGGTGAAGCCGCCGGCGGGCCCGCTGCTGCGCTCGCGCTCGACCTGGGACGCGGTGCCGGCCCTGCCCTGGGAGGCCGCGCCGGCCGACGGCACGCTGCGCGTGGAACGGCCCGGCCCGCGCGGTCAGACCCTGGTCTTCTGGCTGCGGCGGGTGGAGCTGCCCGGCCTGGAGGCGCCGATCGGCGTGGCCGCCGGGGCCGACGTCGCCCACCTGGAGCGCCTGACGCGCTCCTACGGCCGCACGCTCGCGGCCTCGCTCGCGGTGCTGGCGCTGGCGCTGGTGGCCGCCGCCTGGCTGCAGGTGCGGCTCGGCCTGGCGCCGCTGCGCCGGCTGCGCGCCGCGCTGGCCCGGCTGCGCGGCGGCGCGGCCGCGCGCATCGAGGGGCGCCACCCGGCCGAGGTGCAGCCGCTGGTGGACGACCTGAACGGTCTGCTGGCCGACAACACCGCACTGGTGGAGGACGCCCGGCGCCAGACCGGCAACCTGGCGCATGCGCTGAAGACGCCGCTGGCGGTGCTCGCCAATGCCGCGGCCGCTCCGGGCGGCGTTGCGCCGGCGGTGCTGGACGAACAGCTCGCCGCGATGCACCGCCAGGTCGAGCGCCACCTGGCGCGGGCCCGCGCCTCGGCTGGCCTGCGCGGCCGCGGGCCGTCCGCCGGCCCGTCGACACCGCTCGCGCCGGTGCTCGAGGGCCTGGCGCGCACGCTCGCGCGGCTGCACGCGGGGCGCGGTCTCGCGCTGCAGCTCGCGCCGCCCGGGCTCGACGGGCTGCGCCTGCGCGCCGCGCCCGACGAACTGCAGGAAATGCTCGGCAACCTGCTCGACAACGCCTGCCAGTGGGCGCGCGGCCAGGTCCGCCTGCGGCTGGCCGACGACGCGCCGCCGGGGCAGGTGGCGCTGTGCGTCGACGACGACGGCCCCGGCATCGCCGCCGACCTGCGCGAGGCGGTGCTGCAGCGCGGCCGCCGGCTCGACGAGCGCCGCCCGGGCAGCGGCCTGGGTCTGGCGATCGCCGACGACCTGGCGCGCCTGCACGGCGGTCGCCTGCGGCTGGACGACGGGCCGGACGGCGGCCTGCGGGCCCGGCTGGAACTGCCGCGCGCCGCCGTGGCCGCGACGGACGGCCGCCGGTGACGAATCCCTCCCTGCCACTGGAACGAAGGAGCACGACGATGTTGCGATGGACTTGGATCGGCGGCGCGCTGGCGCTGCTTGCATGGTCGCTGGCCTGCGCGCTGGCCTGGGCGCTGCTCGCGGCCGCCGGCGACGGCCTGGCGCTGCCTGGCCGCCTGGGCTGGTCGATGGAGCCCGAGGTGGCCGAGGCGCTGGCCTTCGCGCAGGCCGCCCAGGCCCGGCTCGGCCCGCTGCTGGGCTGGGGCGCCTGGGCGGTCGGCGCGCTGGCGCTGCTGTCGGCCACGGCGCTGCTGGCGGCGCTGTTCAGCGCGCTCGCGCAGGGGCTGGCGGCCCTCGGCGGCGCCGTCGGCGCCGCGCGCGGGCACGGCCGGCCGCTGCCGGCGGCGGCCGCGACCCCGGCGGCGCCGGTGCCCGGCGGCTGAGGCCGGCAACGGCGGTTCGTGCCGGTCCGCCTGGCGGGTCGGCCCGCCTCCCGTCCCGCCGGCGCACCCGCGCGCCGCGCGGGGTCGGCCGGGCGCGGCGTATGCTCGGCGCCGGCATGAGTCCTTCCGACGGCCCGCCCGCCGCCCCTTCTCCCGACACGCCCCGGCCCCCTGCGGCGGCGCCCCCGGTGTCGGCCGATGCGACCGATGCGACCGATGCGGTCCGCGCGGCCCGCGCGGCCAGCGAGGCCGATGCGGGCGCGGCTCGGCCTGCCGACACCGCCGCAGCGGTCCCCGAGTCGCCGGTCGCGCCGCTGCGCCGGCCGGTCTTCCGCATGCTGTGGCTGGCCTGGCTGGCGGCCAACGTCACGATGTGGATGAACGACGTGGCGGCGGCCTGGCTGATGACCTCGCTGACCGACAGCATCGTGATGGTGGCGCTGGTGCAGGCCGCCTCCACGCTGCCGGTGTTCGTGCTGGGCCTGCCGAGCGGCGCGCTGGCCGACATCGTCGACCGGCGGCGTTATTTCGCGCTGACGCAGCTCTGGGTCGCGGTCGTCGCGGTCGTGCTGGGCGCCTTCTCGCTGGCCGGCGCGCTGAGCGCGCCGTGGCTGCTGGCGCTGACCTTCGCCAACGGCATCGGCATGGCGATGCGCTGGCCGGTGTTCGCGGCCATCGTGCCCGAGCTGGTGCCGCGCGCCGAGCTGCCGTCGGCGCTGGCGCTGAACGGCATCGCGATGAACATGTCGCGGGTGATCGGCCCGATCGTCGCCGGTGCCCTGCTGGCCAGCGTCGGCGAACCCTGGGTCTTCCTGCTGAACGCGGTGCTGGCGGTGGTCGCCTTCACGTTGATCCTGCGCTGGCGCGCGCAGCGCAAGCCGAGCGCGCTGCCGGGTGAGCGCTTCGTCGGCGCGATGCGGGTCGGGCTGCAGCACGTCGTGCAGTCGCCGCCGATGCGGGTGGTGCTGATCCGCATCTTCCTGTTCTTCCTGCAGAGCACCGCGCTGACGGCGCTGCTGCCGCTGGTGGCGCGCCGGCTGGGCGGCGGCGCCGGCACCTTCACGCTGCTGCTGGCGGCGATGGGCTGCGGCGCGATCCTCGGCGCGCTGTTCGTGCTGCCGCGGCTGCGCCAGCGCTTCAGCGGCGACCGCATGGTGCAGGGCGGCACGGTGGTGCATGGCCTGGCCACCATCGTCGTCGCGCTGTCGCCCACGCCCTGGCTCAGCGTGCCGGCGATGGCACTGGCCGGCCTGGTCTGGCTGGCGGTGGCGAACACGCTGACGGTGTCGGCCCAGATGGCGCTGCCGAACTGGGTGCGGGCGCGCGGCATGTCCATCTACCAGATGGCGCTGATGGGCGGCAGTGCGTCCGGCGCGGCGGTCTGGGGCTGGGTCGCGAGCCACTCCAGCGTGCCGGCCAGCCTGATCGCCGCGGCGCTGGCCGGCCCGGCGGTGCTGCTGCTGACGCGCCGGCTGCAGGTGTCCGGGCGCGCCGCCGAGGACCTGAGCCAGGTCGGCGCGGTGTCGTCGGCCGCGCCGCCGGTGATCCCGATCGACCCGGACGAGGGGCCGGTGATGGTGACGGTCGAGTACCAGATCGATCCGGCCCGCGCCGCCGAGTTCGCTGCCGTGATGCGCGAGACGCGGCGCGCCCGGCTGCGCCAGGGGGCCCTGTCCTGGGGCCTGTTCCGCGACACCGCGCGGGTCGGGCGCTACATCGAGTACTTCGTCGACGAGAGCTGGGTCGAGCACCAGCGCCGCCTGGAGCGCTTCACCGCGGCCGACATCGGGCTGCGCGAGCGCCGCCTCGCGTTCCACCTCGGCAGCGAGCCGCCGCGCGCGCAGCGCTACGTGGCCGACGACATCGATTGACGGCCGCGGCGGACCGGCGCCGCTGGCGGCATCGCGCGCTGGAAGGCCGGCGCGAAATGGCGGTCGAACTCGTCCGCGCCGAGCTCGTGCAGGCGCGCTTCGCTGCCGCAGGGCAGGCCGATGCTCTCCAGGCGCGACCACAGCGGCAGTTCCCAGCACAGCCAGGTGAGGCGCCGCGTCTCGATCGGGGTGGGGAAGGACCGACCGCCGAGGCCGTCGTCGTGCACCTGCATGCCGGTCGCGCGGCGCAGCTCGCGGCGCAGCGGCCCGCGCGCCTCGCGGCGAAGCAGCTCTTCGCCGCGCTGCCCGCGGCGGCGATGGACGAGGACGACGAGCCCGGCAAGGCTCAGCAGGCACAGCAAGGACGAGGACACGCGGACCACCCACCGGCCCGCGCGGCGGGCCGCCGCCCCTCGGCGGCCGCGCATGCTGCAGGCGACGCGGGATGCTAAGCATGATCGGTGCCGCCCCGGCTCGGCGTTTGCCCGCGGGCGCCCGGTGGCCGGTGTGAGGAAAGCCGCACAATCCGGGGTTTTGTCCGCGCAACCCCGCCCCGCCCGATGTCCGAGCCGCTCAGCCCTGCCACCGCCACCCTCGCCGTTCTCTGGGGCGGCCTCGTGATCGGACTCCTGCTCGGCGCCGCCGGCCAGGCCTCGCGCTTCTGCGTGCGCGGCGCTGTCGCCGACTGGTTCCTGTTCGGCGGCAAGGCGCGCGTGGCCACCTGGGTGCTGGCCGTCGCGGTGGCCGCGCTCGGCTGCCAGTGGCTGGTGTCGCAGCAGGTCGTCGATGCGACGCGCAGCCTGCCCTGGGCGCCGCGGCTGCCGTGGCTGTCCTGCGTGGTCGGCGGGCTGCTGTTCGGCTACGGCATGGTGCTGGCCGGCGGCTGCCCGCAGCGCAGCCTGGTCAAGACCGGCGCCGGCAACCTGCGCTGCGTCGTGACCCTGCTGGTGGCCGGCATCGCCGCGCAGATGACGCTGCGCGGCCTGTTCGCCGGCTGGCGCGCGCAGGGGCTGGACCGCTTCGCGATCGAGCTGCCGCATCCGCAGGACGCCGGCTCGCTGCTGGCGGCCTGGTCCGGCCAGCCGGCCGGGCTGCTGCGCTGGGCCGTGGTCGCCGTGGTCCTGGTCGCGGCCGCCGGCTTCCTCTGGCGCCAGCGGCGGGTGATCGAGCCCAGCCACTGGGTCGGTGGTGCGGCGGTCGGCCTGCTGGTGGTGGCGGCCTGGTTCCTGACCGGCCACGTCGGCCACCTGGCCGAGCATCCCGAGACGCTGGAGGAGGTCTGGCTGGGCACGCAGTCGCGCCGGCCCGAGGGCCTGAGCTTCACCGGCCCGCTGGCGCATGCGCTGGACCTGCTGACGCTGTGGTCGGACCGGAACCTGCTCGCCAGCTTCGGCGTGCTGGTCGCGCTCGGCGTGCTGCTGGGCAGCTTCGTCAGCGCGCGGCTGCGCGGCGAGTTCCGGCTCGAGTCCTTCCGCACCCCGCGCGAGTTCGTCGAGCATGCGGCCGGCGGCCTGCTGATGGGCTTCGGCGGCGTGACCGCGCTCGGCTGCTCGATCGGCCAGGGCGTCACCGGGCTGGGCATGCTCTCGGTCGGAGCGCTGCTGGCCACCGCAGCGATGGTTGGCGGCGCGCTGCTCGCGCTGCGCCGCCAGCGGCGGCTCGCCGAGAGCGCCTGACCGCCGCGGCCCGGCCGGGCCGCGTCAGGCGAAGATCGCGACCAGCTGCGAGGACAGCGCCGCCAGCGTGCCGTCCGGGGCCCACAGCCGGGCCGCGTGGCTGGCGTAGCCGCCGGCCACCGCGATGCTTTCGTTGTCGCTGCGCCACCAGCCGTCCGCCGGCAGGCCGGGCGGCAGCGGCTGCATCTCCAGCGCCCAGGTCACCGAGCTGGCCGGCACCGGGCCGCGCACGTGGCCGGTCGCCGGCGTCGGCGGGACATCGGCCAGCAGCACCGCCAGCAGCTCGTCGTCGAGGCCGGCGCGCTCGCGCAGGCGCATGTGGATGCGGCTGTCCAGGCCCTGGCCGCCGCTGCCGGGTGGCGGCCCGGATTCCCAGCAGAAGTCGAACTGCGCGCGGAAGGCCGGCTCGCCGGACGCGGGCGGCCGGGCGCTCGGGAGGAAGCCGGTGTGCGGCGCCCGCGGCGCCACCGGTGGGATCTGCGACGCGCGCTCGGTGCCGAACACCCCGAGCAGCACCGCCGTCACGCGGCCGTCCTGGCGCAGCGTGACCTGGAACTGGCTGAGGTTGCGCCCGGCACGCAGCCGATGCGCGTCGAGCGTGGCCGGACCTTCGCCGAGCGGGCCGACGAAGCTGGTCTGCAGCGCCCGCAGCGCCGGGGCGGCAGCGCCGGGCGTGCCGGCTGCGGTGGCGGCGTCGCGCATCGCCTGCAGGCCGAGCACGCCGGTCAGGCCGCCGAAGGCGGTGCGTCCCTGCAGCCAGTCCGCGCCGATGTCGAGCTGCACCCGCACGGCGTCGTCGGACACCCGCTCGGTACGCCGCCGGGCGAGCCACTGCGCGAGCGGGAGCGGCGTGGCTGCCTCGGTCGGCCGGTCGACGTCGGGGAAGAGGGGAGGGGCGTTCATCAGGCAGGCTCCGTGCTGCGCACGCCGGCTGTCGCCCTGGGGGCGGCCCGGCGGGCTCGTCGGCCGATTCTGCGGGGCGGCCGCGCCCCCGGCTGGCGCCGGGGTGACAGTGCCCGCGTCCTCGGGGCTCGGGGCGGGTCGGGCCTGCGTCCGTGTCCGTGGCCGTGTCTGCGAAGATGAGGCCCATGTCCGACGACCTGCAGGCGCTGAGCCTGAACGACCTGCGGCTGCTCGGCCTGCTGCTGCAGGAGCGCAGCGTGACCCGCGTGGCCGAGGCCACCGGCCAGGCCCAGCCGGCCGTCAGCCGCAAGCTGCTGCGGCTGCGCGAGTTGCTGGCCGATCCGCTGCTGGTGCGCAGCGGCGCGCGCATGGTGCTGACCGAGCGCGCCCAGGGCCTGCGCGAGCCGCTGCGCGAGATCCTGGCCCAGGTGGCACGGCTGGAGGGCGGCACGCGCTTCGACCCGGCGCGCGCCGAGCGCGCCTTCCACATCGTCTGCTCCGACTGCCTGCCGCCGGACTTCCTGCCCGGGCTCGTGCGCCGGCTGAGCGACGCCAGCCCGCGCATCACGGCCCACGTGCGGCCGGCCGAGGCCGGCTTCGACCTGGCCCGTGCGCTCGACGAGGGCGGCGTCGACCTGGTGATCAACAACGACCCGCGGCCGCGCGAGGACCTGCGCATCGGTGCGCTCTACACCGACGAGGTGGTCTGCCTGATGCGCCGCGGCCACCCGCAGGCCCAGGAGCGGCGGCTCCCGCTGGCGCGCTACCTGCGGCTGCGCCACCTGGCCCCGCACACCGGTTCGCAGCCGCGCAGCGGGCCGATCGACGGCGAGCTCGCGAAGACCGGTTACCAGCGGCAGATCGTCGCGACCCTGCCCGAGTTCAACCTCGCGCCGCTGGCCCTGCTCGACAGCGACCTCGTCTTCACCACCGCGCGCCGCTTCGCCGAGCACCACGCGCGCATGCTGCCGCTGGTGGTGGTGCCGGCGCCCGCCGAGCTGCCGCCGATCCGCTTCTACCAGCTCTGGCACGAGCGCAACCACGCCAGCCCGGCCAGCCGCTGGCTGCGCGAGCAGGTCGCGGCGCAGGCGGCGCGCCTGGCCGGCGACGGGCGGGCCGCGGGCTGAGCAGCGCGGGCCGCGGGCGGATCGGGCGCGGGCGGCCTGCCGGCGTTCAGCCGGCCGCGGCCGGCAGCGCCTGGAGCCAGGCCTGGAACAGGCGCAGGTGGCGCGGCTTGTCGGAATCGCGCGGCAGCAGCACGTAGTAGGTGTCGCCGGGCGCGCGCAGGTGAGCGAAAGGCGTGGCGATGCGGCCGGCCGCGCGCTCGCCGTCGAGCGTGGGGAAGGTGCCGATGCCCACGCCCATGCCGTCGATGATGGCCTGCAGCGTGACGAAGAAGTGGTCGAAGCGCAGCAGCTGGGCGGAGCGCAAGGCGCCCACGCCCGCGATGGCCAGCCACTGTTCCCAGTCGCCGGGCCGGGATTCCGTCGACAGCATCGTGGCGCCGGCGAGGTCGGCCGGATGGCGCAGGCCGCCCTGCGCGAGCAACTGGGGGCTCGCGATCACCGTCGACCATTCCTGGAACAGCGGCTGCGACTCGAAGTGCATCGCGTCGCCCGGTGAGCGGCGGATCACCAGGTCGAAGCTGCCGCGCAGGAAGGGCTCGTTGCTGAAGGCCGTCGAGACGCGCACCTCCACCTCGGGGTGATCCGAGCGGAAGTGCGCCAGCCTGGGGATCAGCCAGCGCATCGCGAACGTGGCGGGCGCGTTGATCCGGATGACGGGGCTGGTGACCCGCTTGCCGTAGCGGGTCGCGGCATCGGCGATGTGGTCGAAGGCGGCGCTGATCTCGCGCGCGAAGGCCTTGGCGTGCGGCGTGGCCACCATGCGCTGGCCCTCCTTCTGGAACAGCGGCTGCCCCAGCGCCTGCTCCAGCAGCTGGATCTGGCGGCTGATCGCGCCGTGCGTCAGGCTCAGCTCGCGGCCGGCGTCGGTGAAGCTGGCCGCGCGCGCGGCCACCTCGAAGACGCGCAGGGCGTTGAGCGGCGGGAGACGGTGGGGCATGGCGAACTATCCGTGAGTTTTGATCACGGGTGGGGCAGATATTTTCGATAGTTTGTTCTTTGACTGACGAATAGGCTAGCCCCCATGACTTCCACCGAACGGGCCGTCAATGGCCGCCGCTACCGCCTCCCGCGCGTCCCCACCGTCATCGTCTGCATCGACGGCTGCGAGCAGGACTACGTCAACCAGGCCGTGCAGGCCGGCGTCGCGCCCTTCTTCGCGTCGCTCGCCGCGCAGGGGACGGTGCTCGCGGGCGATTGCGCGATGCCGTCCTTCACCAATCCCAACAACCTGTCGATCGTCACCGGCGTGCCACCGAGCGTGCACGGCATCTGCGGCAACTACTTCTTCGACCCGGAGCAGCAGGCCGAGGTGCTGATGAACGACGCGCGCTACCTGCGCGCGCCGACCGTGCTGGCCGCACTGGCCGAGGCGGGCAGCCGGGTCGCGGTGGTCACCGCGAAGGACAAGCTGCGCGCGCTGCTGGGCCATGGCCTGAAGGGCGTCTGCTTCTCCGCGGAGAAGGCCGACGAGGCGACGCAGGCCGGGCATGGCATCGACGACGTGCTGCGCCGCGTCGGCCGCCCGCTGCCGTCGGTCTACAGCGCCGACCTGTCGGAGTTCGTCTTCGCCGCCGGCGAGATGCTGCTGCGCACGCAGCGGCCCGACCTGATGTACCTGTCGACCACCGACTACATCCAGCACAAGTTCGCACCGGGCACCGAGGGGGCGAATGCCTTCTACGCGATGATGGACCGCTACCTGGCTGCGATGGACGGGTTGGGCGCTGTCATCGGCGTGACGGCCGACCATGGCATGAACGCCAAGACGGACGCGCTGGGGCGGCCGAACATCGTGTTCCTGCAGGACGAGCTCGACACCGCCCACCCCGGCGCGACCCGCGTGCTGCTGCCGATCACCGACCCCTACGTCGTGCACCACGGGGCGCTCGGCTCCTATGCCACCGTCTACCTGCAGGACGCGGCGCGGCTGGCGCCGGTCGCAGCCTCGCTGCGGGCCTTGCCGGGGGTCGACGAGGTGCTGACCCGCGCCGAGGCCGCGGCCCGCTTCGAACTGCCGGCCGACCGCATCGGCGACCTGGTGGTGCTGGCCCACCGCCTGACCGTGCTGGGGACCAGCGCCTCGCGCCACGACCTGTCCGGGCTGACGGTCCCGCTGCGTTCGCACGGCGGGCTGTCGGAGCAGCGCGTGCCGCTGCTGTTCAACCGCCGGCTGCTGCCCGACGACGCCGCGCGGCTGCGCAACTTCGACGTCCTGCACCTGGCGCTGAACCGCCTCGCCTGAGCCGCGCCTGCGCGACGCGATGCCGCCCTGGCCGGTGGCGGTGCCCGACCGGCTCCCGAAAAACGACCCTGGAGACATGCCCATGACCCGCCCGACGACCCTGTTCGCGCTCGCCTGTGTCGCCGCCTGCCTGGCCGGCGCCGCCGGCGCCCAGACCTACCCGACCAAGCCGATCCGCATGGTCGTGGGATTCGCGCCCGGAGGGTCCACCGACAAGCTGGCCCGGGTCCTGTCGCAGGCGATGTCCGAGATCCTCGGCCAGACCGTCACCGTCGACAACCGACCCGGCGCGGCGGGGAACATCGCGGCGGAAGCGGTCGCGACGGCGCCTGCCGATGGCTACACCGTGTTCATGGCCACCGTCAGCAGCCAGGCCATCAACCCCCATCTCTACCCGAACACGCGCTTCCACCCGCTCGACAGCTTCGAGCCGGTCATGCTGGTGGCCAAGTACCCGCTGGTGCTGATGGTGCCCCCCGGCTCGCCGGTCGACGGCGTGCCGGGCTTCGTCGACTTTGCACGCCGCCAGTCCGGCAAGCTGTACTTCTCGTCCGCCGGAACGGGCTCGCCCGGGCACCTGGCCGGCGAGATCTTCAAGCAGGACGTGAAGGTCGAGGCGACCCACGTGCCGTACAAGGGCGGCGGGCCGGCGATGCTGGCGGTGATGGCCGACGAGGTCCAGTTCGCCTTCGAGACCATTCCCAGCGCGATCTCGCTGGTGCGCAGCGGCAAGCTGAAGGGCATCGCGGTGACCTCGGACCGGCGCTCGAGCGCGGCCCCCGACCTGCCGACGATGCAGGAGGGCGGCGTGAAGGGCATCTCCGTCACCTCCTGGGCCGGCCTGGTCGCGCCGGCGCGCACGCCCAGGCCCGTGCTGGACCGCCTGGGCGAGGCCACGCGGCTGGCCCTGCAGAAGCCCGGCGTGCGCAGCGCGCTCGCTGCCGACGGCGCCGAGCCCGGTGGCGGCACGGCTGCCGAGTTCGCGCGGTTCATGGCCAGCGAGCTGCGCAGCTGGGGCCAGGTCGTGAAGAACGCCGGCACCAAGCTCGACTGAAGGCCATGGCGCAGCTGCTGAACCTGCTCGCGGCGATCGCCCTGCTCGTGTGGAGCACCCAGTTCCTGCGCGCGGCGATCCTGGAAGGCTTCGGCAGCCGCCTGCGCTACCTGGTGGCGCGCGCGGTCGCGAACCGGGCCTCGGCGGTGGCCACCGGCATGGCGATCACCTTGGTGCTGCAGTCCGGAACCGCCACGACGCTGCTCGTCGCCGGCTTCGTGGGACAGGGCATCCTGGCCTTGCCGATGGCCCTGGCGATCGTGCTGGGCGCGGACGTCGGTGCCAGCCTCGCGGCGGCGCTGCTGGCGCTGAAGCCGGCGTGGATGTCGCCGCTGCTGCTGCTCGGCGGGGTGGCCCTGCTGCTGGGACGGCCCACGGGCGGGGCGGCCCAGCTCGGCCGCGGGCTCGTCGGCCTGGGCCTGCTGCTGCTGGCCCTGCACCTGATCTCGGACGCGGCCGCCGCGCTGGTCCACGCGCCGGTGATGCGGGCGCTGCTGGCGACGCTGGCGGACGACGCGATGCTGGCGGTGCTGACCGGCGTCGTGCTGACGCTGGCAGCCTATTCCAGCCTGGCGATCGTGCTGCTGACGGCCACGCTGGCGGCGGCGCAGGCCCTGCCGGTGTCCACGGCCTGTGCGCTGGTGGTCGGCGCCAACATCGGCAGCGGCCTGGCCGCCGTGCTCACCTTGTCCCGCGCGTCGGTGGACGGGCGCCGGCTGGCGCTCGCCAACCTGCTCTGCAGGCTGGGCGGGGCGCTGGTGTCGGCTCCCCTCCTGGCCGGCATCCTGCCCTCCCTCCCCGGCCCTGGCCTGGCGCCGGGGTCGCAGGTCATCGGTTTCCATGTCGCCTTCAACCTGGGCGTGGCGCTGCTGTTCGTCGCCCAGACGGAGCGGCTCGCACGGATGCTGCGCCGTTGGCTCGCGGCGCCGGTGGACGCCGTCGGACCGCAGGTGCTCCCCTCCTTCCAGCTCGATCCGGCGTCGTTGGCGGTGCCGCGCCTGGCGATCGCCGGCGCGGCGCGGCTGGCGGTCCACCAGGCCGATGTGGTCGAGACCATGCTGCGCGGCTTCGTCGATGCGCTGCGCGGCGACGACCTGCAGCTGTCGGAGCGGATGCGGGCGCTGGACGACACCGTCGATGCCCTGTGTTCGTCGATCAAGCACTACCTGGCCCGCCTGCCGCGCGAGACGCTGGGCGCCGACGAGGCCCGGCGCCTGGCCGAGGTGCTGACCTTGTCGATCAACCTGGAGCAGGTCGCCGACATGGTGGAGATCGCGCTGAAGCGCGTCGAGAAGAAGAAGATCCGCGCGGGACGCCGCCTGTCGGCGGCGGGCCTGCACGAGCTGTGCGAGCTGCATGCGCGGCTGATGGACAGCATGCGGCTGGCGGTCGGCGTCTTCCTGCACCGCAGCGTGCGCGACGCCTGGGCCCTGTCCGAGATGAAGCAGCGCTTCGGCGAACTCGAGCGCGCCTGCGAGGCCGCGCACTTCGACCGCCTGAGCGAGCGCACGCCGGAGAGCATGGACACCAGCTCGCTGCACCTGGACCTGATCAACGACCTGGCGCGGATGAACTCCCGCGTCTGCGCGATCGGGCGGGTGTTCCTGCAGCGGCCCGACCCGGGGCGGCCGGTGTCCGCGGACGACCCGGACCCGGGCGCCGGGTTCGTGCCGGCCGCCCCCCCGCGCACGCCCGCCTGAGGCGGCCGCGGCGCACTCCCACTCCCATCCACGACGAAGGAAACGGCATGCCCCACTACGAACTGGCCCTCAACGGCGAACGAGTCGCCGTCGAGGCGGACGAGGACACCCCGCTGCTCTACGTGCTGCGCGGCGCCTGCGGACTTCGGGGGCCGAAGTTCGGCTGCGGCCTGGGCCAGTGCGGCGCCTGCACCGTGCTGCTGGACGGCGACGCGGTGCGCAGCTGCGTCCTGCCCGTTTCGGCGATCGGAGCGCTGAAGGTCGTCACGCTGGAGGGTCTCGGCAACCCGCGGCAGCCCCATCCGCTGCAGCAGGCGTTCATCGACGAGCAGGCCGTGCAGTGCGGCTACTGCATCAACGGCATGGTCATGACCGCGGCGGCCCTGCTGGCGCGCACGCCCCGTCCGACCGAGGCGCAGGTCTGCGCAGCGCTCGAGAACAACCTGTGCCGATGCGGTACCCACACCCGCATCGTGAAGGCGGTGCTGCGGGCCGGGTCCGGCCGGCCGGCCGGCGTTCGCCCGTCGCGCACGACGACCGACGCGACGGTGGCCTGATGCAGCGCCGACGCTTCCTCGAAGCCGGCTCCGCCTGGCTGATCGGCGTGCCCGCGCGAACCGCCGGGGCCGGCCAGGCGGCCGGCCCCTTGCGAGCGACCGATGACACCGCCGGCGGCGGCAAGACACTGGCCAAGGACCGGCTGGCAGCCTGGCTGGAGATCGGCCCGGACGGCCGGGTGACGGCCTACACGGGCAAGGTGGATCTGGGCACCGGCGTGCGCACGGCGCTGGCGCAGATGGTCGCCGAGGAGCTCGACCTGCCCATCGACAGGATCGAGATGGTCATGGGCGACACGGCGCTCACCGTCGACCAGGGCCAGACCGCCAGCAGCGTCAGCATCTCGTCGAACCGGGTGTTGCGCCAGGCCGCGGCCTGCGCACGGGCCGCGCTGGTCGAGGCCGCCGCCCGGCAGCTGGAACTGCCGCCGCAGGCCTTGCGCGTGGTCGATGGCGTGGTCATGACAGCCGACGGGACCCGTCGCCTGAGCTACGGGGACCTGGTGCGCGCGCAGCCGCTGCCGGCGGCGCTGCTGCTCGATCCCGCCATCACGCTGAAGCCAGCCGCCGGGTACCAGGTGGTCGGGCGGCCCGTGGCCCGCGTCGACATCCCGGCCAAGGTGTTCGGACGCTTCACCTACATGCACGATTTCAGCCTGCCCGGCATGTTGCATGCACGCGTGCTGCGGCCGCCGGGCATGGGGGCGACGCTGCGCGGGATCGACGCGTCCGCGCTGTCGGCGCTGCCGGGGTTCGTGCAAGTGGTGCGCAAGGCCTCCTTCGTGGCGGTGGTCTGCCGCGACGAATGGTCGGCGGTGAAGGCAGCGCGCGCGCTGAGGCTGGACTGGGTGCAGGCGGACACGCTGCCCGAGCAGGCCCGGCTCTATGCCTACTGGCGGCAGCTGCCCGTCGCGAAGACCGAGCCCCCCGTGCGCTGGGGCGACGCCATCCAGGCGCTTGCCGGCGCTGCGCGGCGCCTCGCAGCCACCTACGACTTCGGCCCGCACACCCACGGATCCATCGGGCCGGCCTGCGCCGTCGCCGACGTCCGGGACGGTCGCTGCACGGTCTGGTCGGCGTCCCAGGCGACCCACTCGCTGCAGACGGAACTGGCCGCCGTGACGGGTCTGCCGAGGGATCGGGTCCGGCTGATCTACCTCGACGGTTCCGGTTGCTATGGCCGCAACGGGCACGAGGACTGTTCGGCCGACGCCGCCCTGGTGTCCCAGCTTGCCGGCGCGCCGGTGCGCGTGCAGTGGATGCGTGCCGACGAACATGGCTGGGATCCGAAGAGCCCGCCGACGCTGATAGACATGGAAGGCGGGCTCGATGCGGACGGACGGGCGGTGGCCTGGCGCTCGGAGTTCTTCCTCGCGCAGTCGACGGGCGCTTTGAGCGACTTTCCGCTGCTGGCCGCCGTTCACGGCGGCCAGCAGCGGACGGGCTACCTGACCGGCAGCATCGCCAAGAACGCGGAAGTGCTTTACGACTTTCCCAACGTGCTGACCAGGGTGCACCGCGTGCGGGACCAGGCCTTCCGCACCTCGCACCTGCGCAGCCCCGGCCGGATGCAGAACACCTTCGCGAACGAGGCCTTCGTGGACGAGATGGCCGCTGCAGCAGGGGAAGACCCGGCGCGATGGCGCCGGCGCTACCTGAGCGACCCGCGGGCCCACCACGTCCTCCAGGACGTGATGCGGCTGGCCCGCTGGCGCGAGCGGCCTTCCCGGGCCGGCCGCCATGCGCGCGGCTCCTCGGCGCGCGGGCGCGGCATCGCCCAGGTCCGGTACGAGAACGACCGCACCTACGTGGCGATGGTCGTCGACGTCGAGGTCATGCTGCGGACCGGGGCGGTCCGGGTCACCGATGTCTGGTGCAGCCACGACTGTGGACAGGTCATCAACCCGGACGGCGTGCGCAACCAGATCGAGGGCGGGATCGTGCAGACGATCAGCCGCACGCTCGTCGAGGAGTTGCAGTTCGACCGCGGGCACGTCACCAGTCTCGACTGGGCCAGCTATCCCATCCTCCGCTTCTCGCAGGTGCCGCGGATCCACGTCAGCCTGGTCGACCGCCCGGACGAGCCGCCGTGGGGGGCTGGCGAGATGGCGCCGACGCTGGTCTCCGCCTGCATCTCGAATGCGATCTTCGATGCGACCGGCGCCCGCTTGCGCTCGGTTCCCTTCCTGCCGGCCAAGGTGCTGCAGGCGCTCGGCGAGCGCGGCCGCGTGGCGGCGGTGCGGGCGTCCTGAACAGGCGGGCGGCGCATGGGTCCGGTGCTGCTCGTCACCGGCGGCAGCCGCGGCATCGGCGCCGCCGTCGCCACGCTGGCGGCCGCCCGCGGCTACGACGTGGCCTTCAGCTACCGGGCCGACGACGCAGCCGCGGCGGCGGTGTCGGCCGCGGTCGAGGGCCTGGGCCGGCAGGCCCTCGCCGTGCGGGCCGACAACGGGGACCCCGGGCAGATCGACGCGCTGTTCGCCGCCCTCGACCGCCGTTTCGGACGGATCGACGTCCTCGTCAACAACGCGGCCATCATCGGCCGCCAGGCGCGCCTGGAACAGATCGGCGTGGAGCGCATGCGTCGCCTGTTCGAGGTCAACGCGATCGGGCCGATGCTCTGCGCCCGGGAGGCGGTGAAGCGCATGGCGCGGCGCCACGGCGGGGAGGGTGGGGTGGTCGTCAATGTCTCCTCGGCCTCCGCGCGGCTGGGAAGTCCCGGTGAGTACGTGGACTACGCGGCATCGAAGGGCGCGCTGGAGACGTTCACGATCGGCCTGGCACGGGAGGTCGCGCGCGACGGCATCCGGGTCAACGCCGTCCGGCCCGGTCACATCCACACCGCCATGCATGCCAGCGGGGGCGAGCCCGGCCGGGTGGAGCGGCTGCGGGAGACCATCCCGATGGGGCGGGGCGGGCTGCCGGAAGAGGTGGCGCGGGCGATCCTGTGGCTGGCCGGGCCGGAGGCCTCGTTCACCACCGGTGCGCTGCTCGACGTGACCGGCGGGAAGTGATGCCGCCGGTCGGCCGGCCGGCGCTCCATAACACCGGGGCCATGGACGGCATGCGCTGCAGCGGTCTGTCGCCATCGCGGGGCGCTTCCTAGACTGACGTCCGTCAAGTCTCACCGGAGTGTCCTGCCATGCAACGTCGTCGCTTCCTGTCCCTCGGCGCCACCGGGTTGTCCGCCGCGGCGGCGGCGTCCTTCGCGCCGGCGGTGCTGGCCCAGTCGCCGCGCGAGCTCACGCGGCTGAAGTTCACGCTGGACTTCCGCATCAGCGGGCAGGTCGCGCCTTTCTTCGTCGCGCAGGCCAAGGGCTACTACCGCGACGAGGGCCTGGAGCCGAGCTTCGACGTCGGCAGCGGCTCGGTGGCGGCGATCACCCGGGTGGCCAGCGGCGCCTACGACCTGGGCTTCGGCGACCTGAGCGCGCTGATGGAGTTCCAGGCCCAGCAGGGCCCGCTGGTGCAGGCGGTCTACCAGTACTACAACCGCGCGCCGTTCGCGATCATCGGCCGCCGGGACCGCGGCTTGAGCGACTTCCGCAGCCTGCAGGGCAAGCGCATCGCCGCCGCCGCGGTCGAGTCGACGCGCCGGGCCTGGCCGATCGCGGCCCGCCATGCGGGCGTCAAGGCCGACGCCTTCGAGTGGGTGACGACCGATTTCTCGCAGCGCGACAACGTGATCGTGCGCGGCGACGTCGACGGCGCCACCTACTTCCACGACTCGGCGCTGTCGCTGTTCCAGCGCATCGACCCGGCGCAGCTCGCGGTGCTGTCCTTCGCCGACACCGGCGCCAGCCTGTACGGCAACGGCATCCTGGCCGCCAGCGAGCTGGCGGCGAAGAAGCCGGAGGTGGTGAAGGCCTTCCTGCGCGCCACCAACCGCGGCCTGCAGGAGACGCTGGCCAACCCGGCGGCCGCGATGGCCGCGGTGAAGCAGCGCGAGCCGATGGTGGACGAGAAGCTGGAAGCCCAGCGCTTCGCGCTGACCGCGAAGTACGTGGTGACCGCCGACACCCGCGCGCATGGCCTGGGCGCGGTCCGGCCGGAGCTGCTGCGCCGCCAGGTGGAAGAGGTGACGCAGGTGTTCGGCCTGGCCCGCACGCCGTCGCCCGAGGCCGTGTTCAACCCCGCCTTCCTGCCCGCCGCCGCCGAGCGGGCAGTGAAGGCCTGAGCGGGCGGCGCATGATGAGCGACCCGATGTCGCGGCCGGCCCGGGCCGATGCCGCGTCCCCCGCTGTCGCCCTCGCGCCGGCCGATGCCGCCCACCTGCGCCGTGCGATCGCGCTGTCCGCCACGGCCGCCGCGGCCGGCAACCGGCCCTTCGGCGCGGTCGTCGTGGCGGCCGACGGCACGGTGCTGGCCGAGGCGCACAACGACAACGCCGCCACCGGCGACTGCACCGCGCACGCCGAGGTGAATGCGCTGCGCCGCATCGACCAGCGCGCCGAGCGCGCGCGGCTGGCCGGCGCCACGCTCTATGCCTCCGGCGAGCCTTGCGTGATGTGCGCGGGCGCGATCTTCTGGGGCGGCGTGCGGCGCGTGGTCTTCGGCCTCGATGCGCAGCGGCTGCGCGGCTTCCGCGCGCTGCAGGCCGGCGCCGGCGATCTGGAGATGTCCTGCCGCGAGGTCTTCGCCCGCAGCCCGCAGCCGGTCGAGGTGATCGGCCCGGTGCTGGCCGACGAGGCCGAGGCACCGCACCGGGCCTACTGGTCCGCCTGACGCCGCCCGACGGCCTGCCCGGCAGCCCGTCTATGCGCGCCGCGCCGGCACCACCGATCCAGCCGCCCGGCCGCGCCGGGAACCGAGACGGACGCGTCACCCCTCCCCGCGTCCGGCACCAGGAGTGAACCATGGGCCCCGTGCTCCACGAACTGAACAAGGAAGCCCGCATGGGCGCCGTCGGCCACGAGGCCGCGCGCGAGGTGCGGGTGATCGACCTGGCCGACTTCGAGCAGCGCCGCGAGGAGATCGCGACCCAGCTCTGGGACGCGGCGGTCGACGTCGGCTTCTTCCAGCTGAAGAACCACGGCATCCCCGCGGCCGCGGTGGACGAGGCCTTCGCGATGACGCAGCGCTTCTTCGCGCTGCCCGACGCGGTGAAGGCCTGCCACCCGCTGAAGAAGGGCCTGAACGCCGGCTGGGAAAGCCGCGCGCAGGTGCGGCCGTCGACCGGCACGCCGGACCAGAAGGAGAGCTACCAGATCACCCGCCCGCACATGGCGGGCCTGTGGCCGGACGAGGCCGCGCTGGCCGGCTTCCAGGCCACGATGCTGGCCTTCGAGGCCCAGGCCTGGACGGTGGCGATGCGCGTGCTGTCCTGCTTCGCGGACCGGCTCGGCTTCGCGCGTGACTTCTTCACCCGGGCCCACGACCCGGCGCGGCCGGGCTACCAGAGCACGCTGCGGCTGCTGCACTACTTCGCGATCGACCCGGCGCTGCGCGACCGGCTCGGCCTGTGGCGGGCCGGCGCCCACACCGACTTCGACTGCCTCACGCTGCTGTTCCAGCGCAGCGGCCAGGGCGGCCTGCAGCTGCTGCCGGGCAAGGACATGGACAGCCAGGCCTGGACGCCGATCGTCCCGAACGACGCCTACATCACCTGCAACATCGGCGACATGCTGATGCGCTGGAGCGACGACCGCCTGCCGTCGAACTTCCACCGCGTGAAGAACCCGGAGCCCGACGAGTACCAGGGCGCGCGCTACAGCCTCGCCTTCTTCGCGCAGGCCAACCGCGACGTGCTGATCGAGACGCCCTCGGGCAAGTACCCGCCGATCACCGCCGAGGACTACCTGCAGCAGCGCGTCGCGGCGAACTTCGCCAAGTACTAGCGCCCCGGCGGGGCCGGGCGCGCCCGGCCCGCGCGGCGGCGGCGCGACAATCGCGGCCTCGTCCCGTCCGCTCCTGCCGCCATGTCCGCCGCTCCACCCGCTGCCGCCGCGCCGCCCCTCGTCGATGTCCACGGCCTGCCGGCCGTCGCGCTCGCGGCGCCGGACGGCAGCCGCGCGACGGTGCTGCTGCACGGCGGCCACCTGGTGTCCTGGGTGACGCCGGACGGCCGGGAGCGGCTCTTCCTCTCGTCGCGCGCGGTGTTCGACGGCCGCGCCGCGGTGCGTGGCGGCGTGCCGGTGATCTTCCCGCAGTTCAACGCGCGCGGGCCGCTGCCGCGTCACGGCTTCGCGCGGGGCCGGCCGTGGTCGCTGGTGGACGCCCGGGTCGACGGCACGGATGCGCTGGCGGTGCTGCGCCTGGCGGACGACGCGGCGACCCAGGCGGTCTGGCCGGCGCGCTTCGTGGTCGAGCTGACCGTGCGCATCGGCGGGCCGCGGCTGGACATCGAGCTGGCGGTCGAGCACCCCGAGGCCCCGGCGCAGGACGGCACGCCGCCCGCGCCCTGGCGCTTCACCGCCGCGCTGCACACCTACCTGCGCGTGGCCGACGTCGCCGCGCTGCAGGTGCTGGGCCTGCAGCGCCTGCGCATGGAAGACGCGGTGCGCGGCACCGAGCAGGTCGACCTGGCCGCACAGCTGGTTCCCGCCGGCGAGACGGACCGCGTCTATTTCGATGCCGCCCGGCCGCTGCTGCTGGACGACGCGCAGGCCCGCCTGCGCCTGTCGCAGCAGGGCTTCCGCGACGTGGTGGTCTGGAACCCCGGCGAGGCAAAGGGCGAGGCGCTGCCCGACATGGGTCCGGGCGAGTGGCGCCACATGCTGTGCATCGAGGCGGCGCAGATCGGCCAGCCGGTGGCGCTGGCGCCGGGCGAGTCCTGGATCGGCCGCCAGGTGATCGAACTGGACGAGGCCGCGCCCGGCTGATCAGCGTCCCGTCCCGGCGGCCGCCGCCTCGGCCGGCAGCGGCGCCACCACCTCGACCTGGCCCTTGCCGCGCCGCTTGGCGCGCAGCAGCGCCTGGTCCGCCAGCGTGATCAGCTGCGCCGGCCCCGCATCGCCGTGCGGCGCGAGGCAGACGCCGACGCTGGTGTCGACCGCCACCTCGCTGCCGTCGGCCAGCCGCACCGGCTGGCGGATGCGCGCGGCGATGCGCTGCACCACCGGCTGCGCGCTCGCGTCGGCGCCCTCCAGCAGCGTCAGCACCAGCACGAACTCGTCGCCGCCGACGCGGGCGGCGGTGTCGTTGCCGCGCAGCGCGGCCTGCAGGCGCTCGCCGATCGTCGCCAGCAGCGTGTCGCCGGCGTCGTGGCCCTTGGCGTCGTTCACCTGCTTGAAGCCGTCCAGGTCCAGGTAGCAGACCGCCAGCCGCGTGCCGGTGCGCCGCGCCGCCTGCAGCGACTGGCGCAGCCGGTCGGTCAGCAGCAGCCGGTTCGGCAGCCCGGTCAACACGTCGTGGAAGGCCAGGTGCTCGATGCGCGCCTGCGCCTCCTTCATCGGCGTGACGTCCACCATCATCCAGAACGTCAGGCCCGGTGCCAGCAGCACGCCGCTCAGGTCGATCCACAGCGTGCGGCCGTCGGCGTGCCGCATCGGCAGCAGCGTGCGGTGGTGCTGGCCGCCCCGCAGCTGCGCGGCGACGCGGCGGATGCGCTCGTCGCCGGCGTCGTCGAGGTGCAGCCGGCGCAGCGGCTGGCCGTCGAGCTCGCCCGGCGCGTAGCCGAACAGCCGGTCCAGCGCGCGGTTCTTCCACAGCAGCCGGTCCTCGCAGAGCTTGATCATCGGCACCAGGTCGTTGTCCAGCATCGCCGCCTGCTCGTGCATCAGCCGCTGCGCCTCGCGCCAGGCCCGCACCTGGGCGCTGATGTCCAGCGCGACGCTGCGGCTGCGCAGGAAGCGGCCGTCGGCGTCGCGGACGGCGCTGGTGCTCAGGCTGACCTCGCGCGGCGGACCGGTGCGCGGCTGCAGGCTCAGTTCCAGCCCGTCGATCCGTCCGTCGGCGCGCAGCCGCGCGAAGGCCTGCTCGAAGCGCTCGCGGTCGGCGGCGTCGAGGAAGTCGGCCAGCCGGGCCCGGCCGATCACCTCCGCCGCCGGCCGGCCCAGCCAGTCGAGCAGCGTCGCGTTGGCCTCGACCAGGCGGCCCTCGGCGTCGAGCGAGTGGTAGCCGCAGGGCGCCTGGTCGTACAGGTCGCGGATGCGCTGCGACGAGGCGTCGATCTCGGCCTGCAGCCGCTTGCGCTCGGTGATGTCGCGCGCCGACGCGAAGACCAGCCGCTCCCCGCCGATGTCGGCGACGCTCAACTGCAGCTCCACGTCGATCGCATGGCCGTCCGCATGCCGGTGCTGCACCTCGACGCGCTGCCGGTCCCCCGGCTGCACCTGGGCCAGCCAGGCCGCGATGCGGGATTCGTCCTGGTTCATGTCCCAGCTGCTGACATGGCGGCCGAGCAGGGCCTGCGGCGCCTCGCCGAGCATCGCGGCGAAGGAGTCGCTCAGCGCGACCAGCCGGCCCTGGCCGTCGACGATGTGGATGCCGTCGGCGGCCACCCTCAGCAGGGCCTGCGTGTGGCGGGTCTGGTCGGCCAGCTCGCGGCTGCGCTGCGCCTCGCGCACCCAGGCGCGGTAGGCGGCGGCCAGCGCGGCGACGAACAGCAGCCAGGCACCGACGGCCAGGCCGACCGTCTGCCAGGCCTGGTCGCGCCAGGGCGCGAAGAAGCGCTCGTTGCCGACGCCGGCCATCATCAGCAGCGGCCAGCCCTCGACGCGCCGGTAGGCCGTCGTGCGCTCGATGCCGTCGACCGGGTGGCGGGCGACGAAGACGCCCGCCCGCGGGTCGGCGGCCAGCGCCGCGCGCAGCGGGGGCGCCGGCGCAGGCTCGTCGCGGGGCGGTGCCACCGCGGGCTCGGCATCGGCACCGTGCGTGTGGCGAGCCACCAGGTGCAGGTCCCCGGTGCGCAGGCTGATCGCCGCCTGCGCGTCCATGTCGAAGCCGGCGAACACCCGCTCGAAGTGCGTGGCCGCCAGGCGGGCCACCAGCACGCCCGTGACGCCGTGGATGTCCTGGGCGGCGCGGGCCAGCACCAGCGCGCCGGGGCTGCCGTCGGTCGGCGGCAGCGGCCCGCCGAGCGCCGCCGCCGCGGGCCGGTCGTGCGCGGCGCGGTACCAGGCCTCGCCGGCGATGGATCCCGTCGGGGCCGCGCGGCCGCCGCTGGTCCAGCGCACCTGGCCGGACGCGTCCGTCAGCAGCAGCGCGTCCACGCCCGGCATGGTGCGGCGCTGGCGGTCCAGCATGGCCGTCACCGCGCCCTCGTCGCCCGGCCAGGTGCGGCGCAGCAGGGCCAGCTCGGCCTCGGTGGCCTGCAGGCTGGCATCGACCCGCGCCAGCTGCTCGCCGACCACCCGTTGCGCGATCGTCACCACGGCCGTGACGGTGGCCCGGGCGCGGCGGTCGTAGGCCTCGCGGCTCGCCGACAGCACCTGCGCGACCAGGCCGATCAGCAGCAGGCCCGCGAGCGCGGCGGCCGCGAGCATGCCGCGCGCGAGGCGGCGGCGCCTCTGCAGCGGGGTCCTGCGTGCAACGGCTTCGACGTCGGGGGGCATCGCCTGCGGTCCGGCGGGCGCCGGATCGGGAATCGTCTCCCCCCGATTGTCGATGAGCGGCGGCCGGATGGCGGCCGGCGGCCCTGGCGGCGTCCGGGCGCGCCGGCGGCCCGTGGGGCCGCTGTGGCAGGATGCGGCCCGTGCATCGCTGCATGCGAAGCTGCCGATCGATGTCTCCTGCCGGTCTCCCCGCCATGCGCCTGCCGCTCTACCTCGTCGACGCCGCCCATCCGCAGGCGCGGGTGTGCGCCGGCTGCGAGGTGCGCAGCGGTGCGCTGTTCGGCGCGCTCGATCCGGCCGGGCTCGAACGCATCCATGCCCACATTGCCGCGCCCGCGCTCGCCGCCGGCGCACGCCTCTACGGCCGGGGCGAGGCCGGCGGCGCGGTGTACACGGTGCGCGCCGGCATCGTGCGTTTCGAGCGCGTCACCGAGGGCGGCCAGCGGCGCATCCTGCGCCTGGCCTCGCGCGGCGACCTGATCGGCCAGGAGGCGCTGCTCGGCCGTGCCTACAGCGACGATGCGGTGGCCTGCACCGAGGTGGAGCTGTGCCGCATCCCGCCCGGCCTGGTCGAGCAGCTGGGCGACCACGCCGCGCCGCTGCGCCGCGAGCTGATGCTGCGCTGGCAGCGGGCGCTGGACGAGGCCGAAGGCTGGGCCACCGACCTGGCCGCCGGCTCGGCGCGTCGCCGGATGCTGAAGCTGCTCGAACTGCTGGGCCGGCATGCCGACATCGATGGCAGCGTGTGGCTGCCGCGCCGCGACGAGATCGGCGACATGCTCGACATGACGATCGAGACGGCCAGCCGCCAGGTCAGCCGGCTGCGGCGCGAAGCCATCCTCGAGCTGCTGCCGAACGGCCGCCGGGCCCGCGTCGACGCGGCGCGTCTGCAGGCGGCCCTGGCCCAGGAAGACGCCTGACGGCCACGGGCGAGGCCGTACAATCCCGGCCCAGCATGTCGCCGTCGCGGCATGCCACCGCAGGCCCGGGAGAGCCCGGCATCGCCGCCATGGCGGGGCCGGCGCCGAAGGAGCAACCGCCCCGGAATCTCTCAGGCACCCGGACCGGGCCTGCGCATCGCACTCTGAAGAGCGGCCACCGTCCATCGTCCGGCGCGTCGCACCGAAGGAGCAAGCGGGAGGGCCGCCCGGCCGCCCGCGAATCTCTCAGGTTCCGAACAGAGGGGGTCGTCGGCGCGCGCCGTGCTGCGCCGGTCGTCCACGCCCTCGACGAGTCGGAGCCTGTCCATGTCGTCCCCGTTCCCCTCCGTGCCCGCCCTGGCGGCCGCGGCCGCCCCGTCGCGCACCCCGAGCATCGCCGTGCTCGGCGGCGGCATCACCGGCGTCACCACCGCCTACGCGCTCGCGCTGCGCGGCTGTGCCGTCACCCTCTACGAGCGCCAGCGCTATGCGGCGATGGAGACCTCGTTCGCCAACGGCGGCCAGCTGTCGGCGTCGAATGCCGAGGTCTGGAACCGCCTGTCCACCGTGCTGAAGGGCCTGAAGTGGCTGCTGCGCGCCGATGCGCCGCTGCGCATCGCGCCACGCCCGGGCTGGCACAAGCTGTCCTGGTTCGCCGAGTTCGTCGCCGCGATCCCGCAGTACGAGCGCCACACGGTCGCGACGGCGCGGCTGGCGATCGCCGCGCGGCGCCACCTGTTCGCGTGGGCCGAGGCCGAGGGCATCGACTTCGGTGCACGCCGCGAGGGCATCCTGCACGTCTACCGCGACCGCGCCGGCTTCGAGCACGCCGGCCGCGTGTCGGCGCTGCTGGCGCGCGCCGGCCTGGAGCGCCGGCCGGTCACGCCCGAGGAGATGCGGGCCATCGAGCCCACGCTGAACGGCCGCTTCCACGGCGGCTGGTACACCGACAGCGACGCCACCGGCGACATCCACCAGTTCACGGTGGGCCTGGCCCGCGCAGCGGTCGAACGCCACGGCGTCGAGGCGCTGTTCGAGCGCTGCGTCGAGTCGGTGGCCCACGACGCCGGCGGCGTGACCGTGCGGGCCAGCGGCCCGGACGGCGCGGCCGAGCGGCGGCGCCATGCCGCCGTCGTCGTCTGCGCCGGGGTCGCCAGCCGGCGCCTGGCCGCGGGCCTGGGCGACCGGCTGAACGTCTACCCCGTCAAGGGCTACTCGATCACCGTGCACCTGGACGACGCCGCCAGCCGCGCCGCCGCGCCCACCGTCAGCCTGCTCGACGACGAGACCAAGCTGGTGTCCAGCCGGCTCGGCGAGGACCGCTTCCGCGTCGCCGGCACCGCCGAATTCGACGGCGAGAACCGCGACATCCGCGCCGCGCGCATCCGCCCGCTGGTCGACTGGGTGCGCCAGGGCTTCCCCGGCGTGGACACGCGGCGCGTGGTGCCCTGGGCCGGGCTGCGCCCGATGATGCCGGACATGATGCCGCGCGTCGGCCGCGGCCGCGCCCCGGCGGTGTTCTACAACACCGGCCATGGCCACCTCGGCTGGACCCTGTCCGCGGCGACGGCGGAGATGGTGGCCGACGCGGTGGTCGGCACGCTGCCGGCCGCGGTGCAGGTGGCCATGCCCCTGCACCGGCCGCTGCGGCTGGCGGTCCCCGGCGCGCTGCCGGGCTGAGGGCGGCACGCCGCGCCGATCCGGCCGCACCGGTCGGCGCGCGCTGCCACGCGGTGCGGCCCCGGCTGCGGGAGGCGGGCCGTGTCGGCGCGACCGGCATACTCGGCCATGCCCGCGCCGCGCCGCCAGGACATCGAGCTGCTGCGCTGCGTCGCGGCCTTCGGCATCGTGTGGTTCCACACCACGCCGGCCGGCCAGGACCTGGCCTACGGCGGCCTGGTGGCCTTCGTCGCGCTGTCGACGCTGCTGGCGGTGCGCGGCGAGCCGCTGGCGGGCCGGGACGGCCTGGCCCGCCGCGCACGCCGGCTGCTGCGGCCCTGGGCGCTGTGGTTCGCCATCTACCTGGCGCTGAATGCCGCGCTCGGGCGCGCGCTGCTGCCCTCCGGCACCGGCCCGCTGACGGCGGTGCTGGCCGGGCCCAGCATCCACCTGTGGTACCTGCCCTTCGTCTTCGTGCTGCTGTGCGGCCTGGACTGGCTGCGCCCGCGGGTGGACCCGCGGCACCTGGCGCTGGCCGCCGGCGGCCTGGCGGTGGCCGGCCTGGCCGGCGCGCCGTGGTGGCGGCCGTGGACGCTGGCCCAGCCCTAT
Organism: Pseudideonella sakaiensis; assembly: GCF_001293525.1. Classification (GTDB taxonomy): domain Bacteria; phylum Pseudomonadota; class Gammaproteobacteria; order Burkholderiales; family Burkholderiaceae_C; genus Ideonella_A; species Ideonella_A sakaiensis. The sequence continues at coordinate 6,330 of NZ_BBYR01000003.1, read as the reverse complement.
CCCTTCCTGCAGTGGGCCGACGGCGCGGTGCCGGCGCTCGCCGGCGTCTTCCTGGGCCTGGCCGGCCGGCTGGCGCCGGGGCCGCGTCGCCTGCTGCTCGCGGCGCTGCTGGGGGTGGCCGCGCTCGTGGCGCCGCAGCCGAAGGTGGGCATCGCCTTCGTCGTCGGCCTGGGCGCCTGCGCGCTGATCGCCTCGGACCGGGCGGCCGGCCGCTGGCGCATCGACCTGACGCCGCTGTCCTCGCTCAGCTTCGGGGTCTACCTCGCGCACAGCCTGGTGCTGGTGCTGCTGCTGCGGCAGCTGCCGCTGCAGGGCGCCGCGCTGCCGCTGGCCACCTTCGCGCTGGCGGCGGCCGGCGTCGCGCTGCTGCGCCGCGCCGCGCCGCGGCTGGGCGCGGCCCTGACGTGAGCGGCAGGTCTGCAGCCCGTCCGCCGCGCGCCCTGGCCCGCGGCCCCCGGGGGTTCACCAGCCGTTGAAGCGCGGCCAGGCCTCGGTGCGGCCGTCGGGCCGCAGGGCCTGGTAGGCCGGGTGCTGGGCGCCGGTGGCGCAGGCGTGGTTGGGCAGCAGGCGCAGCAGGCTGCCGACCGGGAAGCGCCGGTCCAGCGGCTCGCCGCCGGCGTCGCCGCGCCAGTGCAGGATGCCGTGCTCCTGGTTCGCGTCGTCCAGGCACAGGCCGGGGATCGGGCGGCCGTCCTCGCTGCAGGCCTGGCCGTAGCCGTAGTCCTGCCGCTGGCGCTGGGTGCCGCGGTCGCGGCTCATCGCCATCCAGCCGGCGTCGACGATCACCCAGCCCTTGTCGGCCTGGTGGCCGATCACCCGCGTGAGCACGCTGAGCGCGATCTCGTCCAGCGTGCAGACGCCCACGTTGTGCATCACCAGGTCGAAGAAGACGTAGACGCCGGCGCGCACCTCGGTGACGCCTGCCAGCTGCGCGGCCGACAGCGCCGTCGGCGTCGAGCCGACGCTGACCACCGGGCAGGCGTGGCCCGCGGCGCGCAGCCGCTCGGCCGCGCGCACCGTACGCGCGCGCTCCTGCTCGGCCAGTGCCTGCAGCGCTGCCGGCGTGTCCAGCCCGTAGCTGGAGCCGGCGTGCGCCATCACGCCGTCCAGCCGGGCGCCACCGCCGGCCAGCGCCGCGGCGACCGCCAGCAGGGCCTCGCCCTCCGGATCGACGCCGCTGCGGTGGCCGTCGGCATCCACCTCGATCCACACCGGCCAGGTCTCGCCGTGCGCGCGGCCGTGGGCGGCGATCGCCTCGGCACCGGCCACGCTGTCGGTCACCAGCGTCAGGGTGCAGCCCCGGCGGCGCAGCGCCAGTGCCTGGGGCAGCCGGGCCGGCACCATGCCGACCGCGTAGACGAGGTCGTCGATGCCGGCGTCGAAGAATTCTTCCGCCTCCTTCAGCGTCGAGACGGTGGCGCCGCGGGCGCCGGCCGCGCGTTGCGCGGCGGCCACCTGCGGGCACTTGCTGGTCTTCAGGTGCGGGCGCAGGTGCACGCCCAGCGCGTCCATGCGCTGCTGCATGCGCAGGATGTTGGCCTGCATGCGAGCGACGTCGATCAGCGCGGCAGGGGTGGGCAGTTCGGCCAGGGAGCTCATGCAGGACGGGGCAGGGCGCCGGAAGGCTCGGCGGGCCTGCACTGTAGCGGGCCGCGCCGTCCGGGAAGGATGTCACGCGCCGGGCCTTTCGCTGCGCGGACCTACCCTTTCAGGGCCCGGTCGGCGCGCCCGCCGGCGCCGACAGTGGCCGCGCGCGGTCGTCGCGTGCCCTGTCCCGAGGCCCCTCATGCTGCCCGTCCCGTCCCCCTCCATGGCCCTGGTGAGCCGGCACCAGGTGCGCGAAGGCCGCGCGCCGCTGCAGTTCGACCCCGCGCCCGGCCCGCGCGCCGCGCCGCGGCCCGGCGAGCACCCCGGCATGGTCGTCGTCCCGCCCGATGCGAGCGTCGAGGCCGTGGCCGCGCTGGTCCGCCAGCGGCTGGATGCGCTGCCCGGCCGGCGCCTGGCGACGCTGGTGATCTGGTGCCATGGCGAGCCCGGGCTGCTGCGCCTGTGCGATCCGCCGGTGACGATCGACCGGCTGGGCCCCTGGGTCCGCGCCTGGGCCGGCCGCATCGACGAGGTGATCCTGATCGCCTGCCGGGTCGCGGCGATCGGGACGGCGCGCGAGGTCAAGGACGGCATCAATGCCGGCGACATCGACCCCGCGGTCGCCCGCTCGCCGCAGGCGATGCGCGCGATGGTCGCGCAGATGGACGGCAACCAGTTCTGCAGCCGCCTCGCCAGCGGCCTGCGCTGCCGCGTGACGGCCGCGACCGCGACGCAGTGGAACTTCACGATGGGCGGCATCGGCCTGCCCAGCTACCCGCGCAACCACATCCCGGATTTCGAGGGCGAGGTCTTCACCTGGGGTCCGACCGGCGCCATCGTCGGCCGCCGCAGCCTCCCGTCGGGCCGGATGAACGGGGACCTGCACAACAGCTGAGCGGCCGAGCGACCGTTCGCCTGCCTGGCCGGTCGCGTGCGCGCCGCGCCGGCCGCGGCCGGTCCGCCGTCAGTGCTTCATGCCGCCGTGGCCGCCGCCGCCGGCCGCGCCGAGTTCCTTCACCGGCGCCTTCAGCTCGAGCGTCTCGCGCTTGCCGTCCGCGCCTTCGACGACCAGCGTCACCGGCACGCTGTCGCCGGGCTTCAGCGGCTGCTTCAGGTCCATCAGCATCACGTGGTAGCCGCCGGGCTTCAGCTCGACGGTCTGTCCGGCCGGCAGCGCCAGGCGCGGGATGGCCCGCATGCGCATCACGTCGCCCTGCATCGCCATCTCGTGCACTTCGACCACGCCGGCCACCGGCGAACTGGCCGAGACCAGGGCGCCGCCGGACGGCGAGGTGATGCGCGCGAACAGGCCGGTGGCCTTCTGCTGAGCGACCGTGCCGCGCACCCAGGCGTCCTGGACGGTGGTCTGGGCCGCGGCCGGGCCGGCGGCCAGCGCGAGCACGGTGGCGCAGGCGCTGGCGAGGGAGAGAAAGGACGAGGGGGACATCGGGACTCCGGAAGAGACGGGGAGGGCGCGCCCGTGGGACGCACCCGCGGCGGTGCCGCGGCGCCGCCTGCACCCCCGATGATCGCCGAGCCGGCGCGGCGTGCGCATGCCCGAGCGTGCCGGGGGGATTCGTCGCCGGCCGGCGCGCCGCGTCAGCGTTCACGCGCTAGAGCACCAGCCGCAGGCAGGCCCCGCCGAGCACCTGCCCCGCGTCGACGCGGATCGAGCCGCCGTGCGCCAGCACCACCTGGCGGGCCAGCGCGAGGCCGACGCCATGGCCCTCGGCGCGCGTGGTGAAGAAGGGCAGGAAGACCTCGGCGCGGCGTTCCGGCGGGATGCCGGGCCCGTCGTCCTCGACCTCGACCAGGCTGCGCCCGCTGGCGCTGCGACGCATCGCCAGCCGCACCCGGGTGCCGGCCTGGGCGGCGTTGCGCAGCAGGTTCATCAGCACCGGCTCGAGCAGGTCGCGGTCGGCCTGCAGCGCGAAGGGCCCGGTCGGCAGGTCCAGCGCGAGCCGGGCCCGCTCGGCCGGCCACTCGGCGGCGAACAGGCGCGCCAGCGACGCGGCCAGCGCATGCGCGTCGACCGGCGCCGTCCGCACCTGCAGCGGCCGCGCCACCGCGCGGTAGCGCTCGACGAACTGCGCCAGGCCCTCGGCGCGCCGTGTCGCGGTGCCCAGGGCCTGGCGCAGCGTCGCGAGCGGGTCCGTCCCGGGCGGAGCAGGCATCCCGGCCGGCGCGGCCGCGGCGCCGGGCGCGGGCGGCAGCAGCGCCTCGGCCGAGCGCAGCAGCGAGGTGACCGGCGTGAGCGAGTTCATGACCTCGTGCGTCAGCACCCGCAGCAGGTCGGCCGAGAGCCGCGATTCGGCCGCGTCCAGCTCGGCCTGGATCGGCTGCAGCGCGACGAGCCGCTGCAGCCGCCCGTCGAACAGCGCCGTGCCGGCCGACACGCGCAGGCTCTGCGCCGCCTCGTCGGCCGGGTGCAGTTCGACCAGCGCCGGCGGCGGGTCCTGCCGCAAGGCGCCGGCCAGGCCGGGGCCGAAGGCGTCGAAGCTGTCGAGCGGGCGCGGCGACGCCGCGCCGAAGCAGCGGCGCGCGGCGTGGTTCAGCAGCGTCGCGCGGCCCTCGGCGTCGATCGCCAGCAGCGGCAGCGGCACGTGCTCGACCAGCGCCAGCCACTGGGCCTGGCGCCGCTCCAGCGCCAGCCGGGCCGCCCGTTCCCGCTCGAGCAGGGCCTGCAGCGCCGTGCCGAGCCGTTCCAGGTCCGCGCCCGGCGGCAGCCCGTCGAGCCGACGCGTGCCGTCGCCGGCCACCAGCGCCTCGAGCAGCGCGCCGACCGCCGCATGGCCCCGCCGCGCCTCGCGCCACAGCGCGCCGAAGGCGGCCAGCGCGAGCGCAGCGGCCAGCAGCGCGGTGGCCGGCCGCAGCGGCGACGCCAGCGCCCAGCCGGTGGCCGCGGCCGCCGCACCCAGCGCCGCGACGCGCACCGCGAGGCGCACGGCCCAGCGCCCGAGCGGACCGCCGTCCGGTGCGCGGCGCGCCGGCACGGCAGGCGCCTGCGTCCCGCTGGCCGCGCCGAACCCGTCCGGCTCAGAGGCCATGGCGCTGCATCCGACGGTACAGCGCGGCGCGGCTCAGGCCGAGCTCGCGCGCGGCCAGCGAGATGTTCCAGGCGTGCAGGGCCAGCGCCCGCTCGACCACGCGGCGCTCGACGCGCTCGAGGTTCAGGTCCTCGCCGCCGCCGCCGTTCGCTGCTTCCGGCGCCGTGTCGTCGGCAGCTTCGGCGGCGCTCGTCCCGTCCGCCGCGCGCCGCGCGGGCGCGGCCAGCGCCAGGTCCTCGGGGCCGATGCGCGCGCCCGCGCAGACCACCACCGCCCGCTCCACCGCGTGGCGCAGCGCCCGCACGTTGCCCGGCCAGTCGTGGGCCGCCATCGCGCGCTGCGCGGCCTCGCTGAAGCCGCGCAGCGGCCGGCCGTACTTGCGCGCGTACAGCTGCAGGAAGTGCTCGGCCAGCAGCGGCACGTCCTGCCGCCGCTGGCGCAGCGGCGGCACGTGGATCTCCACCGTGTTCAGCCGCCACAGCAGGTCGGCGCGGAACTGGCGCTCATCGGCCAGCGTGTCGCGGCGCAGGTTGGTGGCGCTGACGACGCGCAGGTCGACCGGCAGCGGCCGGTCGCTGCCGACGGGCGTCACCAGGCGCCGCTCGAGCACCGCCAGCAGCCGGGGCTGCAGCGCCAGCGGCAGGTTGCCGATCTCGTCGAGGAAGAGGGTGCCGCCGTCGGCCGCGGCGATCCGCCCGACGCGGTCGCTGCGCGCATCGGTGAAGGCGCCGCGGCGGTGGCCGAACAGCTCGCTGTCGAACAGCGTGGCCGGCACCGCGCCCATGTCGACCGTGACCAGCGGCCCGTCGGCGCGTGCCGACGCGCGGTGCAGCGCCGCGGCGACCAGCTCCTTGCCGGTGCCGTTCTCGCCGAGCACCAGCACGTTCGCGTCGGTGGGCGCGACCCGGTCGATCAGCGCCCGCACGTGGGCGATCGCGCTGCTCTCGCCGATCAGCCCGTGCGGCGCCTCGCGCGGCCCGGCGCTGCCGGCCGGCGGCTGGCCCAGCTCGGCGGCCTGGCGGCGTGCGCGCTCGGCCTCGTGCCGGGTCGCGTGCAGCGCGAGCGCCTGCCGCACGGTGGCGCGCAGCCGCTCGTTCGACCAGGGCTTGGCCACGAAGTCGGCCGCGCCCTGCTGCATCGCCTGCACCGCCAGGCCGACGCCGGCATGGGCGGTGACCACCACCACCACCAGCGCCGGCTGCGCCCGCTGCAACCGGGCCAGCAGCGCCAGGCCCTCGCGGCCGTCGGTGTCGCCGCGGCGGAAGTTCAGGTCGAGCAGCACCACCGCCACCTCGTGCTCGGCCAGCGCCTGCAGCGCGTCGGCCGGCGTGGCGGCCTCCAGCAGCGGGCACCCCAGCTCGGCCAGCGCCAGCCGGGCGGCGAGCAGCACGTCGGGGTCGTCGTCGACCAGCAGCAGGGCGGGGGGCATCGGCGGGGGGAGGGTGGCGGGGCGCACGGCGGCGAAGGACGGCGACGTCGGGCGGACGTGTCGCGGCCTCGACGCCGGTGTCCGGTCTCGAACGCGGGAGTGTCCGGAATCGTACACCTGCCGCCCTGCGACCGAGCCCGTTTCCAGGCAAATCAAGGACTTGCAGGCGTCCGCGGTCCGGCACCGCGCTTGCGCAGCCGTGGGCATGGACACCCCGATTCCCCGCCCGCCGCGCTGGCGTCGGGTGTGGCGCGCCGCGACCTTTGG
>NZ_BBYR01000002.1 GCF_001293525.1 Pseudideonella sakaiensis | reverse complement strand
GCCTGAGCCTGAGCCTGAGCCTGTGGCTGCAACTGCGGTGGGGACCGCGGCGGGGTTCGGCGTGGTCCCGGCAGCCGCGGCAGCGGGGTCGGCGAGCCCCGCGCGGGCACGGCGCGGCGAGCGTTCCACGAGCGCCGCGACGCCGCCGAGCAGCAGCTCCCAGGCCCGCGTCGGCAGCAGGTAGAAGGCGGCGCCGCGGTAAGCCTCCACCGCCCAGCTCGCGAGCGCGAGGCTGGCCAGCATCGCCAGCGCGAACACCGGCAGCAGGCGGCGCGGCGCCCACCGCCACAGCGCCAGCAGCGCGAGCGGGAACAGCAGGTAGAACTGCTCCTCGACGCCCAGGCTCCAGGCGTGCAGCAGCGGCACGAACTCGGCGGCCGGCTGGAAGTAGTCGGCGCTGCGCCAGAAGTAGAGGTTCGGCACGAGGCCGAGCGTGGCGAGCACCGCCTGCGCGTGCGCGACCAGGTCGCGCGGGGTCATCAGCCAGGCCGCGGCCAGCGTGCTCGCCAGCAGCACCAGCAGCAGCGCCGGCGCGATGCGCCGCGCGCGCCGCTCGGCGAAGTGCGCCAGCGAGAAGCGCCCGGCGGCCAGCTCGTCGTGGACGAGCCCGGTGATCAGGTAGCCGCTGAGGACGAAGAAGACGTCGACGCCGACGTAGCCGCCGCCGAATCCCGGCCAGCCGGCATGGAAGCCCATGACCGCCAGCACCGCGAGCGCGCGCAGGCCGTCGATCTCCGGGCGATGGCCCGGGCGGGCGCGCAGGACGGCGGCCGCGTCATCCGGTCGCACGGATGACTTCGGCGACGGTCGTCACGCCCTCGGCGACGAGCTGCAGGCCGCTGGCGGCGAGGCCGCCGATCGACGGCAGGCGCAGGCGGCGCGCCATCTCCTCTTCGCCCAGGCCCTTGGCGATCATCTCGGCCGTCGCGGTGTCGATGTCGATCAGGTCGTAGATCGCGACCCGGCCGTAGAAGCCCGTGCCCGAGCAGTGCGCGCAGCCGACCGCGCGGCGCAGCCCCTGCCCCGCGAGCTGCGCGCCGCTGCCCCACTTCGCGGCCAGCGCACCGAGCGCCTGCTCCGGCTGCTCGTCGGGCACCGCGCACTGCGGGCAGAGCCGGCGCACCAGCCGCTGCGCCATCAGGCCGCGCAGGCTGGCCGCGATCAGGAAGGGCTCGACGCCCATGTCCACCAGCCGTGTCACCGCGCCGAGCGCGCTGTTGGTGTGCAGCGTCGAATAGACCAGGTGGCCGGTCAGCGAGGACTGGATCGCGATGCGCGCCGTCTCCTCGTCGCGGATCTCGCCGACCAGGATCATGTCCGGGTCGTGGCGCAGGATGGAGCGCAGCGCCGATGCGAAGGTGAAGCCGATGTCGGCGTTCACCTGCAGCTGGGTGATGCCCGGGATCTTGTACTCGACCGGGTCCTCGACGGTGATGATCTTGCGCGACTGGTCGTTGCTCAGCTCGAGCGCCGTGTACAGCGTCGTGCTCTTGCCCGAGCCGGTCGGCCCCGTTACCAGCACGATGCCGTTCGATTGGTGCGACCAGGCCTCGAAGAGGCGCGCATGCGCCTCGCCCATGCCGAGGTCGGCGAGGTGGGTGGGCCGCCGCTCCTGCCGCAGCAGGCGCAGCACGATGGACTCGCCGGCCGAGGCCGGCAGCACCGACACCCGGATGTCGAAGCTCTCGCCGTTGACGCGCGCATTGATGCGCCCGTCCTGCGGCAGCCGGCGCTCGGCGATGTCCAGGTTCGACAGGATCTTCACGCGGCTGCTCACCGCGTCGAACTTCTCGCGCGGCTGCACCGTCTGCACCACCATCTCGCCGTCGATGCGGGTGCGCACGGTGAAGTTGAACTCGGTCGGCTCGATGTGGATGTCCGAGGCGCGCTGCGTCACCGCCTTCGACAGGATGCCGTTGACGAGCTCGATGGTCGGGCCTTCTTCGGCGAGTTCGCGCAGGGTCTTGATGTCGCTGCCGACCTCGGTGCCGTTGGCGGTGGCCGCCCCAGAGGCCCGCAGGGCCTCGAACTGCGACGGGGTGACGAGCACCGGCTGCAAGGTCCAGCCCAGGCCGGCCGCCTTGCGATCGACCACGCCGCGCACCTGCGGATCGAGCAGGTCGCGCATCGCGAGGTGGTGGGCGCCGGCGTGCTCGAAGACCGCGAAGCCCTTGGCTTCGGCCCAGGCTGCCGCGAGGTGCATCGCGTCGAGCCGGGACTCGGCGCTGCGGCGGATCGCGGCCTGGTCGCCCGCGTCCGCCTCGAACAGCGTCACGCCCGCCCAGTCGGCATAGAAGCGGTACAGCGGCCCTTCGGCGATCGCGTTGAGGCGCAGCAGCCCGGCCGTGGGCGGGATGCCGAGCTGGCGCTGCAGTTCGGAGGCGCGCGCGGCCGCCTCGTCGGAGATGCGGCGCGCGTCGACCAGGGCCTGGATCAGCGGGTCACGCGCCGCCGCAGCGGCGGCGGCGGGCGTGGCCGCCGCAGGATCGGCCGCGGCGCGGCGAACGGGAAAGGCGAGGGACATGGGCTCGGGTCAGGCAGGCGCGCGGGACGCGAGGCGGCCCACCTTGATGTCCCGGCTGGCATAGAACCAGCGGCCACGCGCCTGCGCCAGCAGCACCAGGCTCACGGCCGTGTCGATCGGCAGCTCGAGCTGCAGGCGGGCGGGCGCACCGCCTTCGAACTGCTGGCCGGCCACCACGGGGCGCTCGGGCGGGGGCGGCGGCCGCCCGGCGTCGGGTGGGGTGGGCGGCTGCTTCGAGGTCCGCATCAGCACGAGGTGCGTGGTGCCCGGGATCTCGCTGCGCAGGCGGACCGGCACCTCGCCGGGCGCGGCCACGTCCGGTGCATCGATCAGCAGGTAGCCGCTGGGCTCGGCCTTGGCGGCGCCGAGCAGGGTCAGGACCTGCGGCTGGGAGGTGGCCTTCAACACGGCCTCCGGCGGAAAGGCCGCCTGTGCCTGCGCGGCGAGGGGCCCGGCCAAAGGCAGCCAGCCCACGGCCAGCACGCGCCGCCGGGCATGGCCGGCCGGTGACAGAGGGGCGGACGGAAGGGGGCGGCGTTCAGCCATGGCAGGACCGCGGGCTCAGGCGGTGGACAGGAAAGGGAGCGGGCCCGTCAACCGGCAGGCCGCGTCAGGTGGACGGCTGCGAGTATCGCTCGCGGGCCGAAAGCCCCGGGCTGCACAGTCGCCATCGGAAAGTAAAAAAGCGGGGAAAGTTTCCTTTCCCCGCTTCTGCACATCGGTGAAGGGCTGGCCTCTCGGCCAGCCTTCGACGGTCGGTGGGAACGATCAGTTGCCCAGCGCGCCCTTGCCGACGGTCGTGGTCTGCTGGCTCAGCGTCGCCGTGTCCTTGACGATGTCGAACTGGGCGTCCTGGTCCAGGTGGTCGCGGTTCGACGAATCGACGTTCACGAAGTCCGCACCTTGCGTCGACGACACTTCCGTCAGGGCCTGGGTGCCCGCGTGGTAGATGTAGTTCTGGACGCGCAGGGTCGAGACGTCGGACGAGATCCGCAGACGCACGGTCTGGGTGGTCGGGGCCGAGTTGTTGACCAGCGTGGGGGTCGGGTTGGCGACCGCGTTGGTCAGCGCACCCCAGATCTCCGTGTCGAACACGTAGCGCGCCGCGCGCGGCGCCCAGGTGCCGAGCGTGCCCCACATGCCGTAGCGACCATCCGCGTGGATGTACTGCGCTTCGACGGTGGCGGTGTCGGACTCGCTGTTGTTGATGACACGGAGGATACCGCGCCACAGCTTGTCGTCGGCCGTGCTGGTCGGCAGGACGTTGTGCAGCTGGAAGTTGCGCACGTCGATCTTCACGCCGCCGTAGATGCTGGCCAGCGAGGCCGAGCAGCTCAGCAGGTTCTGTTCGGTCGTGTCGTCCTTCAGCACGCGGACGAAGACGTTGGTGAACGTCGCGGCCGGGATCGTGCTTTCGCCCGTCACGTTGTAGCAGACCGTCCAGTCGCCGGCCAGCGTGCCGTTGACCGACGCGCCGGCCAGCTCGGCGCGCGAGAAGCGCCAGAAGTAGGCGGTGCCGCCACCCGGGTTGACCAGGCTGCCGATCAGCGAGCCGGCCGGCGCGGTGTCCGCGCAGGTCACGTTGCCGCGCTGCAGCGTCAGGCCACCGCCCGCCGCACGCCAGCCGAAGTTGGCCTTCGACGTGAAGCCGATGACGACCGCACCGGACTCGTTCACCGCTGTCGGGCCGACGCCGGAGATGTCCACGCCACCGTACAGGTTGGCTTCGGTCGAGATCGGCGGGGTCACGGCGGTGAAGTCGCCGACCTGGCGGCTGACGGCGCCCAGGTCCGACGGCACGTGCGACACGGCGTTGCTGAAGCCAACGTCCGGCAGCTGCGCAACCGTGGCGGCCTTGAAGCCGTAGGCGTCGAGGTCGATCAGGCGGTCGAGGGCGTTGCCACCCAGGTTCGAGAACGACAGGACACCCAGCTTGGCGGCGCGCTCGTCACCGGAGGTCCGGCGCTCCGGGAAGGTGCCGACACCACGCAGCGTGGCGTTGTTCGCCCCGTTGACGGTGTTGTCGACCGAGAAGAGGCCAGTCGCGGCACCCGCGTTGAAGTCACCACCATAGACGTTGGCGACCTGCGTCGTCGACGGCTTGAAGGTGAAGCGGCCGCCACCGGTGCCGCCCGCGCCGTTGATCGGCGTGCTGCCCAGGTTGGTCTGGAAGCTGTTCGTGGTCTGCACCAGGCGGTCACCCGACTTGGCCAGCGCGACGTTCGTCGCCTTGCCGATGCGGATGTAGTTCGCCACGTCACGCAGCGTGCCCTGGTTGCTGACGGTGTCTTCCTGCGACAGCGCGGCCGGGTCGTTGTTGCCCGAAACGGCCTGCAGGCGCACCGAGCCTTGCGGCAGCGCGCAGGCGGCGTTGTTCGTGTCGACCGACAGCGCGCCCAGGTTGTAGATCGTCGGGTACTGGTTGATCGCCGTCGTCACCGTGTCCGGCGCCGAGTTCGGCAGCACCGGCACGGCCGGCGACTTGAAGGTCGCGAACTGCAGCGACAGCTGGGCCAGGTTCACGCCGTTGTCGGGCGTGTTGTTGACCAGCTCGAACACGAAGGTGACGGCCGAATCCTGGCTCGAGACCAGCGGCGAGCCGGCGATCGTGTCGCCCGCTTCGACGCGGTTCAGGCGGATGGCGTACTGGCCCGGGGCCGGGTCGGTGCCGGCGAGCACGGCGACACGGCCGGTCTGGCCGTTGACGGTCGCGGTCGCGATGATCGTGCGGGCCAGTTCAGCGGTCCACGACGTGGCGTTCGCGCCACCCAGGATCGGGTCGGTGTCGCGGTTCAGCTGCGTGGCACGCAGCGTCCACTGGGCCGGGCTCGTCAGGTTGACGGCGACCTTGAAGATCTGGCGCGACGCGGCGACGACGCCGCCTTCGTACTGGTACGTGAACGCGGGGGCCTTGATGCGGGTGTTGTCACCCGTCGTGCCCGGGAAGATCGTTTCCGCCGCGATGACGGAACCCGACGAGTTCAGGGTGGCCGCCTGTGCGACGCCGGCCACCGCAAACAAGCTGGCTGCAGCGGCGGCGACTTGCAGTTTCCTCATTGTCTTCATTGACTCACCTTTTGCTTGGGTTTAACCACGGGGCCCCTACAAGTACCCAGGAGGAGTTCCACCGCATGAACTACAGCCTCTAGAACGTTCTGCTACGTAACGGCACGTGACGGGCTGCTGCCGGCGAGTGTAAGCCACAAAAAACGGGGCGGGCAAGACGACAGCGGCGCCCAACGAGGCCCCGGGCGTGACGAACCCCTCAACGGAGGGGTGGGCGGCGTCACCGAGTTGCAGGATTGCAACAAGACCTGCAATCGTCCCCGCCCCTACACTTCGCAGCGCCCCGCCGGACCGCCCGGCCGGCCCCCGTTTCCGAACCCGATGCCCGACTATTCTTATACGGCGATCGATGCCCGCGGCGTGCGCCAGCGCGGCACCCTCGCCGCCGCCGACGTGGCCGCCGCCTCGCGGCTGCTGCACGAGCGGCGCCTGCAGCCGATCGCGCTCGGCCCGGCCCGCGCGGCGGTGCGCCCGCGGCGCGCCGCCCGTGCGTCGGCCGCCTCGTCGCCGGACGCGCTCGCGCTGCTGATCGGCGAGGTGGCCACGCTGCTGGAGGCGGGCGTGCCGCTGGCCGAAGCGATCGCGACGCTGGCCGATGCGCACGGCGAGCAGCATCCGCTCGCCGCGGTGCTGCGCTCGATCCGGGGGGGCACCAGCTTCTCGGAGGCCCTGGCCGGCAGCGGTCTCAAGCTGCCGGTCTACGTGCTGCAGCTGGTGCGGGCCGGCGAGTCCACCGGCAAGCTCGGCGCGGCACTGCGCGCAGCCGCCGGCCACCTCGAGGCGGAGCTGCAGTTCGCCCAGGAAGCGCGCAACGCGCTGCTCTACCCGAGCGTGCTGATCGGCAGTGGCGTGCTCGCGACACTGGTGATGTTCGTGTTCGTGGTGCCGCGCTTCGCCGCCGTGCTCGACAACCCGAAGGCCGACCTGCCGTGGATCAGCACGCTGGTGCTGGGGCTCGGCCTGTGGCTGACGCAGCACCAGGTGGTGGTCGGCGCCGTGGTCGCGCTGCTGATCGTCGCGGTGGTCTGGGCGGCGCGGCAGGAGCGCGTGCGGCATGCGGCCTGGGAGCTGGCGGCGCGGCTGCCGGTGCTGGGCCCGTGGACCCAGCATGCCGAGATCGCGCGCTGGGCCTCGCTGTTCGCGGTGCTGCTGAACAGCCGGGTGCCGCTGCTGGAGGCCCTCGGCCAGGCCAACGAGACGCTGCGCCGCCGCCTGTTGCGCTCGGATGCCGCCCGCGTGCTGTCCGAGGTGCGCGGCGGCAAGGCGCTGAGCCAGGCGCTGGCGGATGCGCGGCTGCTCGACGCGGCCGGCCTGAACCTGGTCCGCGTCGGCGAGCGCGCCGGCTCGCTCGGCGCCACCATCGCCTCGCTGGCCCGCATGCACGCGACCCAGAGCCAGCTGCGGCTGAAGCGCTTCCTGGTGCTGCTGGAGCCGCTGGCCATCCTGATGATCTCGCTGGTGCTCGGCGGTATCATGATTTCGGTCATGCTGGCGATCACCAGCCTGACCAACGTGTTGTGAGGCCCGCCGCCATGCCGCCGGCCCACCCCTTCCCGACGCTGCCGCCCGGTGGCGACTGCCGCCGCGGCCCGCCGCCGCGCCACCCGATGGGCCCCCGGGCCCGCCACTCCCTGCCCCCCATGGTTTCCTCCTCCCGGCGCCGGCCCCGGCGCGCCCTCGGCTTCACGCTGCTCGAAATGCTGGTGGTGATGGTCATCATCGGCCTGCTCGCCGGCCTGGTCGGCCCGCGCATGTTCGGCAAGGTCGACACCTCGAAGGTGCAGACCGCGCAGACCCAGATCAAGATGCTGCGCAGCGCGGTCGGCATCCTGCAGCTGGACATCGGCATCGCGCCGCCGCAGGACCAGGGCCTCAAGTGGCTGGTCGAGCCGCCGCAGGAGGAGTCGCTGAAGGCGCTGTGGAAGGGGCCGTACATCGACGGCAAGCTGCCGCTGGATCCCTGGTCGAACCCCTACGTCTACCGCTCGCCCGGCCTGAACGGCCAGCCGTTCTCGATCATCTCCTACGGGCTGGACGGCAAGGAAGGCGGCGAGGGCCTCGCCGCCGACATCACCAACTGAAGCCCCGGCGCTGCGCTGCCATGGGCCGTCGCACCGCCGACCCGCAGCCCCGCGGCTTCACGCTCATCGAGATGATGGTCGTGCTGGTGCTGCTCGGCCTGGTGACGACGCTCGCGCTGCCGGCGGTGCAGCGCTGGCACGACGGCCTGCAGTTGCGCGCCCAGGGCATGGGCATCGTCGAGGCCCTGCGGGCGGCCGCCTTTGCCGCCGGCGCCAGCCGGCGCGACCTGGTGATGGACCGCGACAGCTTCAGCGCCGCGGCCACCGCGGCGCCGATGCCCGCAGCCTCCGGGCCTGCGCCGGTCGAGGCGTCCGCCGAGGGCGCAGGCGCGGGCAGCAACGGTCCGGCGGACGGTGTGCCCGCGGTGCCGCCGGCGCCGCCCGTGCCGCGCGAGGGCCGCGCGTCCGCGCCGCTGCCGGCCGGCTGGCGCGTGGAGCGCGTCGAGCGCGCGGTCTTCCTCGCCAACGGCCTGTGCCGGCCGGGTCGGGCCGCGTTGCGCAGCCCGGCCGGCGTCGCGCTCACCGTGCGTGTCGACGGCCCGGCCTGCGCGGTGACGCTGGTGCCGACCGATGCGGGCGCGGAGAGCGGGGCATGAGTCACCGGCCGGGCTGCCCCTCGCGCGAACACCGCGGCGCACGGCACGGGATGCGCCCGACGCGCGCCGCCGGCTTCAGCCTGATCGAGGTGCTCGCCGCGATGGTGATCTTCAGCACCGGCGCGGTGATCCTGTTCTCGTGGATCGGCCAGACGGCCGACCGCCTCGGCCGCCTCGGCCGCGAGCAGCAGCAGCTGTTCGCCGAGCTGGTCGGACTGGAGTACGCGCGCAGCCTGAACCCGATGCGCCAGCCGAACGGGCGCGTCGTGATCGACGAGGTCGACGTCAGCTGGGAGACGACGCCGATCGGCCAGGAGACGCCCAGCCGCTTCGGCGCCGCCGAGGGCCTGTACATGGTGCAGCTCTACCGCGTGCAGCTCACGACGCGGCCGCGGCGCGCCGAGGCCTCGACCCGTGCGCTCTACCTGGCCGGCTGGCGCGAGCGCGAGAACGTGGACCGCAATGCCGGCATCGACCGCCTGATCGGCCGCGACGCGGCGCGCCCGGGGCCCTGAGATGATGCACGCCCGCCCCTCCGCCCCGCGGGCCACTGCGCTGCGCCGGCGCGGCCAGCAGGGCCTGACCCTGGTCGAGCTGCTGGTGTCGATGCTGATCATGGGCTTCGTGCTCACCCTCGTCTCGCAGGCGATCTACCAGGTGTCGCAGGTGACCCGCTCGGCGCAGGACGTGAGCGCCGCGATGGCCCGGCAGTGGTCCGGCGGCTGGGCCGCGTCGCCGGTGTTCGCGAACCTGGTCGCGCCGCCGGAGGCGCCCGAGGGCCGGGCCTTCGAGGGCAGCGAGGACCGCATCGCCGGCTACACCGCCCTGCCGGTGGATGGCGGCGACCGCGGCCTGCAGGCCTTCGTGATGGAGCTGCGCGACGCGGCCGACGGCGCCACCGGCAGCGAGCTGCGCGCGACCACGCTCTCGCCCACCGGCGTCCCCGGGCCGACCACGGTGATCGCGCGCTTCGCGGCCCGTGCCGGCTTCGCCTACGCCGATGCCGCCGGCCGGCTGTCCGCGCAATGGCCCGTCGGCCCGGTGAGCGGCGGCCGCGACCTGCCCGAACTGCCGAACGCCGTCGCCGTGCGCCGCCGCGACGACGGCACGCTGCTGATGTGGTACCCCTTCGATGGCGACACGCGCCGCCCGCGGCGCGCCTCGACGCCCTTCGGCGAGAGCGGGAGGCCCTCGCCATGAACCGGCTGGACGGAGGCCGCCGCGCCGCGCCGCGTGCCGGCAAGGTCTCGCGCGGACCCGCGCGCGGTTTCGCGCTGGTGATCGTGCTGTGGGTGCTCGCCGGGCTCACGGTGGTGGCGGTCACCGTCGCCAGCTCGGCACGCGTCGGCAGCGAGGGCGTGAAGCTGCTGCGCGACCGGGTCGCCGGCGAGGCCGCCTTCCTGTCGGCCGGCGCCCGCATCGCGGTGATCGCCGCGACCGGTTCGCCGACCGCCGATGCCTACAACGGCCCGCGCGGCCGCCTGCCGGTCGACGGGCAGGTGATCGGGGTCGATGCGACGACCTGGGCCACGGTGCGCGACGTGCGCGGCCTGGTGAACCTGAACAGCGGCGCGACACTGACGCTGGAGCGCCTGCTGCGCGGCTGCGGCGCCACCGAGCAGGAGGCGGCCCGCCTGTCCGACGCGCTGGGCGACTACATCGACGAGGACGACCTGAAGCGCCTGAACGGCGCCGAGGCCTTCGACTATGGCGCCACCGACCTGCCGCGGCCACGCAACCAGCGCCTCGCGTCGCGCGAGGAGCTGTGGCGCGTGCTCGGTTGGCCGGCGTTGCGCAGCCGCTGGGAGGCCGCCGGCTGCGACGAGTGGGTGACGGTGAACGGCGACGGCCTGTCGAACCGCAGCACGGCACCGGCGCCGGTGCTGGTGGCCTTCGGCCTGGACGACGCAGCCGTGCGCCGCGTGCAGCAGCGCCGCGACGGCGTGCCGGCGGGCAGTTCGCCCGCCACCGCCGAGGTGCCGGCCGGTGGCGAGCTGAGCCTGGCGGCCGGCGGGGTCGCCGGGAAAACGCTGCGGGTGGCGCTGCGGGCGACCTCGGTAGAATGGGCGACGGCGTATGAGTTGGAACTCACTCCGGACCGCCCCGGCGGCCCGTGGCGCCTGCGCGAGATGCGCCACCCGCCCCAGGTCGGCCTGCGCACCGCACCGCCCTCCGCCGCCCGATTGCCTGCCGTCGACTACCAGCCGTCGCCGCAGGAACTCCCCGCCACGAATGCTCCATCCCGTCTACCGTTTGGCAATTGACGCACCGCAGCAGCGCGTGCGGCTCGGCCCGGTGGCCGGGCGGGCCTGGCGCACCCGCGTGGTGGTGCCGCGGGCGCTGTGCGTCTTCGAATCGCTGCCGACGACCGGCGTGGCCTGGCACGAGCGCGCGGCCTTCGCGCGCCTGCAGGTGCTGCGCCTGGTCCCCTATGCGCGCACCCAGGCCTGCGCGGTAGTGAAGGCGGGCCGCCTGATGCTGTGGCTGTGGGATGCCGACGAGGTGGCCGCGGCCCTGCGCGCCGAGGGCCTGGCCCCGCAGCGGGTGCGCGTGCTGCCGGAGACCCTGCTGCTGCCGCTGCCGGCGGCGGACGGCGTCGTGGCCCAGCGCTGCGACGGCGGCACGGACCGGCTGCAGCTCGCCGGTGGCGCGATCCTCGCATCGACCTGGCAGCCCGAGGCGCGCGGCGCCGGGCGGGCCGCACCCGACCTGCTGCCGCGCCCCTGGGGCCGCGACCTGCTCGCCGGCGACGGCCTCGCGTCGCCGGCCGCCCGGCTGCAGCAGGCCGCCGCGCTGGGCGCCTGGGGCCTGGCCTTTGCCAGCGCCGCGGCGCTGGCCTACTGGGGCGGCCAGTGGCAGGGCCTGTCGCAGCGGCTGTCCCAGGCCGAGGCCGGCAGCGGCGACGACGGCGTCGAGCTCGAGCGCCTGATGCGGCTGCGCCAGGCCGGCGCCGCCGACCGCGCCTGGATCGACCGCGCGCAGGCGCTGGCCGCCGGCGCCGACCTCGAGCCGCTGCTCGGCCGCCTGCAGCCGGTGCTGGAGGCCCAGGGCCTGTCGATGCGGGAATTCGAGCTGCGCAACGACGACCTGCGCATCACGCTGGCCAGCGGCGGCCCCGGCGTCGAGATCGACCTGCCGCGCGCCCTCGCGGCGCTGTCGGCGCTGCCCGGCCTGGAGGCGGTGCAGCTGCGCCAGAGCAGCGAACCGCAGCTCGCGGCCTTCGTGATGAAGGTGCCGGGCTTCCGCCGCGCCGCCTTCGACCGCGCGGAGGACCGGCGCTGATGGCCGGCCTCGAGCCGTCCGACGCCGCCGGCGCCGAGCCCGGCCGCGCGCGGCTGCTCGCGCTGGTGGGCCTCGCGGTGGCGCTCGGCTGCTGGATGGCGATCGACGGCGTGCGCGAGCGGGTGCGCGAGCTGCGCCAGCAGGACGAGGCCCGCCAGCAGGCGGTGCGGCCGCGCCAGGCGGTGGCCGCCGCCGACATCGCGGCCGACGCCACCGCCGCGCGCCGCGAACGCGAGCGCATCGAGGCGCTGCTGCAGCAGGACGAAGGCGCCGCCCAGGTGCAGGCCCGGGTCGTGCACCAGCTGCGCCAGTGGTGCGCCGCCGAGGGCGTGCAGGGCTGTGCGGTCAAGTACCTGGAGGACCCGGCCGCCAACCGCGCGACACCGGCGGCCGCCTCGGCGCCGCCCTCGCGCGCGGCCGGCGCCCGCAACGCCGCACCGGCCACGCTGGCCGACCTCGGGCTGGCGCGCGCGCGTGCCCAGGTCAGCGGCACCTTCCAGGACCTGGAGTTCCGGCGCTTCCTGCAGCGGCTGACCGACGCGCCGACGGCGGGCGCCTGGAAGCTGAACGCCGTGGTGGTGCGCAACAACGCCTTCGAGCTCGACCTCGAGCTGATCATCCGGCCGGCCCCATGAGCCTCGAGACCTCCGCGCTGCCCGTGGACGCCGCGTCCGACACCACCGCCCCCGCGGCCTGGCCGGTCGCGGTGCTGGTGCTGGCCGGGCTGGCCGCGACCGCGGCGGCGGGCTGGATCGGCTACCGGCAGGGGCTGGCGGGCACGCCGGCCGACGCCGACACGGCCGCGCCGGTGCTCACCGCGGCGCGGCCGGCCTCGGCCGCAGGCCCGGCAGCGTCGGCGCCGAGCGTCCCCGCGAGCGCCCGGGCCGGCGGCGCGGTGGGGCTGCGCCCAGCGGCGGCTGCGCCGGGCGGCCCGTTCCCGGCCGTGCGCCAGGCCGCCGCTGCCCCAGGACGCGCCGCGTCGGCACCGGACCCGCTGGCCTGGCCGCTGTGGGAGTTCCAGCTGCGGCAGCCCATCCCGCCACGCAATCCGCCGCTCACGCCACCGCCATGGCGCCTGGTCGGGGCCACGCTGGCCAGCGAGGGCTGGCGCGTGGTCGTGCTGCGACAGGGCAATGGCACGCCGGAGTATTTCGGCGTCGGGCAGGAACTGCCCGGCGGCTACCGCATCCAGTCGATCAACGACGAGGAGGTCACCCTCCTCATCAACAAGCGAGAGGTGACGCTCTCGTACACGGGTTCGCGATGACCTCAGTGTTCGCCGGCCGCTGGTCGGTTCCCCTGCTCGGCGCCAGCCTGCTGGCGGCCTGCGCCAGCCCACCCCCGACGCTGCCGGGCCCGCTGGTCTATTCGCGCTCGCCGCAGGCCGAAGGCGGCGCGCTGATCGAGGGCGGCCGCGGCAGCCCGACGCCGACCTCGACGGTGGTCACGGCGCTGCCGACGGTGCCGCTGGTCGACGGCAAGGCGCAGCCCGACCCGGCGCGCGCCGCCGCGGCCGCCGCCACGCCGGGTGGCGACGAGCCGGTGTCGATGGCGCTCGACTCGACGCCGCTGCCGCTGTTCATCCAGATCCTGTACGGCAACGTCCTGAAGCGGCCGCACTCGATGGACCCGGCGGTGCTGGCGCGCACCGACCTGGTCAACTTCCGCACCTCGCAGCCGATCCCGAAGGCCCAGCTGGCGCAGGTCGCGGTGACGCTGCTGCGCAGCTACGGGCTGGCGGTGCAGGAGCTGGAAGGCGTGGTGCGCATCGTGCCCGACAACTCGCCGGCCGCCGCGCCGCCGCCGGTGCTGCGCCGCGGCCGCGCGCTGCCCGAGACGCCGGAGGCGCTGCGCCCGGCCTTCCAGTACGTCGAGATGGACGTGGTCAAGTCGACCGACGTGCTGCAGTGGCTGCGCCAGATCATGGGCAACCGCGTCAACGTGCAGGACGACAGCACGCGCAACGGCTTCCTGCTGGCCGGCACGCAGGCCGACCTGCGCACCGCGCTCGAGCTGATCCGCGTGCTCGACCAGCCGCGGCTGCGCGGCAGCGTCGCGCGGCGCATCACGCCGGTCAACATGCCAGTCAACGAGTTCTCGGCGCGGCTGAACGACGTGCTGACGGCCCAGGGCTACTCGGTGTCGACCGGCGCCAGCGGCAACACCGCGGTGCTGATCGTGCCGGTGCCCACGGTCGGCTCGGTGATGGTCTTCACCACCACGGACGCGGTGATGGAGCACGTGATCCGCTGGTCGACCGAGCTCGACCGGCCGGTGGCCGTGAAGGCGCAGAGCGGCCTCTACACCTACCCGGTGAAGTACGCCGATGCCCAGGAGCTGGCGAAGATCCTCGGCGAGATCCTGACCGGCATCGCGGCGCCCTCGTCGACGCCGGCCACCGGTGCCCAGCCCGCCGTCGGCGCCGGCGCCGCACCGACCCAGCCGACGCGCAGCAGCAGCGGCAGCCGCGTGGTGGTCAACCAGGCGACCAACACGCTGATCTTCCGCGGCACCTCGGCCGACGAGTACCAGCAGATCATGTCGCTGATGCGCGACCTGGACCGGCCGGTCAAGTCGGCGATGATCGAGGTGACGGTGGCCGAGCTGTCGCGCAACGGCTCGCAGGCGCTCGGCATCGACTGGAACGTGCCGCTGCGCAGCATCAACAGCGGCGAGCTGCAGATCACCGGCGGCACGCTGAACGGGGTCGGCGTCGCCTCGGGCGGTTTCAGCACGCTGATCGCCAATTCGGCGAACCAGATCCTCGCGCGGCTGAACGCCTCGGTCGTGACCGGCAATGCCCGCATCCTGTCCAACCCGAAGGTGCTGGCGCGCAACGGCGAGACCGCGTCGATCCAGGTCGGCGAGGAGGTCCCCGTGATCACCTCGCAGCAATCGACCGGCTCGACCTCGCTGTTCGGCGGCACCGGCGTGCTGCAGCAGATCGCCTACCGCTCCACCGGCGTGATCCTGCGGGTGCGGCCGATCATCAACTCCGGCAACCGCCTCGACCTGGACATCTCGCAGGAGGTCAGCGCGGCGCGCCAGACCGCCACCGGCGTGTCGGGCTCGCCGACGGTGTCGACGCGGCGCATCGACACCAAGCTGTCGCTGCGCGACGGCTCGACCATCCTGCTCGGCGGCCTGATCTCGCGCCAGCGCAGCGGCGGCGACAACGGCGTGCCGCTGCTGAAGGACATCCCGGGCATCGGCGCGGCCTTCCGCTCGACCACGCAGAGCGACGTCGAGACCGAGATGCTGATCATGATCACGCCCTACGTGATCAACGACGACTACGAGGCCGAGTCGATCTCCGAGGCGCTGCAGCAGAGCTTCGGCGACTGGGCGCAGGACCTGCGACGCTCGCGCGCGGTGCCCGAGCGGCCGACCGCGCCGGCCGGCGGGCCGCTGATCGAGGCCCCGGGCCTGCCGTCGACGCCGCCGGTGGCGCCGCTGCCCGGCGGCGGGCAGCCGACCCCCGCGGGTGCGCCGCCCGTCGCGCCGGCAGCGTCGACCCCGGCCACGCCCGCTGCCCCGTCCGGCACCCTGCCCGGCAGCCAATCCACCCCGGCGGCGAGCCCGGCCGCGCCGGGCAGCACCACGGCCCCCGGCATGCCGCCGGGCGTGATCTACACCCCCGGGCCCGGCGCCGCGCCGGCGGCCCCGGCGCGGCCGGCCTCGGCCCCCGCGCCGGCCCCCGCGGCCTCGGCCGCGCCGCTCCCGCCGTCGGTGCCACCGGGCAGCCGCGAAGTGACCGATCCCAAGGTCAAGGAAGAGATCCAGCAACTGCTCGAGAAGAAGAAGTGACGCCGCCCCGCGGCGCACCCGGGAGACAGCCATGACCTCGCTGGTGGTCGGCTTCGTGGTGGCCCTGCTGGCCACCCTGCTGATCGTGAAATCGTCCGGCCGGCATGGCCGGCTCTCTGCCGACCATGACCTGAGCGGCCCGCAGAAATTCCACGCCCGCCCGGTGCCGCGCATCGGCGGCGTGGGCATCTTCGTCGCCCTGGTGGCGGGCACCGTGCTCGCGCACGCGACGCCGCAGGCGAATGCCGCGTGGCTGTGGACGCTGCTCGCCTGCAGCCTGCCGGCCTTCCTGTCCGGGCTGGCCGAGGACCTGACGAAGAACGTCTCGCCGCGGCGGCGCCTGGCCTTCACGGCCGGTGCCGCGGTGCTGGGCGTGTGGTGGCTGGACGCGCTGATCCGGCGCACCGGCGTGCCGGGGCTGGAGCAGGCGGTGCAGTTCCTGCCGGTGGCGGTGCTGCTGACGGTGTTCCTGGTCAGCGGCGTCGCGAACGCGGTCAACATCATCGACGGCTTCAACGGCCTGGCGTCGATGTGCGTGGTGATCATGCTGGTCGGCCTGGCCTACGTGGCCTTCCAGGTCGGCGACACCGCGATCGTCAACGCCTCGCTGCTGCTGATCGGCGCGGTGCTCGGCTTCTTCGTCTGGAACTTCCCCGCGGGCCTGATCTTCCTCGGCGACGGCGGGGCCTACCTGCTGGGCTTCCTGTTCGGCGAGCTGTGCGTGCTGCTGGTGGCGCGCAACCCCGAGGTCTCGCCCTGGTTCCCGGTGCTGCTGTGCGGCTACCCGATCTTCGAGACGGTGTTCTCGATCTACCGGAAGAAGTTCCTGCGCGGCATGTCGCCGGGCATCCCGGACGGCGTGCACCTGCACATGCTGGTCTACAAGCGGCTGATGCGCTGGACGCTGGGCTCGAGCGCGCGCCAGAAGACGGCGCGCAACTCGATGACCTCGCCCTACCTGTGGCTGCTGTGCCTGCTGTCGGTGGTGCCGGCGGTGCTGGCCTGGCAGAGCACGGCCTGGCTGATCGCGTTCTGCGGCCTGTTCATCCTGGCCTACGTGCTGCTGTACTGGAGCATCGTGCGCTTCAAGGCGCCGAAGTGGCTGGTGGTGCGGCGCTGAGCGCTCCGCGCCGCGCGGCAGCCGGCCGCGCGCGCGCCGGGCAGGCCGGCCGCCCGGCCCGTGCTCAGCCGGCCGGCCGGTACTCCGGCACGAGGCGCTGCAGCGCCGCCCGCAGCGCCGCCGGGTCGCTGCCGCCGGCGTCGCTGCGCAGCCAGGCCTCGAGGTCCTCCAGCGACAGCGGCACGCCGTCGTCCTGCAGCTGCGCGATGCGCAGCCGCGGGTGGGCCGAGGGCAGCGTGCGGTCGGCATCGGCCAGCAGCTCCTCGTAGAGCTTCTCGCCGGGGCGCAGGCCGGTGAAGACGATGCCGACCTCGGCCTCGTCCTGGCCGCTGAGCTGGATCATCTGCCGCGCCAGCGCGAGGATCTTCACCGGCTCGCCCATGTCCAGCACGTAGACCTGGCCGCTGTCGGCCAGCGCGGCGGCCTGCAGCACCAGCCGCGCCGCCTCGGGGATGGTCATGAAGAAGCGGGTGATCTCGGGGTGGGTCACGGTCACCGGACCACCGCGCGCGATCTGCGCCTTGAACTTGGGGATCACGCTGCCGCTGGAGCCGAGCACGTTGCCGAAGCGCACCGCGATCAGCCGGCTGCCCTGCGGATGCTCGGCGGCCAGCCGCGACAGCAGCATCTCGGCCGCCCGCTTGCTCGCGCCCATCACGTTGGTGGGGTTGACGGCCTTGTCGGTGGAGATCAGCACGAAGCGCTCGACACCGGCTTCCAGCGCCGCGCGCGCCGCGTTCAGCGTGCCGAGCACGTTGTTCTGCAGCGCCGCCCAGGCGTTCTCCTCCATCAGCGGCACGTGCTTGAACGCGGCGGCGTGGAAGACCAGCGCCGGGCGCTGCGCGCGCAGCGTGGCGCGCAGGTGGGCGGCGTCCTTCACGTCGCCGATCACGCGCACCAGCGGCAGCCGCGGGTGGGCCTCGCCGAGCTGCTGCTCGATGCGGTAGAGCGCGAACTCGCTGAGCTCGTACAGCACCAGCCGGGCCGGGCCGTAGGCGGCGATGCGGCGGCACAGCTCCGCGCCGATCGAGCCGCCGGCGCCGGTCACCAGCACCGTGCGGCCGCCGATCAGCGCGGCCACGCCGGCCTCGTCGAGCTGCACCGGGTCGCGGCCCAGCAGGTCGTCGGGCTCGATCGCGCGCACCCGCTCGATGCGCGCGCTGCCGTCGCGCAGCTCGTCGACCGACGGCACCGTGAAGACCGGGCGCCGCGTCGACGACGCGAGCGCGATCGCGCGGCGGCGTTGCGCGGGCGTCGCGCCGGGCAGCGCGACGATCAGGTGGGTGATGCCGGCCAGCAGCTCGGGCCGCCGCACGTCCTCCAGCGTGCCGAGCACCGGCACGCCGGCGATGCGGCTGTGCTGCTTGCCCGGGTCGTCGTCGAGCAGGCCCAGCACCAGCCAGCCCTGGCGCTGGATGCCGGCGATCAGGCGCCGGCCGGCCTCGCCCGCGCCCAGCACCAGCGCGCTGCGCACCGGCCCGGCGGCCTCGGCGCTGCGGCCGGCGTGGCCGTGCTCGTAGAGCATGCGGTAGACCAGCCGCGCCATGCACAGGCCCACCAGACTGGCCAGCGGGTGGAGGGCCAGCACCGCGCGCGGGATCGCGCTCAGCTGGGCCATCAGCACGCCGAGCGCCGAGATCGCGCCGGCCACCGCACACGCCACCGCGATGCGCTGCACGTCGCCGAAGCCGGTGTAGCGCCACAGCCCGCGCGGCACGCCGGCGGCCAGGAAGACGAGCAGGTAGACGGCCACCACCGCCGCCATCACCGCCGCGTCGTAGGACGGGCGGGCCGACCACCAGCGGTCCAGGCCGATGCGGAACAGGTAGGTGGCGTTCCAGCAGGCCACCAGGATCAGCGCGTCGATGGCCAGCGTGATCGGACGGCGGTGCGGGCGCCAGCGCGCCAGCACCGCGTCCAGCCGGCGCCACAGCAGGCCGCTCATCGGGCCCCTTCCGGGCAGCGCACGCGGCTCATCGGCCCAGCAGCACCCGCAGGCTGCGCCACAGCACGCCCAGGTCCGACAGCGGCCCGGCCTGCGCCAGGTACTCGGCCGACAGCCGCAGCTTCTGCGGCAGCAGCACCTCGAGGTATTCGCGCTCCGGGTCGGCCGCGCGCGCCAGCCGCTCGCCCTCGTCGCGGAAGGCGAGCGAGGCCGGGTCGGTGATGCCCGGGCGCACGGCCAGCAGGCGCTCGCGCAGCGCCGGCGGCCAGGCCGCCACGTAGCGCGGCACCTCGGGCCGCGGGCCGACCAGGCTCATCGTGCCCTGCAGCACGTCGATCAGCTGCGGCAGCTCGTCCACGCGGGTGCGGCGCAGCCAGGTGCCGGCGCGGGTGATGCGCGGGTCGGCGCCCACCGTCAGCGCCAGGCCGGCCGCCTGCGGCGCATGCGCCATGGTGCGGAACTTGTGGATGCGGAAGGGCCGGCCATGCCGGCCGACGCGCTCCTGGCGGAAGAACACCGGCCCGGGGCTGTCCAGCCGCACCCAGGCCGCGACCGCCAGCAGCAGCGGCGCGAGCAGCAGCAGGCCCATCGCCGCACCGGCCAGGTCGATCGCCCGCTTGAGCGCCGCGCGGGCGCGGGCCGGCGGCGACGGCATCGTCGACGGCATCGCGCTCAGCCACCGGCCAGCGCGGCCTGCACCGCGGCGATCACGCGCGCCACCTGGTCCTCGCGCATCGAGGGATACAGCGGCAGGCTCAGCGAGGCCTCGTAGGCGGCCTGGCTGTGCGGGAACTGCGCCGGCTGCAGCGCGTAGCGCTCGCGCCAGTAGGGCTGCAGGTGCAGCGGGATGTAGTGCACGCTGCAGCCGATGCCGGCGGCGAACAGGCGCTCGACCAGGGTGTCGCGGTCGCAGGGCGCGCCGGCCGCCAGCCGCAGCACGTAGAGGTGCCAGGCGTGCTCGTCGCCGGGCTCGGCCTGCGGCGGCCGCTGCACCGGCAGCGCGGCGAAGGCGGCGTCGTAGCGCGCGGCGATCGCCGCGCGCCGCTCGCGCAGCGCCTGGGCGCGGCGCAGCTGCTGCAGGCCCAGCGCCGCCGCGAGGTCGGTCAGGTTGTACTTGTAGCCGGGCGCGACGATCTCGTAGTACCAGGCCGGCACGCGGGTGTGGAAGCGGTCGAAGGCGTCGCGGCTCATGCCGTGCAGCCGCATCACGCCGATGCGCTTCGCCAGCGCCGGGTCGCGCACCACCACCATGCCGCCTTCGCCGGTGGTGATGGTCTTGTTGGCGTAGAAGCTGAACACGCAGGCCTCGCTGTCGAGCGTGCCGATGCGGCGGCCGCCGCTGCTCGTGGGCAGCGCATGCGCCGCATCCTCGACCACCTTCAGCCCGTGCCGACGCGCCAGCGCCAGCAGCGGCGCCATCGCGGCGGCGCGGCCGGCGAAGTGCACCGGGATCACGGCCTTGGTGCGCGGCCCGATCGCCCGGGCCACCGCGTCGACGTCGAGGCACAGCGTCGCCGGGTCGATGTCGACCAGGCGCACGTCGGCGCCGAGGTAGCGCACCACCTCGGCGGTGGCGGTGAAGGTGTGGGTGGTGGTGATGACCTCGTCGCCCGGGCCGATGCCCAGCGCCTCCAGCGCCAGGTGCAGCCCGGCGGTGGCGGAATTGACCGCCAGGCAGTGCAGCCCGGGCGCGCCGAGGAACTCGCCGAAGGCCTGCTCGAAGCGGCGCGCCTTCGGGCCGGTGGTGAGCCAGCCGGAGCGCAGCGTGTCCACCACCTCGGCGATCTCGTCGTCGCCGATGTCGGGCAGCGCGAAGGGGACGAAGTCGGGGTCGGTCATCGGGGCAGGTCGGAGGGCTTGGCGATCCAGCACAGCCGGTGGCTGCGCAGCCAGGGCAGCGCGTTCAGCCAGCGCGGCGCCGATGGCGACAGCCGGGCAGCGGCGCGGGCCAGCGGCGGCGCCAGCGTGACGCGCCGGGCATCGATGCTAGCGCCGGGGAAGAGGCGGCGCAGTTCGGCCATCGGCACGCCGCGCACGTCGGGGTTGGCGGGGTTGTTCCAGGTGAAGTCGTACCAGAGCACCGCGCCGCCCGGCCGCAGCCAGCGCCACAGCTGGCCGGCGAGGCGCCGGCGGAAGGCCGCGTCGAGCAGCGAGCTGAAGACGGTGTACTGCAGCACCAGGTCGACGCTGGCGTCCGCCAGCGGCAGTGCGCAGGCGTCGCCGGGCCACAGCGCGATGGCGGCCGGCAGCCGCGCGCGCGCCGCGGCGATGCGTTCCGGCAGCAGCTCGTTGCCGGCCAGGCGCGCCGGGTCGAAGCCGAGCGTCGCCAGCTCGAGCAGGTTGTCGCCGCGGCCGCAGCCGATCTCCAGCACGTCCAGCCCGTGCAGCAGCGGTCGGCCGCGCAGGTGGCGCCGCAGCAGCGCGGCCAGCACGCGCTGGCGCTCCTGGCGCGCGGCCATCACCTCGGGCCGCAGCGGGTCGTAGCGGTCGTCGTCGCCGGGCCGGCGGGCATAGCGCGCCGCGACGGCCGCCAGCTCGGCCGCGCCCGCGTCGGCCGGATCGCCCGGCGGATCCACCGGGGCATCCCCCGGAGCATCGCCTGGCAGACCGTCGTGCGGCTCGGCAGGCCGGAGGTCGCCGGCGGGACGACGCACCGGACGCGGCAGGCCGGCACCATGCTGCGCAGCGCGGTGCCCGCCGTCGGGGCGGCCCGGCGCGCTCACCGCGTCAACCCCAGCGCGTCGCGCCCCGGGCCGCGGCCGAGCGCGTGGTCGAGCAGCGCGCGGCCGAAGCCGAGGCCATAGCCCAGGTGCATGCAGGCGCAGGCCCAGGCCACGCCCAGGGTCTGGCGCCAGCGGCCCGGGCCGGCCGGCGCGACCTGCAGCGCCTGCGCGACCGCCGCCGCCGCGTAGAGCCCCAGCACGCCGGCCAGCCCGGCCGCTGCCGGCGGCCAGAAGGGGGCGGCCAGCGCCAGCAGGGCCAGCAGCAGCACGAAGCCGAAGGGCACCAGCTGGCGCGGCGAGGCCGGCAGCCGGTGCTTGCGGATCACGGCAGGCTTCCAGTAGCCGTACTGGTAGAACTGGCGGAACAGCGCGGCGAACGAGGCGCGCGGCGCGTAGGCCGAGCGGATCGCCGGGCTCTGCCAGACGCGGCCGCCGGCGCGGTGGATGCGCAGGTTCAGCTCGTCGTCCTGGTTGCGCACCAGCGCCTCGTCGAAGCCGCCCAGCCGGCGCAGCTCGTCGCGCCGCCACGCGCCCAGGTAGACGGTGTCGACCGGGCCCTCGTGGTCCGCGCGCCGCGAGGCCGCGCCGCCGGAGCCGAAGCGGCTGCGGAAGGCGGCGGCGATGGCGGCCTGCGGCCAGCCCTCGCCGACCGGCCGCCAGGCCCCGCCGACGCAGGTGGCCCCGGTGGCGTCGAGCACGCGCACGCACTGCGCGACGTAGTCGTCCGCGTAGACGGTGTGGACGTCCATGCGCACCACCACCTCGCCGTCGGCGGCGGCCAGCGCGCGGTTCAGCGCGGCCGAGGTGATGCGCGCCGGGTTGTCGAGCACGCGCAGGCGCGGCTCGCCGGCCGCGAGCGCCTGCAGGCGCTCGCGGGTGCCGTCGTCGCTCGCGCCGTCGGCCACCAGTACCTGCAGCGCCAGCCCCGGCGGCAGCTGCTGGCGCCACACCGACGCGAGGAAGGGCCCGACGTGCGCCTGCTCGTTGCGGCAGGGCACGATGACGCTGACCAGGCGCGGGGCGGCGCTCACGGGGAAACCTCCGTGCTCGCACGCCGGTGTTCGCCCCTGGAGCGGCCCGGCGGGGTCATCGACAAACCGACGTGCTGCGCACGCCGGTGTTCGCCCTTGGGGCGGCCCGGCGGGGTCATCGACAAACCGACGTGCTGCGCACGCCGGTGTTCGCCCTTGGGGCGGCCCGGCGGGCTCACCGCCCCTCCCCCGCCGCGACGCGGCCGACCAGCGCGGTCCAGGCGGCGAGGTGGGCCTCGCGGTCGAACAGCGCGCGGCTGCGCTGCCAGGCGGCCTCGCCGAGGCGGGCGCGGCGCGCGGGGTCGCGCAGCAGCGCGAGCAGCGCCGCGGCGAGCGCGGGCTCGTCGCCGTCGCGCAGCAGCAGGCCGCCGGCGCCTGCCGGGTCGGGCGCCGTGACGCCGGTGGCGTCCACCGGCGCCGCACCGAGCACCTCGCGCGGGCCGGTCGGGCAGTCGAACGCCACCGCCGGCAGGCCGCAGGCCTGGGCCTCGAGCAGCGCGAGCGGCAGGCCCTCGTAGCGCGACGGCAGCACGAACAGCGCCGCGCCGGCATAGACCGCCGCCATGTCGCGGCGCGTGCCGGCCCAGTCGACGCCCTGGTCCAGCCCGAGCGCCTGCGCCTGGGCCTGCAGCGCGGCCCGCTGCGGGCCGTCGCCGACGATGCGCAGGCGCGCCGCCGGCAGCGCCGCCCGCACGATCGCCCAGGCGCGCAGCAGCCGGTCGAAGCCCTTCTGCGCGATGCAGCGGCCGACCGCCAGCACCGGCCCGTCCGGGTCCGCCACGGGCCGGTCGCTGCGCAGCGCTGCTGCGTTGCGGATCAGCACCGCGCGCGGGTTGAGCGCGGCGAAGCGCGGCAGGTCCGCCTCGGTCAGGCTGACCACGGCGGCCGCGCGGCGGTACAGCCAGCCGCGCAGCAGCCGCCAGGGGCGCGAGCGGGCATCGAAATGGTTGTGGTCGCAGCAGACGGCGCGGGCCGCCAGCCCGGGCGCGCACAGCAGCACGCCGCAGGCGGTGGTGACCCCGTTCAGCACCACCGCCTGCGGCGCCTCGCGGCGCAGCCGCGCGGCCAGCGCGCGCGCGGCGGCCCATTCGCGGCGGGCGATCGCGAGGCGCCGCCACGGGCCGGTGGCCGTCGCGCGGCCCGGCTCGCGCGGCAGCGCGGCGAGCAGCTCGACGCGCGGGTCCAGCGGGTAGTGCAGCGCGTCGCGCGGCGTGGCCACGCTGAGCAGCCCGACCCGGTGCCCGGCCGCGACCCAGTGGTTCGCGAGCTCGCAGACCACCCGCTCGACGCCGCCGGCCAGGTCGAGCCGGTCGCAGACCAGCACCAGGTGGAAGGAACGGCCCGGCACGCTCATCCCATCGGCCGCCGCGGCCCCACCAGGCGATCGAGCGCCACCGGGGTGTAGTCGGGCGCCGGCAGCGCGAGCGCCGCGCCGCGCAGCGCACGCAGGCGCTCGCGCAGCCGGCGCGCCGGGCCGAGCAGGCCGAGCGCCGCCAGCGGCGCGGCGGCACGGCGGGGCCGCGCCGGCAGGCCGGCCGCGGCCGCCGGGTCGCCGCCGACCCAGGCCTGCTGCGCGTAGTCCGACTGCTGCGGCGCGGGCAGCGGCCCCGGCTCGCGCAGCTTGCGCGCGATGACCAGCAGGTAGACCTCGTGGCCGTTGCGCAGCGTGACCCGCCGGCCCAGCCGCTGCGGGTCCGCCACCGCCCACCAGCGCCGCGGCTCGGCCTTGGTGGCCGCGTAGACGCCGCGCAGCTCGAAGCCACGCGCCGGCTGGTAGAGGTTGAAGAAGAGCTCCGGCGAGAACTGGTAGAAGCCGTGGCCGGACAGGTTGTTCATCGGCAGCGCATGCAGCACGTGGCCGCCGACGCGGCAGGCGTCGACCACGTTGCGCCACGCGGTCGGGAAGTCGAACACGTGCTCCAGGCAGCCGAAGTCCAGCACCGCGTCGCAGGGGGCGGGGCAGCCGGCGCCGTCGGCCCAGGGGCGGTTCATGTCGTGCACGCGGGTCGCCTGCTCGTAGGCCGAGGCGTCCACCGACTCGAGCTCGCGGGCGCCGAACCAGGCCTGCAGCATCGCCTCGGCATACACCGGGCCGCCGCCGGCCGGGGCCGCCGCGCCGGGCCATGGCGTCACGCCGCGGCGGCGCTGGAAGGCCGCCAGATCCGGCGGGTCGACGAACAGCGCCTGGCGACCGATGGTCAGCGTGCGCTCGAAGCGCACGCCGAGGTCCTGGGCATGCGCCAGCAGGTGCAGGTTGTGCAGGTCGATGCCCATCGTCGGGAGCCTCAGCCGGCCGCGGCGCGGCGGCGCCGGGCCTCGGTCCAGAGCATGCCGCCGACCGCGGCCAGCATCACCGCGGTCTCGGCGGCCACCGCGATCGCGGCCAGCGCGGTCGCGCTGTCGCCGAGCCACCAGGCGCCGCCCAGGCCCACCAGGCCGCCGACGACGATGCAGGCGCGGTAGGCGCTGTCGTAGCGCCCGCTGCCCAGCATCCAGTAGGCCGCGAAGCGCCAGCCGAGCACCAGTGGCAGCAGCAACCCCAGCGTCGCCGCGACCGGCGCCAGCCGCGCCGGCTCGGCCGCCCGCAGCAGCGGCGCGGCCCACGGCCACGCGAGCCAGCCGGCCGCCATCAGCGCCAGGCCGGCCAGCAGGCCCAGCCCGCACCAGCGCAGCGCGTATGCGAGCGCGACGCGCGGCCCGTGCGGAAAGCGCGCGACGATGCGCGGGTAGACCAGCTGCACCAGCGGATCGCCGGCGGCCACCAGCGCCCGCACGATGCGGTCGGCCAGGTAGTAGGTGCCCAGCTCGACGCGGCCGAGCTGGTGCGCCGCGACGGCCGGCAGCGCCAGCGAATAGGCCGAGCCGATGACCGCCACCGGCAGCATCGGCCCGCCGAGGCGCAGGCCGGCGGCGACTTCGGCGCGCGCCCAGAGGCCGCGCACGCCCGCCGGGCCATCCGCCTCGGCGACGTCGGTCGCCGCCCGAAGCTCGTGCCAGGTGCGGCGCCAGCCGAGCGCGGCGAGCGCCCCGGCCGACAGGCACTGCAGCGCGAGGAACGCCGCCACCGAATGGGCCAGCCAGAGGTTGAGCGCCAGCGCCGTCGCCGCCACCGCCAGCTCGACGCGGGCCCAGCGGTGCAGCTGCGAGGTGGCCTGCAGGTACCAGGTGGCCGGCCAGCCGAGCACGCAGGCCAGCACGGCCAGCAGCAGCGCGGTCTCCCAGCGGTCGGCCGACGCGAGCGCCTCGCCCGGGATCACCCACGCGCCGACGCCGAGCGCCGCCAGCGCCACCGGCAGACAGAGCACGCAGCGCGCGCTGAACACGCGGCGCGCGAGCTGCAGCCGGCGCGCCGCATCGGCCACCACCGCGTGCCGGGTCGCGGCGGCGAGGAAGCCGCCCTCCACCACCAGCGCCAGCAGGTTGGCCCAGACCAGGCACAGCCCGAGCCGGCCGAACTCGGCCAGCCCCAGGCGCTGCGCCACCACCGGCAGCACCAGCAGCGGGAAGGCGACGCGGACCGCCGCCGCCGCATAGACCGGCGGCAGCGAGCGCAGCAGCGTGGCCGGCCGGCTCACGGGCGTGCCGGGCACGGGGCCCGCCGGACGGCTGCGCCGCCCACGGCCGGCGGCCGCGCGGCCGGGTGCGCGCGCCGGCCCGTCCGAGCCGCCGGACGCCCCGCCGTGCGGCACGCGCCCGGACCGCGCCCGCGGTGGCCCCGCGTGCTCATCCCGCCTTCACCATCAGGCGCGCCGTGTAGTCGACCCGGTGCAGGTAGACGGGCAGGGGCTGGGCGGCGAAATACTCGTCGACGGCGCGGCGCGCGCCCTGCCAGTGGCCGTAGTCGTCGATGATCAGCACGCCGCCCGGCTGCAGCAGCGGGTAGAGGTGCTCGAGTTCGTGGCGCGTGGACTCGTACCAGTCGGTGTCCAGCCGCAGCAGCGCGATGCGGCCGGGCAGCGTGCCGGGGATCGTCTGCTCCACCGGGCCGCGCACGCAGTGGATGCGGCCGGCCGGGTAGCCGGTGGCCGCGAGGTTGGCCTGCACGTCTTCCAGGCCCGCCTCGCACCAGACGCCCTCGCCGCGCGGCGTGCGGGCGAGCTGGTCGGCCGCGCGCTCGCCGTGGTGGCTGCGGTCGGCCTCGGTCGGCGCGTTCATGCCCTCGAAGGTGTCGTAGAGGAACAGCTCGCGCGCGGTGTCGCCGCGCGCCTGCAGCGCCAGCGCCACCGCCATCATGCTGCCGCCGCGCCAGACGCCGCATTCGACGATGTCGCCCGGGATGCCGGCGCGCAGCACGTGGTCGACCGCCTGCAGCAGGCTGGCGCGGCGCGCCAGGCTGGTCATGGTGTAGGGCTCGACGCGCTCGACGATGGCGCGGTCGGCCGGCGACAGGTCGGCCAGCTCGGCGTCCAGCCGGTCACGGCGCCGGCCGATCTCCCAGCCGCCGGCCGCGAGCGCGCGGGACAGGGGTCGCAGCAGGGGACGCAGGAGCGGGCGGAGCATGGGGCGCGCGGAGGGGACGACGGGCGGCGGGGGCACCGGCAGCGCGCGGCGGGGCCGGCGGCAGCCGAGCCCGCGATTGTCGCTGGAATGGGCGCGCGGGGCGCCGTGCCGCATGCCCGGGTCGGCGGGGCCGTCGGGGAACACGCCCGGGCGCCGCTGGACGCCGCTGGACGCCGCTGGATGCCGCTCGGCGCCGCTCGGTGCCGTTCGGTGCCGCTCAGCGCCGCGAGTCCGCGCCGGCCCGGTCGGCAGCGCCGGACACACCAGGCACGCCAGGCACGTCGGAGGCCGCGGAAACGCCAGACGCCGCGGACGCGTCGGACGCGTCGGACGCGGCGAACGGGCCGGTCCCGCCGGATCCGCCGGGCCGCCCGCCGTCGAACACCGTGCCCGCGCCGGCCAGCGCCGCGTCCCAGTCCCCGTCGCGCTGCAGCGCCGCGAAGCGCGCCGCCCAGCCCGCCGGGTCGGCCTGCCAGCGGTCGAGCGCGGCCCACAGCGCGTCGGGCGTGGCCTCGGCCAGCAGCAGCCCGGCGAGGCCGTGGCGGCGCATCACGTCGCCCAGGTCGCCGACGTCGGTGCACAGCACCGGGCAGCCCTGGTGCAGCAGCTGGTAGAGCGCGCCCGACTGCGAGGCCGCCCGGTAGGGCAGCACGAACAGCGCGTCCTCGTGCGCGAACAGCGCGCGCAGTGCCGCGACGTCGAGGTAGGCGTCGTCGACCCGCACGCCGAGCGCGCGCAGCCGCGCCTGCAGCGGCCGCAGCGCCGCGTCCCAGCGCCCGTGCACCTCGAGCGCGAGCCCGCGCCGCGCGGTCTCGGGCGAGCGCGCCAGCGCCTCGAACAGCTCCACGCCCTTGTAGGGCTTGACCGTGCTCCAGTAGACCAGCCGGCGCACCGCGGGGCGCGGCCGGAAGGGCCGCGGCGGCTCGCCCGGCTCGAGCGGCGACAGGCCGTGCGGCATCACCACCGCATGGGCGGCCGCGGCCGCGCCGTAGCGGCGCACGAAGTCCGCCTGCGTGGCGCGGCTCAGGAACACCAGCGCGCGCGCGCTGCGCGCCAGCCACGCGGTGGCGCGGTGGCGCGCGCCGGGGTGGTCGTGCGGCACCGCGTTGTGCACCGCCAGCACCAGGCGCCGCCGCAGCAGCCACCAGAACGGCCACTCGGCCAGGCCGAGCGGCGCGAACTGCAGCATCAGCGTCGGCCAGGCCCGGCGGCCGCGCCACAGGCGCAGCAGCAGGCCCAGGTAGCCGAGCACGCCGCGCCAGCGCGGCGCGACGCTGCCGGAGACATCGGCCGTGTGCACCGTGATGCCCTCGACGCTGCGCAGGTGGTCGAGCAACTCGCCGTTGTAGCGCGTGCGCGACGCGAACACCGCGACCGGGTGGCCGCGGCGTCGCAGCGCCATCGCGACCGCATGCACGTAGGGCAGCACGAAGGAGCCGCCGTCCACCAGCGCGACGCCGGCGCGAGTGATCGGCGGCAACGGCCGGGTCGGGCTCAATGCGCGAACCAGTAGCGGCCGTCCAGCCGGTAGGCCGGGTCCAGGCCGCGCTCGCCGAGGTCGCGCGCCGGGTTGCCGCCGACCACCCGGCCCGGCGGCACGTCGTGCGTCACCACCGCGCCGGCCATCACCACCGCGCCGCGGCCGACCGTGACGCCGGGCATCAGCATCGCGCCGGCGAACAGCACCGCGTGGTCCTCCACCACCACCGGGCGGCCGCGCGGCGCGAAGCCGGGGTCGCGGATGTCGTGCCCGAGGGTGTAGAGCCGGCAATCGTGCGCGATCGACACGTGGCGGCCGATCGTCAGGCCGGCGCGGTTGTCGAGGTAGACGCCGCGGTTGACCCGGCTGCCCGCGCCGATGCGCAGCCGCCCGACGTGGAAGAAGCGCACCCCGCCCTGCACCGCCGCGCCCGGCTCGACCGCGTAGCCGCAGGCCCGGTACAGCAGCGGCCGCAGCGCGAAGGGCAGCAGCCCATGCAGCGCATTGATCGCGGCGAGCGCGAGGTAGTAGAGCTGGCCGGCCGCGTGCGGGAAGCGACGCGCGAAACGGCGCGCGAAACGGCGCTCGGGGGGGCGCGACAGGGCACGCGGCGGCGCCTCGTCCGGGGGCGGCGGGATCGGCATGGGGCGCGATTCTCGCGCGCCGGCGGACTTCCTAGAATCGCCGGTTCGACCAGCGACCGCCCCCATGACCGCCCAACCGCCCGCCCCCGACGCCCGCCCCGCCCCCGCAGCTGCCCCGGATGCGCCGGACGCGCCGGCTGCGCCGGCTGCGGCGCCGGCCTCTGACGACACCAGCCCGCTGATCGCCGAGCGGCGCGAGAAGCTCGCGGCAATCCGCCGCGAGGGCGTGGCCTTCCCGAACGACTTCAAGCCGACGCACCACGCCCTCGAGCTGCAGCAGCGCTGGGGCGGCCTGGACAACGAGGCGCTGGAACCGCAGGCGATCGCGGTGTCGCTGGGCGGGCGCATGATGCTCAAGCGCCTGATGGGCAAGGCGAGCTTCTGCACGCTGCAGGACGGCAGCGGGCGGATCCAGCTGTTCGTGACGAAGGACGGCATCGGCGAGGCCGCCTACGAGCGTTTCAAGCACCTCGACCTGGGCGACATCCTCGGCGCCGAGGGCACGCTGTTCAAGACCCGCACCGGCGAGCTGTCGGTGCGCGTGACCACGCTGCGCCTGCTGACCAAGAGCCTGCGCCCGCTGCCGGACAAGTTCCACGGCATGAGCGACCAGGAGCAGAAGTACCGCCAGCGCTACGTCGACCTGATCACCGACGAGGATGCGCGCGCACGCTTCGTCGCGCGCAGCAAGGCGATCTCGTCGCTGCGCCAGTACATGGTCGAGCACGGCTTCCTCGAGGTCGAGACGCCGATGCTGCACCCGATCCCGGGCGGTGCGAACGCGCGGCCCTTCGTGACCCACCACAACGCGCTCGACCAGGACATGTACCTGCGCATCGCGCCGGAGCTGTACCTGAAGCGCCTGGTGGTGGGCGGCTTCGAGCGGGTGTTCGAGATCAACCGCAACTTCCGCAACGAGGGGGTGTCGGTCCGGCACAACCCCGAGTTCACGATGATGGAGTTCTACGCGGCCTACTGGAACCACCGCGACCTGATGGACTTCACCGAGCAGCTGCTGCGCCACGCCGCGCGCGCGGCCACCGGCTCGGCCGCGCTGAGCTATGCCGGCCGCCCGGTGCACCTGGACCAGCCCTTCGCCCGCCTGACCGTGCCGCAGTCGCTGGTGGCCCACGCCGGCCTTGCCGAGGCCGAGACCCGCGACCCGGCCCGGCTGCGCGAAAGGCTGCGCGAAGCCGGCGAGGAGGCGCCCGCGCACTGGACGCTGGCCGAGCTGCAGTTCGGCCTGTTCGAGGCCGTCGTCGAGGCGCAGCTGTGGCAGCCGACCTTCATCATCGACTACCCGGTCGAGGTCAGCCCGCTGGCGCGCGCGTCGGACACGGACCCGGGCGTGACCGAGCGCTTCGAGCTGTTCTGCACCGGCCGCGAGATCGCCAACGGCTTCTCCGAGCTGAACGACGCCGAGGACCAGGCGGCGCGCTTCCGCGCCCAGGTGGCGAACAAGGACGCCGGCGACGAGGAGGCGATGTTCTACGACGCCGACTACATCCGCGCGCTCGAGGTCGGCATGCCGCCGGCCGGCGGCTGCGGCATCGGCATCGACCGGCTGATCATGCTGCTGACCGACAGCCCGAGCATCCGCGACGTGCTGCTCTTCCCGGCGCTGCGCAAGGAGTGATGTCCGGCGGGCCGGCCCGCCCGCAGGCCGCCGCGCCGCGCGTGGACGCGCATTCGGTCACGCCGCCGCCCGCCGGGCCGCGCCGCGGGATTGCCAGCCCGCCGCGGCCCGCCTAGGATCGCCGCCACCCGGTTGTCGGGCGCGACCGCGCCGCCCGGGCCTGCCGAGCGACCATGCTCCAACTGCAAGCGCACCAGCTGGATGGATTCGCCCTCGACGCCGAACGGCGCTTCGAGCGCCAGCTGCTGGACGCGGTCGCCGAGCGCCTGGCCGGCCCCGGGGACCCGCCGGTCGCCGCGGCGCGGCTGCAGGCCCTGGTGCGTGAAGGGCTGGCGCTGGCCGAGCGCCTGGGCATGGACAGCGAGGCCCACGTCGCGCAGGTGACGATGCTGCACGCGGCCAGCCGCTGCCGCCCGCTGGTGCCCGACCTGCTGTCGCCCTGGGCCCAGGAGGCGCTGCAGCGGCCCGCCTCGACGCCGACCACCCGCCTGGGCTGGATCCGCGCCCGCCTGGCGGCGGTGCGCGACGAGGACGGCCGCGCCGCCGAGGGCGCGGCCCGCCTGCCGCCTGGCAGCTGGGGGCGCGCGGCGCGCCGCCTGGCCGAGGACCTGGCCGCGCTGCACGAGGCCTTCGCGTGAGCGGCGAGGACAGCGGCACCGGCAGCAGCGGCGGCCGCGCCGTCCGCAAGTGCAAGCCCTGCACCGGCGAGATCCTGGTCACCGTCGAGCGCTCGGACATCAAGGAGATGATCGCCGGCGCCCAGGTCGACCTGAAGGGCCCGACGCCCGGCGCGAAGACCACCGACGCCACCGGCTGGGCCGAGTTCAAGGGCCTGACGCCCGGCAGCTACACCTTCACCGTCACGATCCCGAAGAAGGACTGGACGCTGCTGCCCTATGGCGGCGGGCTGTCGGTGTCGGCGGATGCGCTGTCGCTCGGCAACGCGAAGGCGCACCCGACGGGCACGCTGATCGTGCGCGTGATCGACGAGCTCAGCGGCGCGCTGGTGCAGCGCGCGCGCATCTCGGGCACCGAGGGTCCGCAGTCGATCAGCTGGGACGGCAGCGCCGGCAGCCACGACTTCCTCAAGGTGCTGCCCGGCCGCTACGTGGTCACCGCCAGCGGCGACGATGCGCTGTACGACGCGGTCGACCCGACCCGGCTCGGCGTCGGCACGGTGCCCGAGGGCGGCAGCGTGACGGTCACCATCCCGCTGCCGCCGAAGAGCTGGGTCGCGTTCGTGGTGCACGACAAGGTGGCGAACGCGGACCTGGCCTCGGTCGAGATCAAGGCCAGGACCGCCGTGCAGCCGGAGCTGAAGGGCAGCACCGACGGCAAGTCGCCGTGCCGCATCGCGCTGCGCAAGCGGCCCGCCACCTGCAAGCTGCTCGAGCTGCGCACGGCCGACGAGGACACGCTGTACGAGGTGGTGGATGTCCAGAGTGCCTGAGCGGCTGCGCGCCCGCCGGCGGACCCGAGGGAAGGTGCGATGCCGCTGATCATCCAGGAGCGCAGCCAGGCCGAGGAGCACGCGGTCGCCGCCGGCGACACGCTGGCATCGATCGCGGCCGCCAAGTGCCCGGCCCTGGGCTGGAAGACCCTGGCGCTCTACAACTTCGGCACGGCCCGGCCCGCCGAGGTGCGCCGCGCGCTGTGCGAGACGGTGGGCGTGGCGCTGGCGACGCTGGCCGACCCGGCCCTCGAGGGCACGCCCGAGCAGCTCAAGCTGCAGCCCGACGCCGACCTGGCCCCGAAGCTGAAGATCCCGAAGGCCTGGGAGAAGGACGGCCTATCCACCCAGCAGACGCACACCGTCAACGTGAACCCGCTGAAGCCGGCGAACGCGGTGCGCATCCTCGAGCTCGACAAGTGGTTCATCCCCGAGCAGGAGCAGTGCGCCGTCCGCTACGAACTGCAGGGCGAGGGCAGCCGGGCCGACAAGCTCTCCTTCGAGGTCTACGCGAACCAGTACTGCGACGCCACCGACTGGAACCGCGGTTTCGGCAGCTTCGGCGACCCGGCGGCGCTGGTCGACGTGCCGGTCACCATCACCGACCTGGCCTCGCAGAGCGCCGAGCGCAGCAGCCACGGCCTGCCGGGCGACGGCTGGAAGGGCGAGGTCACCACCACGCAGGGCATGCTCGGCCGCAAGACCGGCACGGCCGCGAAGCGCCACATCAACGTCGCCTTCTCGCCGTACACCGCGCACTTCCGCTACCACAAGGCCGACGGCGACAAGACCGCGCACCTGGTGCTCGAGCCCTTCTGGCCGCAGTGGGAGGAGACGAAGAGCGAGCCGGCGGCCACCGGCACCGTCGAGGGCGGGGGCGTGCGCATCGCCTGGACCAATGCCGCGAAGGCCGACCTGGGGGCGGTGGAGGTGTTCGACGCCACCGGGCGCCGCGTGCACGTGGCCGCGCTGTCCGGCACGGCGCTCGACGCCGGGGCGCAGAGCCTGCTGTGGAACGGCGACTACCTGCCGGGCCTGCTGAACGGCCGCTTCGGCACCCGCCACGACGACGACAGCGCCGTGCTGGACAAGCACCTGGTCTTCCGCAGCGCACCCTACGTCTACAAGGTGACGACCTTCGTGCGGAAGAAGAAGGACGACTCGCTGAAGGTCAAGTGGGAGGTGCGCAACACCGGCCGGCTCGCCGAGGGCCTGCTCGAGATCGTCGACGGCAAGGGCCGCGTGGTGTACCAGAAGCCGCTGGGCAAGGGGCGGCTGTCCGGCAAGCAGGAGCAGGCCTGGGACGGCAAGTACCCCGACGGCCTGAAGAACAGCCTCGGCGGCGACACGCTGGTGCCGGCCGACATGCCCTACCGCGCGCGGCTGCAGGCGCACACGCCCTTCTGCGAGCCGGAGGGGTTGGCGCTGGCGGTGATGCACACCGAGGTGCGGCTCTACGTGCACCGCGAGAACCATGCGCCGAGCGACCTGCGCTGCGACCCGACGATCACCCGCCCCGGCCTCGCGATCGGTCTCGGCCCGCTGGTGCCGGGCGACCTGCCGGCGCAGGGCGACGCGCTGTGGAACCGCTGGAAGCTGGCCGAGTACGGCTTCCACCCGGGCCCAGTGACCGCCGGCGGCGCCGGCACCGCCGACTTCCAGCTCGCCACCCGCGAGTTCAAGCGCTCGGTGCCGGCCGACGGCTCGGTGGCCGCGCCGAACTTCCGCCGCCAGAACCTCGACGGCGGCAACGACGTGGCCGAGAACGGTGAGCTGACGACGGCGCTCGCGACGATCCGCGCCGGCGACAAGCGGGCCTGGTTCGGCGACCCGGCGCTGGTGCTGGGCAACAGCGATGCGCCGGACCTGACGCCGGCCGAGGCCGAGCGCCGGCTGCGCGATCCGGCGCAGCAGCTGGTGGTCTGGGTCGACGACCGCCAGTACTACACCGACGCGGGCGCCACTGTCGACGACACCAACGCCAGCTACACCACCGGCAATGCCGCGGCCAACACCTTCGGCCTGATGAACTACCGCGGCGGCATGAGCGTGGCGGATGCGAAGGTGGCCACCGACGCGCAGGCGGTGGCCCGCCCCTGGCTTCCGCTGCAGGCGCGGCTGGCGCTGCTCGGCCGCGCCGACGAGCTCGACACGCCCTTCGACGAGGCCCGGCTGGCGATGGCCGATCCGGCGCAGCGTGCGGCGATGGCGCGGGCGATCGGGCCGCTGCGCATCGACTGGAGCTGCGAGGAGACCGGCGCCGACGTGTCGACCATCGACACCGGCATGACCGACTACGTGAAGCAGTACGTGCGCTCGCGCTACCACGTCGGCAGCACGCTGCACCAGCAGCAGGCCACGCACACGCCGCCGGGCGTCGGCCGCGCGCTGCGCTATGCCAACTGCCCGGAGGCGCTGGGCGGCACGCGCCCAGCCTCGCTGGCGAGCCACGCGGAGAAGCACTTCGGCACCGCGGACCTGAGCCTGGCGCCCTGGCGCGCCGCGCCGGTGGCCGCCGTCGAGACGGTGATGACGGTGGTGCACGACCACCTGAGCGCCGGCCAGCGCGACAAGACCGACCTGTTCATCCCGCACATCGGCACCGCCGGCGCCTACTTCCACCCGTCCAACATCGCCGGCGACGGCTACCGGGTGCGGGCGGAGCTGCGCTTCGAGAAGGCGGGCGACTACGCCTTCCCGAACGTCGACGCGCTGAAGGCCCGCTACCCGGTGGCGCCGCAGGCGCAGACCGCCGCGCTGCGGCTGTGGCGGCGCACCTCGTTCCGCGGCTACGTCTGCTGGGGCGCGGCCACCGGCAACTGGGGTTCGTCCTTCATCGACGTGTTCCGCAACCACTACCGCGGCGCCCACGTCTACTACGTCCACGAGGGCGGCGCGCCCCAGACCTTCAACGCCACCGACGTCTTCGACCCGGCGGTGGCGGCGCACCGGACCCGCTACAACAACATCATCAGCAACAACGTCAGCAACGCGACGCTGAAGGACGTGTCGCGGATGACGCTGAAGACCGACCAGATCTGGCCCTGGGCCGGCCGCACCGACATGGGCTGGCCCTGGCCCAGCGCGGTGGTGCCGAACCCGGCCGGCCGCGCGGCGGTGGTCAACAACCTGCAGGAACTGATCTTCAACCACACCTGGCGCAAGTTCCGCTACTCGCTGATCACCGCGCTGGTGCGGGAGATCGAGAAGAAGGGCTTCATGCGCGGGCACCTGATGGTGGAGTTCGTCGCGTCCGAGGCCTGCTGCTACCAGGCCTATGCCTGCAATGCCGCCCCGTCGCACACCCACGTCTACCTCGAGCGCGGGGCCGCCCCGGGCACGCGCATGCAGGGCCAGGCCTGCCCGGCCGCGGGCTGCGGCGGCACGCTCAGCAGCACCGGCCAGTGGTCGCGCAACATGACCGCGATCCCGCTGCCGGCGGTGGGCAGCGCGCTGGGCGCCACCTGGCTGTTCTGGCAGGGCGAGAGCATCGACCGCCTGAAGGCCGTCTGGGCCCACGAGGTGATGCACCACCGCCACGGCGAGCACGCGGCCAATGCGCCGGGCGCCGCGGCCACGCTGCACGATTCGCAGGCCAACACCCGCGAGACCGGCTGGGGCGCCATCAACGGGGGCGGCGTCGCCAACGGCTGGGACCGCCGCTGCATCATGAGCTACTCGGACGCCTGGTACGGCGAG
Organism: Pseudideonella sakaiensis; assembly: GCF_001293525.1. Lineage (GTDB taxonomy): Bacteria > Pseudomonadota > Gammaproteobacteria > Burkholderiales > Burkholderiaceae_C > Ideonella_A > Ideonella_A sakaiensis. The sequence continues at coordinate 147,347 of NZ_BBYR01000002.1, read as the reverse complement.
CTCGGCTGCTTCTGCGGCAAGTGCCTGCTGCGCAACCGCGGCTGGCGCGTCTCCACGCTGGTCAACCCGGCGTCCGACCGGAACGAGGCCTGATGCCCGATGCTGCCTTTCGCCACCGCGGCCCGGGAGGCGCCTGCCCGCCACGGGCCGGCACGGCCGGCGCACGCCGATCGGCGCCGGTGCCGTGCCCGGGCCGCCCTGCTGCTGCTGGCCGGCCTGTGGGCGGCCGCCCTGCCCGCCGCCCAGGCCGAATCCCTGCCGGCCGGGTCGCCGCCACCGCGCAGCAGCCCCCGGCCCCCTGGAGCGTCCATGACCCTCGAACTGTCGATTGAGCCGGCCCCGGGACGGCACCTGGCCGGCGCCAGCCTGCCGGTGGCCGTCGTGCTGAAGAACGCGGGCGCGGGCAGCGCCGAGGTGCCGCAGGACGACGAGCTGCCCTTCGAGTTCGTGCTGCAGCCGCAGTCGCCGGGCGGCCGGGCCTATTCACTCAGCCAGGTCGTGGTGCAGACCCAGCGGATGATGGACCCGCTGCCGAGTGCCCGCGTGCAGCTGTCGCCGCTCGCGGCCGGCGCGACGCGGCGCTACGAGGCCGACCTGGCGACGCTCGGCGTGGAGCCGCTGCGCCCGGGGCGCTATGCCCTGTCGGTGGCCTGGGCGCGGGCCGGCGCGCCGCGGCTCGCGTCCGCACCGGTGGCGCTGGAACTCGCCGCGCCGGTGGTGCGGTCCTTCGCCACCGCCGCCTCGCCGCGCCACGAGCGCTTCGGCCAGGTCGTGCTGGAGTCCGGCGGGCCGCAGCCGCGGGTGCTGCAGCGCGTGGCCGGCGAGGACCGGCCGGCCGATGGCCCCTGGCACGACGTGCCCGGCGGCGCGGCGCCGGGCGCGGTGCAGGCCGTGGCTGCCGGCCTGCCGTCGCCGGGCGACACGGCGCCGGGCGGCGGTCCGGACGACGGCACGCGCTGGCTCGGCGTGCTGCAGCAGGGCCCGGGCGGGCCCGCGCTGTCGGCCGCGATCGTGCAGGGCGCCGCGGTGTTCCGGCGCATCGATCCGCTGCCGCTCGGCGTCGCGGTGGCCGACCTGGCGCCGGTCGGCTGGCAGGCGAGGCGCGAGCAGGCCAGCTTCGTCGCGCTCGGCAAGGGCGCGGACGGCCGCCTGCGGCTGGTGCTGGCCGCCTTCGCGGTGGGCGGCCAGAGCGGCGTGCGCGCGGTGCCGATCGACGACGTCGCCGGCCCGGCACGCTGGGCCGTGCGCTTCCATGGGGCCGGCGCGCCGCTGAAGCTCGACCTGGTGACCGTCGAGTCGCGCGCCGGCCGCTGGCGCGTGGTGCAGCGCGTGGTCGATTTCTCCAGCGGCCAGGCCGCGGCGCCGGTGGTGCTGGACGAGGACGCCGCGCCGGTGGTGGCGCTCGCACTCGACCCGCTGAAGGGCCTCGGTGGCCCCGACGCGGTGGACGTGCTGGCCGGGCTCGCCGGCCCGCCGGCCCAGCTGCGGCTGCGCCGGCTCGCGCTGGCCGGCGGAGCGCCGGTGGCCGAGGGCCGCTTCGCGCTGCCGGTCGACGCGGCCGGCCGGCCGGCCCAGGACTGGCAGCTCTCGCCGCCGGCCCACCCGCGCCGGGTGGCGGTGGCCCGGCTGGGCGACCAGCTCATCGGGCGCGCACTCGGCCCGGGCGGCGTCGCCGCGCAGATCGTCGATGCGGCGGCGCCGCAGGCCACGCTGCTGCAGCTGCGGGCGATCGGCAGCGGCCTGTGGGCCACCTGGATCGATCCGGCGCTCGGGCTGCGCTTCGCGGCCGTGCCCTGAGCGCCGACCGCGCGCCGCGGCGGCCTCAACGGTGGCGGAACACCGGCTTGCGCTTGTTGACGAAGGCGTCCATGCCTTCCTTCTGGTCCTCGGTGGCGAACAGCGAGTGGAACATCCGGCGCTCGAACTGGATGCCCTCGGCCAGCGGGCCCTCGTAGGCGCGGTTCACGCACTCCTTGGCCATCATCACGCTCGGCAGGCTGTGCTCGCAGATCGTCTGCGCGGCGGCCAGCGTGACGGCCATCAGCTCGGCCGCCGGCACCACGCGCGACACCAGGCCCGCGCGTTCCGCCTCGGCGGCGTCCATCATGCGGGCGGTCAGCGCCAGGTCCATCGCCTTCGCCTTGCCGACCGCGCGCGGCAGGCGCTGGGTGCCGCCGGCGCCCGGGATGATGCCGAGCTTGATCTCGGGCTGGCCGAACTTCGCGGTCTCGGCGGCGAAGACCATGTCGCACATCATCGCCAGCTCGCAGCCACCGCCGAGCGCGAAGCCGGCCACCGCGGCGATCACCGGCTTGCGGATGCGGCGGATCGTCTCCCAGTTGCGCGTGATGTAGTCGCTCTTGTAGACGTCCATGTAGTCCCAGCGGGACATCGCGCCGATGTCGGCGCCGGCCGCGAAGGCCTTCTCGCTGCCGGTGAGCACGATGCAGCCGATGGCCTCGTCGGCGTCGTAGGCCTGCATCGCCGCGCCCAGCTCGTCCATCAGGCCGTCGTTCAGCGCGTTCAGCTGCTTGGGCCGGTTCAGCGTGATCACGCCGGTCTTGATCGCGCCGTCGCCGCGCACGTCGGTCAGGATGAATTCGTAGCTCATGGGGCGGGTCCTCTCGGGGGCGGGGCCCGTGCCGCCGCCACTGGGCGCCACTATACGGTCGGGCAAGCCGCCGGCGGACCGGGCACGCCCCAGGAAGGCACCGGGTCTGCCCGCGCGGGCGGCGACCGTCCGGAGATCGCGCCAGGGCCCGCCGCGGCCGCGGCCGTTCAGCGCGACGCCAGCTCCGGCAGCCGCTCGATCACCAGGTCCACGTGCACCTCGGCCGACTGCTCGATGCGGATGCGCACCGGCAGGTAGGCCAGCGAGGGCGCGAACCAGGCCTCGGCCAGCAGCTCGCCGCCGCGCGCCTGGCCCGGCCGCGGCCGCACCGGCCAGGCCTCCACCGGGCCGAAGGGCGTGGCCTGCAGCGCCGGCTCGCCGACCTCGTATTCCCAGCGCACCACGCGCCGCGGCAGGGCCAGCAGGAAGGCGATGCGCTGGCCCGCCGCGAGACGGCGCGGGTCGCGCGTGAACAGGTAACTCAGCTGCACGAACTGGCTGGCGCTGTCCTGGACCGGCGACGCGGCGGCGCCGACGACGGGCGGCGGACCGGGTGGCACCGCCGCCGCGGCCGGCGGCGCCCCGGTGGCGGCGGCCTGCGGCGCCGGTGTCGCGGCCGGCAGCGGCGGCGCGCCGGGCCCGGATCTCTCCTCGGCCGGCGGCGCGTCCCACCAGCGGCCATCGGCCAGCCGCACGCCCCGCGGGTCCAGCTTCAGGTCGAGGCGGCGGTCGTCGCGGAAGGCCATCGACGTTGCCTCGTCGTAGCGGCGCGGCCGCAGGCCCTCGGGCACCAGCTCGCCGTCGCTGCGCAGCCGGCGCGTGAACAGCGGCGCGAACGGCAGGCCGACGCGCAGGTCCAGGTGCACCTGGTAGCGCGGCCAGGCCTGCACCCATTCCACCTGCGCCGCGCCATGCAGCTCGCCGCGGTACTGCCCGGTGAGCACGTAGCTCAGGCGCGTCGAGCGCGGCCACGGGAACGGCGACGCCGGGGCCGGGGGCGCGTGGGGGACCGGGGCGGCGGCCTCGGCGACGGCCGACGCGGGCGGGTCGCCTGCAGCCGCGGCCGCGGCCGCGACACTGGCACTGGCACTGGCACTGGCACTGGCACTGGCACTGGCACTGGCACTGGCACTGGCACTGGCACTGGCACCGGCATCGGCATCGGCACGGGTGCCGCCATCGACGCGGTCGACCGCGTCCGCGCGGGCGGCAGCCGCGCCCGGCGCGCCGTCAGCCTCCGCAGCCGAGGCCGCCGCATCGGTCGACGCAACGGACGCCGGGGCGGAGGCGGGGTCGGACGCGGCCGCGGCCACGCGGGCGGCCGGCGCTGCCGCCGTGCGCGGAGGCGCCGGCGCTGCCTCCGCCGAGGGTGCAGCGGGCGCGGCGGGTGCAGCAGCCGCCGCGGCAGCCGCAGCGTCGGTGGGCACCGCCGGCGGCGCGGTCGGCTGCATCACCGTGTCGTAACGCACCACGAGGCGCGGTGGCGGCCGGTCGACGACGCGCCAGGCGTCCGCCCGGCCGAGGCCGTCCAGGATCCCGAGGTGGACGAGCAGCAGCAGCGTGCCGCCGGCGGCCAGGCCCGCGGCCCGGCGGCGACCGGGCCGCCGCGGCGGCCCGCGAACCCGCCCCGCCCGCCGGTCGCCGCCCCGGGGGCGGCCCGGGGGCATGCTCAGGCCCCGAGCCAGGCGCGGCGCAAGGCGACCGCGGCACGCGGCGCGGTGGGCCCGCTGCCGGTGGCGGCGCGGCCCGCGAGGACGACCGCGCCGGACGGCGGCGCGGCCTCGGGCGGCAGCACGACGGTCAGCGCGAGCAGCCGCTGGTCGCGCGAGACCAGCCAGCGCAGCGGCTCGCCGGGCTGGGCGAGCCGGGCCACGTCGTCGAGGCGGCGCAGCCGCCAGTCGCCGACGGCCAGCAGCTCGTCGCCCGGCGCGAGCCCGCAGGCTTCGCCGACGCTGCCGCGCAGCACCTGCGAGACGCGCACGCCGGTCAGCGCACTCTCGCTGACCTTCAGGCCGAGGCGTTCGGCCAGCGTGGCCGGCTGCGCCTGCCAGGCCACGCCCATCGCGTCGAGCAGCGCCGGCAGCGGCAGCTCGCCGGTGCCGTGCACCCAGTCGGCCAGCTCCTGCAGCCAGGGGCGGCCGCCCACGTCGGCCAGCACCTGCGCGATGTCGGCCTCGCGGATCGGGCCGCCGGCGCTGCGCAGCCAGAGCGCGCGCATCACGTCGTCCAGCGTGCCCACGCCCTCGGCGCGCAGCCGCAGGTCCAGCGCGAGCGCCACCAGCGAGCCCTTGGTGTAGTAGCTGATGGTCGCGTTCGGCGTGTTCTCGTCCTGCCGGTAGTACTTGACCCAGGCATCGAAGCTGGCCTCGGCCACGCTCTGCACCTGCCGTCCCGGCGTCGACTGCACGCCGTGGATGGTCTTGGCCAGCAGCCGCAGGTAGCGCGCCTCGTCGATCAGGCCGGTGCGCACCAGGAACAGGTCGTCGTAGTAGGAGGTGAAGCCCTCGAAGAACCAGAGCAGCTCGGTGTAGTTCTCGCGCGTGTAGTCGAGGCGGCCGAACTCCGAGGGCCGCAGGCGCTTGACGTTCCAGGCGTGGAAGTACTCGTGGCTGATCAGGCCCAGCAGCGTGACGTAGCCGTCGCCGGACTCGCTGCGGCCGCGCTGCGGCAGGTCGCGGCGCGCGGCGATCAGCGCGGTGCTGGCGCGGTGCTCCAGCCCGCCGTAGCCGTCGTCGACGGCATTCAGCAGGAAGACGTAGCGCTCGAACGGCGGCTGGCGGTTCGGGTGCCAGAAGGCGATCTGCGCCTCGCAGATGCGCCGCGCATCGGCCAGCAGCCGGTCGCCGTCGAAGTCCGGCAGCGCGCCGGCGACGACGAACTCGTGCGGCACCCCGTGCGCGTCGAAACGGCCGCGCCAGAAGCGCCCCAGCTCCACCGGGTGATCGACCAGCGCATCGTAGTCCTCGGCCTGGTAGACGCCGCGGCCGCGCGCATCGACACGGCGCGCCGGCAGCGCGGTCGCGACCTCCCAGCCGGCCGGGATCTCGCGCAGCGTCAGGCCGTGCGGCTCGGCCTCGTGGCCCTCGGCGCGCAGGAACAGGCTGGTGCCGTTGAAGAAGCCGCGCCGGGCATCGAGCCAGGCCGCGCGCACCGAGCTGTCGAAGGCGTGCACGCGGTAGCTCAGCTCCAGCGGCACGCCGGGCTCCGCGTCGGCCTCCCAGGTCGCCTTGTCGAGCTGGCGCAGCGGCACCGGCGCCCCGCGCTGCGTGGCCTGCAGGCCGGCCAGGTGGCGCGCGAACTCGCGCACCAGGTAGCTGCCGGGGATCCACACCGGCAGGCTCAGCCGCTGGCGCGCCAGCGGCGCCGGCAGCGTCATCGTCAGGTGGAAGGCGTGGGTGTGGGGACGCGAGGCGTCGACGCGGTAGTGGATCATCGTCGGGGTGCCCGGGAGCGGTCGGGCACGGGGTCGGCTGGAGCAGGCAGGGTGGGCGGGCAGCACGGCCGCACCGGGGCGGGCGCGGGCGTCACGCCCCCGATCATCGCTCGGCCGCCGGCCGCCGCAAGCGCGGCGACCCGCAGCGCGTGTGCACGATGACCGCGCCCACGGGCCTGCCGGCACACGGGGCGCGCTGCGCCCGACGGCGCGGCCGCCGCGCGCCGGCCTCTCTCAAGAAAACGCCGGGCCGTCCCAAGTTTTCTTGTCCCCCGCGGGGGGCGGGACGGGCAGCGCCCGGCCCTGGGGGCGCTCACAAGCTCAGCTGCCGGCCGCGGCGATGAAGCAGCTGGCCGCGGCCACCGCGGTCAGGCGGAAGCGCATCGTCAGCCAGGGGCCCAGGCCATGCGCCGGGTAGGCGCGCCGGTCCACCAGGTAGGCAGCGACCAGCAGCGTGCCGTGCACGACCAGCCCGGCATAGGCCGGCATCATCACGCCCACCCAGGCCGCCAGCGGCAGCACGCTGCCCCAGCCGTAGCGCGCCCGGTCGCGGCCGCCGCTGCGCAGGCCGAGCGCCCAGTGCACGCCCCCCAGCGTGGCGACGATCAGCGCCGCATAGGCCGACAGCGCGGCGGTCACGTAGGGGTGGGCATCGGGCCGCACGATCCAGGTCAGGGCCGCCCCCAGCACGAAGGGGATCAGCCCGGCCAGCGCGAGGCGGTGGCCGACGGGATCGATCGGGTCGTGGGGGGCGGGCGCAGTCGCACTCACGGTCGTACGGGGGGGCAAGGGTGAAGGCCCGGATTGTCCTCGGCCCGGGGCGCCGACAGGCGCCCGGGGTCGTCGCCGCCCGGGCCGGGCGGCGGTGCGGTCCGGTCCGGTCCGGGGGGACCGGCGCAGGCTCAGCGGCCGAAGCTGCGCTTGGCCGGGCCGCGGCGATCGCCGCCGGCCGGACCGCGGCCGAACTCGCGCCGCTCGCCCGGGCCGCGGTCGGCACCGCGCGGGCCCGCCGGACGCTGCGTCGCGCCGGCCGGGCGGTCGAAGGCCGCATTCGGCCGGCCGGACGGGGCCGCGCCACGCGCGTCGTCGCGCCACGCCGGCCGCGCGGCGCGGTCGAACGGGGCATCGCCGCGGGGCCCGCGGTGGAACGCGCCATCGCCACGCGGCGCGCGGTCGAACGAAGCCTCGCCGCGCGGCGCGCGGTCGAAGGTGTTGCCGCGCGGGGCGCGGTCGTAGGCGCCGCCCCGCGGCGCGGGGTCGAAGCTGCCGCCGCGCGGTGCACGGTCCCACGGCGCGTCGGCGCGCGGCGCGCGCGCCGCAGCACCGTGGCCGTGCGCCGGCCGATCGGCCGGCGCATCGAAGCGCGGGTCGTGGCGCGGGTCGCGCGGGCCTTGCGGGCGGGCGTCGCGGTGCTCCGGCGCCATCGCGCCGTCCTGGCGGCCATCACCGCGCGGTGCCCAGCCGCCGTCGCGCGGCGCATGGCGCGGGCCGCGGCCCGGGCCCATGCCGCGCGCGGGCCGGGCCGGGTGCAGCTGCGGCACCGGGCGGCGCGGCTCCAGGCCGGCGATCGCCGCCACCGGGATCTCCTGCGTCGTGAACTGCTGGATGCGGCGCACCATGCCCGCGTCCATGCGCTCGGCCAGCGTGACCGCCAGGCCCGAGCGCCCGGCGCGGCCGGTGCGGCCGATGCGGTGCACGTAGTCCTCGGCCTTCATCGGCAGGCCGTAGTTGATGACGTGGGTGATGGTCGGCACGTCGATGCCGCGCGCCGCCACGTCGGTGGCTACCAGCACCTTCAGGTGCTGGCGCCGCAGCCCCTGCAGCACGCGGTTGCGCCGGCCCTGCGGATGGCCGCCGTGCAGCGAGGCCACCGGGTGGCCCATCTCGGCGAGGCGGTCGGCCAGCCAGTCGGCATCACGCTGGGTGCTGGTGAAGACCACCGCCTGCTCGACGTCGCGGTCGGTCAGCAGGTGGTCCAGCAGCGCGTTCTTGTGCGCGTGGTCGTCGGCCCAGTGCAGGCGCTGCTCGATGTTCGCGTGGCGGTCGGTGTGCGAGGCGACGTCGACGCACTGCGGGTCGCGCAGCAGCCGCTGGGCCAGGCGGCCCGGCTCGCCGGCGAAGGTCGCGCTGACCATCACGGTCTGGCGCTCGGCCGGCAGGGCCTCGGCGATCGCGGTGATGTCGTCGATGAAGCCCATGTCGAGCATGCGGTCGGCCTCGTCCAGCACCAGCATGCCGACGCGGCCGAGCCGGGCGGCGCCGCTGCCGAGGTGGTCGAGCAGGCGGCCGGGCGTCGCGACCAGCAGGTCCAGCGACTGGCGGAAGGCCGCCAGCTGCGCGCCGTAGGGCACGCCGCCGACCACGGTGGCCACGCGCAGGCCCGGCACGTGGCGGCCGTAGCTGCTGGCGGCCTGGGCGACCTGGATCGCCAGCTCGCGCGTCGGCGCGAGGACGAGCACGCGCGGGCCCTCGGCCTGCTTGCGCTCGCGCCGGCCATCGGCCTCGCGCGCCAGCAGGATGCGCTGCAGCGCCGGCAGCACGAAGGCCGCGGTCTTGCCGCTGCCGGTGCCGGCGCAGACGCGCAGGTCGCCGCCGGCCAGCGCCAGCGGGATGCTGCGGGCCTGCACCTCGCTGGGGGTGGTGTAGCCGGCGTCGGCGACGGCACGGCGCAGCGCGGGCTGCAGGCCGAGGGCGTCGAAGCCGGTGCCGGCCTCGGCCACGTCGATCGCCTCGGGGCCGCCCAGGGCCTCGTCGATCGGGGTGTCGGCGGGGATCGTGTCGAAATTCGGGGTTCTGTCGCTCATGTCAGGCTTTCACGCCGCGGGGCGCCCTGCGCCTTGCAGGCACGCACCACGGCACCGGCCGGCCTCGTGGGCCGACCGGGGGTCGGGTCGCTGGAATGGGTCCGGGCCGCGCGGCGGGCGGAGGCGGCCCGGTGCAGGGCTGCCCGGCCGTGGCACGGGGCTGGAAACGGTCGTCGCGACGGCATCGCCGCCGACCGTGCCCGGAGGGTGGACCGTGGCGGCTGCCGTTCCAGCGTGGCGCTCGCGGCGCACGATCATGGAACCGTGCGCTTCGTGCGCACGACGACCCGAGGTCAGTGGGGATGAACGAATTGCCGTCCGGTGGGTGCTGCAGGAGCCCCTTCCGATCAGGCAAGCCCGCGATCATACCCGATCAGGGTTTACTCGCAAAGCCCCGGGCCCTACACTGTCGCCTTCGGTCGGCAGTTCACCCAGGCGTTGCCGTGCGGCCTCGTCCGCAAGCTAAACCTGCCCGCGTTTTCCAGTCCCAGGCTGAGCCCGTGTCACCGCGTGAGCCCGGCCGGAAGTCGGCAACCCCCGGCACCCGCCTTCCCGGCGGGATCGGCGCCCACGCATGACGAAGGAACGCTCATGCCCCGCGACCCCCTGCCCTACGTGGCGGACGACGTGTCCGCCCTGGCGAAATCCCTGCGCCGCCAGCTCGGCGACCACCTCGAGACCCACCGCAGCCTGCCCAGCCACGTGCAGCTGCTGCAGATGCTGGCGCGCGCCGGCGGCCACCGCAACCACCAGAGCCTGCGCGCGGCGGCGCGGCGCCCGGGAGCCGACGCGGCCCCCTCGCCCGCCGTGTCGGACCCGCCGGCATCGCCGGTGACCGCGGCGCCCTCGGCCACCGCGGCGGCGAGCGACGGCGCCACCGATCGGCGCAGCGGGTCGACGGGCCTGCGCCCGCGGCCCACGCCGCAGGCGCACGCCCGCGGCAGCGCGGCGCGCGAGCAGCTGCCGCCGCAGCGCGGGCCGCGCGACCCCTCGCTCAGCACCGCGACCGACCGCGCGCTGCGCCAGTTCGACGAGGCCGGCCGGCTGATGCGCTGGCCGAGCCGCTACGCGACGCAGCGCCTCGCGCTGTGGGGCCTGTGGGCGCGCTTCGACCCGGAACGCCGCTACCGCGAGGCCGAGGTCAATGCCGTGCTGAACGACCTCCACCTGTTCGGCGACCACTGCACGCTGCGCCGCGAGCTGGTGAACATGAAGCTGCTGTGGCGCAGCGACGGCGGCGCGGAGTACCGCCGCGTGCCGGCCGAGCCGGATGCGGAGGCCCGGGCGCTGCTCGGGCGGCTCGCGGGCCGGCGCGCGGCTGGCTGAACCGACCGGGTCGCCGGGGCACTGCCCCGGCCCCGGGCCATCTCGACGACCCCGGGCCCTCGGAAGCCGTGAATGGACCCGGGGCGGCCGAGCGGGCGTGTGGCGATCAGCTTCTTCAGGGCGCCAGGAAGTGCTCGCGGTAGTACAGCAGCTCGTCGATCGACTCGTGGATGTCGGCGAGTGCCGTGTGCGCCTGGGCCTTGCGGAAGCCCGCGAGGATCCCGGGCTTCCAGCGCCGCGCCAGCTCCTTGAGCGTGCTGACGTCGAGGTTGCGGTAGTGGAAGTAGGCCTCCAGCGCCGGCATGGTGCGGGCGAGGAAGCGCCGGTCCTGGCAGATGCTGTTGCCGCACATCGGCGACTTGCCGGGCGGCACGTGGCGGCGCAGGAAGTCGATCACCGCCGCCTCGGCCTGCGCCTCGTCGACCGTCGAGGCGCGCACGCGGTCGATCAGGCCGCTGCGGCCGTGGGTGCCCTTGTTCCACGCGTCCATGCCGTCGAGCACCGCGTCGCCCTGGTGGATCGCGAACACCGGGCCCTCGACGCGGGTGCTCACCTGGGCATCGGTGACGACGACGGCGACCTCGATGATGCGGTCGCTGTCGGGCAGCAGGCCGGTCATCTCGAGGTCGATCCAGATCAGGTTGCTGTCGCTGCAGGCGAGTTCGGTGGTCACGGGCGGGCTTGGGCACGAAGGGCGGTCCGGCATTCTCGCAGCCCTACACTTCCGGGATGCAGCTCCAAGCCCTCACGGTGGTGTTCGCGCTGGCCCTGGTGGCCTCGCTCGCGCTGAAATTCTGGCTCGCGGGGCGGCAGGTGCGGCACGTGGCGCGGCACCGCGGCGAGGTGCCCGCCGCCTTCCGCGACGCGGTGCCGCTGGCCGCGCACCAGAAGGCCGCGGACTACACGCTGGCGCGGTTGCGCCTGGGCCTGCTGGCCCAGGCCTTCGGTGCTGCGGTGCTGGTCGGCTGGACGCTGCTGGGCGGACTGGACGCGCTGAACACGGCCGTGCTGTCGGCCGCGCGCGCCTGGCTGCCCGCGCCGGCCGTCGACCTCGGCTACCAGCTGCTGCTGCTCGCCGCCTTCGCGCTGATCGCGGGCCTGCTCGAGCTGCCCTTCGACTGGGCCGGCACCTTTCGCATCGAGCAGCGCTTCGGCTTCAACCGCATGAGCCTGGGCATGTGGCTGGGCGACCTGCTGAAGTCGACGCTGGTCGGCGCGCTGATCGGCCTGCCGCTGGCCGCGCTGATCCTCTGGCTGATGGCGGCGGCCGGGCCGCTGTGGTGGCTGTGGGCCTGGGGCGCCTGGGCCGGCTTCAACCTGCTGCTGCTGGTGATCTACCCGACGCTGATCGCGCCGCTTTTCAACCGCTTCGAGCCGCTGGCCGACGAGGCGCTGAAGGCGCGCGTGCAGGCGCTGATGGCGCGCTGCGGCTTCGCCGCGAAGGGGCTGTTCGTGATGGACGGCAGCCGCCGCTCGGCGCACGGCAATGCCTACTTCACCGGCCTCGGCGCGGCCAAGCGCGTCGTGTTCTTCGACACCTTGCTGGCCAAGCTGGCGCCGGGCGAGGTGGAGGCGGTGCTGGCGCACGAGCTCGGCCACTTCCGGCACCGCCACGTGCCCAAGCGGATCGCGCTGATGTTCGCGCTGAGCCTGGGCGGCTTCGCGATGCTCGGCTGGCTGTCGGGCGAGGTGGGCTTCTACACCGCGCTGGGCGTGCGCCCCTCGCTGGCGGCACCGAACGACGCGCTGGCGCTGCTGCTGTTCCTGCTGGTGGTGCCGGTGTTCGCCGGCTTCGTGTCGCCGCTGCTGGCCGGCCTGTCGCGGCGCGACGAGTTCCAGGCCGACGCCTACGCCTGCGCCCAGGCCGACGGTCGCGAGCTGGCGCGCGCGCTGCTCAAGCTGCACGAGGACAACGCGTCGACGCTGACGCCGGACCCGGTCTACGCCCGCTTCTACTACTCGCACCCGCCGGCGGCGGAGCGCCTGGCCGCCCTGCCCCGCCCGGCGGCGCTGGCGCCGGCGCCGCTCGGCGCGGCGGCCCCCGCTTGAAGCGCGACCGCCGCGCCGTCACCGAGGCCGCGCCGGCCGCCGCGCTCTCGCCGGGCCTGGTCGTGGCCAGCCACGGCCGCCACTACCGCGTGGAGGCGGACGACGGCTCGCGCCGCAACTGCCACCCGCGCGGCAAGAAGAGCGACTGCGTGGTCGGCGACCGCGTGCGCTGGCGCCACACCACCGAGGGCGACGACGAGGGCGTGATCGAGGCCGTCGAGGCGCGCCGCAACCTGCTGTTCCGCCAGGACGAGTGGCGCACCAAGGCCTTCGCCGCCAACCTGGACCAGATCGTCGTGATGGTCGCCAGCGAGCCGGTGTTCAGCGAGTCCCAGCTGGCGCGGGCGCTGGTGGCCGCGCAGTCGGCCGGCATCGAGGCCTGGGTGCTGCTGAACAAGACCGACCTGCCCGGCGCCGACGAGGCGCGGCGCCGGCTCGCGCCCTACCGCGCGATGGGCACCGCGGTGCGCGAGGCGGCGCTGAAGGCCGCGCCCGAGGCGGCGCAGGCCGCGCTGCTGCCGCTGTTCGCCGGGCGCGCGAGCCTGGTGCTCGGCCCCAGCGGCACCGGCAAGAGCACGCTGATCAACCGCTTCGTGCCGGGCGCCGCCGCGGCAGTGGGCGAGATCTCGCAGGCGCTGAACTCGGGCCGGCACACCACCACCCACACGCAGTGGCACTGGATCGACCGCGCGGCCGGCAGTGCGCTGATCGATTCACCGGGCTTCCAGGAGTTCGGGCTGCGCCAGGTGGAGCCAGCCGCGCTGCCGGCGCTGATGCCCGACCTCGCGGCCCATGTCGGCGCCTGCCGCTTCTACAACTGCACCCACCGGCAGGAGCCGGGCTGCGGCGTGCGGGCCGCGGTCGAGCGCGGCGAGATCAGCGAGAGCCGCTACCGCATCTATGGCGAGATCCTCGAGGAGCTGGGTCGCACGGCCTGGTAGCGGGCCGGGCCGGCGAAGCGTCGCGCGCGCGGGCGCGGCGAGCCCGGCACGCCGGGCGTCTCAGCCGGTCAGGTTCGCCAGCGACAGCAGCGCCAGCAGCAGCATCCACAGCACCATCGAGCGCCAGACCAGGCCGACCAGGCTCTGCAGGTGGCCGAGCACCGGGCTCATGCCCGGCGTGGAGCCGGCGGACTCCGCCTCGTCGCCGAGCGCGCCGCGGCCGAAGGTCTTCGAACGGTCGGGCGTCACGCCCGGCGCCGCGCTGCCGCCGAGCTGCACGTTCACCGCCCCGGCGGCGGCGGCGAGGATGATGCCCTCGTTGGCGTGCTTCCACAGCCCGGCATCGCGGCGCCAGCCGTTCACCGCCTCCTCGAAGTTGCCGACCACCGCGAAGCCGAAGGCGGTCAGCCGCGCCGGGACGTGGTCGATCAGGCTGAACAGCTGCTGCGACAAGGCCATCAGCCGCTCGTTGCTGGGCTCGCCCACCGTGCGGCTGCGGTAGCCCCAGTAGCGGCTGGCGAACTCGGCCATCCGGTAGAGCACCGCGCCGGCCGGCCCGAGCCCGAGCGCCGACAGCAGCACGAAGCAGAAGAAGACCCCGAACACATGGCGGTGCGCCGCGAGCAGGGAGTGCTCGATGACGTGGCGCAGCAGTTCGGTGCGCGGCAGCTCGCTCGCGTCGAGGTGGCGCCATTCGCTCATCAGCTGGCGCGCGGTGGCCTCGTCGCCGCGCTCGAGCGCGTCGCGGATGTCGGTGAAGTAGTGGCTGAACTGGCGGAAGCCGAGCGTCAGGTAGAGCACCGCGACCGAGAAGGCCAGCGCCAGCAGCAGGCTGAAGCGCGCGATCGCGAGGTGGGCGGCGAAGACCAGCAGCGCCGGCAGCAGCACCGAGATCGCCCAGACCACGCCGGCATGCCGAGGCTGGCCGGCGTCGAAGTTGCGCGCCGTCCAGCGCATCCAGCCGGTCAGGCCCTCGTGCACCGGGTTGCCCGGCGGCAGCGGCTTGAGCTGTTCGATCAGCAGCGCGAACAGGACGGAGAAGAAGCTCATGCGCGGCCGATGATAGCCGCGGCCCGCGCCGTGCCGCGCCGGGCGCGCACGGATCCGGGCGCCCTCAGGCGGCCAGGAAGCGGTACAGGTTGCGGATCATCGCGGCGGTGGCGCCCCAGATGAAGAAGCGCGCGGCGGCGCCGTCGCTGCCCGCGCCGTCCCAGGGCATCGACAGGAAGTCGCGCGCCACGCCCTCGTGCTCCATCCGGTGCCAGCGGTGGTGGGCCGGCGTCATCAGGAAGGGCAGCGGCACCTCGAAGGCGGCCGCCACCTCGTTCGGATCGAGGCGCAGCGTGAAGCCCGGCTCGACCAGGCCGACGACCGGCGTCACGATGAAGCCGGTGCCGGTGCTGAGCACCGGCAGCTGGCCGATGACCTCGACCTGGTTCGCCGGCAGCCCGATCTCCTCCTCGGCCTCGCGCAGCGCGGTGGCCACGGCGTCGGCATCGCCCGGCTCGACCCGCCCGCCGGGGAAGCTCACCTGGCCCGGGTGGTCGTGCAGGTGCTCGGTGCGCCGCGTCAGCAGCACCGTGGGCACCGGGTGGCGCACCACAGGCACCAGCACGGCCGCGGCCGCCGGGGGGCGGTCCACGAAGCGGCGCTCCACCGCCGCCTCGGGTGTCCAGGCCGGTGGCGCGGCGAAGCGCTGCGCCAGCGCCAGCGGCAGCAGCCGGTCCGCCGGCACCGCCGGCAGGTGGGCATCGGTGCCGATCACCGGGATGTCCTCGGGCTGGAAGCGGGGCAGGGCCATGCGGGTGGAGAGAAGGCGGTCGGCGACGACGTGGCGGGCGGGTGCGCCACCGGCATCAGAAACGACGAAGCCGCCTCGCGGCGGCTCGTGGACAACGGGGCGGCCGGTGCCGCGGTTGACCGGCGCGGCGGGCAGGGCCCGGCGCGCCCGGCGATCAGGCCAGCTTTTCCTTGATCCGCGCCGACTTGCCGCTGCGCTGGCGCAGGTAGTAGAGCTTGGCGCGGCGCACGTCGCCGCGGCGCTTCACCTCGATCGACGCGATCAGCGGGCTGTAGAGCTGGAAGGTCCGCTCGACGCCCTCGCCGCTGGAGATCTTGCGCACGATGAAACTGCTGTTCAGGCCGCGGTTGCGCTTGGCGATGCACACGCCTTCGTAGGCCTGCACCCGCTTGCGCGTGCCTTCGACCACGTTGACGTTGACGATCACCGTGTCGCCCGGCGCGAAGGCCGGCACGGTCTTGTTGAGGCGGGAAATCTCTTCCTGCTCGAGGGTCTTGATGAGGTCCATGGAGGTTCCTGACGATCGTGCACGCGCCGGGTTGGAATCGGTGTCGGGGCGCCCGGGCCCGTCGCACGCAAGCCGCTGGTTCAGCGTCCGCGTGCCGGAACCCTCGCCGCCGGACCGCACCGGCCCGCCGGGAATTCGGCCGGGCCTGCCGGGCAGGCGGTGCCCGCGGCAAGGCGGGCTCGAGGCGACCCTCGTGGCTGGCAGAGGATCGAAAAGCCCGCGATTATAGCCCGTCGACACCGCCGAGGCCAGCCAGGAAGGCCTCGTCGTCCCGGTCCAGGCGGCCGGCCTCACGTGCCCGGCGGATCAGGTCGGGCCGGCGCTGCGCCGACAGCGCGAGCGAGCGCTCGCGCCGCCAGCGCGCGATCGCCGCATGGTGGCCGGACAGCAGCACCGCCGGCACCTCGGCCTCGGCATGCCCGTCCTGCGCCGGCAGGCGCTCCGGGCGGCTGTAGTGCGGGCAGTCGAGCAGGCCGTCGGAGAAGCTGTCCTGCTCGTGCGAGCGCACGTCGCCCAGCACGCCGTCCTGCAGGCGGGCGATGGCGTCCAGCAGCGCCAGCGCCGGGAGCTCGCCGCCGGAGAGCACGAAGTCGCCGAGGCTCAGCTCGACGTCGACGTGGCGGTCCAGCACGCGCTGGTCGATGCCCTCGTAGCGGCCGCACAGCAGCACGGCGCCGGGGCCGGTGGCCCAGTCGCGCACCAGCGCCTGGTCGATCGGCCGGCCGGTGGGCGAGAAATGCACCACCGGCGCGGCGGGCAGGCCCGCCGCCTCGCGCTCGGCGCGCACCGCCGCGAGCGCGGCCTCGATCGGCTGCACCAGCATCACCATGCCGGGGCCGCCGCCGTAGGGGCGGTCGTCGACGCGGCGGTAGGCGTTGTCGGCGAAATCGCGCAGCGGCCACAGGTGCACGTCCACCTGGCCGGACTCGTAGGCCCGCCGGGTGATGCCCTGCCGCAGGTGCGGCGCGAACAGCTCGGGAAAGAGCGTGAGGACGTCGAAACGCATGGTCTTCGCCGGGCGGCCGGCCGCGGCCGGGCCGGACCCGGCCTCAGAAATCCGCGCCCCAGTCGACGCGGATGCGCCGCTCGGGCAGGCTGACGTCGTCGACGTAGGCGCCGACGAAGGGGATCAGCAGCTCGTCCGCCGGGTCGAGCCCCGTGCCGGCCGGCCGGCCGGGCGGCGCGATGCGCAGCACCGCGTGCGGGCCGGTGTCGAGCAGGCCGATCACCTCGCCGAGCAGGCGCTCCTCGCGGTTCACGACCGCGAGGCCGATCAGGTCGACCCAGTAGTACTCGCCGTCGTCGGCGGTGGGAAAGCTGGCGCGCGAGATGAAGATGCGCGCGCCGCGCAGGGCCTCGGCCCCGTCGCGGTCATCGATGTCGCGAGCCTTCGCGACCACGCCGCCGCCGTGCTCGCGGGCCTGGGCGATCGCCAGCCGCGCGGGCAGCGGCCGGGCCGGGCCGGTGCCGGCCGGACGGCGCGGCCCGCCCGCCTCGGGCGCGGCGAGGAACCAGCGCTTGCTGGAGAACAGCGCCTGGGGATCGCCGGCATGCGGGTGCACCCGGAACCAGCCCTGGATCCCCCAGGCCTCGCCGATGCGGCCGACCTCGACCGCGTCGGCCGGGCGGGGCTCGTCGTCGCCCGGCCCCATCGACGCGGCGTCGCTCAGGCCGCGGCGGCCGGGGCGGCCGCGGCCGCCTGGGCCTGGCCGACCAGGCGGGCGACCGTCGGCGACATGCGCGCGCCGGTGGCCGTCCAGTGGCTGACGCGGTCGAAGGCGACGCGCAGGCCCTGCTCGGCGCCAGCGGCGACGGGGTTGTAGAAGCCCACGCGCTCGATGAAGCGGCCATCGCGGCGCTCGCGCGCGTCGGCGACGACGATGTTGTAGAACGGGCGCTTCTTGGCGCCGCCACGGGCCAGTCGGATCACGACCATGAGGATTCCTCGAAAGATGACGTCGTCCACCGCACCAGGAGACACCGCAGGGCGAGCAGAACGGGGCTCGGCCCCGGCATCGGCCCGCCGCGCGGCCTGTGCAGGCGGCACGGCGGCCCCGCACCCGGGCCACGGCTCGGCGTCGTAGATACGCCCGACACCGGCCCCGCGCCGCCGGCGAAGCCTGCCGAGCCGGGATCGGGGGATCCCGGGACCGCATGCCGCCGTCACGGTTCGAAGCCAGCGGGGCCGCCGCCGAAAACCGCGCATTATAAACTGAGGTCTGCGCCCCATGCCGCCCCGGCGCCCGCCGCCCGAGACCGCCCCCTGCCGATGCCTGCCGACGTCCCCCTGCTGATCCGCCCGAGCACCTCCGCCGACCTCGATGCCCTGCAGGCGATCTACGCCTGGCACGTGGCGAACGGCACCGGCACCTTCGAGCTCGAGGCGCCGGACCGCGCCGAGATGGCGCGCCGCCGCGACGACGTGCTCGCCAAGGACCTGCCCTGGCTGGTGGCCGAGCGTGCCGGCGAGGTGCTCGGCTACGCCTACGCCAACCACTTCCGCCCGCGCCGCGCCTACCGCTTCTGCGTGGAGGACTCGATCTACCTCGCGCCACAGGCGCGCGGCCAGGGCCTCGGGCGCCTGCTGCTGGCCGAGCTGGTCGGCCAGTGCGAGGCGCGCGGCGCGCGGCAGATGCTGGCCGTGATCGGCGACGCCGAGAATGCCGGCTCGATCGGCGTGCACCGCCGGCTCGGCTTCGAGCACACCGGCGTGCTGAAGGCCGCGGGCTGGAAGTTCGGCCGCTGGCTGGACGTGGTGCTGATGCAGCGCAGCCTCGGCACCGGCGCCGCCGACGCCCCGGCCGACGGCGACGAGGCTGCCGCGACCGCCACGACCGCGGCCTGAGCCCCATGCACAAGTCCAAGACCCTCGCGACCTGGATCGCGATCCTCGGCGGCGGCTTCGGCCTGCACCGCTTCTACCTGCACGGCTTTCGCGATGCCTGGGGCTGGGCCTACCCACTGCCGACCATGCTCGGCCTGGCCGGCGTGCAGCGCATGCGCGAGCTGGGGCTGGACGACCAGGTCGCCTGGGCGCTGGTGCCGCTGCTCGGCTTCGCGCTGGCCGCCGCGATGCTGAGCGCGATCGTCTATGCGCTGACGCCCGACGAGCGCTGGCACCGCCGCCACAACCCGCAGGAGCCGGCGCCCGAGGCCAGCGGCTGGGGCGCGGTGCTGGGCGCCGCGCTGGCGCTGCTGCTGGGCGCCGGCGTGCTGATGGCGACCATCGCCTTCAGCGGCCAGCGCTACTTCGAGTACCAGATCGAGGAAGCGCGCAAGATCAGCCGCTGAGCCGGCCGCGGCGCCGCCGCTGGCTCAGCTGCGGAAGATGAAGTAGACCGCGCCGACCAGGCACAGCCCGGCCCACAGGAAGTCGGTCTTGAACGGCTGGTCCATCACGATCATCGCGAAGGGCACGAAGACCGTCAGCGTGATCACCTCCTGGATGATCTTCAGCTGCGCCAGGCTGAAGCCGCCGGCGTAGCCGATGCGGTTGGCGGGCACCTGCAGGAGGTACTCGAACAGCGCGATGCCCCAGCTGATCAGCGCGGCCACGTACCAGGGCTTGGCCTGCAGGTCCTTCAGGTGGCCGTACCAGGCGATCGTCATGAAGACGTTCGACGCGATCAGCAGGCCGATGGTCTGCACCGAGACCGACAGGTTCATCGCGGGATCTCCGACGGGGTCGTCGCGGGTTCGGGAAGGCGCGCCACCGCCTGGCCGGCGACGCCGGCCAGCCAGTCCGCCGGGCGGCCGAGCCCGGGCAGGCGCAGCGCCGGCGCCACCTCGGCCAGCGGCTGCAGCACGAAGGCGCGCAGGTGCAGCCGCGGGTGCGGCAGCACCAGGCGGGGCGTGTCCAGGCGCAGTTCGCCGTAGGCCAGCAGGTCCAGGTCGAGCGTGCGCGGCGCGTTGCGGTAGGTGCGGGTTCGGCCGTGCCGCTGCTCGATCGCCTGCAGTGCGTCCAGCAGCGCCAGCGGCGCCAGCGCGGTCGCCAGGCCGATCACGGCGTTGACGTAGTCCGCGCCGTCGGCATCGACCGGCGCGCTGCGGTACAGCGAGGAGCGCGCGACCAGCTGGCTGGACGGCAGCGCGGCGCAGTCCGCGATCGCGGCCAGCACCTGCGCGCGCGCATCGCCGAGGTTGGCGCCCAGGCCGATCCACGCAGTGACTGGCGCCGCCGCACCGGAGGCGGTGGCCTCGCTCATCGGCGCATCACCGGGGCGTCACGGCGTCAGGCCCCGCCGTCGGCCGGCGGGGACGACGGCGGCGCGTCGCCCTCCGCGGCGCGCCCGCCCGGCCGGCGGCGCCGCCGGCGGCGCTTGCGCGGGGCCTCGCCGCCAGCGTCGTCCGGCGCCGTGTCCTCGCCGCCGTCCGGCGCGTCGTCGGCATCGGCCGTGGCCTCGGCCACGCCGGCGGTCGCGGCCGGCGCGGCCGTGCCCGCCGCGGGAGCCGCACCCGCCGGCACCGCACGGCGCGCACCCGGCACGCGGCGCGCGGCCTTCTGCTTCAGCTCGTCGAGCATCGCCCGCCGGCCCTCCTCGGGCTCGAGCGAGAAGTCCTCCCACCACTCGGCGAGCGCGGCATCGACCTCGCCGACGTCGGCACGCAGCCGCAGGAAGTCGAAGCCGGCGCGGAAGCGCGGCTGTTCCGCGAGCGTGAAGGGCGCGTTGCCGACGCGGCGCTCGAAGCGCGGCTGCATCATCCAGACCTCGCGCATGTCGGCGCCCAGCTTGCCGCGGCCCGAGATGTCGCCGACGCGCGCGTCGAACACCGCATCGACCGCCTGCTGCAGCGCCGGGAACGGCGCCTCGCCGCGGTCCTTCAGCGCCTGCCAGCCCTGCTGCACGTCGTGCCACAGCAGGCAGGCGAGCAGGAAGCTGGGCGCCACCGGCTTGCCCTCGGCAACGCGCCGGTCGGTGTCGGCCAGCGCCAGCTCGACGAAGCGCTGGCGCTGCGCCGGCGCCGCCGCGCCGGGCCCGTCGGCGAAGGCCGCGTCGAGCACCGGGAACAGGCCGCGCGACAGACCCTGCTTGCGCAGCTCGGCCACGCTGGCGGACGCATGGCCCGTCTGCAGCAGCTTGATCATCTCGTCGAACAGCCGCGACGGCGGCACCTTCTCGAGCAGCGCGGCCATCTCGCGCAGCGGCGCACGCGTCGCCGGCTCGATCTCGAAGCCCAGCTTGGCCGCGAAGCGCACCACGCGGACGATGCGCACCGGGTCCTCGCGGTAGCGCGTGGCCGGGTCGCCGATCATGCGCAGCAGCTTGGCGCGCGCGTCCTGCAGGCCGCCGTGGTAGTCGACGACGAGGCGGCGCTGCGGGTCGTAGTACATCGCGTTGACGGTGAAATCGCGCCGCGCGGCGTCCTCGATCTGCGGGCCCCAGACGTTGTCGCGCAGCACCCGCCCCTCGGCGTCCACGACGCGCGTGTTGCCGACCTCGGGCTGGCCGCGCCGCGCCTTCTCGACCGTCTTCTCGTTCGCGTCGACCGCCTCCGCCGCGGCCGGGTCCATCAGCGCGCGAAAGGTCGAGACCTCGATCACCTCGTGCTCGCGCCCGCGGCCGAACACCACGTGCACGATGCGGAAGCGCCGGCCGATGATGAAGGCGCGGCGGAACAGCGCCTTCACCTGCTCCGGCGTGGCGCTGGTGGCGACGTCGAAATCCTTCGGCCGCAGGCCGAGCAGCAGGTCGCGCACCGCGCCGCCGACGATGTAGGCCTCGTGGCCGGCGTCGGCCAGGGTCTGCACCACGCGCAGCGCGCGCTCGTCGACCAGCGCCGGGTCGATGCCGTGCTCGGTGTGGGGAACCTCGACGCGCTGGCCGAGGACCGGGCCCGGCGCCGGGGCGGCGGGCTTGCCGCCGGGCGCCTTGCCGAGCAGCTTGTCGATGAGCTTCTTGATCATGGAAAGAGCGAAAGTATGCGCCAGCCCCGCGCGCGGGCGATCTCGGCCAGCGCCGGGGACGGGTTGGTGGCCACCGGCTCGGTGGCGCGTTCGAGCAGCGGCAGGTCGTTCGGCGAGTCGCTGTAGACGCTGATGCGGGCGAAGTCGCCCCAGTCGGCGCCGCGCGCGCGCAGCCATTCGGTCACGCGGGCGACCTTGCCCTCGCGGAAGGT
Source organism: Pseudideonella sakaiensis (assembly GCF_001293525.1). GTDB lineage: Bacteria > Pseudomonadota > Gammaproteobacteria > Burkholderiales > Burkholderiaceae_C > Ideonella_A > Ideonella_A sakaiensis. Next base: position 125,757 of record NZ_BBYR01000002.1, on the reverse strand, counting down.
CGGCACGCCGGCGATGCGGCCGGTCGGCCGCCCGTCGGCGGCGCGTTCCAGCCGCACCGCCAGCAGCGTGTCGATGCCGAAGGCCACAGCGATCGGCGCGGTGACGAACTCGTTGGTCGCGGTGACCAGCGCCACCCAGTCGCCGCGCGCCTGGTGCGACTGGACGAGCGCGCGCGCGTCCGGCGTGATCGCCGGCACGATCACCTCGCGCATGAAGCGGGCGTGCGCGGCGGCGGCCTCGTCGGCGCTGCGCGTGCGCAGCGGCGCGGTGGTGAAGTCGATGTAGGCGCCGAGGTCCAGCCGGCCGGCCTGGTAGTCGGCGTAGAAGGCGTCGTTGCGGCGCCGGAAGTCCTCGCCGTCGACCCAGCCGGCGCGCTGCATGAACTCGCCCCACGCGTGGTCGGAGTCCAGCGGCAGCAGGGTGTGGTCGAGGTCGAACAGGCAGAGGTTCATCGCAGCGGGTCGTCCTGCAGCATCTGGCGCAGCGTCGGCAGGGTCAGCGGGCGCTGGTGCTCCAGCGCATAGGCCTCGAGCCGCTGCAGCAGCGTGCTCTGGGTCTTCAGGTCGCGCGGGAAGCGGGCCATCAGGTAGGTCGCGAGCTCGGCCGGCAGCCGCACGCCGCGGCGCGCCGCCTCGGCCGCCAGCACCTCCCCGGCCGCCGCCTCGTCGACCGACTGCAGCGCGATCACGTGGCCCCAGCCGAGGCGGGTGCGCAGGTCGTCGCGCAACGGCAGGTCGACCGGCGGCAGCCGGCCGGCGGCCACCACCCAGGCCCCGCGCGCCACCGCATCGACGAACAGCGCGAACGCCGCCTGCTGGCGCTCGGCCGCGTAGGCCTCGCAGTCGTCGAGCAGCAGCAGCTCCGTGCCCTCGGGCCCGCCGGGCAGCGCGCCCACCGCATCGACGTGCAGCACGCCGCCGCCCTCCTCCCGCACGGCCGCGGCCAGCGCCTGCAGCAGGTGCGACTTGCCGCTGCCCGGCGGCCCCCAGAGGTAGGCCGGCGGCGGGACGGCACCGTCGGCGCGCTGCTGCAGCAGCTCCATCAGCAGCGCGAGGGCCGCGGCGTTCGCGCCGGGACGGTAGCTGTCCAGCGTCGGCACCGGCTCGTCGTGGATCGGCAGCGGCAGCTGCCGCATCGGCCGGACGGTCGCGGGGGGCGCGGGATCGTTCACGGCGGTTCAGCGCCCCAGAAAGAGCGGGCTGGCCAGGTAGGCGCGCCGCAGCCGGCCGATCGCCACCGCGGCCACCGCGCTCAGCGGCAGCGCCACCAGCACGCCGACGAAGCCGAGCAGGTGGCCGAAGGCCAGCAGCGCGAAGATCACCGTCAGCGGATTCAGGCCGATGCGCTCGCCGACCAGGCGCGGCGTCAGCACGAAGCTCTCCAGCACCTGGCCGATGCCGAACACCACCGCCACCGCGACCAGCGCATAGGCGGCGCCGAACTGCAGCAGGCCGGCCAGCAGCGCCAGCACCAGCCCGAGGCCGAAGCCGAGGTAGGGGATGAAGCCGGCCAGGCCGGTGAACACGCCCAGCGGCACCGCCAGGTCGAAGCCGAACAGCGCCAGCCCGATGCTGTAGCCGACCGCCAGCAGCGCCATCACCAGCAGCTGGCCGCGCAGGTACTGGCCGAGCACCGCGTCGCACTCGCCGAGGAAGTCGGCGGTGGCCGGGCGCAGCCGCGGCGGCACCAGGCCCTCGACGCGCGCCACGATCTTCGGCCAGTCCATCAGCAGGTAGTACAGCACCACCGGCATCAGCACCGCATTGCCGATGATCGCCAGCACGATGCTGCCGCCGATGCGGGCGGAACTGAGCGCCGTCGCGAGCCAGTCCTCGAGGTTGGCGTCGAGGTACTTCAGCACGAAGGCCTTGACGCTCGCGGTGTCCAGCGCCACCGGGATGCCGTGGCTGCGCAGCCAGGGCACCAGGGTCTGGTTGGCGCGCTCGGCGAGCAGCGGGATCTGCTCGCGCAGCAGCGGCAGCTCCTTCGCGAGGATCGGCACCATCAGCAGCAGCAGCGCCAGCAGCGCGAGGATGAAGGCCGTCTCGACCGCGAGCACCGCCAGCACGCGCGGCACGCGCCGCGCCGCCAGCGCCTCGACCGCCGGGTGCAGCGCATAGGCCAGCACCGCGCCGACCAGGAAGGGCGTCAGCACCGGCGACAGCCACCACAGCAGCGCCAGGCCGACCGCGGCGATCGCGAGCCAGGCGAGGCGCCGGCGCGGCAGCGTCCAGGCCGCGGACGGCCGCGCGGCGGGCAGGGGCTCGGGGGTGGGCGGGACGCTCACGGGCAGCTCGGTACGTCGGAACAGGGCGGGCGGGACGGGGAACGACGGGGGAGCGGGCCGGCGTCAGTGCAGCCGGCGCGGCCCGGCGGCGCGCCAGGCCGCCAGCCGGTGGCCCAGGGCCTCGCGGTCGGGCGCATCGGGGCGCTCGGCGAGGTAATGCGCCAGGTCGCCGACCGCCTCCTCGTGCAGCCCGAGCTCGGCGCGCACCAGCGCGCGGTCGCGCCGCTCCTCGGGCAGGTCGGGCAGCAGCAGCACCAGGCGCTCCGTCACCGCGTGCAGTCGCGGCCAGTCCGCCGCGCTGCGGTGGATCTCCTTCAGGTTGCGCAGCATCCGCGCCAGCACCTCGCGCGGCGTCGCCGCCTGCAGGAACAGGCCGAGCGGGATGTCGAAGTCGCCGAGCAGGCCGTGCCGGCGCTTGTAGGGCTGCAGGCGCTCCTCCAGGTCCTCGCGCGACAGCGAGCGGCCGTCCGCGGGGTCGATCACCACCTCGCCCGACTGGCCGCCGCCCTGCACCCGCAGCTTCACGAGGAAATGGCCGGGGAAAGACACGCCGAAGGCGCGCAGCCCGGCCTGCTGCGCCAGCTCCAGGTAGAGCACCGCGAGGCTGATCGGGATGCCGCGGCGCGTGGCCAGCACGCGGTGCAGGAAGCTGTTGTCGGGGTCGTAGTAGTCGTTCGGGTTCAGCGCGAAACCCAGTTCCTGGAAGAAGAAATGGTTCAGCAGGCGCAGCCGGTGCAGCGAGCTGGCATCGCGCGGCAGGCGCCGGCGCAGCCGGGCGCCGACGCCGTCGATCTCGGCCAGCGCGGCCTGCACGTCGAGCTGCGGGTGCTCGTCCTGGGCCAGCGCGAGCGCGGCTTCGGTCAGCGGCAGCGTCGCATCGTCGGCGACCAGGGCCTGGAAGTAGCCCAGCGCCGTGGGCGCCTGCAGCCAGGGGGACTTCGGCATCGCGGGAGTGTACGGGCGACGGGCGGCGCGCATCAGCCGCGCCGCAGGAAGGCCCGCCAGCGCAGTCCGGCGAGGTGCAGCAGCCCGAAGTAGAGCAAGGCCGCCGCCGCCAGGCAGGCCGCCAGCGCACCCACCTGCCAGAGCTTCTGCCGTGCCAGCGCGACCCAGTCCAGCGCGTGCGCGGCCGCGCCGAGCAGCAGCCCCATCGCCAGCGCGGCCAGCGTCACGCGCAGCGCGAAGCCGGCCCAGCCCGGCGCCGGCCGGTAGACGCCGCGCCGCCGCAGCCCGAGCAGCAGCCAGCCGGCATTCACCAGCGCGGCCAGGCCGATGGACAGCGCCAGCCCCGCGTGCCCGAGCCAGGGCACCAGCGCCAGGTTGAGCAGCTGCGTCAGCACCAGCACCGCCACCGCGATGCGCACCGGGGTGCGGATGTCCTGGCGCGCGTAGAAGCCCGGCGCGAGGATCTTCACGCCGATCAGCCCGACCAGCCCGACGCCGTAGCCGCGCAGCGCGGCGACGGTCTGGGCGACGTCGTTCGGACCGAAGGCGCCGAACTGGAACAGCACGCTGACCAGCGGCGTCGGGAACACCAGCAGCGCGAGCGCACAGGGCAGCGCCAGCAGCAGGCTCAGCCGCAGGCCCCAGTCGAGCAGCGCCGAGTAGGCGTCGGCATCGTCGCGCGAGCGCGCGGCGCTGAGCTGCGGCAGCAGCACCACGCCGAGCGCCACGCCGAGCAGGCCGGTCGGGAACTCCATCAGCCGGTCGGCATAGAAGAGCCACGACACCGCGCCCGTGCCCTGGTGCGAGGCGATCTGGGTGTTGATGAGCAACGAGAGCTGGGCCACCGACACCCCCAGCAGCGCCGGCCCCATCTGGCGCAGCACGCGGCGCACGCCCGCATGCCGCCAGGCCGCCAGCACGGCCCGTGGCGCGAGCGCGATGTGCGGCAGCAGCGCATGCCGGCGCAGCGCCGGCCACTGCACGGCCAGCTGCAGCACGCCACCGGCCAGCACGCCGCCGGCCAGCGCATAGATCGGCGTGATGCCGCGCGCGGCCAGCGCCGGCGCGCCGAAGCCGGCCGCCGCGATCATCGCCAGGTTCAGCAGCACCGGCGTCGCGGCCGGCACGGTGAAGTGCTTCCAGGTGTTGAGGATGCCCGCCGACAGCGCCACCAGCGACATGAAGCCGATGTAGGGGAACATCCAGCGCGTCATCACCACGGCCTCGTGCCCGCGCTCCAGGCCCGCGGCCATCAGCCAGACCAGCACCGGCGCGCCCAGCACGCCCACCACGCAGGTGGCCAGCAGCACCCAGGCCAGCGCGGTCGCCACCGCGTCGACCAGGGTCTGCGTGGCGGCATCGCCCTCGCGCGTGCGCACCTCGGCCAGGATGGGCACGAAGGCCTGGGAGAACGCACCCTCGGCGAACAGACGCCGCAGCAGGTTCGGGATCCGGAACGCGACGTTGAAGGCGTCGGTCAGCGCCGACGCGCCGAAGAAACCGGCGATCACCTGGTCGCGCACCATGCCGGTGACGCGGGAGGCGAGCGTCAGCAGCGACACGAGCGAGGCGGCCCGCAGCAGGTTCATGGGAGCAGGGTCGGGGTGGGGGCGCCGCCGGCCCCGGGGGCACTGGATCAGCTCGAAGCGGCGATGTTATACTCGCGGGCTTTCGTTTCTTCCAGCACGTTTCTTCAGTCGGGCCGCCAGGCCAGCCGTCGCCGACCACCCCGGGCGACGCTGACGAAACCCTGGTGACGAAATCCCGGCTGCATCCGGGAACGAACCTCCGCAATTTTCCGGTCTCTTTGCAGGGACCGCCAGGCAAGAGACCCATGGCCACCTCGTCCAAAGCCAAGAAGAAGACCGTCCGCATCGCCTCGGGCCGCAAGCGCGTGCGCCAGGACGTGAAGCTGAACGCGGCGAACACCGCGCTGCGCTCGCGCTTCCGCACCGTGATCAAGAACGTGCAGAAGGCCGTCGCCGCCGGCGACAAGGCGAAGGCCAGCGAACTGTTCTCGACCGCCCAGAGCGTGATCGACTCGGTGGCCGACAAGGGCATGTTCCACAAGAACAAGGCCGCCCGCCACAAGAGCCGCCTGGCCGCGAAGGTCAAGGCGCTGGCGACCGCCGCCGCCTGATCGGCGGGCGTCCCCGGCCGGCGGCAGGTCCGCCCGGCGCCGGGGCCGCCTCACCCCGCCCGGCCCGCAGGCCGGGCCGCGGGACCCCGGGGCTTGCCAGGCAGGCCCCGTTTGCTTGGTGGGTTGGCCTGGTGGGTTGGCTCGGTGGATCCGCCGGGCGATCCTGCGCGACCGCCGGCGCGCCCCCTTCGGCTGCGACGCTGAGGCCGAGTCCGCTGGGCCGATGCCCGTCAGGCGGCCGCCGGCGGCGGCGCCGCAGGGCCGACCTCGACCACGCGCAGCCCGTTGTCGCGGGCGAAGTTCATCACGAAGTCCCAGGCCATCGGCTCGATGGCGCGCAGCGCCTCGTTCACGAGCACGCACTTCACGCCGTCGACCACCCGCGGGACGCAGTACGGCGAATAGCCGATGTGGCCGGAGCGGCCCGCGTGCGCGCCGCCGGGACGGAAGGAAGACATGGCGCCGGCCAGCCGCTCGGACCAGTCGCTCGGACGGAAGGTCTTGCCGTCGGCGGTGAGGCCCTGGATGTAGTAGCTGCGCGCTGTCGGGTTGGCCATGCGTGGAAGGGGGCCGGCGGTGACCGGCTCGGACGGTGGAGGCGACGGCGATCGGCCTCCGCCCGCGATGCAGGGATTGTGCCGCGATTGTGCTGCAGCGCAGCACCCGGTCGCGAGGCGGGCCGGCGCGGGCCCGCGCCGGCCGGGGCCCGCCCGCGGCACGGCGCCCCGGGCGTCACCGGCCCGCCACCCCCGGTCGCTAGAATCCCGCCTCCTTCCGGCCCCGGCCGCCCGGCCGCGCCAGCTCCCTGGAGACCGAATGAACGCACCCGAGCCCGTGGCCCCGTCCGCCCCCGCCGAGCCGCACGTGATGGGCACCTACGGCCGCCTGCCGATCGCGCTGTCGCACGGCCAGGGCTGCCGCGTCTGGGACACGGCGGGCCGCCGCTACCTCGACGGCCTGGGCGGCATCGCGGTGAACACGCTGGGCCATGCCCATCCCCGCCTGGTGCCCGCGCTGCAGGACCAGGTGGCCAAGCTGATCCACTGCTCCAACTATTACCACGTGCCGCTGCAGGAGCAGCTCGCCGCGAAGCTGTGCGCGCTGTCGGGGCTGGAGAACGCCTTCTTCTGCAGCACCGGCCTGGAGGCGAACGAGGCGGCGATCAAGATCGCGCGCAAGTTCGGCCATGACAAGGGCTTCGATCGGCCCGAGATCGTGGTCTACGAGAAGGCCTTCCACGGCCGTTCGCTGGCCACGCTGTCGGCCACCGGCAACCCGAAGGTGCAGGCCGGCTTCGGACCGCTGGTCGAGGGCTTCGTCCGCGTGCCGCTGAACGACCTGGCGGCGCTGGAGGAGATCGCCCGCACGCGGCCGCAGGTGACCGCGGTGTTCCTGGAGGTGATCCAGGGCGAGGGCGGCATCCATCCGGCGACCGTGGATTACCTGCGCGCGGTGCGCGCGCTGTGCGACCGGCAGGACTGGCTGCTGATGCTCGACGAGGTGCAGTGCGGCATCGGCCGCACCGGGAAGTGGTTCGCCCACCAGTGGGCCGGCATCCGGCCCGACGTGATGCCGCTGGCCAAGGGCCTGGGCTCCGGCGTGCCGGTCGGCGCGGTGGTCTGCGGCCCGCGCGCGGCGCGCGTGCTCGGCCCGGGCAACCACGGCACCACCTTCGGCGGCAACCCGCTGGCGATGCGCGCCGGCGTCGAGACGCTGCGCATCATGGAGGAGGACGGCCTGCTCGAGAACGCGGCCCGCGTCGGCGCCGCGCTGCGCGAGGGCCTGGCCCGCCGGCTGGCCGGCCAGGCCGGCGTGGTGGAGATCCGCGGCGCCGGCCTGATGATCGGCATCGAGCTGGACCGCCCCTGCGGCGAGCTGCTCGGCCGCGCCGCCGAGGCCGGGCTGCTGCTCAGCGTCACCGCCGAGCGGGTGATCCGCCTGGTGCCGCCGCTGATCCTGAACGCCGACGAGGCGGCCGAGATCGTCGACATCCTGTGCCCGCTGGTCGAGGCCTTCCTCGCCGAACGGTCCGCCTGAGCGCCATGAAGCCCGGGATGAGCCTGATGAAGCACTACCTGCAGTTCAAGGACTTCCGCGCCGAGGAATACGCCTACCTCTTCGAGCGCGCCGCGGTCATCAAGAAGCGCTTCAAGAACTACGAGAAGTACACGCCGCTGGTGGACCGCACGCTGGCGATGATCTTCGAGAAGGCCAGCACCCGCACCCGCGTGAGCTTCGAGGCCGGCATGTACCAGATGGGCGGCTCGGTGGTGCACCTGACCACCGGCGACAGCCAGCTCGGCCGCGCCGAGCCGATCGAGGACAGCGCGCGCGTGATCAGCCGCATGGTCGACCTGGTGATGATCCGCACCTACGAGCACGCGAAGCTCGAGCGCTTCGCCGCGCACTCGCGGGTGCCGGTGATCAACGGCCTGACCAACGAGTACCACCCCTGCCAGATCCTGGCCGACATCTTCACCTTCATCGAGCACCGCGGCTCGATCCGCGGCAAGACGGTGGCCTGGGTGGGCGACGGCAACAACATGGCCAACACCTGGCTGCAGGCGGCCGACATCCTCGGCTTCACGCTGCACGTCAGCACGCCCGGCGGCTACGAGATCGACGCGGCGGTGGCCGGCGTCGGGCCCGGCGCGCCGCTGCGCAGCTTCGCCGACCCGCTGGAGGCCTGCCGCGGCGCCCACCTGGTCACCACCGACGTGTGGACCAGCATGGGCTACGAGGCCGAGAACGAGGCCCGCAAGAAGGCCTTCGCCGACTGGTGCGTGGACGGCGAGATGATGGCCGCGGCCCAGCCCGACGCGCTGTTCATGCACTGCCTGCCGGCGCACCGCGGCGAGGAGGTCGAGGCCGCGGTGATCGACGGCCCGCAGTCGGTGGTCTGGGACGAGGCCGAGAACCGCATGCACGTGCAGAAGGCCTTGATGGAGTACCTGCTGCTCGGCCGGATCGGCTGAGCAGCACGCCCCGGTGGAGGCCGGCGTCGCAGCGCCGCGCAATCCGTCACGGCAAGCCCGGCGCCTGCCGAGAAGGCCGGTGAACACGGCCCAGTTCCGCCGATCGCGCCGGGCGGGGTGGGTGCGGAAAACGTAAGATCCGTTGCAACGGTGAGCGGCGGCTGCGAATCCACGTGCTGCCCCCCGCCCCGACGGAGGTTCCCATGTCGACCTGGATACGCCACGCCCTCGCCTGCACCGGCCTGGTGCTCTCGGCCGCCGCCGGCGCCGCGCCGATCGCCGAGGTGGTCGCGCTGAAGGGCGAGGCCGTCGTGGTCGCCGACGGCAAGACCCAGGCCCTGGCCGTCGGCAGCGCGCTCGACGAGGGGCAGGTGGTGCGCTCGATGAACCCGGGGCGCGTCAAGCTGCGCTTCGTCGACGGCTCGGTGATGGTGATCGGCGACGGCTCGACGCTGCGCATCGAGCGCTTCAAGCCGGCGGCCGGCGGCAAGCCGCGGCAGGCCGGCTTCGTGCTGGACGTGGGCCTCATCAGCCAGACCGTGGCCCCCTCGGGCGCCGGCTCCTGGACGGTGCGCACCTCCAGCGTCGTCACCGCGGTGCGCGGCACGCAGTACCTGGTCGAGGTCCGGCCCGACCAGAGCACCGACGTGTCGGTGCAGACCGGCGCGGTGGTCGTCGAGACCGCGCAGGAGGCGAGCGAGCGCCGCCGCGCGCGGCTGCGCGGCGCCGGCTCGCAGGAGATGGCGATCGACATGCGGCCGCCGGCGCCGGTGACGCTGGACCGCGCCAACGCCGGCACCAACTGCAACGCCGAGGGCGAGTGCAGCGGCTCGCGGCCGTGGACGCCGGAGCGCCTGCGCGCGGCCTCTGAACGGCTCGCGCTCTGACGGCCGGCCCGCGCCCCGCCCGCCTCCCCGCCCCGACACCGCCCCGCCCGGCATGGGCCGCGCCGCCCGCCCGACCGGCCGACCGACTGCGGCCCGCGCGCTGGTCTTCGCGCTGATCGGCCTGCTCGCCTTCGCGCTGACCGCCTTCGCGTGGAGCCAGCGCAGCAAGGTGCCGCTGCTGAGCAACCTCGACGGGCTGGTGCTCGACTGGCAGCTGCACCGGCGCGGGCCGCAGGCGCCGGCCTCGCCGGTGCCGGTGCGGATGCTGATGCACGACGAGCGCTCGGCGATGGAACTGGGCAGCGGCATCCCGCGCACCACCCTCGCCGACACGATCGACCGGCTGGCCACCGAGGGCGCCGCGTGGATCGCGGTCGACATCCTGCTGACCGAGGCGACCGAACCCGCGGTCGACCAGCGGCTGGCCGACGCGATCCGGCGCGCCGGCAACGTCGTGATCCCCTATGCGCTGCCCGACCAGAGCCTGTCGCGCGGACAGGCGGCCGCGCCCGCCGCGTCCGCGGCTTCCGCCGCATCGGTGGCGCGCGCTGCGCCGATCGCTGCGACCGGCCCGACGGGCACGGCCGCCGCCGCCGGCGTCCCGGAGCCCATCCTGGACAGCGCCTTCCACCGCTACCGCCACGAGGAGCGCGCCGCGCTGATGGCGCTGAAGCCCGGGATGATGCTGGCGCCGATCGGCCCGCTGCTGGAAGCGGCGCGCGGCCTCGGCCACGTCAGCGTGCAGCAGCGGCTGGACGGCACGCTGCGCCACGACCTGCCGGCGGTGAAGTTCGACGACGAGATCTACCCCAGCCTGGCCGCCACGCTCACCGCGCTGGCCACCGGCGTGGCGCCGGCCGAGATGGAGGTCTCGCTCGGCGAGTCGCTGACGATCGGCACGCGCCGCGTGCCGCTGGACCTGACCTCGCAGCTCTGGGTCAACTACCTCGGCCCGCGCGGCACCATCCCGCTGTACTCGCTGGCCGACCACGTCGCCGGCCGCCTGCCGGCCGACCGCTTCCGCGGCGCGATCGTGCTGATCGGCAGCGACGCGCTGGGCTCCGGCGACCGCTACCGCTCGCCCTTCGACGTCGGCCTGCCCGGCACCGAGCGCCTGGCCACCGTGATCGACAACCTGATGGCGCGGCACTGGCTCGAGCGCCCGGCCTGGGCCGCCACCGCCGAGTCCGCGGCGATGCTGGTGCTGCCGGTCGGTGTGGCGCTGGGGCTCGCGGTGGCGCCGCCGGCCTGGGTGCTGGGCGCCGCCGCGCTGCTCGGCCTGGCCTGCTTCGGCGTTTCGCAGTGGCTGTTCGAGCAGCGGCTGCAGATGGTCTCGCCGCTGTTCCCGGTGCTGGCGCTGCTGCTCGCGGCCGGCCTGGCGATGGCCTGGCGCAGCGTGCTCTACGAGCGCGAGCGGCGCGCCGCGGAGCGCCGCCTGCGCGCCAGCGAGCAGCGTTTCGCGCTGGCCGCGCGCGGCGCCAACGACGGGCTGTGGGACTGGGACCTGGAGGCCGGCAGCACCTACCTGTCGCCGCGTGCACGCCAGATGATGGGCCTGCCCGAGGCCGTGCCCGACGGCGGCGCGGACGCCGGCGACCCGATCGCCGCGTGGCTCGAGGGCCTGGCCCCGGCCCAGGCCGCCCGCCTGCGCGAGGAGATCGCGGCCCACCTCGACGGCCGCACGCAGCAGCTGCACCTGGAGCTGCAGCACCGCCGCGCCGGCGAGGACCGCTGGACCCTGGTGCGCGGCGTCGCGGTGCGCGAGCACGGGCGCGCGGTGCGCATGGCCGGCTCGCTGACCGACATCACCGAGCCGAAGCGGCTGGAGCAGCAGGTGGTGTTCGACGCCATCCACGACCGGCTGACGGGCCTCGCGAACCGCGAGCTGTTCGCCGACCGCCTCGGCCAGTGGCTGCGGCCGCAGGCGGCGGGCCAGCCGGCCGGCCCGCTCGGCCTGGTGTTGCTGGACATCGACGGCTTCCGCCAGATCAACGAGGTGCACGGCCACGTCAGCGGCAACCAGGTGCTGGTCGAGGTGGCGGCGCGGCTGCGCGCGCTGAGCGACGCGCGACCGGGCGGCGCCCTGGTGGCGCGCGTCGGGGCCGACCAGTTCGCCGTCGCCGCGCCGGGCCCGCTGGACGCGCTGGTCGCGCTGGCGCACGACGCCCAGGCGGCCCTCGCCGCGCCGCTGGCCGCGCTGGCGCCGGCCGGCGAGGCCGCGCACCCGGCGGACGCCGGCGGCCTGAGCGTGACGGCGGCCGTCGCTCACACCGAGCACGGCCTGGACGGCGTCGACGAGCTGATGAACGGCGCCGACCTCGCGATGTCGCAGGCCAAGCGCGCCGGCCACCGCGGCCGCCTGCGCAGCTTCGACCCGGCCGAGCAGGCGCAGCAGACCACGCGCCGCTGGCTGAACGAGCACATCGACCGCGCGCTCGCCGCGGGCGACCAGTTCCAGCTGCACTACCAGCCCTTCGTGCGCCTGTCGGACCGGGCGCTGATCGGCTTCGAGGCGCTGATCCGCTGGAAGCACCCGGAGCGCGGCATGGTGATGCCCGGCGACTTCATCCCGCACGCCGAGCAGACCGGCCAGATCAATGCGATCGGCCAGTGGACCCTGTTCGAGGCGGCGCGCCAGCTGGTGGCCTGGGACGCGATCGGCTTCACCGGCGAGGTGGCCGTCAACCTGTCGGGCCGCCAGTTCACCGAGACCGACCTGGAGGCCGACGCCCGCCGCGTGCTCGAGCTGCTCGGCCCGGTCGCGCCGAAGCGCTACAAGCTCGAGGTGACCGAGAGCATGGCGATGGAGAACCCGCAGCGCACGGCCAAGGTGCTGAACCGGCTCGCCGACATGGGCTTCAAGATCTCCATCGACGACTTCGGCACCGGCTATTCCTCGCTCGCCTACCTGCACCGCTTCCCCTTCGACACGCTGAAGATCGACCGCTCCTTCGTGATCCGGCTGGGCGCCGGCCGCGAGGCGCAGGAGATCGTGCGCACCATCGTCGGCCTGGGGGCCGCGCTGGACAAGCAGGTGCTGGCCGAGGGCGTCGAGGAGGAGGCGCAGGCGCAGACGCTGCAGGCGCTGGGCGTGCACACCGGCCAGGGCTGGCTGTTCGCGAAGGCGCTGCCGGCCGACGCGGCGACCGCGCACATCCGCCGCGGCTGACGCGCCCGGGAGACCCGCCCGGCCCTGGGGGCCCTCAGAAGCGGTACGAGAGCTGCACGTGGATGCCGCGGTCCTGCAGGTTGCTGCCCAGCCCCTCGGCCTGCGGCGGCGGGTCGATGCGGTGCGCCGCCACCAGCTCCAGCGCCCAGCCGCGCCAGCCGGCGCGCAGCGCCAGCCCGGCCGACTGCAGCGTGGTCGCCGGCTCGCCGTGGTTGCGGCCGCGGCCATGGTCGAAGAAGGGCACCAGGGTGAGCTGCAGGTCCTCGGGGCCGCCGCGCCGCAGCGGCCATTCCAGCTCGAGGTTCAGCACCTCGCCCTGGTCGCGCACGAGCTGGTTCTCGCGGTAGCCGCGCACCGTCTGCACGCCGCCGATCGACAGGCCGTCCAGCGCCAGCAGCCGGTCCGGGCTGCGCTGCACCGTGGCACGTGCCACCAGCTGCGGACCGTCGTCGCGCCAGCGGTGGGCGAACTGCAGCTGGCCGACCCAGAGCCGGAAGCGGTCCGGCGGCGGGTCGGCCAGCGGCAGGCCGTCGATGCGCTGCAGGTTGTTGCGGCCCCACACGAAGGTCGAGCGCAGCGCCAGCACCTGCTGCTCGGTGCGCCAGCTGTACTCCTGCCAGAAGCGGCCCAGCCGCTCCTTCAGGACCCCGTCCGGCTCGCCGGGGTTGAAGGAGAAGGGCTGGCCGAGCAGCCAGCTGCGGTTCTCGCGCCACGCGCCCTGCACGCCGAGGCTCAGGCGCTGGCTCAGCGTCTCCCAGGGCGTGTGCGACAGCCCGATCTCGCGGCTCGCGAGCCGGCTCTCGATGTCCAGGGCCCGCACCGACTCCTCCACCACCGAGGACTGGCCCTCGTCGGCGGACAGGCTGAGCTGGGTCCGCGACGAGCCGAGCGGCAGCCGCCAGGCCAGGCTGCCGCGCAGGTCGCCGCGGCCGTCGGTGGGCGCCTGCAGCGTGGCCTCGAGCGTGTCGCCGTGGCCGCTGAGGTTGCGCAGCCAGCCGGCCAGGCCCATCGAGGCCGCGCCGATCGACACCGGGCGGTGGTTGTTCGCGAACACGCTCAGGCCCCAGGGCCGTGCGCGCTCGACCTCCACCTCCAGCACCGCCTCGCCGGGCACGCGGCCCGGCAGCAGGCGCGCGTTCAGGTGCGCGAACAGCGGGTCGTCGAGCAGGCGCTGGAAGCGCTCGCGCAGCCGGTCGACGTTCAGCGGCCCGTCGTCGTCGCGCAGCAGCGCGGCACGCACGTAGCCCTCGCGCAGGCCGTCCAGCCCGCGCAGCCGCAGCGCCGCCAGCCGGCCTTCGACCACGTCGAACACCACCCGCCCCGCATCCGGCGCCACCTCGGCCAGGCGCAGGCCGGAGTTCACGTAGCCGCGGTCGACGTAGGCGCGCGTCAGCCGCAGGCGCAGCGCCTCCAGCTCCGCCGGCCCGACCGGCTGGCCGCGCTCGGGCGCGGCCAGGCCGTCCAGCGTGGCGGTGTCGAGCACGGTGTGGCCGCGGAACACCAGTTCGCGCAGCACGAAGCGCCACGCGCCGGGCGCCGGCACGGCCCCGGCCGCGGCCGCCGGCTCGGCGGGCAGCGGCGGCAGCGTGAAGGCGCCGGACGGCAGCGCGGGCGCGGGGGCCGGCCGCGGCAGCGGCGCCGGGCCGCTGCCGGGCGACACGGGCGCATCGGCCGCCTGCAGCGGCCAGGCCGCTCCGGCGGCCGCCAGCGCGACCAGCGCCAGGCGCGCGACGCGCCAGGCCGCGCCGCGCCGGAGCGGGCGTGTCGTCCGGCCCGTCGTGGGCGTCGCACGCGGGCCCCGGCCCGGCACGCGGACCGGCGGGCTCACCGACAGCCTCCGTCGGTCGCCGGCGCGACGCGGGCCAGGCGCCAGGCCGCCGCCGGCGCCGGGTCCGGCTGCGCGGACGGGCCGGCGCGCGGCAGCGTGTCCGCGGCCATGGCGGCCCGGCCTTCGGCGCCCGCGCCCACCGCGCGCGCCTCGCCCGCTGCTGGCTCGACGCGCTGCCAGGCGCGTGCGCCGGCCGGCAGGCCGCCACGGCCGGCCTGCGCGAAGCTGCTGCCGGCGCCGGTGCGGCAGAGGCCGCGGCCGAGGCCGCCCGGGTCGAGCCGTTCGACACCGAGCTCGCGCAGGCTGCCGGCCAGGTCCAGCACCGGCGTGTCGAGCGCGACCGTGCCGCTGACGCCGGTCGGCGCGGCGGCCTGGATCACGTTGAAGCCGAACACGTCGGGACGGATCGCATAGGGCGTGTCGCCGCCGACGAACAGCGTGCCCCCGCTGGCCAGCAGGCCCTCGGCGGCGATGCGCACCTGGCCGCCGCGCGCCTGCGCGGCCGCGGTGTTGGCCTGGATGAAGCCGGAGGACAGCACCAGCGTGCGGGCCTGCAGGTCGATGTCGCCGCCGTCGCCGCGCGGGCCGAACACCGAGGTGACGACCAGCGACCGGTCGAGCACGACGCTGCCGCCGCTGGCGATGCGGATGTCGCCGCCGTTGCCCTCGGCCGCCGCGGTGGAGACGCCGGCCCGGCCGAGCAGCAGCCGCTGCCCGGCCTCGATGGCGACGTCGCTGGCGGCCACGTTGCCCGTCGAGACCGCGCTGACCGCCGCCCCGGCGCCCAGCGTCACCACCGGTGCCGCCAGCGACAGCAGCGTCGGCTGGCGCGCCTGCGGATCGGCCACGGTGGCGGCATTGGAGATCGAGACGAAGCCGCCGTCGTCGAGCCGGATCGACTCGCCGGCCCGCAGCTGCACGCTGCCGGCCTGCCCACCGGAGCCGGCCAGCGCGGCCGCACTGATGCCGCTGCGCGCCCCCTCGACGACGATGCGCGCGGCCTCGACCGTGACCGAGCCCGCGGCGCCGGCCCCGGAGGTGCTGCTGGACAGGCCGCCCTCGCGCACCGTCAGGCCCTCGCTCAGGCGCACCGTGATGCTGCCGGCCTGCCCGGTGGCGCCGGGGAAGGCCAGGCTGAGCAGGCCGGCCCCCGGCCCGTCGACCCACAGCGAGCGCGCCTGCACGTCGACCGAGCCGCCGTTGCCGGCGCCGAAGGTGCTGGTCGAGACCTGGCCCGCCTCGCCGGCGGCGTTGCCCACCAGGCGCACATCGCGCGCGACGATGGCGATGCGCCCGCTGTCGCCGCGGCTCGCGATGCCGCCGCTGTCGACGCTCAGGTCGCGTGCGTCGATCGTCACGGTGCCGGCGCGGCCGACCAGCGCGTCCGAGACGATCGCGCTGGCGCCGGTCAGCAGCACGTCGCCCGTGGTGCGCAGCGCGATCTGGCCGGCGGGCGCGCCGGTCTCGCTGAGGCTGATGCTGTTCAGGCGTGACTGGCCGCGCAGCTGCAGGCTGTCGGCGGCGACGCGGATCTGCCCGGCCGCGCCCTCGCCGGCCGTGACCGCGCGCACCGCCGAGCCGCCGTCGAGCACGACTGCCCCCGCCACCGCGAGCTCGATCGAGCCGCCCTGGCCGCGGCTGCCGAGGCTGGCGGTGCTGTCGATCACCGAATCGCCGTCGAGGCGCAGCGCGGCCGCCTGCAGGCGCAGCGGCCCGGCAGCGCCGTCGGCGGCGGTCCCGGTGGACAGGCCGGAGGCGCCGGCCAGGCTGACGCTGCCGCGCGCGACCAGGTCGATCGAGCCGGCCGCGCCGCTGCCGCCCGCGGCGCGGCTCTGCACCGTGCTGCCGCCGTCCAGCCGCACGTCGCGGGCCTCGATGCGCACCGCGCCGCCATCGCCGGCCGACAGCGTGCTGCTCTCGATGCTGCTGGCGGACGCCATCGCCAGGTCGCCGGCCAGCACGATGCCGATCCCGCCGGCCGCGCCGCGGCGGCCGCTGCCGACGCTGTTGCTGGTGATGCGCGCATCGTCCATCGTCAGCGACGCGGCGCGCAGCGTGACCTGGGAGGCATCCGCATCCGAGGCCGTGCTCGACAGCAGGCGCGCACCCGAGGCGAGCTCGACCGCGCCGGCCGCCTCGATCGTCAGCGCGCCGGCCCGCCCGGTCGCCCCGGGGTCGGACACGCTGCCGACGAAGCTGCCGCCGTCGATGCGCAGCTGCCCGGCGCGGATCGTCACCGGCGCCGCGTCGGCGCCGCCCGTGGTCCGGCTCTCGACGCTGGCGGTGGACAGCCGCGCCGCGCCGTCGACCTCGATCGTCAGCGCGCCATCCGAGCCGGTCCCGCCCGCATAGCTGCCGACGTAGGCCGCCCCCGCCATCGCCAGCTCGCCGGCCCGCAGCGCGATGCCGCCGCCGGCGGCGTCGCCGCCCAGCTCGGTGGAGATGCTGGCGGTGCCGGCGAGCGCCAGCCGGCCGGCGACCTGCACCGCGATCCGGCCGCTGCCCCCCGCGGCGCCCGGCAGGCTGCGGCTGTAGAGGTAGGCCCCGTCGTCCAGCGTGGCGCTGCCGGCGGCGACGCGCAGGTCACCGGCCGTGCCGGCGCCGCGCGTCTCGCTGCTGAGCGAGGCGCCGCCGTCCAGCGTCAGCGCGCCACGCACCTGCAGCTCGATCGCGCCGCCGTGGCCGCTGTCGCCGTCGCGCACGGCCGAGAAGATGCCGGACGCCTCGCCCAGGTGGACGCTGCCGGCGGAGATCGACACCGGCGCCCCGTCGGCCGCGCCGATGGTGGACGACAGCACGCTCGCCCCGCCCAGCAGCTGCAGCGAGCCGCCGAGCGACGGCAGCGCGCCGGTGAAGCCGACCTCGGCCGCCTCCGCGCCGACCGCGGCCAGGCGCACGCTGCCGGCGCCGGAGCCGACCACCGCGCCGTCGATCCGCAGGTCCCCGCCGGCCAGCGCCAGCGCCTCGCCGCGCGGCGTCACCAGCACCGCGCCGTCGCGCACCACCAGCGGCGCGCGCTGGCTGCCGAGGAAGCCGAAGGCCTCGGGCGCGGCGCTGGAGAAGCTGCTCGTGCGGGCCGGGTCGGCGTGGAAGCGCCCGTCCGGAAAGGCCACGTAGTCGGCCGTCGCGGCACGGAAGGCCCCGGGCACGTCGATCGCCGCGCCGGCGCCGAACACCACGCCGGCCGGGTTGATCAGCGTCAGGCTGGGCGTGCCGCCGTCGGACAGCAGGCGCAGCGTGCCGAGGATCTCGGTCGGGCTGCCGCCGGTGACGCGGCCGATCACATGGCGGACCGTGGCATCGCTGAGGAAGGTGGCGGACTCGCCGCTGCCGATGCGAAAGCGCAGGAAGCTGTGGAACAGGTTGTCGCCGACAGTCCGGCCCAGCGCCTGCGGGATCAGCACGTTCGGGCCGGTCAGCGTGCGGGCCGCGCCGACGCTGCCGTCGGTGACGATCTGCGCGGCCAGCGGGCCGGCCGACAGCAGCGCGGCGGCCGCGGCCACGGCCGTCACGGCCGCCCGGCCACGGGGCCGGCGCTGCGGGGTCGGGGGCGGGCGGTCCGGTCGGGGGGTGGCGGTCATCGCGGGCCTCGTCACAGCCAGTTGCCGATCAGGATGAAGGGCGCCCAGTAGAAGGGATGGGCGAACGCGCGCTGGCGCAGCAGCGCCACCTGGGCGGCCTGCAGCGCGCGCGCCTTGCTGCGGCCGTCGCGCAGCAGCTCGTCGTAGAAGCCCGCCATCAGCGGCACGGCCGCGTCGTCGGCCACCGGCCACAGCGAGCCGAGCACCGACTTCGCGCGCGCCTTGATCGCGGCGCCCGACAGGCCGAGCGGCGAGCGCTCGTCGCCTTCGGCGGTCTCGCAGGCGGACAGGCTGAGCAGCTCCACCGGGTTGCGCCGGAAGCGGTCCGAGCGCAGCAGCGCCTGCAGGCCGTCCAGCGTGAGCAGGTCGTCGTAGGCCAGCACGTAGCTCGCGTCGGCGCTGCCGCCGAAGACGCCGTGCGACGCGACGTGCAGGATCGGGTAGTCGCCGGTCTCGGCGGCCGCGCGGAAGGCGGCGACGGTGAAGTCGCGGTCCAGCAGCTGCACGTGCGGCGCGATGCGCGCGATCGCCTCGACCTCGCGCTCCACACCCGGCAGCGCCAGCGCCTCCTGCAGCGCCCGCGTGCGGTCCTCGGCACGGGCGGCCGCCGGCTCGGCGGCACCGGCCGGCGCCGCGGGCGCGCCCGGCTCCGTGGCGCGGGCAGCGCCGGCCTGGCGCTCCAGCCGGCTCGCCTCCTGCGGGCCGAGCAGCCGCGTGACCACCGCCGGGCTGAGCTTGTCGACCACCGGCCCCGGGCTCGCCAGGCCGGCCAGCAGCACGCGCCGGCGCGCCCGCGGGCTGCTGGCGCCGGTGTGGGTCATCGACAGCCCGACGCTGGTGGTGATCGCGCGCTGCTCGATCGCGTAGCGCTGGCCGTCGAACAGCGCGCCGAAGGCGACCAGGCGCAAGGCTCCGTCGGGCACCACGACCAGGGTGTCGACCCCGGCCGCCGCGAGCAGCGGCTCGATCGGGCGCAGCAGCCAGTCGTACAGCCGGCCCGCGTCGACCCGGTGCGCGGCGCGGCCGGCGCGCAGGCTGGCGGCGTGGCGCTGCGCCGTCTCGCGCAGTTCGGCCGCGGCGACCGCGCTGCGCGCGCGCCGCAGGCCCGCGCCGGTGTCCAGCAGCAGCTCCAGCCGGTCCGGCAGCGCCACCGGGTAGAGCACCGCGCTGCCGACCGGGATCACGGTCGCGCTGCCGCCCTTGACGGCGTCCACGTCGCAGCGGTCGCCGAGGTAGTCCTGCATCTCGGCCTGGCGCACCAGTTCCAGCGTGTCCACCGCCTGGCGCAGCAGCGCCGGCTGGCGCGCGGCCGGGGCGTCGTCGGCCGCCGCCAGCAGGCCCTCGACCAGGCCGAGGTAGACCGGCTCGAGCAGGCTGCGGAACGTGGAGGCGCCGTCCTCGTCGTCGATCGGCAGGTCCTGGCGCACCGCCTCCAGGCGGGCCACCGCGCGCTGCCAGGCGGCCAGCGCCTGCCCCGGCTCGCCGGCGCTGCGCGCCAGCCGCGCCTCGCGCCAGGCGAGGCGGATGCCGAGCTCGCCGAGGGACGCCGCCGGCGCCCGTGCCGCGGCGGCCTCGGCCTGCCGGTTCAGCGTGCGCGCTTCGGCGCCGCGGCCACGTGCCTCGTACAGCGCGGCCAGGCCGTCGAGGGCCTCGGCCTCGAGGCGGGCCGCGCCGGCCGCCGCGGCGTCGGCGCGGGCCGCGTCGAACTGCGCATGGGCCAGCGCATCGCCGTCCGGCCCCAGCCGGCGCGCCTGCTCGGCCAGCGCGACGCGACGCGCGGCCACGCCGGGGCCGGCGGCCTGCAGCGCCGGCAGCAGCGCCTGCAGCGCCGCCAGCCGGTCGGCGGCGGGCGCGAGCCGCGCGAGGTTCAGCCCGGCCGCGAAGGCGACCGCCGGGTCGCTGCCGGCGTCGGCGAGCGCCGCCTGCCAGTGGGCGCGCGCGCGCTCCGGGAGGCCGCGCAGCGCGGCCAGGCTCCCCAGGTCGATCGCCACCGCCGCGCGCGCGCGGCCCGTGCTGCCCGCCTCGGCCGCCTGCAGAGCCTCCTGCGCCGCGTCCAGCCGGCGCGCCTGCAGCAGCGTCGCGCCCAGCGCCGCCGCGGCGCGCGCGCGCAGCGCCGGGTCCTGCGCCTGTTCGCGGGCCTCGCGCAGGCGCACCGCCGCGAGCGTGAGCTGGCCCTCGTCGCGCAGCGCCCGGCCCTCGGCCAGCGCCTGCGCGGCGGCCGCGTCGGACGCCGGGGCGGACGCGGTGGCAGGCACGGGGTCGGAAGCGGAGGCGATGACCGTGGCGGAGGCCGGCGCCGTCGCCGGCACCATCGCCGCGGCCGCCAGGCGATACCGGCCGGCGGCCGCGCCATCGCCCGCGGCGGCGGCCGCCGGCAGCGGCAGCCACGCCGCCAGTGCGCCGGCCACCACCGCCGCCCTCCCCGCCGTCTTCACCCGAAGCATGCAGACCTCCCGCGCCGACGCGCGCGCCGATTCTGGCGGCATCCGTCCGGCGTGGCGCGGACAATCGGCCGGTCCGGCGTGCAAATTCCCCGCCCACCCCCCCGACCCGACGTGACCGCGGCCTTCCCCAACCCCTGCCTGCGCTGCGGCGCCTGCTGCGCCAGCCTGCGCGTCGACTTCGCGCGCGAGGAGCTCGACGAGGCCGGCGGCCGGGTGCCCGCCGGGCTCGCGGTCGAGGTCACCGCCGGCACCTGGCGCATGCGCGGCACCGACCACGCCCGCCCGCGCTGCGCCGCGCTGGTGGGCCAGGTCGGCGTGGCCGCGCACTGCGGCATCCACGAGTGGCGCCCGTCGCCCTGCCGCGAGTTCGGGCTGCGCGCGCCGCTGGGCCTGGGCGACGAGGCCTGCGACCGCGCCCGCGCCCGCCACGGCCTGCCGCCGCTGGCCGGTTGAGCCGGTTCCCGGCGGCGGTCCGGGCGGCCGCGACCCGGCCGCACCGCGGCCGGCCCGGTGCTAAGGTCCGCGCCATGCCCGACCCGCTGCCGACCCGACGCCTCTGGGACATCTCGCCGCCGCTGCACGCGGCCACGCCGCCCTTCCCCGGCGACACGCCCTACACCCAGTCCTGGGCCGCGCGCATCGGGCCGGGCTGCCCGGTCAACGTGAGCGCGCTCGGCTTCTCGCCGCACCTGGGCGCGCATGCCGATGCGCCGCTGCACTACGCCGACGGCGCGCCGGCGGTCGGCCTGCTGGACCTGGCGCCCTTCCTCGGCCTCTGCCGCGTGATCCACGCGCTGGACGCCGGCCCGCTGGTGCACCCGCGGCAGCTCGCGCACGCCGCCGACGGGCTGCCGCCGCGCGTGCTGGTGCGCACCGCGCGCACCGCGCCGACGGCCTGGTCCACCGACTTCAGCGCCTTCGCGGCCGAGACCATCGACTGGCTGGCCGACCGCGGCGTGCGCCTCGTCGGCATCGACAGCCAGTCGGTCGACCCGGCCGACAGCAAGGCCCTGCCCAGCCACCAGCGCCTGCTCGCGCGCGACCTGCGGGTGCTCGAGAACCTGGTGCTCGACGCGGTGCCGCCGGGCGACTACGAGCTGATCGCGCTGCCGCTGAAGCTGGTCGAGGCGGACGCCTCGCCGGTGCGCGCGGTGCTGCGCGCCCTCGTCTGAAAAAACCGACACCATGCCCGCGGCGCCGGTGCTACCGTGCCGCGCCATGACGACTGCCCACCCCCTGCGCTGGACGCGCGCCGATGCCGAGGCGCGCGATGCTTCCGACCCGCTGGCCCCGCTGCGCGACCAGTTCGCGCTGCCCGACGGCACGATCTACCTCGACGGCAATTCGCTCGGCGTGCTGCCGCGCGCCACCGCGGCGCGCGTGCAGCAGGTGGTGACCGAGGAATGGGGCCGCGGCCTGATCACCAGCTGGAACCGCGCCGGCTGGATCGAGCTGCCCGGCCGGGTCGGCGACAAGATCGCCCGCCTGGTCGGCGCCCGGCCGGGCGAGCTGGTGGTGGCCGATTCGACCTCGGTGAACCTGTTCAAGGTGCTGTCGGCCGCGCTGGCGATTGCGCGCGCCGACGCGCCGCAGCGCCGCGTGATCGTCAGCGAGCGCAGCAACTTCCCGACCGACCTGTACATCGCCGAGAGCCTCGCGCGCGCGCACGACCTGCGGCTGGTGCTGGCCGAGGCCGAGGACCTGCCCGCGCTGCTCGCCGACCGCCCGGCGCTGCTGATGCTCACGCAGGTGAACTACCGCAGCGGCCGGCTGCACGACATGGCCGCGCTGACGCAGGCCGCGCACGCCGCCGGCACGCTGACCGTCTGGGACCTCGCGCACAGCGCGGGCGCGCTGCCGGTGGACCTGCACGGCGCGCAGGCCGACTTCGCGGTCGGCTGCGGCTACAAGTACCTGAACGGCGGCCCGGGCGCGCCGGCCTTCGTCTGGGCCCATCCGCGCCACGCCGAGCGCTTCTGGCAGCCGCTGGCCGGCTGGATGGGCCATGCCGCGCCCTTCGAGTTCACGCCGGACTACCGGCCGGCGCCCGGCATCGGCCGCTACCTCTGCGGCACGCCGTCGGTGATCGGCGCCGCGGCGCTGGAATGCGGCGTCGACACCCTGCTGGCGGCCGAGCGCCTCGGCGGCCTGGCCGCGCTGCGCGCGAAGTCGCTCGCGCTGAGCGAGGCCTTCATCGCCGGCGTGGAGGCGCGCTGCGCGGGCCACGGCCTGCAGCTCGTCACGCCGCGCGACGCGGCGCTGCGCGGCAGCCAGGTCAGCTTCGCGCACGCCGAGGGTGGCTACGCGATGGTGCAGGCGCTGATCGCGCGCGGCGTGGTCGGCGACTTCCGCGCGCCCGACCTGCTGCGCTTCGGCTTCACGCCGCTGTACACCCGCCACGTCGACGTCTGGGACGCGGTCGAGCAGCTGCGCCAGGTGCTGGAGACCGGCGAATGGCGCGAGGCGCGCTTCCAGCAGCGCGCGGCGGTGACCTGATGGCCTGTCCGATGCACGGCAGCGGCGACGACGCGGCACACGCCGGGGGCGACGCCGCCCCGCCGCCTCCCGCCGCCGAGGCCACGCCGCAGGCCGCCGCCTCGCCCGGCGAGCACATCGTCGCCGACGAAGGCGCCCAGCTCGACTTCAGCCGCGACATGAGCTATGGCGACTACCTGCAGCTCGACCGGCTGCTGGACGCCCAGGCCCCGCTGTCGCCGGCGCACGACGAGCTGCTCTTCATCGTCCAGCACCAGACCAGCGAGCTCTGGATGAAGCTGATGCTGCACGAGCTGTCCGCCGCGGTGCGCGCGGTGGCCGCGGACGAGCTGCCGGCCGCCTTCAAGATGCTCGCGCGCGTCAGCCGCATCATGGAGCAGCTGGTGCACGCCTGGGACGTGCTGGCCACGATGACGCCGCCCGAGTACAGCGCGATCCGGCCCTTCCTCAGCCGCAGCAGCGGCTTCCAGAGCTGGCAATACCGCTGCATCGAGTTCACGCTGGGCAACAAGAACGCCGCGATGCTGAAGCCGCACGCGCACCGCGCCGACCTGCTCGCGCGGGTCGACGCGGCCTGGCGCGCGCCGTCGCTGTACGACGAGGCGCTGCGCCTGCTCGCCCGCCGCGGCCTGCCGGTGCCGCCGGACAAGCTCGCGCGCGACTGGACCCAGGCCTACACCGCCGACCCGGGCGTCGAGGCGGCCTGGCTCGCCGTGTACCAGGCACCGCAGGCGCACTGGGACCTGTACCAGCTCGGCGAGGAGCTGACCGACCTGGAGGACGCGTTCCGCCTCTGGCGCTTCCGCCACGTCACCACGGTGGAACGCGTGATCGGCTTCAAGCGCGGCACCGGCGGCACCAGCGGCGTCGGCTACCTGCGGCGGATGCTGGACGTGGTGCTGTTCCCGGAGATCTGGTCGCTGCGCACGCAGCTCTGACACGGCGGGCTCGCGCGGGGCTGCGGCGCGAGGAGGCCTGGCCCGGCCGACCGCGGCGTGCGCGGGCGACCAGCGCGGCGGGGACCGCGGCGGGCCCGCGCAGCGGGCCAGCGCGCCAGGCGAACGGCGACAATCGCCGGTTCCGCCGACCGCCCCCGCCCCGCATGCCCCCTCCGACCCCGCACGCCGACGCCCGCGCGACGCTCCACCTGCCCTGGCCGCGCCACGCCGAGCGTCTGCCGGCCCACCTCGAGCCGGCCGCGCTGGAGCGGGTGCGGCAGTCGGCCTACCTGCTGCCGCAGGTGGCGTCGCCGGCCGATCTCGGCCTGGCCGAGGACGCCGACGGCGAGGCGGCGATGGACGCGCGCGGCCTGGTGCTGCTGCAGAAGGGCGTGGCGAACCAGCGGCCGAGCCGCTGGATCGCCCCGGGCCTGTTCGATGCGGCGCTGCAGCACCTCGACGCGATGCAGGCGGCCAGCGGCGGCCTGCGGCAGGCCCGCGCCACGCTGACCGCCCGGCTGGCGGCGCTGGAGACGCTGGGCATCACCCGCGTCGGCCTGGGCTGGGAACGCCTGCTGACGCAACGCCTGCCGCTGCCGGCGGAGGACGCCGCCGGCGAGCCCTGGCGCGTGCTGCTGGCGCACCGCGCGCCGGTCGAGCCCGCGCCGGTCTGGGCCTTCTGCCGCGACGGCGACAAGCCGGCGCTGCTGCGCGCGCTCGGCCCGGCCACCGACTGGCCGGACGCGCCGGCGCTGCAGGCCCAGCTCGCGACGCTGGTGGCCCAGGCCCGCGCGATCGACCCGAACCGCACCGACTCGCTGCTGCCCGGGCTGCAGGCCGAGTGCGCGCTGCCGCGCCCGCTGGCCGAGCTGCAGGCCGGCTGCGAGCGCGCCTTCGCGCGCTGGGCCAACCGCGTGCACGAGCTGGAGACGCTGGACGACCTGACCCAGCAGCTGCAGTTCGCCGGCTACCCCGACAGCTTTCCGCTGGCGCGCCGCGTCGGCCGCAAGGTGACGCTCTACGTCGGGCCGCCGAACAGCGGCAAGACGCACGCCGCCTTCGAGCGCCTGGCCCAGGCCCGCAAGGGCTGCTACCTGGCGCCGCTGCGGCTGCTGGCGCTGGAAGGGCGCGACCGGCTGGTCGCGCGCGGCGTGCCCTGCTCGCTGCTGACCGGCGAGGAGAACGTGCCGGCCGACGACGCGCGCGTGGTGTCCAGCACGATCGAGATGGTGGCCACGCGCACGCCGGTCGACGTGGCGGTGATCGACGAGGCGCAGATGCTCTTCGATCCCTCGCGCGGCTGGGCCTGGACCCAGGCCATCGTCGGCGTGCCGGCCGAGGAGCTGCTGATCATCTGCTCGTCGTTCGCGGTGCCGGCGGTGGAGAACCTGCTCGGCCTGTGCGGCGAGCAGGCGGTGGTGCGGCGCTTCGAGCGCAAGCAGCCGGTGCAGCCGCTGCCGGCACCGGTGCCGCTGGCCGGCCTGCAGCGCGGCGACGCGATCGTCGCCTTCAGCCGGCGCGACGTGCTGATGCTGCGCGACCAGGTCGGCCAGCAGGGGCACAGCGTGGCGGTGATCTACGGCGCGCTGCCGCCCGAGGTGCGGCGCCGCGAGGCCGAGCGCTACGCCCACGGCCATGCCGACGTGCTGGTGGCCACCGATGCGATCGGCATGGGCCTGAACCTGCCGATCCGGCGCGTGCTGTTCAGCACCATGAGCAAGTTCGACGGCGTCGGCGACCGGCCGCTGGACGTCTCCGAGACCCAGCAGATCGCCGGCCGCGCCGGCCGCTACGGCCTGCACGACGAGGGCTTCGCCGGCGTGCTGCGCGAGGCCGAGCCGGCGGCGCAGAAGCTGCTGAAGGAGCGGCTGGCCGCCGAGCCGCGCGCGCCGCGCGACTTCAAGGCGCCGGTGGCGCCGAACTGGTGGCACGTCGACACCATCGCGACCCGGCTCGGCCGCAGCCAGCTGCAGGCCGTGCTCGGCGTGTTCATGGAGCAGCTGCGGCTGGACAACGCGCACTTCGAGGTGGCCGAGCTGACCCAGATGCTGGAGCTGGCCGGCCAGCTCGATGCGCGGGCCGGCAAGCTGCCGCTGCGCGAGCGCTTCGTCTACGCGCAGGCGCCGGTGGACGGCCGCAACGACGAGCAGGTGCAGCACTTCGTCGGCTGGGCCGAGGCCCATGCCTGGGCCGGCCGCGTCGAGGCGCCGTGGTTCCTCGACCAGGTCGACGAGCACGCCCGGCTGGACCGGATGGAACAGGCGCTGCGCGCCTGCACGCTGTGGCTCTGGCTGGACCTGCGCTTCCCCGGCGTCTACGAGGGCCTGGACGCGGTGCTGGACCTGCGGCGCCGGCTGAACGACGGCATCGAACGGCAGCTGAAGGGCCGCAAGCCGCTGTGGCGCAGCCGGCGCTGACGCGCCGGTTCCGCCCGCCCGCGGGGCATGTCCGCCCGGCGCCCGGGGCCGTCGGGCCCCCGCCTACAATCCCGGCCCGCATCCCCCGCCCCTGCAGTTCCCGGAGGTTCTCCCGTGTCCGACGTCTCCCCCGCCAGCCCTGCCGCCAGCCCGGACCCGGCGGCGCTCGAACGCGAACTGGCGGTGCTGTTCGTCGAGGCGCTGAACCTGGAGCAGGCCCCCGAGGACCTGGACGTCGGCGCGCCGCTGTTCGGCGACGGGCTCGGGCTGGACTCGATCGACATCCTCGAGGTGGCGCTCGAGATCTCGCAGCGCTACGGCTTCCAGCTGCGCTCGGACGACGAGCAGAACCACCAGATCTTCCGCTCGCTGCGCAGCCTGGCGGCGCACGTGGCGCAGCACCGCACGCGGTGAACCGGCCGCATCCCCCGCGCACGAGGCCGCCGGCCCGCCGGCGGCTGCTGGGCACGGCGCTCGCCGCCGCCGCGCTGGCCGCCGTCGGCGCGGGCCGGCCGGCCGCGGCCGCGGCCTTCGACCTGCCGCAGCTGATGGCGCTGCTGGCCCAGCGCAAGAGCGGCGAGGCGCGCTTCAGCGAGGAGCGCTACGTCGGCGGCCTGGACGGCCCGCTGCGCTCGCGCGGCACCCTCAGCTTCAGCGCACCGGACCGCTTCGCCCGCCACACGACCGAGCCGCGGCCGGAGTCGATGGAGGTCGACGGCAACACGCTGCGGCTGCGCCGCGGCGACCGCACGCGGCAGATGAGCCTGGACGCGATCCCCGAGCTCGCCGGCCTGGTCGATGCGCTGCGCGGCACGCTGAGCGGCGATGCGCGCACGCTGCAGCGCCAGTTCGACACCCGCGTCAGCGGCCAGCCTCAGCGCTGGACGCTGCTGCTGACCCCGCGCGACGCCCGCCTCGCGGCCCAGATCCGCAGCCTCGAGATCGTCGGCCAGGGCCCCGCGCTGCGCAGCGTCGAGATGCAGATGAGCGGCGGCGACCGCTCGCTGATGCTGATCGACGCGCCGACGCCGTGAGCCCGCCGGGCGACGACCGCCGGGCCCCTGCATGACCCGCGCCCTGCCGCGCTTCCCCGGCCGCCGCACGGTGCTCGCGGCCTGGCTGCTGCTGCTGCTCGCCGCGCTGCTGCAGCTGCTGCGCACGCCCTTCGCGGCGGACCTGAGCGCCTTCCTGCCGGACCGCCCCGAGCCGCGCCAGCAGGTGCTGATCGAGCAGCTGAAGAGCGGCCTGCCGTCGCGGCTGCTGCTGGTCGGGCTGGAGGGCGGCACGGCCGCCGAGCGCGCGGACGCCTCGCGCCGGCTGGCGCAGGCGCTGCGCGCGGGCGGCCGCTTCGAGCAGGTCTCCAACGGCGACACCGACGGCTGGCGCGAGCTCGGCAGCTGGCTGTTCGAGCGCCGCTACACGCTCAGCCCGGCGGTCACGCCGGCGCGCTTCACGCCCGAGGGCCTGCGCGATGCGATCGACGAGAGCCTGTCGCTGCTGGGCACGCCGGCCGGCCAGGCGATCAAGCCGCTGCTCGAGCGCGATCCCACCGGCGAGACCCAGCGCCTGGCCGAGGCGATGATCCCGCCGGACGCGCCGCGCAGCGAGGACGGGGTCTGGACCTCGCGCGACGGCCGCCGTGCGGTGCTGCTGGCGACCACGCGCGCCGAGGGCGCCGACCTGGACGCCCAGGCGGCCACGCTGGCCGCGGTGCGCAGCGCCTTCGCCGCGCTGCAGGCGCCGGCGCTGCGGCTGCAGCTCAGCGGCACGCCGGTCTTCAGCGTCGACAGCCGCAGCCGCATCGAGTACGAGGTGCACCTGCTGGCCGCGGTCGGGCTGGTGCTGGTGGTCGGGCTGCTCGGCCTGGCCTTCGCGTCGCCGCGCGCCATCCTGATCGCGATGCTGCCGGTGGGCACCGGCGTGCTGGCCGGCATCGCGGTGGTCGGCGCGGTGTTCGGCAACGTGCATGGCTTCACGCTGGGCTTCGGCATCACGCTGATCGGCGAGGCGGTGGACTACGCGATCTACTACCTGATCCAGGCGCGCCGCGCGCCCGGCGAGCCGGCCGGCCGCGGCTGGCGGGCCTGGCTGCGCACGGGCTGGCCCACGCTGCGCCTGGGCCTGTGGACCTCGCTGTGCGGCTTCGCCGCGCTGCTGTTCTCCGCCTTCCCCGGCCTCGTGCAGCTCGGTGTGTTCTCCGTCGCCGGGCTGGTGGCGGCGGCACTGACCACGCGCTGGGTGCTGCCGGTGCTGGCGCCGGACGGTTCGCCCGGCCTCGGCCTGCGCCGCCCGCTGGGCGCCGCGGCCCGCCGGCTGGTGGCCTGGCTGCCGCGGGCGCGCTGGGCGCTGCTGCTGCTGGGCGTGGCGGCGCTCGTGCTGAGCGTGCAGCGCCGCGACCTGTGGCAGACCGACCTCGCGTCGCTGAGCCCGGTGCCGCGCGAGGCGCTGGCGCTGGATGCCTCGCTGCGCGCCGACCTCGGCGCCGGCGACGGCGGCGCGCTGGTCGTGGTGCAGGGCCCGGACGCGCAGACCACGCTGCAGCGCGCCGAGCAGGCCGCCGCGCGGCTGGAGCCGCTGATCGACGGCCGCACCCTGGCCGGCTTCAACGTCGTGACGCGCCTGCTGCCGAGCGAGGCGACGCAGCGCGCGCGGCTGGCCAGCCTGCCGCCGCCCGAGGCGCTGCGCGGCGCGCTGGCCGAGGCCACCGCCGGCGGGCCGCTGCGCGCCGAGCGCCTGGCGCCCTTCCTGGCGGAGGTCGACGCGGCACGCCGTGCGGCCCGCATCGAGACGCCGGACAGCGTGCGCGGCACGCCGGTCGCGCCGCTGGTGGACGCGCTGCTGCAGCGCCACCCGGACGGCCACTGGGCCGCGCTGCTGCCGCTGACGCCGGCCGGCGAGCGGCTCGACCTGGCCGCCGTCGAGCGCGCGATCGCCGACCTGCCGTCGGCGCAGGCGCTGGAGATCGGCGACGAGCTGGCGCGGCTGTACCAGCGCTACCTCGCCGAGGCGCGCCACCAGGCCCTGCTCGGCGCGCTCGGCGTGGTGCTGCTGATCGCCGCGTGGCTGCGTTCGCTGCGCCGCCTGGTCGGCGTCTGCCTGCCGCTGGCGCTGTCGGTGCTGCTGACGGTCGGCGGCTTCGCCGCGCTGGGCGTGCCGCTGGGCATCCTGCACCTGGTCGGCCTGCTGCTGGTGGTCGCGGTCGGCTCGAACTACGCGCTCTTTTTCGACCTGCTGCGCGAGTCGCCGGACGCCGACGACGACACGCTGGCCTCGCTGGTGCTCGCCAACGTCGCCACCGTGATCACCTTCGCGCTGGTGGCCTGCTCGCAGATCCCGGTGCTGGCGGCGATCGGCCGGGTCGTCGCGCCGGGGGCCCTGCTGGCGCTGCTGCTGTCGGCGGCCTTCGCGCCGCGGCAGGGCCGCGGCAAAGCCGGCTAAGCTCCCGCCCACGGCCGCGAGGCCGCGCCCGGCACCCGCCGGCGCCGGGGCCGCCGCCGGCGGCCTTCCCTTCCCGAGACTGCTTCCTTGACTCCGCTCGCGATCACCGACCACACCGTCGTCAGCGCCCTCGGCCACGGCCGGGCCGCCCATGCCGACGCGCTGCGCACGGGCCGCAGCGGCCTCGCCGCCCGCGACTTCGAGACCGCCGCCCTCGGCACCTGGCTCGGCAGCGTCGACGGGCTGGAGGCGCTGGACTTTCCGGCCGCGCTGGCCGAGCACGACTGCCGCAACAACCGCCTGGCCGAGGCCGCGCTGCGCGCCGACGGCTTCGCCGCGGCGGTGCAGGCGGCCGCCGCGCGGCATGGCGCCGAGCGCATCGGCGTCTTCCTCGGCACCAGCACCGCCGGCATCCTGCAGACCGAGCTGGCCTACCGCCGGCGCGATCCGGCCAGCGGCGCGCTGCCGGCCGACCTGCACTACGCCACCACGCACAACACCTACTCGGTGGCCGGCTACGTGCGCGCCCGGCTCGGCCTGGCCGGGCCGGCGCACGTGGTCTCCACCGCCTGCTCTTCCAGCGCCAAGGTGTATGCGACGGCCGCGCGGATGATCGCGCTCGGCTGGATCGACGCGGCCGTGGTCGGCGGCGTGGACAGCCTGTGCCTGACCACGCTCTACGGCTTCCACGCGCTGGAGCTGGTCTCGCCGGAACCCTGCCGGCCCTGGGACGCGGAGCGGCGCGGCCTGTCCATCGGCGAGGCCGCCGGCTTCGCGCTGCTGGACCGCGCGCCCCCGCGGGTGGCGGCGTGGCTGCTCGGCAGCGGCGAGTCCAGCGACGGCCACCACATGAGCAGCCCGCACCCCGAGGGCGCCGGCGCCGCGCAGGCGATGCGCGCCGCGCTGGACGCAGCCGGCCTGGCGCCGGGCCAGGTCGACTACCTGAACCTGCACGGCACCGGCACGCCGGGCAACGATGCCGCCGAGGACCGCGCGGTGCTCGCCGTCTTCGGCCGCGAGCTGCCGTGCAGCAGCACCAAGGGACACACCGGCCACACGCTCGGCGCGGCCGGCGCCGTCGAGGCCTCGGTCGCGATGCTGGCGCTGGACGGCGGCTGGATGCCCGGCGGCCTGCACGGCCTTCGGCCCGACCCGGCGCTGCACAGCCACTACCTGCGCGAGACCGTCGAGCAGCCGCTGCGCGTGGTCGCGAGCAACTCCTTCGGCTTCGGCGGCAGCAATGCCTGCCTGGTGTTCGGGCGGGCCGACCGATGAGCGTGCAGACCCCCTCCGCGCCGGGCGCGACCCCCTTTCCCGGCCTCGCGGTGCGCGTCGCCGGCATCGGCCTGCTCGGCCCCGGGCTGCCGGACTGGGCCCGCGGCGCCGCGCTGCTGCGCGAGCCGTCCGCGTGGACGCTGGCGCCCACCGTGGTGCCTCCGCCGGCACGCCTGCCGGCCACCGAGCGCCGCCGGGCCGGCGCGGTGGTGAAGCTCGCGCTGGCGGTGGCCGACGAGGCCCTCGCCGCCGCCGGCGCCGACCCGCGCGCGCTGCCCACCGTCTTCGCCTCCTCCACCGGCGACCCGGCCAACTGCCATGCGCTGTGCGAGGCGCTGGCCCAGCCGCAGCGCCTGGTCTCGCCGACGCGCTTCACGAACTCGGTGCACAACGCGCCCGCCGGCTACTGGCACATCGCCACCCAGTCGATGCAGGCCTCGACCAGCCTGGGCGCCTACGACGCCAGCGTCGCGGCGGCGCTGCTGGAGGCGGCCGCCCAGGTGGTCGAGCACGGCCGGCCGGTGCTGATGGTGGCGAGCGACGTGCCCTATCCCGAGCCGCTGCACGCCAAGCGGCCGGTGCTGGACAGCCTCGGCCTGGCGCTGGTGCTGGTGCCCGAGGCGCAGGCCGGCGCCGGCCCGCGGCTGCGCCTGCGACCGGCGGGCGCGCGGGCCCCGAGCCCGTGTGCCGGCGCTGCGACCGGCGAGGGGCTGGATGTGCTGCGCACCGGCATCCCGGCCGGCCGCGCGCTGCCGCTGCTGCAGGCGCTGGCCGCGCTGGCCGGCGAAGCGGCGGCGGCCGGGCCGGTGGCCGAAACGATCGTCGAAGGGCCGCCGGGCGCGGCGCTGTCCATCGCCGTGGACGGGCCGTGACGGCGGCGCCGGGTGCGCCGGCCCCGGTGGCGCCGATCGCGCCCCTGGCGCTGCGCGCCTGGACCGTGCTGAGCGCCGCCGGCGCCGGCCGCGCCGCCTTCGCGGCGGCGCTGTCCGAGGGCCGCAGCGGGCTGCGGCCCGACGACCAGGGGACGCCGCCGCTGCCCACCTGGATCGGCCGCGTCGAGGCCGTCGACCACCGGCCGCTGCCGCCGGCGCAGGCCGGCCTCGACTGCCGCGCCACCCGGCTGGCCCGCCTGGGCCTGGATGGCGACGGCTTCCGCGACGCGGTGGCCGCGGCCTGCCGGCGCCACGGCGCCGGGCGCGTCGGCCTGGCGCTGGGCACCTCGGCCTCGACGATCGGTGCGTCCGAGGCCGCCTACCGCCGGCTCGGGCCCGACGGGGCCTTCCCGGCCGACGCCGGCGACGCCGCGCTGCACACGCCGCATGCGCTGGCCGCCTTCGTCGCGCGCGAGCTCGGGCTCGCGGGGCCGGTGGTCACCGTCTCCACCGCCTGCTCGTCGAGCGCGCGGGCGGTGGGCAGCGCGGCGCGCTGGCTGGCGCTGGGCTGGGTGGATGCGGTGGTGGTGGCGGGCGTGGACGCGCTCTCGGGCAGCCTGCTGTACGGCTTCCACGCGCTGCAGCTGCTCGACGCGGCCCCCTGCCGGCCCTTCGACGCGGCACGCGGCGGCATCAGCCTCGGCGAGGCCGCCGCGTATGCGCTGCTGACGCGCGACGACGACCCGGCCGCACCGGCGGCGCTGCGCCTGGCCGGCTGGGGCGAATCGAACGACGCCCACCACATGTCGGCGCCGCACCCGGCCGGCCGCGGCGCCGAGGCCGCGCTCGACGTGGCCCTCGCGCGCGCCGGCTGGACCGCGGACCAGGTCGACCAGCTCAGCCTGCACGGCACCGGCACCGCGGCGAACGACGCGGTCGAGGCCGCGCTGGTGGCGCGCCGCTACCGCGCCGACGTGGCCGCCGCCGCGCTCAAGGGCCTGACCGGCCACACCATGGGCGCGGCCGGCCTGCTCGGGCTGCTGGCGAGCGCGGTGGCGCTGGGCGAGCGCTGCCTGCCGGGCAGCGCGCCGACCGCCGCCGCCGACCCGGCCTTCCCGGCGCCGTTCGCCCGCCAGCTGCGCCTGCGCAGCGGGCCCGGCCGGCCGCGGCGCGCGGCCAGCCACGCGTTCGGCTTCGGCGGCAACAACTGCGTGCTGCTGCTGGAAGCCGGTCCCGGCCCGGCCGACGCGGGCGCCGGTCGAGGTCCCGGTCCCGGCGACCACGAGGGTGGCGGCGCTCGTCGCGGAGGCCCCGATGGCGACGGCGCCCCCGGCGGCCGCGACCGGCCCGGCGCGCGCGGCGGCGACACCCTGCTCTGGGTCGAGTCGCTCGCCGTCTGGCCGCCGCCGGGCGCCGCCGCCCCCGCGCCTCGGCCGGTGCCCACGCTGCTGGGCCCGAACGAACGGCGCCGCGCGCCGGAGGCGGTGCTGGCCGCGCTCGCCGTCGCGGAGGCCGCCTGCGCCGAGGCCGGCCAACCGCCCCGCGGGCTGCCGAGCGTCTTCACCTCGGCGCACGGCGACCTCGCGGTGGTCGATGCGCTGTGCCGCACGCTCGCCACCGACCCGCTGCACCTCTCGCCCACCCGCTTCCACCATTCGGTGCACAACGCCGCCTCCGGCTACTGGGCGATCGCTGCCGGGGCCGAGGCCGGCAGCAGCGCGGTGTCCGGCGCGTCCCACAGCTTCGCCACCGGGTTGCTCGAGGCCGCCGCCGTCGCGGCGGCCGACGGCAGCCCGGTGCTGCTGGTCGGCGCGGACACCGAGGCGCGCGGCACGCTGGCCGGCGTGCACGCGAGCCGGGGCCTGCTCGGCGTCGCGCTGGTGCTGGCGCCACGCCCCGGGCCGCGCAGCCGTATCGCGCTGCGGCTGCGGCTGCAGGCGGCCGAGGTCCCCCGCCCGTCGCCACAGGAGCCGGCCTGGCAGGCGCTGGCCGGCAATGCGCTGGCGGACGCGCTGCCGCTGGCCGAGGCGCTGGCCGCGGGCCGGCCGGCCACGCTGGCGCTGCCGCTCGGCCCGGCCCTGTCGCTCGCGCTGGAACTCGCGCCGGCAAGCCCCCACGCCGCGACGGAGGATGGGGCAGGCGGCCCGGCGGCTCGGGCATGATGCGCGCGCCCGCCATCCTGCGGGCCGACCCGACGACCGACCGCGCCATGCCGCCCTCCGCCGCCGACCCCGCCCGCGCCGACGCCCTCCCCCCCGACGACCCCGTCGACGCACCGCCCCCCGGCACCCGGCCGGCCGCGGCGCCCGACCCGCATGCCGGCCCGGACGCCGACGCCGGGCCCGCGCCCTCGGTGCCGGCCGCCTGCGACGTGGCGATCCTCGGCGGCGGGCTGGCCGGCCTCACGCTCGCGCTGCAGCTGCGCCAGCGCTTCCCGGCGCTGTCGATCGTGGTGCTGGAGCGCCGCGCCCACCCGGTGCCGCTGGCCTGCCACAAGGTCGGCGAATCGAGCGTGGAGATCGGCGCCGCCTACTTCGAGCGGCTCGGGCTGGCCGAGCACCTGCAGCAGGCCCAGCTGCGCAAGTTCGGCTTCCGCTTCTTCTTCAGCGAGGGCCGCCACGACCTGGACGGCGTGACCGAGCTGGGCGCCAGCCGGCCGCTGCCGGTGCCGAGCTACCAGATCGACCGTGGCCTGTTCGAGAACCACCTCGGCGAGCGGGTGCGCGCCGACGGCACGGTCTTCGTCGACCGCACCATGGTCCGGCAGGTCGCGCTCGGCGAGGGCGAGGCCGCGCACACGGTCTGCTGGCAGCGGGCCGGCGGCCCCGAGCAGCGGCTGCAGGCGCGCTGGGTGATCGATGCCAGCGGCCGGGCCGGCCTGCTGAAGCGCCAGCTCGGCCTGGCGCAGGACAACGCGCACGGCGCGCATGCCGTGTGGTTCCGGCTCAAGGGCCACCTGCCGGTGGACCGCTGGTCCGACGACCCGGCCTGGCGCGCGCGCTGCGCGACGCCGACGCGCTGGCTGTCCACCAACCACCTGTGCGGCGCCGGCTACTGGGTGTGGCTGATTCCGCTGGCCTCGGGCTCGCACTCGGTCGGCATCGTCGCCGACCCGCGCTTCCACCCGCTCGAGCGGATGAACAGCTTCGAGCGCGCGATGGACTGGCTCGCGGAGTTCCAGCCGCGGCTGCACGCCGAGCTGGACGGGCGGCGCGAGGCGCTGCAGGACTTCGCGTTCTTCCGCCGCTTCTCCTACGACTGCCGCCAGGTCTTCTCCGCCAGCCGCTGGGCCCTGGTCGGCGAGGCCGGGCGCTTCCTCGACCCCTTCTACTCGCCGGGCAGCGACTTCATCGCGATCGGCAACACCTTCGTCACCGAGCTGATCGCGCGCGACCGGGCGGGCCAGCGCCTGGGTGCGCACACCCAGGTCTACGAGCAGATCTTCCGCTCCTTCTACGACAGCACGCTGGCGCTGTACGTGGACCAGTACGGCCTGTTCGGCGACCCGACCGTGATGCCGGTGAAGGTGCTGTGGGACTACAGCTACTACTGGGGCGTGCTGGCCCAGCTGTTCTTCCACGAGCGCCTGACCGACCTGGCGCTGCTGTCGCAGCTGCGCGACGAGCTGGCGCTGGGCCAGGCGCTGAACCGCGCGGTGCAGGACGTCCTGCGCGACTGGTCGGCGGTCAGCCGGCGGCCGAACCCGGCGGTGATGCTCGACCAGGCGGCGATCCCCTGGTTCGTCGAGCTGAACCGCAGCCTGCTCGACACGCTCGATGCGCCGGCGCTGCGCGCCCGGCTGCGCGAGGCCACCGAGCGGCTGCGCACGCTGGCCGAGGAGCTGCGCGAGCACGTGCTCGACGAGCACCCCGGGCTGGACGACCGGGCGCTGCGGGCCGCGATCGACGGCGCGGTGCTCGGCCCGGGCGTCGCGCTGCCGCCGGTGCAACGCCCGCGGCCGCGCCTGCTGGAGGCCCTGCTGGCGCCGCAGGCGTCGCGGGCCGAGCCGGCGCTGGCCTGATCAGCGCGCGGCCGGCCCGGCGTCGTCCGCCGGCGCGTGCGCCGACTCGCACGTCCGTGCGGCGCCCAGCTCCGCGCGGAAATAGGCCTCGATCTCGGCCAGCAGCCGGCCGGTGTCCGGCGCCGGCTCGAAGCGCCGGCCCAGCCGCGCGTGGAACACGATCGGGATCGGCGGCACGCGCCAGATCGGCCAGCCCTTGCCGAGGTAGGGCGAGTCGGTCTCGATCAGCACGGTCTGGATCGGCACGCCCGCCTGGCGCGCGATCAGCGTGAAGCCGGGGCGCAGCCGGCCGATCGGCGGCTCGGTGGTGCGCGTGCCCTCGGGGAAGAGCACCAGCTGCCCGCCGCCGCGCAGGTCCTCGACGGCGCGCTTGAGCAGGCCGAAGGGGTCGTCGTTGCGCAGGTAGCGCGCGAGCCGGGCGCCGCCGCCGAGGAAGGGGTTGCGCGCCAGGCTGGACTTCATCACGCAGAAGCTGGCCGGCAGGCGCGAGACCAGCATCAGCGCATCCAGCATGCTGGGGTGGTTGGCGACGATCACCAGCCCGCCCTCGGCGCGCAGCGCGTCCAGCGCCTGGGCCTCCAGCCGCATCAGCCCGACGGCCCGCGCCAGCGCCCAGTAGCCCCGGTAGGCGCCCGCGATCACGGCCCGGCCGACGGCGCGGCCCTGCGGGCGCGGCAACAGCAGCAGCAGCGGCAGCGCCAGCAGGTTCCAGCCCAGCGACACCAGCCCGAGCAGCAGCAGCATCGCCCAGACACCGCCGGCCTGCAGCGCGCGCCGCCCGGGGCCCGGGCGCGGCGCGTCGGGGGGCGAAGGGCGGGGCGACGTCGGCAAGCGGCGGATTATCGGCCAGCGCCCGCAGCGGCCGATGGTAGGCTCGCGGCTCCCTCGACCGACCCGTCCATTGCCCCGCCCCCCTGCGCCCGCCTCCCCGGCGACCCGCCTGCCCGGCGGGCGTGGCGCGGGCCATGCGGCGGGCCTGGGCGCGGCCGCCGCTGCAGCGGCCCCGGAGGCCTTCGCGGGGGGCGCGTCCGGCTGGGTGGCGCAGCTCGGGGCCCGCATCCCGCGCTGGCTGTGGCTGAAGGCCTTCGGGACGACCGCCTTCATGACGGCCTTCTTCGTCGCCTACTTCGCGCTGCTGGACGCGCCCTCCGGCCCCGCGCTGGCGATGCCGCTGACCGCGCTGGACGCGGCCATCCCCTTCGTCCCCGGCTTCTTCTGGGCCTATGCGTCGCTGTGGGTCTACGTCGGCCTGCCGGCCGCGCTGATCGGCCGGCTGCGGCCGCTGCTCGGCTTCGGCCTGTGGATGGGCGGGCTGTGCCTGTCGGGCCTGGCCTGCTTCTGGCTGTGGCCGACCACGGTGCCGCCGGCGCCGCGCGTCGACCTGGCGCAGCACCCGGCCTTTGCGCTGCTGCAGGGCGTGGACGCGGCGGGCAATGCCTGCCCCTCGCTGCACGTGGCCTGCGCGGTGTTCGCGGCGGCCTGGCTGCAGCGCATCCTGCGCGAGGTGGATGCGCCGGCGTTGCTGCGCGCGGCCAACCTGGCCTGGTTCGCCGCAATCGCCGCCTCCACGCTGCTGATCAAGCAGCACGTGGTCTGGGACGCGGTGGCCGGCCTGGCGCTCGGCGGCGCCTGGGCCTGGGCCTCGCTGCACCTGCGCATCCCGGCGCGCGCGGCCCGGGCGGCCCGGGGCCAGCCGCTATGATCCCCGCTCGCCGGCCGCCCTGCCCCGCGCCCGCGCCACGGAGTTTCGGAAGATGAGTTCGCTCGAGGAGTTGCAGGCCCTGGTCCACGACAAGTACGGGCTCGACCCGTCATCGCTCGACCCGCAGGCCTCGATGCGCGAGGCCGGCATCGATTCGCTGGCCCTGGTGGAGTTCCTGTTCGAGGTGGAGGACCGCTACCGCGTCTCGCTGCCCGCCACCGGCATCGACACCCTGGCCCAGCTCGCCGACGCGGTCGATCGGCTGCGCAGCAGCCAGGCCTCGGCCCAGGCGGCCTGACGCGGGCCGGCCGCCGGGGCCGCCCGCCCAGCAGCGCCAGCCGCCGCGCGATCGACCCGGCCTCGACGGACCCTGCCCTCCCGTGAGCGACCGCAGCCACCTCCATGTCACGGGCCTCGGGCTGGTCGCGCCGCACGGGCGCGATCCGGCGGCGGTGTTCGACGCGCTGTGCCGCGGCGACTCCGCGGTGCGGCCGATCCTGCCGCAGCTCGTGCGGCCCGCGGCTGCCGCGGCGGTCGATTTCGAACCCTCGCCCTGGTTCAGCAAGCTGCAGCTGGCCGGCGTCGACCGCGTCAGCCAGCTCGCGGTGGCCGCGGCGGACCTGGCGCTGCGCGACGCCGGCGCGGCCCGCGCCGACGCGCTGGCCGCGCCCGAGCGGATCGGCGTCTTCGTCGGCTGCGGCATGGGCGGCGCTGCGTCGCTGGAGGCGGCCTACCAGGCCGCGCCCGGCCGCGTGCCGCCGCTGACCGTGCCCGCCTTCATGCCGAACGCGCCGGCCGCCCACGTGGCGATGCGCCAGGGGGCGCGCGGCCCCGTGCTCAGCTACGCGGTGGCGTGCGCCTCGTCGGCGGTGGCGATCGGCGAGGCGGCGAAGGCGCTGGCCGCCGGCGAGATCGACCTCGCGCTGGCCGGCGGCACCGAGTCGCTGCTGACGCCGGGCGTGGTACAGGCATGGCAGGCGATGCAGACGCTGGCGCCGATCCCCGCCGACGACCCGGCCGCGGCGGCGCGGGCCTGCCGCCCGTTCTCGCGCGAACGGGCCGGCTTCGTGCTCGGCGAGGGCGCCGCCTTCCTGGTGCTGGAGCGCGCCGCCGACGCCGCGGCCCGCGGCGCGCGGGCGCGTGCCCGGCTGGCCGGCTGGGGCCTGTCCTGCGATGCGCGCCACCTGACGCAGCCGGACGCCACCGGCCAGGCCGCCGCGTTGCGCCAGGCGCTGCGCCGCGCCGACCTGGCGCCGCGCGACGTCGGCTACTGCAATGCCCACGGCACGGCGACGCGCATCGGCGACCAGGTCGAGGCCGAGGCCCTGGCCACCGTCTGGGGCCCGGCGCTGGCCGACCTGCGGGTCAGCTCGACCAAGGCGCTGCACGGCCACCTGCTGGGCGCCGCCGGCGCGCTGGAGGCCGCGGTCACGGTGCTGGCCGTCGAGCGGCGGGCCTGCCCGCCGGCGATGCATGCGGACCCGGTCGACCCGGCCTGCGGGCTGGCGCTGGTGGCCCCGGGCGACACCGCCGCGCCCGGGCTGCAGGCCGCGCTGAGCAGTTCCTTCGCCTTCGGCGGCAGCAACTCGGCCCTGGTGTTCACACGCCCATGACGACCTCCTCCTGCCCGGCCGCCACGGCGGCTTCTCCCGCACCCGCGCGCTGCGCGCCCGCGCCGCGCCGGCGCCGCGCGCTCGCGCTGCTCGGGCTCGCCACGCTGCTGGCGGCCTGCGCGTCGACGCCGTCGGAGCCCGCCCCGGCCGCCGCCGCGGGCCCGGCCCGGCCGGCGCTGGTGGTCTTCCTCGTCGTCGACGGGCTGCCGATGCGCCAGGTGAGCGCGGTGCGCCACCTGCTGGCGCCGGACGGCTTCGCGCGCTTCCTCGACCGCGGGGCCTGGTATGCCGAGGCGCACTACGGCCACGCCTACACCGTCACCGCGGCGGGCCATGCGACCCTGTTCACCGGCGCGTCGCCGCAGCGCCACGGCGTGATCGGCAACGACTGGCGCGACCGCGCCACCGGCGCGCCGGTCTATTGCACCGGCGACACCGCCGAGCACTACCTCGGCTCGCCGACCGACAAGCTGGACGGCACCAGCCCGCGCAACCTGCAGGCCGAGACCCTGGGCGACGTGATGCGCCGCGCCGACCCGCGCAGCAAGGTGATCGCGGTCTCGGGCAAGG
This sequence comes from Pseudideonella sakaiensis, assembly GCF_001293525.1. Lineage (GTDB taxonomy): Bacteria > Pseudomonadota > Gammaproteobacteria > Burkholderiales > Burkholderiaceae_C > Ideonella_A > Ideonella_A sakaiensis. The sequence goes on along the minus strand of NZ_BBYR01000002.1, from coordinate 86,158 downwards.
ACCGCGGCGCGATCCTGCCGGCCGGCCGCAGCGGCACCGCCTACATGTACATGAACGACAGCGGCCGCTTCGCGTCCAGCACCTACTACATGCCGGCGCACCCGGCCTGGGTGGAGGCCTATAACGCGACGCGCCCGGCCGACCGCTGGTTCAAGGCCGAGTGGCGGCCGCTGCTGCCGCGCGAGGCCTATGGCGACGTCGTCACCGACGACCCGCCCTGGTTCGGCACCCGCTCGGGCCGCCTGCCCGCGACGCTGGGCCGCGGCGACGCGCCGGACCAGATCTTCTACACGCTGCTGCTGCGCAGCCCCTACGTCGACGCGATGGCGCTGGACTTCGCGCGCGCGGCGATCGACGGCGAGCAGCTCGGCCGCGACGCCGCGCCCGACCTGCTGGCGATCAGCCTGTCGGGCCACGACTACGTGAACCACGCCTTCAGCGCGGAATCGCTGGCCTCCTACGACCACCTGCTGCAGCTGGACCGGCTGCTGCAGGACTTCTTCCACGACCTGGACACCCGCGTCGGCCGCGACCGCTACGTCGCCGTGCTCAGCGCCGACCACGGCTTCATGCCGGCGCCGGAATGGGCCCGCGGCCGCGGGCTGGAGGCCGGCCGCGCGAGCAGCGCGCAGCTGCTGGGCCGCGTCAACACCGCGCTGCAGGCCCGCTTCGGCGTGCCGAAGCTGGTGCGCGAGGTCTCGGCCTCGGCGCTGCAGCTGAACCCCGCGCTGCTGCAGCAGCACGGCCTCGACGCCGACACCGTGGCCGACGCGGCGCGCGACGCGCTGCGCGGCGAGCCCGCGGTGGCCGCCGCCTACACGCGGCGCGAGATGCTGGCCGGGGCCCCGGCCGGCGCACCCTTCTTCGCGCAGATGCGGCGCTCGTGGAACGCCGAGCGCTCCGGCGACGTGCCGTTCGCGCTGAAGCCCTACTGGATCCTCAGCTCGTCGGCCGACGGCACCACCCACGGCTCGCCGCACCGCGAGGACACCCACGTGCCGATCCTGACCTGGGGGCCGCGCTGGGCCGGGGCCGGACGCGTCGACAGCCGCGTCGAGACGGTCGACATCGCGCCGACGCTGGCCGGCTGGCTCGGGCTGCCGCCGCCGGCCGCGGCCGAGGGCCGGCCGCTGCCCCGCCCGGCACGCTGAGGCGGCCGGCCGGCCTCAGGCCGGCGGCCGCGCCGCCAGCCAGGCCTCGAAATCCGCGGGCGCCATCGGGCGCGCGAACAGGTAGCCCTGGCCGTAGTCGCAGCCGGCGGCGGCCAGCAGGTCGCGCTGCGCGGCCGTCTCGACGCCCTCGGCGATCACCGTCATGCCCAGCTCGTGCGCCATCACGATGATGGCCTTGCACAGCGCCAGCTCCTTGCTGCCCGGGCCGAGGTGGCGCACGAAGCGCTGGTCGATCTTCAGGTGGTCGATGTCGTAGTGCTGCAGGTAGGCCATCGACGAGTAGCCGGTGCCGAAGTCGTCGAGCGAGACCCCGATGCCGGCGTCGCGCAGCGCCAGCAGCTGCTCGGAGACGCCGCTGGCCGCGTCCAGCAGCAGCGATTCGGTGATCTCCAGCACCACGCACTGCCCCGGCAGCCCGGCCTGGCGCAGCAGCGCGATCCAGTCGTGGCGCCCGCCGCCGTTGACGAACTGCACCGGCGACTTGTTGACGCTGAGCTGGAAGTCCGGGCACAGGCGCGCACGCCAGGCCTGCACCTGCCGCACGGCCTCGCGGAACACCCAGTCGCCGATGTCGACGATCAGCCCGGTCGACTCGGCGATCGGGATGAAGTCGCCCGGCGGCACCGGGCCGCGCACCGGGTGGCGCCAGCGCAGCAGGGCCTCGGCCTTGTGCACCGCGCCGCTGCCGAGCGCGACGATCGGCTGGTACGCGAGGTGCAGCTGGCCCTCGGCGAGCGCCGCGCGCAGGTCCTTGGCGAGGCGGCTGCGCGTCACCGCGGCCTGCTGCAGCTCGGGGGTGAAGTGGCTGACGCGGTTGCGGCCGGCGTCCTTGGCGACGTAGAGCGCCTGGTCGGCGTACTTCAGCAGGTCCTCGATGTCGTGCGCGTCGTCGGGGTGCAGCGTGATGCCGACGCTGGCCGAGACGAAGGCCGTCTCGCCGGCGAGGTCGTAGGCCTGGCCCAGCGCCTGCACGATGTGCTGCGCGATCTCGCCGGCGCGCAGCGTGTCGCGCAGCCCGCCGAGCACCACGGTGAACTCGTCGCCGCCGAAGCGCGCGACCGTGTCGACCTCGCGCACGCAGCCGACGATGCGGCGCGCCGCCTCGACCAGCAGCAGGTCGCCCTTGGCATGGCCCACGGTGTCGTTGACCTGCTTGAAGTGGTCCAGGTCGACGAACAGCACCGCCAGCCGGCTGCCGTCGCGCCGGCACTGGCGGATTGCCTGCTCGAGCCGGTCACGCAGCATGCGCCGGTTGGGCAGGCCGGTCAGCGCATCGAAGTTCGCCTGCTGCCAGATCAGGGCCTCGGCCTGCTTGCGCTCGCTGATGTCGACCATCACGCCGACGCGCAGCGTGCCGCGCTCGTCGACCGACGCGGCCGAGGAACTCATCTGCACCCACTTGACCCGGCCGTCGGCCGCGACGATGCGGAACACCGCATCGATCGGCCGGCGCGCCGCCTCGGGCGACGACAGGTGGTCCGCCACCACCGGCACGTCCTCCGGGTGCACCAGGCGCAGCGGCAGCTCGGGGTCGTCCATCACCTGCTGCGGCGTGACGCCGCACAGTTCGCGCACCCCCTCGCTGACGAAGGTGTAGCGACGCTGTCCGGAGGGCGTGACGAGCAGGCGGTACAGCACGCCGGGCAGCTGCGCGGTCAGCAGCCGCAGCTCCTCCTCGCTGCGGCGCAGCGCGGCCTGGGCCTGCACGCGGTCGGTGATCTCCTCGACCGTGCCCTCGTAGAACAGCAGCCGGCCCGCGGCGTCGCGCACGACGTGGGCGTTCTCGCTGATCCAGATGCGCTCGCGGCTGCCGTGGCGCCAGATCTCCGACACGAAGCCGGTGACGTGGCCGTCGCGCTCCATGCGCGCGCAGAACTCGGCGCGGCGGTCGGGCTCGACGTACCACTCGCGGCCGATGTCGTGCACCGCGGCGAGCAGCTCGGCCTCGCTGCGGTAGCCATTCAGCCGCACCAGCGCGGGATTGGCGCGCAGCTGGGTGCCATCGGGCAGCGAGCGGTAGGCGCCGATCGGCAGGAAGTCGAACAGGGTCGCGAAGTCGGCATGCGACGCGTCCGCGCCCGGGGACCCGGCCGGGTCGACCGCGGCACCGGCGCTCACCGGGCTTCCCAGGCGCCGCGCACGGCGGCGTTCGCGCTGGCGGCGGCCCGGCGGTGGCTCACCGGAACAGCCACCCGACCAGGCCGAGCGCGACCGAGGGCACGAACAGCAGCAGCAGCAGGCGCAGCGCGTCGCTGGCCAGGAAGGGCCAGACGCCGCGGTAGGTCTCGGCCATCGGCACGTCGCGCGCGATGCCGTTGACGACGTAGACGTTCAGGCCGACCGGCGGTGCCACCAGCCCGATGCCGACGGTCATCAGCACCAGGATGCCGAACCAGATCGCCTTGCCCTCGGCCGGCAGGCCCCACAGGTCCAGGCCCATCACGGCCGGGAAGATCACCGGGATCGTCAGCAGCAGCATCGACAGCTCGTCCATCACGCAGCCGAGCAGCACGTACAGCGCGAGCACCGCCGCCACCACCGCCACCGGCGGCACCGCCAGGTGCGAGACCCACTGCGCGATCGCCGCGGGCATCTGCGTGACCGCCAGCGCCGAGTTCATCATGTCGGCGCCGAGGAAGATCAGGAAGACCATCGCCGAGGTCTCGGCGGTGCCGAGGAAGCTGCGCACGATGCCGGCGCGGTCCAGCTCGCGCCCGGCGAGCCCGGCGACGAAGGTGCCGACCGCCCCCACCGCCGCCCCCTCGGTGGGCGAGAACAGGCCGCCGTAGATGCCGCCGAAGACGAGCGCGAAGATCAGCACGATCGGCCAGATCGCGGCCAGCGCGCGCCAGCGCTCGGGCCACGGCGTGGGCGCGCTGACGGTCGCCGACGCGGGCCGGCGACGGCAGACCCAGGCAATCACGAGCAGGTAGCCGGCGGCGGCGAGCAGCCCCGGCACCATCGCCGCGGCGAACAGCTTGGCGACGTTCTGCTCGGTCAGGATGGCGTACACCACGAGCGGCACCGACGGCGGGATCAGGATGCCCAGCGTGCCGCCGGCGGCCAGCGACGCGGTCGACAGCCGGCCGTCGTAGCCGAGGCGGCGCATCTGCGGGTAGGCCACCTGGGTGATCGTCGCCGAGGTGGCCACCGAGGAGCCGCAGACCGCGCCGAAGGCCGCGGCCGAGATCACCGCCGCCATCGCCAGCCCGCCGCGCACGTGGCCGACGAAGGCGGCGGCGGCGCCGAACAGGCGCCGGCTGAGGCCACCCTGGGTGGCGAACTGGCCCATCAGCAGGAACAGCGGGATCACCGACAGATCGTAGACCGTCAGCCGGGCCACCGACGAACCCTTGATCAGGTTGAGCAGCGCGGCGTCGCTGGTGAGCGCCGCGTAGCCGAGCGCGCCGGGGATGAACATCGCCGCGGCGATCGGTACGCGCAGCGCCATCAGCAGCAGCATGCCGGCGAACATCGTCAGCCCGATCGCGGTCGGGCTCATCGCGCCGCTCCCTCGGGCCCGGGCTCGCCGCCCGGCGCAGCCGGCCCGGCGACGGCATCGACGAGCGCGATCACGCCCGCCAGCGCGAGGCCGGGCGCGAGCGAGGCGTAGGTCCACCACATCGGCAGGTCCAGGATCATCGAGGCCTCGCCGGCCTGCGCGACCGCCACCGCACCGGCGCCGGTGCGCCACGCGAGCAGCAGCACGGTGGCGGCCATCAGCAGCGCGCCGGCCTTGTCGAGCCGGCGCTGGGTGCGGGCCGACGCGCGCTGCGTGAAGAAGTCCACCAGGATGTGCGTGCGGCGCGCCTGGCACCACGGCAGGCACAGCGAGATCGCCAGCGCGATGCCGAACTGCGTCAGCTCGACGTCACCCGTGATCGGCCGGGCCCAGGCCGCGCGGCCGACGATGCTCACGCAGACCATCAGCGCCACCGCGCACGCACACACCCCGCCCAGCACGGCGAACCCGTGGGCCACCGCCTCCAGCCAGCGTCGCATTTCCCCTCCCCGGCCCCTGTCGGCCGCCTTGCCGGACATTCTCGCCGCACTGCGGCGCGGCCCGGCGCAAAAGAAAGGGCCGGGGCGACGCCGCCCGGCCCTGTCCCGCCAGCCCCGGCACGGGGCCCCTGGCCGACGCGCCGCACGGGCGCGCCGCCGCAATCACTTCGTCCGGTACTTGGCCAGCAGGTCGCGCGCGTCCTGCAGCATCTGCTTGCCGTTCTGGCCGCGCTTGTCCATGTCGGCGATCCAGTCCGCGTAGAGCGGCTGCGAGGCCTTGACCCAGTTGTCCAGCTCGGCCGCCGGCACCGTGTAGAAGGCATTGCCGCGCTCCTGCGCGAGCTTGCGGCCGGCGGCCTGGCTGTTGTCCCAGATCTTGCCGATCTGCTGCGAGAAGGCGGCGCCGCTGTGGTTGTCGATCACCTTCTTCAGGTCCGCCGGCAGGCTGTCGTACTTCGCCTGGTTCATCGCGAACACGAAGACCGCGCTGTACAGCGCCGGGCGGCTGGGGTCGGTCTCGCTGTGGTACTTCACCATCTCGTGCAGCTTCAGCGAGGGCATCACCTCCCACGGCAGCAGGAAGCCGTCGATCGTGCCCTTGCCGACCGCGTCCGGGATCGCCGGCAGCGGCATGCCCACCGGCGACGCGCCGAGCGAGGCCAGCAGCTTGTTGGTCTGCCGCGTCGGCGCGCGCATCTTCAGGCCCTTGAAGTCGGCCAGGGTCTTCACCGGCTTGTCGCGGGTGTGCACGTAGCCCTCGTCGTGCACCCAGGTGGCCAGCAGCTTGGTGCCGGGGAACTCCTTCAGCGAGTACTTGCCCATGTAGTCCCAGGTGGCACGCGCGCCGGCCTCGGCCGAGTTGCACATGAAGGGCAGCTCGAAGGCCTCGGTGCTGGGGAAGCGGCCGGCGGTGTAGCCGGGCAGCGTGATCACCACGTCGGCGACGCCGTCCTTCACCTGGTCGACCAGCTGGGCCGGGGTGCCGCCCATCGACATCGCCGGGAAGATCTGGCACTTCATCCGGTTGTTCGACTCGGCCGCGATCTTGTCGCACCAGGGCCCGATCACGTTCACCGAGGCCATGGCCTGCGGGTTCCAGATGTGGTGGAACTTCAGCGTGACCTCCTGGGCGGCGGCCGGAAGCGAAGCGGCGCCGGCCGCGGCCAGCAGGGCGCCGGCGGCCAGGCTGCGCAGGCGGGACGGGGGGAATGCGGTCATGGGTGTCTCCTGGGGGCGGACGGCACGGCCGCGCACCGCGGTCCGACCCGGGGTGGCGCAGCGCGCAGGCAAAGCCCGGATGCTAGTCAGCCGCCGCGGCCCGGGGAATGGTGGAAGCGAGCAGGCCGTGCGCTCATCGCACGGCGCGCTGCATCAGGACGCGGGCGTCTGCGGCCGCATCGGCGCCGCGGCGGCGGCGCCCGCGGCATGTCCGTCGACGTCCGGCCTCGTGCCCGGCACCGCGTCGGGAAGGGACCCGTCGGTGGCCGGCCCCGGCGTCGGCCCGCCGGGCACGATGGCCGCGCCCAGGTGCTGCGACGAGGTGATGCCCATCGACACGTAGATGCTGGTCAGCCCGTCCACCCCGATCTCCGCCGGGTGCACCCATTCCTGCGGCACGTAGAGCAGCCCGCCGCCGACCGGCACCGGCGCGGTCGGCACCAGCACGCCGACGTAGGCACGGCCGCCGACGCTCACCGGCTCCGGCGTCGACAGCAGGCCCAGCACCGCGGCGCCGCCGGGCCCGCCGAAGCTCAGCCAGACCGGGCGCATCGAGCGGGTCTGGCTGGCATCGCGCTGCGCCAGCAGGTCGACGAACTTCTTCGCCAGGTCGTAGACGTTGCGCACCACCGGGATGCGCTGCAGCACGCCGTTCAGCAGCCGCGAGGGCACGCCGTGCATCCGCGACTGCACCAGCAGGCCGAGCGCGAAGATCGCGACGCAGACGATGCACACGCCCAGCAGGTAACCCACCACCTCGGACACGACGCCGCCGAAGCCGATCGCCACCAGGATGTGGCCGACCAGGCTGCCGGGGCCGAGCCAGTCGTAGAGCAGGCGCGCCGCCCACACCAGCACCGCGACCGTCGCGATCAGCGGCAGCGCGGCCAGCAGGCCGGTCAGGAAGGTGCGCAGCAGGCGCCGGGCGGGGTCGGTCACGCGGGGCTGCCTGCGTCGATGCCCGCCAGGAAGCCGCGCAGCAGCTCCCCGAAGCGCCAGGCCGATTCGGCCACGCTGAGGTGCGAGGCATCGGCGAGCAGCTCGAGCCGGGCGCCGGGGATCGCGTCGGCCATCGCGCGCGCCATCTCCGGCGGCGCGCCGACGTCGCGCTCGCCGGCGATGACCAGCGTCGGGCAGCGCAGCGCCGGCAGCGCATCCAGCCAGTCGACGCCGGCCACCGCGGCCGAGGCGGCGGCGTAGCCGGCCGGGTCGCAGCGCAGCAGGGTGGCGCGCAGGGCTTCGGCGACCGCCGGCTGGGCGGCGCGGAAGTCGGCATGCAGGTAGCGCTCGACCACCATCGGCGCGATCGCCGCCATGCCGCCGGCCTCGACCGCGGCGATGCGCTGGGCCCAGGCGGCCCGCGCCGCCTCGGGATAGCGCGCCGTCGAGTTGGCGATCACCAGCCCGCGCAGCAGCTCGGGGTGGCGCAGCGCCAGGCCCTGCCCGACCATGCCCCCCATCGACAGGCCGACGAAGACCACCGGCCCGCGGCCCCATTCGCGCAGCAGCCGGGCAGCGTCGTCGACCATCGCGTCCAGCGTGTAGGGGCCGGGCGGGACCGCCGACCCGCCGTGGCCGCGGTGGTCGTAGCGCAGCACCGCGCGGCCGGGCGCGAGCTCGGCGGCCAGCGCGTCCCACATGCGCAGGTCGAGCCCGAGCGCGTGCGACAGCACCACCGGCACGCCGGGCCCGGCGCCCTGCACCGCCGCGTGCAGCTGCGGCTGGCTGAAGGTGTGGTGGTGCACCACCCGCACCCCCTCGGACAGCGGCGCCGGCGGCGGCAGCCGGCCCTCCTCGCGCAGGATCTGCAGCGTCAGCTTGAACGCGGTGTTGGCCGCCGGCACGCCACAGTAGATCGCGCCCTGCATCAGGGTTTCCTTGATCGTCTCCAGTGGCACGCCGCCGCGCACCGCGGCACGGCAGTGCAGCTCGAACTCCTCCCAGCGGGCCTGGCCCATGGTCATGCCCAGCACCAGCAGCCGCCGCGTGACGACGTCCAGCCCGGGCCGGCCCCAGATGTCGTGCCAGGCATAGCGCGTGATCAGGCTCTGGAACTCGTCGTTGAAGGCGCTGGCGCGGTCCAGCGACTGGTCCACCCAGGCATCGCCGAGCACGGCTCGGCGGTTGCGCAGGCCGCGGTCGAAGTCATCCTGCTGTCGCTCGCTCATCGGGTCGGGTCTCCAGGGACAAGGGCGCCGGCCGCGGCCGGACGGGCGCGCCGGGCCCGGTCGGCCTGGCGCGAGTGGGGCTTCAGCCGGCGCCGGCGGGCGCCGGCCAGGGGGGCGGGCTTTCCTCCAGCGCGCGGGCCTCGCGTTGCAGCGCCGCCAGCCGCGGCCGCGCCCGCGCGATCGCCGGCTCGGCGGCGCGCCGGGCATCGAACAGGGCCTCGAGCGTGGCGTCCAGGCGTTCGGCGGCGAAGGCCGGCCCGAGGCGCTCGCGCAGCACCGCATCGGCCTGCAGCGCGGCACGCAGGCCCTCGGCCAGCGGTTCGCCGGTGGCGGCGGTGTGCCGCGACAGCCGCTCCAGCAGCGCATGGGCTCCGGACTTGCCGAGGCCGGCGGCGGCCAGTGCCATCGAGGCGCCCTCGGCGTACACCAGCCCGTGCAGCGCGTCGATGTTGCGGCGCATCCGCGCCGGGTCCACCTGCAGGCCCTCGACGGCCTCGGCCAGTGCCGCGGCCGCGCCCATCGCGCTCTGGAACAGGCCGGCCGCCTCGGCCAGCTCGGACTGCCAGTTGCCGAGCCCGCGCTCGTGCTCCTGCACCATCGCCGCCAGCAGCGCCGCCACGCGCTGCGGCGCGCGCAGCGCCGCCGCCAGCGCCACCATCGACGCGACCGGGTTGCGCTTGTGCGGCATCGCCGACGAGCCGCCACGGCCACTGCCCGAGGGCTCGGCCGCCTCGCCGACCTCGGCCTGCGCCAGCAGCGACAGGTCGCGCGCCAGCTTGCCGAGCACGCCGCACAGCACGCCGAGTTCGGCATACAGCCGGGCGGCCTCGTCGCGCTGGGTATGCCAGGCATCCGGCGGCAGCCGCAGCCCGAGCGCCTCGGCCATGTGGCGCGCGATCGCATCGGCCTCGGGGCCGAGCATGGCCCGGGTGCCGACCGCACCGCCGAGCTGCAGCTGCAGCGCCGCCTCGGCGGCCACGCGCAGCGCGCTGCGCGTGCGCAGCAGCGGCGCGATCCAGCCGACCGCCTTGTGGCCCCAGCTGATGACCTGGGCCGGCTGCAGCAGCGTGCGCGCGAGCAGCGGCGCCTCCTCGTGGGTGTGCGCCACCGCGAGCAGCGCCGCGGCGAGACGCGCCAGGTCGGCGTCGAGCACCGCCAGCGCCCGCCGCTGCAGCAGCGCGAGCGCGGTGTCGATCACGTCCTGGCTGGTGCTGCCCCAGTGCACGTAGCCGGCCGCCTCGGCGTCGAACAGCGCCACCGTCTCGGTCAGCCGCCGGACCAGCGGGATCGCCAGGCTGCCCGCGCGGCCGCTGGCCGCGACCAGCGCCGGCACGTCGAACAGCTCGGCCTTGCAGACGCCGGCGATCGCCTGGGCCGCCGGCAGCGGCACCAGGCCGACCGCGGCCTGCGCGCGCACCAGCGCGGCCTCCACGTCGAGCATCGCCTGCACCACCGCCGGCGCGTCGAAGGCGGCCAGCGCCTGCGGCGTCGACAGGAAGGCCTCGAAGGGCGCGCTCATCGCGTGCTCAGCCGGGGGTGGCCGGCGGCGGCTCGGCCGCCGGGTCCGCGGCGTCGTTCGCGGCAGGCGCATCGTTCGCGGCCGGCGCCGCGCCGGCCGGGGTACCCGGGCGCAGCAGGTGGCGCTGCACGTGGCGGTCGACCAGGCGCTGCAGGTGGCCGAGCGAGACCAGGTGGGCGTGGACCAGGCCGAGCGCGCCGTTGCGGTGCAGCTCGATCACCACGTGCTCCGGCAGCGCGGCCAGCTTGGGCTCGTCGATCACCATGAAGCCGTCGATCGCGAGGCTGCTGCCGTCGGGCAGCTGCACGTCGGCCTTCATGTCGGTGAACAGGCCCAGCGCCTTCAGCCGCTCGCACAGCTGCTGGGTGCGGCGCTGCTCGATGTCGTAGGCCTTCAGGAACTCGATCGCGCCCTGCAGCGCCGGCGCCGGCTCGCCGTCGGCGCCGAACAGCGGCTCGCCCTCGGTGTCGTTGAGCCCGGGCCACTGCGCGTCGATGTAGACGCCGACCTGGTCGGTGCCGGCCATCGGCGCGCTCAGGTAGGGCATGCGGCGCACGTAGGCCGGCATGTAGGGCGCGTCCCAGCGGCCATCGACGAGGAAGAGGTTGTCGTTCTGCCGCAGCCCCAGCATCGCCACCGGCGCGATCTGCGGGTTCGCCGCGGTGCCGGGCACGAAGATGATCGGGTAGGCCAGCGAGGCCGGGCCGAACTCGACCACGTTCAGGTAGATGCCGTGCGACTGCGCCAGCATCGCCAGGTCGTCGACCGGCTTCAGGCGCTTGTGGCGGTGCAGCTGCGCGTTCAGCAGCACGGGTTCGCGGTAGGGCGTGGGTGAGCTCATGCGGTCTTTCGGGCCGGGCACGCGGGGCGCCGGCAGGTCGGGGGGAATCGCGGAGAAAGGCAGGTCTCAGAGGCCGCCGCCGAGCGGCAGCGTCGATGGCGGCGGCTCGTCCAGCGGGCGGGCCAGCACGCGGTCGATGCGCTTGCCGTCGAGGTCGACCACCTCGAAGCGCCAGCCTTCCCAGTCGACGCGGTCGGTGATCGCCGGCAGCCGGCCGAGCAGCAGCATGATCATGCCGGCGAGGGTGTTGTAGCGGCCGCGGTCCTCCTCGGGCAGTTCCTTCAGCGCGAGGCGGTCCTTCAGCTCGGGCACCGGGATCAGGCCATCGAACAGCCAGCTGCCGTCCTCGCGCTGCACGGCCCAGGCGTCGTCGGCGCTCGGCGCGGTGAACTCGCCGGTGATCGCCTCCAGCACGTCGCGCACGGTGATCATGCCCTGCACCTCGCCGTACTCGTCGACGACGAAGACGAGCTGCGCACCGGATGCGCGGAACTGCTCCAGCAGCTCCATGCCCGACAGCGTCTCGGGCACGAACACCGGCGCCTCCAGCCCCTCGACCAGCGACAGCGGCCGGCCCTGCAGCACCTGGTGCAGCAGGCCCTGCGCGCTGGCCACGCCGAGCACGTCGTCGAGGCCGCCGCGGCACACCGGGTAGCGCGAGTGGTCGTCGGCGCCGAGCGTGCGCACCAGCTCCTCGGCCGGCTCGTTGGCGTCCAGCCACACGATCTCGGCGCGCGGGATCATCATCGATCCGACCTGGCGGTCGTCGAGGCGGAACACGTTGCGCACCATCTGGTGCTCCTGGGCCTCGATCACGCCGGCGTCCAGGCCCTCCTCCAGCTGCGCGGCGATCTCCTCCTCGGTCACGCTGCGCGAAGGCCCGCCCTTGATGCCCAGCAGCGAGAGCACGCCGTCGGTGCAGAAGGACAGCAGCTTCACGAAGGGCCGGGTGAGCAGCGACAGCCATTCCATCGGCCGCGCCACCAGCCGCGCCACGCTCTCCGGGTACATCTGCCCGAGCCGCTTGGGCACCAGCTCGCCGAAGATGATGGTCACGAAGGTGATCACCACCACCACCATCGCGGTGGCGCTGATGGTGGCCGCGCGCTCGGCCAGCCCCAGCCGCTCGCGCAGCCACTCGGCGAAGGGGCCGGAGAACGCGGCATCGCCGACGATGCCGTTCAGCACGCCGATCGAGGTGATGCCGATCTGCACCACCGACAGGAACTTGGTCGGATCGTCGTGCAGCTCCATGGCCGCGCGGGCGCCGGCATCGCCGGTCTCCACCATCACCTGCAGCCGGGCCTTGCGGCTGGCGGTGAGCGCCATCTCCGACATCGCGAAGAGCGCATTGAGGACGATCAGGAAGATCAGCAGGGCGACGTCCATGTCGCGGGCGCCAGGGCCACGGGTCGTTCCGAGGCGCCGAGGGTAGCAGAATCGCCCGATGCACTACCTCCTCGGCGACCTGCAGGGCTGCGACGACGCCCTCGCCCGCCTGCTCGACCTGCTGGCCTTCAGCCCCTCGCGCGACCACCTCAGCGTGCTCGGCGACCTCGTCAACCGCGGCCCCGCGAGCCTCGCGACGCTCGAGCGCCTGAAGGCCCTCGGCGCCAGCGCCACCTGCCTGCTCGGCAACCACGACCTGCACCTGCTCGCGGTCGCGCACGGCGTGCGCCCGCCGCACCGCAGCGACACCCTCGGCCCCATCCTCGACCACCCGCGGCGCGACGACTGGATCGACTGGCTGCGCCAGCGCCGCCTGGCCGACCTGCGCGACGGCTGGCTGCTCGTGCATGCCGGCGTCGCCGCCGCCTGGGACCGCGAGCAGGCGCTCGGCCTTGCTGCCGAGGTCGAGGCCCGGCTGCGCGGCGACGACCTGCCCGCCTTCCTGCACGTGATGTATGGCAACCAGCCCGACCGCTGGTCCGACGGGCTCGCCGGCGACGACCGCCTGCGCTTCGTCGTCAACACCCTCACCCGCATCCGCTGGGTCCATCCCGACGGCCGCCTCGACTTCGCCAGCAAGGAAGGCGCCGCCGACGCCCCGGCCGGCCTCGTCCCGTGGTTCGAGGCCCCCGGCCGCCGCACCGCCGGCGTCCCCATCGCCTTCGGCCACTGGTCCACCCTCGGCCTGATCGACCGCCCCGACCTGCTCGCGCTCGACACCGGCTGCGTCTGGGGCGGCGCGCTCAGCGCGATGCGCGTCGACGGCGGGCGGCGCGAGCTGGTGCAGGTACCCTGCGCGCAGGCCCAGGTTCCCGGGGCTCCGACGCAGCCCGCCGCCGCGGTGGGCGCTGGTGCCGGGCCGGGGGCGGCCGCCTAGAATGGACGGGCAGCGTCCGCCCTCGGTGGCGGATCGGGAAGCGTGGCAGAGTGGTCGATTGCACCGGTCTTGAAAACCGGCGACGGGCAACCGTCCGTGAGTTCGAATCTCACCGCTTCCGCCAAGGGCGTCGTTTCACGCTTCGTCCGACGTCCCAATGAAGCGCGGAAGCGGTCTCGGAAGCATGACGGGCCGTCGGCCCGGCGCCGTCCCACCTGCTGGCGAGGGGCCTCAGCGTTGCGGGGCTTGCGCAGCGGTCTTCTGCGCACCACGGCCGCTAACCGGCCGTGCCGGATCGGGTGGCGCGGCGAGATCGTTTTTGAACACTTCCTGCCCCGCTCGCATCGTTTTTGATCGAGCGAGACCGATATCTCGCAGAATGGCCGGATGGAAGGCGTCGAAGATCCCATTGGCGGGGCCTGGCTGGCCCGGCGGTACGGTGTCGAGCTCGTCATGCCGCTGCCGGTGTCGAGCCGGATCGCCGGTCGCAGGGCCTCGCACGTCGGTCAAGCCACCACCATCGAAAGCTACGTCGAGGCCATGCGCCCCGATGCGACGCTGCGCGGACACCTGACCTTCCACCTCAAGCACGAGGTCCCGCACTTCGAGCTGCTGTCGCGCGTCTTCGCCCGCTGCGACGCCGGCGACGTCGCTGCCTGGGTGGCCGACGAGCCGACTGGTCAGTACGCCAGGCGCGCAGCGTTCCTGCACGAGTTCTTCACCGGACAGCAGCTGCCCGTTCCCGCGGCGCTCGGCGGCGGCTACCACGATGCGATCAGCGATCAGGGACTGGTGACCGCGACGCCCGGCCGAGGCGAGCTGAACAGGCGCTGGCGCATCCGCGACAACATGCCCGGCACGCGCGCCTTCTGCCCGATGATCGTCAAGGCCCAGGCCGGGGCTGCCGCGCTCGATCTGGACGTGCGCGCCTTGATCCATGACCTGGAGGCCGAGTTCGGTACCGAGCTGCTGATGCGCTCGGCCGTCTGGATGACCCTGCGCGAAAGCCGCGCCAGCTTCGAGATCGAGGGAGAAGCGGACAAGTCCGACCGCATCCAGCGATTCGCAGACGTGCTCGCCCGTCGGACAGGGCAAGGCGACCACCCACCGCTGGACGACGCCTCGCTGGCCGAACTGCAGCGCGAGATCCTGGGTCAGCGCACGACGGTCCAGCGCTTCGGACTTCGACAGTCGCCCGTCTTCGTCGGCGAGGTCGTGCGCTACCAGGACATCGTCCACGACATCGCGCCGCCGCCGGAGGACTTGGCGGACATGCTGGCTGGCTTGCAGACCTTCCTCGACAGGACCCGCGGTCAGTCGCCGGTGATGCGAAGCACGGTGGCGGCCTTCGGCTTCGTCTACATCCACCCGCTGGCCGACGGCAATGGCCGCGTGCATCGCTTCCTCGTCAACGACGTTCTGCGGCGCGACGGGGTGGTCCAGGAGCCGATGATCCTGCCCGTGTCGTCATGGATCACCAGCGACGCCGCCGAGCGCCGCGCGTATGAGCGCATCCTCGATGTCGTGTCGCGGCCCTTGTTGCATACCCTGGCCGGCACCTACCGGTTTTCCGAGACCCCGACCGCCTTCCCCGACGGCATCACCTCGAACTTCGTCTTCGACGGCTCGGAAACCGCCCGCCATGCCTGGCGCTATCTCGACCTGAGCCATCACGTCGCCTACATGGCCGACGTCGTGGAACGCACGGTCCGTGAGGACATGCTCGAGGCGTCGCGCTACCTTCGAAGCCACGCCCAAGCGCGCTCGGCCATCAAAGAGATCGTTGAGATGCCGGACGCCCAGATCGACCGCGTCATCCGCTCGGTACGGAACAACGAGGGCGAGCTCAGCGGCGCGCTTCGCAAGGAGCTTCCGATCCTGGAAGAGCCCGGTCTGTGGGACTCGGTGGTCCAAGTCGTTCGCCAAGCCTTCGAGATCGGTCCGCAGGGCGACGCAGCGGGCACGGACGGCGGCGCGAGGAAGCCGCCACGTTGACGATCGCTGTTGCGCAGATCGATACACGCGACGGGCGTTCCTGATCGACGGGGATCGCGGCGACCGATGGGGCCGCCTCCGGTTCCCCTGTGAGGCGTCACCGCTGCAGGCCATCCACGCGTCGACCGATGAAGACAAGGTCATTCGGGCATTTTTGCCAGTATCTTTGTCATGCCAAAGCGATCCCAGGCCTCGATCGAGCTGCCTCCCGCCCTGCGGGCGCTGCTGCGCGAGCTGGGGTCGAACCTGTCCCTCGCCCGCAAGCGGCGCAAGGAGTCGCTGCGGGCCTGGGCCGGGCGCATCGGGGTGTCGGAGCCGACGCTGGTGCGCATGGAGCAGGGCGATCCGGGGGTGGCGATCTGCACCTACGCCACGGCCCTGTGGCTGATCGGCCGGGACCGGGGGCTGCCCGAGCTGGCGGTGCCGCAGTTCGACCTGGGCGCACTGGAAGGCGAGTTGCGGGTCGCGCGCGAGCGTGCCGTGCGCTCGCCGCTGTCGCTGGACGCGCGCCTGCGCGCGGCGCAGGCGCGCGGTGCCACGTCGGCGCGCCGTCCGCCTGCCCGGAAGACCCCGGAAGGTGCCTGATGGCGGCCCTGGACGCCCCAGCCTGGCAGCCGGTCGACACCCTGTACCTGTGGTGGACGGGCGACCCGGCGCGGCCCCTGCCCATCGGCGAACTCGGCTTCGTGCGCGCGAGCCGTGGCGTCTCGCTGCGCTACCCGGCCGGCTGGCTGGCAGCCGGCTTCCCGCTGAGCGAGGACCTGCCGCTGCGCGACGTGAGCTTTCTCCCGCCGGACAAGGACACCGCGGTTGGCGCGGTCGACGATGCCCGGCCGGACCGCTGGGGCGAGCGCATGATCCGCCTGCTCGGCAAGCCGTCACGCCTGCCCCTCATGGAGTACCTCTATTTCGGGGGGACGAGCGCTTCGGCGCCCTGGGCGTGACGATGGGCGGGGCGCGGCCGAAGGCGCTGCTCGACATCGACGGCGAGCCCTGGGTGCTGAAGTCTCCGGAAACCGACGACGGCATCGACACCACGCCCTGCTGATGACCGACCGCGGCGAGTACGCCTTGCCCCCCGCGTTCGACGTGCTGCCGTCGGGCCACGGCCTCGGCTACCAGCAGATGCGCGTGGGCATCGACCTGATGGATGCGACGCTGGACAACGCACTGTCGGAGCATGCGCAGTTCGGACTCGGCCGTGCGGAGGCCGAGGCGCAGGTGCGGGAGGTGGTGGCGGTGGTCGCGGACTGGCAGGCCCATTTCGCTGCCACGGGCCTGCGGCCGGCCGACATCGAGGCGCCGGCCCAGGCCCTGGACCGGCCCTTCCTGGCCGACCAGCGCCGCGCCTGGGGCGGCTGAGCGGCAGGACGGCAGCGCAGCGGCCTCAGCCGCCCCGCTTGATGCTCGCCAGTTGCTCGCGGATCAGGCGCTCGGCGTCCTCCGGCGGCAGGTCGATGCCACCCATCAGCGGGCGCACCTCGATGCAGCAGTCCAGGCCGGGAAAGGGCGCGGGAAAGCGCCGGGCCCAGGCCAGCGCCTCGTCGCGCGACGGCACGTCGATCAGCGTGTAGCCGGCGATCAGTTCCTTGGTCTCGGCGAAGGGGCCGTCCAGCACCTGGGGGCGCCCGGCCGCGTCGTAGTGCACGCGGAAGCCCTGGCTGCTGGGCTGCAGCCCGGCGCCGTCGACGAGCACGCCCGCGCGGGCCATCTCGTCGTGGAAGGCCATCATGCGCGGAACCAGCGTCGGGTCGTCGGGGAAGTCGCCGGCCTCGCTCATCGCGGTGGCGCGGACCTGGATCATGAATCGGGGCATCGGGGTCTCCGGAGGGTCTGCCTGCCCTGACGACGAAGCGGCACCCCGGTTTTCGACAGGGTCCTGGGGTTTACCCGCGTCCTACACGGCCGACGCGATCCATGGACGCTCTCCCCCGGCGAGAATCCGCCGATGCCACCGTTCGACGCCTCCGTCATCCCCACGGTTGCCGACGACCCGTCGCTGCCGCCGAGGCCGGCCGACGAGGCGCGTCGGCTGCAGGCCCTGCGCGCGCTGATGGTGCTGGACTCCGCGCCCGAGCCGCTGTTCGACCAGATTGCCCAGCTCGCCGCCAGCCTGTGCCAGGTGCCGATGGCGCTGCTCAACCTGGTCGATGCCGAGCGCCAGTGGACGAAGGCGGTCACCGGCGCGGACGGCATGCCGGACCTGCCGCGGCGCGAGTCCTTCTGCGCCCATGCGATCACGCAGGCCGATGTGCTGGAGGTGCCGGACACGCGCCTGGACCCCCGCTTCCGCCACAACCCGCTGGTCACGGGCGACGCGCGGGTCGTGTTCTATGCCGGTGCGCCGGTGGTGCTGCCGGACGGCGAGGCGGTCGGCACGCTGTGCGTGGTCGACCAGCAGGTGCGCCGGCTGACCCCGGCGCTGCGCGAGCAGCTGCGCCAGCTGGCCGGCATCGCGGCCCGTGCGCTGGTGATGCGGCGCGAGCTGGTGGAGGGCGCGCTGTCCGCGCGCAGCCACTACGAGCGGGTGCTGGCCCGCAGCGAGGAGCACTACCGCGGCATCGTGGAGCAGCAGCACGAGCTGGTCTCGCTGGCGCGCCGCGATGGCGAGCTGGTCTACGTGAACCCGGCCTACGCCCGCCATTTCGGCCGCACGCCGGAGGCGCTGGCCGGCACCAGCCTGTATGCGCTGGTCGAGCCCGCGGACCGCGATGCGGTGCACGCATTGGTGGGGCGCGTGTTCGACACCGATGCGATCGTGTCCGGCGAGAACCGCATGGTGTCGGCGGACGGCACGGAACGCTGGGTCGCGTGGACCAACCGCGTGCAGCGCGACGAGCACGGCGAGCCGCTGCTGCACTCGGTGGGCCGCGACATCAGCGAGCGCAAGCGCGCCGAGGACACGCTGCGCGCGAGCCAGGCCTTCCTGGAGCGCACCGGCCGGGTCGCCCGCGTCGGCGGCTGGGAACTGGACCTGCGCAGCGGCCGGCTGGACTGGTCGGCCGAGACGCGCCGCATCCACGAGGTGCCCGACGACTACCAGCCCGCGCTGGAGACCGCGCTGGGCTTCTTCGTCGGCGACGCGCGGGCCCGCATCGACGAGGCGGTGCAGCGGGCGCTGCGCCACGGCACGCCCTGGGACCTGGAGCTGCCGCTGGTCACCGCCACCGGGCGCCAGGCCTGGGTGCACGTGGTCGGCGAGCTGCAGCGCGAGGACGGGCGCGCGGTGCGCATGATCGGCGCGATGCAGGACGTGACCGAGCGCCGGCAGCTGCAGCTGCGCCTGGCCGACAGCGAGCGCTTCGTGCGCCAGATCACCAACCACCTGCCCGTGCGCATCACCTACGTCGATGCCCAGCGCCGCTACCGCTTCGTCAACGACGCGATGTGCCGGCGCTTCGGGCGTCCGCGCGAGGCCATCCTCGGCCGCACCCGGGCCGAGCTGCTGGGCGACGGGGATTCCGCGCTGCTGCAGGCCCACGTCGGCCTGGCGCTGGCAGGCACCGAGCAGCAGTTCGAGTTCGACGACCGCATCGACGGCGAGCTGCGCCGGATGCAGAGCCAGCTCGTGCCGGACCGCGGTCCGGACGGCGAGGTGCGCGGCTACTTCGGCATCGGCGTGGACATCACCGACGCGACGGCGGCGCGCGAGGCGCTGCTGCGCCAGTCGGCCACGCTGCGCTCGGTGACGGAGGCGATCCCGGCGCTGGTCGCGGTGATCGGCGCGGACCTGCGCTACCGCTTCGTCAACAGCGCCTTCGAGCGCTGGTTCGGCCGCGACCGCGGCGAGATCGTGGACCAGCCGACGCGCAGCATCCTGGGCGACGAGGAGTCCGACGCCAGCCGCCCGTGGGCGCTGCGCGCGCTGGCCGGCGAGACGGTGTCCTTCGAGCGCGCCGACGGGCACGGCCCGACGGTGCGCCACCTCGCGATCACCTACATCCCGCTGCGGCTGCCGGACGGCAGCGTCGACGGCTTCGTGTCGGTGGCCCAGGACATCAGCAGCCACAAGCGCGAGGAGAACCGCCTGCTGCAGCTGAGCCGGCGCGATCCGCTGACCGGCCTGCTGAACCGGGCCGGCTTCGAGGACTGGCTGGGCCGGCTGCTGCAGCGCGACGGCGCAGGCGCGCACCTGGCGCTGCTCTACCTCGACCTCGACCACTTCAAGCCGGTGAACGACCAGCACGGCCACGCGGTCGGCGACGAGGTGCTGCGCATGTTCGCGCAGCGCGTCGCGAAGATCGTGCGGCCGAGCGACGCGGTGGCGCGGCTGGGCGGCGACGAGTTCGCGATCGCGCTGGCCGGGGTGCGGCACCCGGTCGACACCCAGCGGGTGGCCGACCAGGTGATCGCGGCGGCGCGCGCGCCGTTCAACGTCGACGGCCTGCGGCTGCGCATCGGCACCAGCGTCGGCCTGGCCCACGGCGCGCCGGACGGCGACTGGCGGGGCCTGGTCGCGCGCGCCGACGCGATGCTCTACCGCGCCAAGGCCGAGGGCCGCGGGCGGCTGGCCGGGCTCGAGCCGCGCACGCCGGACGAACCCACCGCCTGAGCGGCGGCGTCGCCGGGCGGCTCAGACCGCGCAGCTGCGGTTCTTGCCGCCGTGCTTGGCCTCGTACAGCGCCTGGTCGGCACGCTCCAGGGCGACCTCCAGCGCCTCGTCCGGCCGGTAGGCGGTGACGCCGGCGGAGAAGGTGACGAAAACCTGCCGCTGCTCGTGCAGGAACAGCGACTCCGACAGCCCGCGCTGCAGCCGCGACAGCAGCCGCAACGCGTCGTCGACGGCGGTCGCCGGCAGCAGCAGCACGAACTCCTCGCCGCCGTAGCGCGCCACGTGGTCGGTCGGGCGCAGGCCCTGCGCCACGCGGGCGGCCAGGTGCTTCAGGGCCGCATCGCCGGCGCTGTGGCCCAGGTCGTCGTTCAGCCGCTTGAAGTTGTCGACGTCGAGCAGCGCGATCGCCAGCGGCTCGCCGCCGCGGGCGATGCGCGCGCGCTCCACGTCGAAGGCGGCGAACAGGCCGCGCCGGTTCGCGAGCTGGGTCAGCGGGTCGGTGGCCACCTCGTCGGACAGGCGCCGGAGCTCGCCCTCGAGCCGGCCGACGCGCTCGTCCAGCGCGCTGGCGCGCGCATGCTCGTCGCGCAGGCGGCGCTGCGCCTGGCCGAACACCGCCTCGATGTCGCGCGCCTCGCCGACCAGTTCCTGCACCGCACCGGCCACGCTCTCCAGCGTGTCGGCGCGCGCGATGCGGTCGGCATGGCGCGCCACCTCGCCATGGAAGCGGCCCGAGGCCTCGCCCAGCGCGGCGAGTTCGGCCAGCATGCGCGGCAGGAAGGCCTTCAGCGCATCGCGCGCCTCGTCGCGCTGGCGGCGCAGCTGCTGCTGGCGCTCCCGCGTGCGGCGCAGCAGCTCGGTGACCGCGTGCAGGCCGCGCGCGCTCAGGCCGTCGGCCAGCCGGGCGCGCACGGCGTCGGCCGGCCCCTCGGCCCAGCGCGCGTCCTCGGCCAGCGCGCCCAGGCTGCCGACCAGTTCGTCGCACAAGCCGCCGAGGCGCTCGACCAGCACGCGGTGGTGGGCCAGCAGGCGGTCGGCGCGGTCGCAGGCCCCGGCCAGCGCCGCGGCGCGGGCAGCGTCGGGCGGGGCCTCGCGCAGCGCACGCGTGCCCGCCTCGAGCTCGGCGGCCAGCGCCTCGGCCGCGGCATCCTGCGCGGGCAGGGCCCGCTGCAGGCTGCTGCCGACGCGCGCGAGCAGCGCCTGCCAGGCGTCGCGCTCGGCCGCGTCGGGGCCGGCGGGCGGCGGATGGACGGACGGCGCGGCCGCCTCGCGGTCCCGCGCCAGCGGCCCCGCGGCCGCTTCCTGGCGCGCCGGACCCTCGGCGGGCAGGACCGCCGGTGCCGCGGCCGCCGGCGCGGCGGCCGGCGTGCCGCCCGCGGCCTGGTCGAGCTCGGCGGGCGTGCGGTCCGGCGTGTCCTGCTCCCACTGCGCGAGCAGGCTGCCGAGGCGCTGCTGCAGCCGCTCGCCGTCGCGCCGGTTCGCCGCCAGCACGCGCTGCAGCGCCTCCTTGCGGCGGGCCTGGGTCCAGTGGCGGCCGCCGCGGTCGAGGCCGCGCACCACGCGCTCGATCCAGTCCGCCAGCGGCAGCGCCGCATCCGCTGCGGCGGTGGCCGCAGCGGCGGCGGGAGACGCCCCCGCCAGCGCGGCCGGCGCGGTCGCGGCGGGGCGGGAGACGAGGGTGGACGACATCGCGGGAAGCAGCGGGAGCGACGGGCCGCGGGGAACTGCAGCGGCGTGCCGAGGGACTCAGGCCGCCGGCGTCGCGCGCTGGGCGATCTCGTCGGCGATGCGCATCGCCTCGGCCATGTCGGCATCGCCGGCCCGGCCGATCCATGGCGCCTTCTTCGGCAGCACGGTCTGCTGCAGCCAGTTCTCGATCGCCTCGGGCATCTGCGGCCGGCTGAACAGGAAGCCCTGCATCACCGTGCAGCCCAGCCGGTGCAGCACCTCCATCTGGCGCAGGTTCTCCACCCCCTCGGCCACCACGCGCAGCCCGAGCGAGCGGGCCAGCGCGATGATCGCGGTGACCACCGCCGAGCTCTGCGGCGTCATGCCGAGGTCGCGCACGAAGCTGCGGTCGATCTTCAGCTCGGAGATCGGTAGCGTCGTCAGGTAGGCCAGCGAGGAGTAGCCGGTGCCGAAGTCGTCGATCGAGATCTCCACGCCGATCTCGTTCAGCCGATGCAGCGACGGGATGACGTTCTGCAGGTCGCGCATCAGGCCGGTCTCGGTGATCTCGAGCTCGATCGCGTGGTGCGGCACACCGTAGTGCGACACGGCCTGGTGGATGTGCTCGACCAGGTCGGTGCGCTCGAACAGGCGGTTCGGCAGGTTGACCGCGATCGAGTCGGCGAAGCCGAAGCTGTCCTGCCAGACGCGCACCTGGCGCGCCGCCTCGCGGATCGCCCACTCCGACAGCGGCATGATCAGCCCGGTTTCCTCGGCCAGCGGGATGAAGTCGCCCGGCGGGACGAGCACGCCGCCGCGCTGCCAGCGCATCAGCGCCTCGGCGCCGACCATGCGGGCCGAGCGCACGTCCACCTTGGGCTGGTAGTGCAGCACCAGCTCGTTGCGCTCGATCGCCTTGTGCAGCGCGCTTTCCAGCTCCAGCTTCTCGCGGCCCTTGCCGGCCAGCGCCGGCCGGTAGAGCGACAGGTTGTTGCGCCCGGCCGACTTGACCGAGTACATCGCCATGTCGGAATTGCGGATCAGGTCGGCCACCGTGGTGCCGTCGCGCGGGTAGAGCGCGATGCCGACGCTGGCGGTCACGAAGCATTCCTGGCCGCCGACGAAGATCGGCTCGCGCATCAGGTCCAGCACCCGCATCGCGACGCGCTCGGCATCGCGCTCGTCGCCCACCTCGGGCAGCAGCGCGACGAACTCGTCGCCGCCCAGCCGGCCGACCGCCTCCAGCGTGCGGTGCGAGCGCGAGCCCATGCTCTCCAGCGAGCTTTCCAGCACCTGGTCGGAGTGGCGCACGCAGGAGCGCAGGCGCCGCGCCACCTCCATCAGCAGGTCGTCGCCGGCGCCGTGGCCGAGGGTGTCGTTGATGACCTTGAAGCGGTCCAGGTCGATCAGCAGCAGGCCGACCTGGTGGCCCAGGCGCTTCGCATGCTCCAGCGCCCGCTCGGCGCGCCAGATCAGCTGGCGCCGGTTCGGCAGGCCGGTCAGCGCGTCGAAATTGGCCAGGTGGCGGATCTTGTCCTCGGCCAGGCGCCGGTCGGTCACGTCCTGCACGATGCCGGTGTAGCCGGTCAGGTGGCCGTGCTCGTTGAACTCGGGCTCCGCCTCGGTGTGGATGATGCGCTGGCGGCCGTCCTCCAGCGTCACCGGCACGTCGGTGGCCAGCACCGCGCTGTGGCTGAGCACCTCGTGCAGCACGCTCAGCAGGCCGCTGCGGTCCTCGGTGGACAGCATGCGCAGCAGCGCACGGAAGCCCAGCCCCTGGCCCGGCGCCAGGCCGAGCACGCGCAGCGCCTCGGTGGAGAAGACCAGCGCGCCGTGCTGGCGTCGCCAGTCGAAGCTGCCCATGCGGGCCAGGTCCTGCGCGCGCGCC
This sequence comes from Pseudideonella sakaiensis, assembly GCF_001293525.1. Classification (GTDB taxonomy): domain Bacteria; phylum Pseudomonadota; class Gammaproteobacteria; order Burkholderiales; family Burkholderiaceae_C; genus Ideonella_A; species Ideonella_A sakaiensis. The sequence continues at coordinate 62,809 of NZ_BBYR01000002.1, read as the reverse complement.
AGCTTCGACTTGCTGCGCTCCAGCTCGAGCCGGGTGCGCGACGAGCGCAGCAGGTAGCGCAGCCGGCCGGCCAGCAGGCTCCACTGGTTCGACTTGACGAAGAAGTCGGTGGCGCCGGCCTCGTAGGCGCGGTTGATCGACGCGTCGTCGTCGAGCCCGGTGAGCATCAGCACCGGCAGCGACTCGAAACCCGGCAGCTCGCGCAGCGAGCGGCAGGTCTCGAAGCCGTCGCGCCCGGGCATCAGCGCGTCCAGCACGACGACGTCGGGCAGCCAGTCGGCCAGCAGCTGGATCGCGCGGTCGCCGCTGGTGGCCTCGGTGATGGCGAAGCCGCGCTCCCGCAGTGCGACCGAGGTCAGCAGCAGGTTCACCTCGTCGTCGTCGACGAGCAGCACCTTGGGTTGGGCGAAGGATTCCTCGTCCGCCCAATCTTGGCTGGCGTTCATTCCGGCGCGTCCATCAAGGTCCTCAGGGCCTTCAGCACCACCTCGAGCTCGTCGCAGATCCGATCGACCTGCAGGGACAGATTGTCCACCTGTCCGGCACGGGCCTGGCCCTCCAATTCTGCGCAAAACTGCGAAAGCTGCAGCGCCCCGACGCTCGCGGACGAGGATTTCAGCGTATGCGCGACGTGGCGCACCTGGTTCAGGTCCCCCGCGCGCTCGGCGTCGCGCAGCTGCGGCAGCAGCCGGCCGGCCGAGGTGTGGAAGGCCTCGGCCACCCGCGCCAGCAGCCGGTTGCGGCCCTGCGGGTCGAGTTCGCGCAGGCGGTCCAGCGCGGCAGCGTCGAGCACGCCGCCGACCTGCGGCGCACCGCCGGGGGCGGGCGCGGAATCGTCGGCGGGGGCCATCGGGCGCAGGCGTTGGGTCAGCATGGCGAGCAGTTGATTTTGGCGGAACGGCTTGGCGAGGTAATCGTCGAAACCGAGGCCCAGCAGCCGGGCCTCGTCGCCGCCGAGGGCATTGGCCGTCACGGCGATGACGGGCGTGCTCGAGGGGGTGCGGAAGGTGAATCGGCTGCCGGAGCCCCGGCGGAACCAGGACAGGGCCTCGATGCCGTCCATCCCCGGCATCTGGATGTCCATCAGCACCAGGTCGAAGTGTGCCTCACAGAGCTTGTGCAATCCCTGCAAGGCCCCTCCCGCCACGCTGACGCGCAGCCCGAAGCGCCGCAGCATCTGGCCGATGACCTCCTGGTTGACCAGGTTGTCCTCGATCACCAGCACCTCGCCGGCCAGCCGCGGCAGCTCGGCCGGCCCGGCCGCGTCGCCGTCCTCGGGCTCCGTCACCGACTGCAGCGCCTGGCGCAGCTCGACGCGGCGCACCGGCTTCGGCAGGAAGCGGTCGAAGCCGGCGCGCTGCGACGCGAGCACGTCGTCCGCCGCCGAGCCGGACGACAGCAGGATCAGCTTCAACCCCGGGTGGCGGCCGCCGTCGCGCAGCGCGCGCGCCAGGCTCAGGCCGTCCATCCGCGGCATGTTCATGTCCACCAGCGCCACGTCGAAGGCCGGCGCGTCGCCCGAGGCGGGGTGCAGCAGCTCCAGCGCCTCGCGGCCGTCGGCCGCCGAGGCCACCGCCAGGCCCCAGCCGGCCAGGATGTTCTCCAGCACGCTGCGGTTGGTCGGGTGGTCGTCCACCACCAGCACGCGCAGCGGTGGCAGCTGGGCCGGGCCGCCCAGGCGCTGCCACTCGGTGGCGGCCGCGTCGCCGGCCCGCGGGTCCTCCACCGGGACCGTGAAGGCGAAGGCGCTGCCGCGGCCCGGGGCGCTGTCGACCCGGATGCGGCCGCCCATCAGCTCGACCAGCTGGCGCGAGATCGCCAGCCCCAGCCCGGTGCCGCCCTGCGCGCGGTTCGAGCCGCCCTGGGCCTGCGTGAAGGCCTCGAACAGCCGCGGCAGCACCTGCGGCTCGATGCCGATCCCGGTGTCGCGCACGACGAACTCCAGCAGCGGCCGCCGCGGGTCGCGCGCGGGCCCGGCGGCCGGGCGCACGTCCACCACCACCTCGCCGGCGTGCGTGAACTTGATCGCATTGGCGACCAGGTTGGTGAGCACCTGCCGCAGCCGCAGCGCATCGGCCCGCACCAGGCAGGGCAGCGCCGGGGCCTCGCGGAAGCTGAGCTCCAGCCCCTTCTCGTGCGCCCGCGGCGCGAGCAGCTCCAGGGTGTCCTCCACCACGCTGCGCAGCACGAACTCGGTCGGCGCCAGCTCCAGGCGGCCGGCCTCGATCTTCGAGAAGTCGAGGATGTCGTTGATGATCTCCAGCAGCGCCTCGCCCGAGCGGTAGACCGCCTGCGCGAAGCGGCGCTGGCGATCGTTCAGCGCGGTGCCGAGCAGCAGCTCGGTCATCCCGAGGATGCCGTTCATCGGCGTGCGGATCTCGTGGCTCATGTTGGCCATGAACTGGCTCTTGGCCTGGCTGGCGGCCTGGGCCGCGTCGCGTGCGCGGCGCAGCGCGAGCTCGCGCGGCGAGGCCTCGGCGGCCGCGTCGTCACCGGTGTCGGTGGCGGTCGACAGCGGCGGCAGCGGGTGCACCACCAGCAGGCGCGCCGCCGGCATCCCGTGGCCGGCGGGCTGCAGGCGCTGCTGCACCCGGGCCCGCTCGATGCGGCCGCGCCGGGTCCAGGACAGCGCCAGCCCATCGTCGCCGGCGGCCACGCGCAGGCCGGCGCCGGGGGCACGGCCATCGCCGCGCATCAGCCGGCGCGCCAGCTGCTCGACGTCGAAGCGGCCGGCGAACAGCTCGGTGGCCGCGCGGCCCAGCACGCGGGCGGGCCGCAGGCCGTAGCGGCGCTGCAGCGCCGGGTTCAGCGCCAGCACGCGGTGGGTGACGGGGTCGAGCGCGAGCATCGCGGCCGGCACGGCGTCGAGCCAGGCCCAGGCGCCGGCGAACACCACGCCGGCCTGCGGCCGCAGCGGTCGCGGCGGCGTGGGCCGCGCGGCCACGCGGCGCGGCGCGTCGGCGGGCAGCGGCGCGAGCGGCGGGCGGGGCGTCAGGTGGGGCGGAGCAGACACGTGGGACGGCAGACGGTGTCGCAGGAGCAGCGCACCCGATCGAAAGGGCTGCGGGCAGCCCGTTCCGGCGGGAATCCGGGAAGCACGAACCGGCCGGCGCTTCCTTGGGAGGGATTTCGGTCGGACCGTGGGGCAACTTGAACCAGCAGAACCGGCAAAAACGGCAGGCGCCAGGGCCTGCGCCGGCGCGGGCGGCCTCCTTACAATGCCCGCGATGCACGCGGCGCACGTCTTCCGGGCCGTCGGGCCCGCCGGCCGTGCGGCCGGACGGGTCGCGGCGCTGCTGTCCGCCGCCGGGGCGGCCGCACCGCTGCGGGCGCAGGCGCTGGCCGCGACGGCACCACCGGCTCCCGCCTGGGTCTGGCCGGCGCTGCTCGGGCTGGCGCTCGCGGCGCTCGCGGCGGCGCTGATGCTGGCGCTGCGCCTGCAGCGCGCCGAGCGCGCCGCCCGCGAGGCCCTGGCCGACCTGCAGCGCCGGGTGGCGGCGGACGCCGCCGCAGCGGCTGCGTCGGCCCCCACCCCCGTTGCCGCGCCGGCACCCGCCCCGGCCGACGACGAGGCCGCCCGCCGGAGCGCCGCCGCCCAGGCCGAGCAGGAGGCCTTCAGCTACACCGTCTCGCACGACCTGCGGGCCCCGATCCGCGTGGTCGAGGGCTTCACGAAGATCCTCAAGGAAGACTACGGCCGCGTGCTCGACCGGGTCGGCATCGACCACCTCGACCGCGTGCTCGGCGCCGCGGCCCGGATGAACGCGATGATCGACGCGCTGCTGGCGCTGTCGCAGCTGTCGACCCAGCCGCTGGCGCGGCAGCCGGTCAACCTCTCGCAGCTGGCGGGCTACGTGGCCGAGGACCTGCGGCGCCAGCAGCCCGAGCGCGAGGTGCTGCTGTCGATCGACGCGGACATGGAGGTGCAGGGCGACCCGACCCTGCTGCGCGTGGTGATCGAGAACCTGCTGGCGAATGCCTGGAAGTACACCGCGAAGTGCGCCCAGCCCGAGATCAGCTTCCGGCGCCACCCGGCGCAGCCCCGCACCTTCACGATCGCCGACAACGGCGCCGGCTTCGACATGCGCTTCGCCGACCGCCTGTTCGGCGTGTTCCAGCGCCTGCACAGCGCCACCGACTACCACGGCACCGGCATCGGCCTGGCCTCGGTGCGGCGCATCATCCGCCGCCACGGCGGCGACATCTGGGCCGAGGCCGAGGTCGGCCACGGCGCCCGCTTCCACTTCTCGCTGCCGTGACGTCGGGCCGCGGCCGGCGGCGCCCCGCGTCAGCGCGCCGCGGTGACGCGCCCGAGCAGCAGGCCGGCCAGCGCCGCGCCGGCGGCCATCGACGCGAGGCCGGGCAGGTGGCGCGTCGCATCGATGAAGGCCGGCATCGGCGCGACCGCGTCGACCGCGCGCACGGCAGCGACCAGCCCCACGGCGCCGGCCAGCGCGAACCAGGCGCTGCGGCCGGCCGGCCAGCGGCGCGCGAACCACGCGGCCGCGAGGCCCGCCGGCACGCCGCCGGCGGCCACGATCCCGCCGTAGACCGGGCCGAAGCCCAGCAGGTCCTCCGCCGTGGTGCGCCAGCGCAGCGCCGCGGGCACCTCGACGCCGAAGGCGAGCAGCTCGTGCAGGTTCCATTGCGTCTGCACGACCGAGCCCCAGGCGGTGGCGAGCGCCCAGGCGAGCAGCGCGACGCCGAGCGTGCGCGTCCAGCGCGCCCGGGCGGGCGGCCGGTGGGAACCGTGGGCCTCGCGTGCACTCATCATCGCGTGATGATGCGCGATTCGACAGCCGCTGTCCTGCCGGCCCTCCACGCCCCCGCAGGTCCCGGTCGCCGCGGCGGCCGCGGGTCGGCGCCGGCCCGCCTGGTCGCGATCGGCCGCCAGGTGCTGGCGGCGGCCGCGGCCGCCGCCGCCTTGCTGGGCGTCGGCGGGCCGCGCGCCGCGCCGGCCGCCGCCGAGCCGCCCCGACCGGTGCCGCCGACCGCACTGCAGGTCGACGTGGTGGCCGAGGGGCTGGCCCATCCCTGGTCGCTCGGCTTCCTGCCCGACGGACGCCTGCTGGTGACCGAGCGGGCCGGGCGCCTGCGGGTGATCGAGCCCGGCCCGGACGGCCGCCCGACCCTGCGCGCGGTCCCGGTCGCCGGCCTGCCGCCGATGCTGGTGCGCGGGCAGGCCGGGCTGTTCGACGTGCTGGTGGACCCGGACTTCGCCCGCAACGGCCGGATCTTCCTCAGCTACGCGCACGGCCGCGCGGACGCCAACCACCTGCGCGTGGCCAGCGCGCGCTTCGACGGCCAGCGCCTGAGCGGGCTGCAGCCGCTGTTCACGTCGCAGCCGGCGAAGGCGGGCACCCAGCACTTCGGCGGCCGCCTGCTGTGGTTGCCGGACGGCACGCTGCTGCTGGGCATGGGCGACGGCAATGTCGAGCGCACCGGCGCCCAGCGCCTCGACACCCACCTCGGCAAGCTGCTGCGCATCGCGCCGGACGGCAGCGTGCCGGCCGACAACCCCTGGCGCGGCCGGCCCGGCGTGCGGCCGGAGATCTACAGCCTCGGCCACCGCAACCCGCAGGGCGCGGCGTTGCTGGACGGCCGGCCCTACGTGCACGAGCACGGTGCGCGCGGCGGCGACGAGCTGAACCGCATCGACGCGGGCGCGAACTACGGCTGGCCGCTGGCCACCGGGGGCATCGACTACACCTACGCCCGCGTCACGCCCTTCCGCCGCCTGCCGGGCCTGCGCGACCCGCTGGTGGAATGGACGCCGTCGATCGCGCCGGCCGGCATGACGGCCTACGACGGCGCGCTGTTCCCGCACTGGCGCGGCAGCCTGTTCGTCGCGGCGCTGAAGGAGCGCAGCCTGCGGCGCATCCCAATGGCGGGCGGCGTGCCGGGGCCGCAGGAGATCCTGCTGCACGAGCGCGGCGAGCGGCTGCGCGACGTGCGCGCCGGCCCCGACGGCGCGCTCTACGTGCTGACCGACCGGCCGGACGGCGCGGTGCTGCGGCTGCGGCCGGCCACGGCCAAGCCCATGCCCCCGCGTTGAGCGGGCGCCGCGCTCAGCCGCCCGACGAGACCGCGAAGACCTCGACCGCGACGAGCAGGCGCTCGGCCTGGTCCGCCAGCGCACGGCCCTCGCCCTCGGCCATCGCGTTCAGCCGCGCCAGCGCCGCGGTGCGCGACAGCGAGTGCCGGTGCATCAGCACGCCCACCGCCATCGCCACCGTCGGCGCGAGCGGCTCGTTGCTGGCCGGCAGGCGCTCGACGCGGCGGTGCGCGGCGCCGACCTGCTGGGCACGGCCCTGGATGCTCGCGAACGCCGCCTCGACGGCCGGCACGATCTGCCGGATGTCCAGCGGCTTGACGAGGTAGGCGACGGCGCCCAGTTCCTTCACGTGCTGCACGGTCTCGTCGTCCGAGAACGCGGACAGGAACATGAAGGGCATCTGGCAGTAGTCGCGCAGGTAGTTGGCGACGTCGAAGCCGCTCATGCCTTCCATGCGGATGTCCAGCAGCGCCAGGTCGGGCTTGTGCTCGCGGGCCATCAGGATCGCATCGTCGCCGTTGTCGGTGTCGATCACGTCGTAGCCGGCCTGCGACAGCCCGTGCGAGAGCGTGGCCAGCACCAACCGGTCATCGTCCACCACCAGGATCTTGCCCTTGTTCGCCATGCGGCCGTCCGTCGCGAAACCGCCATTCTTCCAAATTCCGGCCGCGCTGGATAGGACGCCCCCGCGCGCAGGGGGCGTCCGGCGGTTTCGGATGCAAGCGGAGGCTACAGCGGCATCAGCCGCGTGACGCCCGGCGGCACCAGCGTGACGACGGCGCGCACGTGGTCGCCGTGCTGCTCGAGCGCGAAGGTCGCGCTGCGCCGCGGCAGCAGCGCGCGCACCAGCCCCAGCCCCGAGACGCCGCCGGGGAAGCGGCTGAGCTGGAAGCCCTCGGGCAGCCGCCCGAGGTTGGCGATCGTGACCGTCACGGCCTCCTCCGCCACCTCCAGCGTGCAGTCCACCCGCGCCAGGCCGGCGCTGTGCTTGACGGCATTGGTCAGCAACTCGTTGATGGTCAGCGCCACCGGGATCGACTCCGCCTCCGGCAACGCCCAGGCCTCGGGCTGCGGACCGCGCACGCTCAGCTGCATCTGGCAGCCGAAGGTGCGCTGCACCGAGTTCGTGATCGACTCGACCAGCGCCTTCACCCGCAGCGGCCCGGTGACGCCGATCTGCAGCCCGTAGACCTGGGCGATGGCCTGCACCTGCCCGACCACCTCGGCGATCGCCGGCGCCACCTCGGGCTTGCGCTGCGCGATCTGCTGCAGCAGCCCGGCCACGCCCTGCAGGTTGTTCTTGATCCGGTGGTGCACTTCCTTCACCAGCATCTCGCGCTGGGTGATGGCCGCGTCGAACTTGGCCTGCTGCGCGGCGCGCTGCTCGCTGACGTCGGTGGCGACCAGCAGCAGCTGGTTCGGCGGCTGGCCGGCGACGGTGGCCACCGGCAGGTAGCGGGCGTCCCAGATCGACGGCGCCTCGCCGTCCAGCGCATGGCGCCGCACCACGCGGTACTCGCGCTGCGTCACGTCGCGCGAGCCCAGCGCCTCGACCATGTCGGCGCGCCGCTGGCGCGCGACCTCGGGCGGGAAGATCTCCTCCGGCGCGAGGCCGATCAGGTCGGCCGGCGTGCGCCCGACGCTGCGCGCGGCCACCTGGTTGACCTGCAGCACCTTCAGCGTGCGCGCATCGCGCAGCGTGATCGCCAGCGGCGCCGCCTCGATCACCCGCTGCAGCGAGGCCTGGGCCTGCGACATGCGCTGCTCGGCGGTGCGGCGGCGCTCGATGTCGAGCAGCGCGTAGGTGAGCTGGCGGCCGGTGGCCTCGCGGCCCGTGGCGACCACGTTGCCGACGACCCAGAACTGCCGCCCGTCGCGCGCCTTGACCTGGCACTCGAAGGTCTCGGCCTCGCCCTCCACCAGCTCGTCGATGTAGTGGGTCTGGCGGAAGGGGTGGTCCGGCTCCGGCGTGGCCACGGTGCCGATCGGCTGGTTCAGGAAGTCGCCCAGGTCGCCGCCGAACATGCGGCGCGCCGAGCGGTTCATCCACTCGATGCCGCGCGGGCCGACGATCACGATGCCCACCAGCACCGAGTCGAGGATGGCGCGGGTGCGCTCGGCCTGCAACGCGACGACCTGCTCGGCTCGGTGCCGGTCGTCGACGTTGACGATGGCCGCGATGATGCCGCCCGACGGGTCGCCGTCGCGCACCAGGCGCAGGCTGAGCTGGACCCAGATCAGCCGGCCGTCGGCGCGGCGCAGCTGGCGCTCGCCGACCCAGCGGCCCAGCTCGCGCAGCGCGGCCTCCTCGTGCACCGGCGGCCGCTCGTCGCCATCGCCGAACAGGGTGTTCAGCGGCGCGCCGGCCAGGCTGTCGACCGGCCGTCCGACCAGCTGCGCCAGCGCGGGGTTGGCCTGCTGCAGCCGGCCCTTGCGCACGAAGGCGATGCCGACCTCGGACAGGTTGAACATCAGCGCCCGGTCGCGCGCCAGGTCGGCCAGCTCGGCCTGCTGGGCCTTCAGCCGCGTGATGTCCGACAGCAGCGCGGTGGCCTCGACGGTTTCGCCGGGCGGCCCGCTGCGACGCACCGACAGCGCGTACCACTTCGGTGGCCGGTTCGGATGGGCCGGGTCGGCCGGCAGCTCGAACTCGGTCTCGTAGCGCTTGCCCGCGGTCAGCGCCTGCAGCGCGTCGCCGATCACGCGGCGCGCCTCCGGCTGGCGGGCGAACAGCTCGTGCAGCGCCGCGCCGGCGACGCGGATGCCGCGCAGGCCCAGCATGGCCTCGAAGCGGCGGTTGCAGCGCACCAGCACGCCGGCGCGGACGTAGGCGATGCCGGCGGTGCTGATCTCCAGCAGCGTCGACAGCTCGTGCAGCAGCTGCTCGGTGCGCAGTTGCGCGAGATACTGCTCCGTCACGTCGAGCGTGACGACCGAGGTGGTGCGCTTGCCGGAGGCCAGCGTCGCCGGCTCGACGCGGGTCTGCAGCCAGCGGCGCCCCAGTTCCGGGTGGCGGATCGCGTAGCGCACCTCGGCGCGCTGGGCGTGGCGCAGCGCGTGCTGCAGCCGCTCGTACTCCGGCATCGACTCCGGCGCCACGATGTCGCGGCTGATCGACTGCAGCGCGGCCGAGACCGGCTTCGACGGCGCCCCGGCCGGCAGCTCCGCCGGCGGGCGGATGCGCTGGCGCACCCAGCCGGAGGACTCCTGGAAGGTCGCCAGGCCGACGCCGGCGGTGTCCATCAGCGCGCCGATCTGCATCTGGGCGAGGTCGCGCTCCTCCTCCGCGCTGCGGTCCTCCACCACCGCCATGTAGCGCGGCTGGCCGTCCGGCGCGTGATAGCAGCGCACCGTCGCGCGCAGGTGGCGCTGGCTGCCGTCGCCCAGCGTGAGCCAGCCCTGGGTGACCAGCGGCGCGCCGCCGGGCTGCAGCGCCGGTGCGGCGCGCGCCGCCTCCGGCGAGCGCCGGGCACCGACCCGCTCCTCCCAGGCCAGCAGGTGCTGCAGCGGCGCGGGCGCCTCGTCCAGCGTGGCGGGGAGCGCCCCCACCAGCGCCTGGAACGCGGGGTTGCTGCGCACCAGCCGGCCGGCGTCGTCGTACAGCAGCATGCCCACCGGGCTGAGCACGAACCAGTCGTCCAGTTCGCGCGCGGAGCCGTCGGCGCGCTCGCGGGCGACGTGCTCGGCGGTGGTGTCCTGCAGCATGCTGAGGTAGTACAGCCGCCCGGCATCGTCGCGCAGCGCGCGGCCGGCGACGCGCGCCCAGCGCTCGCGCCCGTCCGCATCGACCAGGCGCCGCTCCTGCACCGGCGCCACGTCGCTGCGCAGCAGCTCCTCGCGGACCTGGCGGCGCTGCGCCTGCAGCGTCGAGCGGTCCTCGGGCGGCATGAACTCCGCCGGGTCGCGCCCGATCAGCCGCTCGGGCGGGTAGCCGAGGAAGCGCTGGCAGGCGGCATTGAGGTCGACGACGCGGAAGGCCGCGTCCTGCAGGATCACCGGGAACGGCGATTCCCAGTGCAGCCGGATCAGCGCGTTCACGACCTCGCCGGTGACCGGCAGCGGCGCCGGCGCCGCGGTGCCCGGGCCCGCCATCAGCCCAGCTGCGCGGCGCTCGCCAGCGCCGTCAGCACCGCGCGGTTGATCTCGGTCGGGCTGAACATCAGCCGCTCCGATGCCGCCGTGATGTCGAACAGGCTCTCCGCCTCGATCGCCCGCACCAGCTCGAGGTAGGGGCCGTACGGGCCCTCGCCGTCGACCAGCGCCGCGTGGATGCGCTCCGGCACGGGGATGGTCTTCAGCAGGTCCTTGAAGGGCTCGTGGAAGAGGTGGTCGAGCAGCGAGAACACGCCGCAGATGAAGACCTCGTTGCGCATCGACTCGTCGCTGGTGGCGCGCGCCAGCTCCTCCATCAGCAGGCCGCGGCGCACCGCCGCGAACATCGCCGGCTGCAGGTTGGCGTCCTTGCTGGCGGTGGCCAGCAGCAGCGCCAGCCAGCGCTTCAGGCGCTGGTAGCCGAGCATCATGATCGCGTGCCGGAAGGAGCCGATCTCCACCTGGAAGCCGAAGGCGGGCGAATTGATGTAGCGCAGCAGCTTGAAGGCCAGCGTCGGATCGCGCTTCAGGGTCTGCTCCAGCCGCTCGATCGGCTCCTCGCGGTCGACGCGGTGGATCAGCTCGATGATCACCTGCAGGTCGGTGTGCACGCCGGGGCGCCGGCCGGCGGCCGCCGGCCCGGACACCAGGTCGTCCAGCGGCCAGCCCAGCGCCGCGGCGGCGCCACGGCGGAAGCTCTCGTCCAGCGCGGCGATGCTGCGCACGCCGGCCTGCACGTGGCCGATGCTGCGCGTCACGCCGGCCGGCGGCACGCTGCGGCCGTCACCGACGCGGCGGTCGTCGTGGAAGTCGATGATCGAGTACTGGAAGCAGGGCAGCACCTCGCGCGGCAGCTCGGCCAGCGGCCGCCCCTTGATCAGCAGCACGCTGCCGTCGGCATGCAGCCGGCGGATCGCCTCGGCATTCGCCGGCTCGGCGGCCATGAAGGCCGGCACCTCGACCATCACGTTGGTCGTCGGGCCGGCCTGCAGCAGGTCGTGCAGCAGCGACTCGGAGGTGATGTTCAGCGAGACCCGGGCCCCGCCGGCCGGCCAGACGCCGCCGATGGCGAGCAGGAACTGCCCCGCGTCCAGCGGCTCGTCCGGCCGCAGCGCGAAGACGGTGAGGCGGGTCGCCGTGACATTGCGTTGACGGTCGATGAAGGGGGAGTACCCCAGGGCCACCTGACCGAGGATGGCAACGTCGAACACCGGCACTCCTTCGCGCGCTGAGAGGGATCGGACCACCCTGCGCGCCCCGTGGCGGGCGACGGCCTCGGCCGGGCGCTCAGGTGTTCACGTACTGGAACAGCGACATGCGCTGCACCATCGAATACGACTTCAGGGCCGCATCGTAGCCGCTTTGCTTGTTCTGGAAGTCGGAGATCGCCTTCACCATGTCCAGGTCCTCCGCGTTCGCGCGCTCGACCTGGTGGTTCAGCTTGCGCGTGGCCAGCGACGCGGACTCGTTGTCGATGCGGCTGAGCGCCTCGCCGGCGGTCGAGCGGGCGCCCTGCAGGCGCGACATCACCGCATCGACGTTGCGCAGGTTGTCGCCGATGGACTGCGACAGGGCCGCCCCGCCGGCGCCACTGGACAGGTCGGCGATCGCCTTGTCGAGCACGCCGAAGGCGTTCAGCGCCGGCGTCGACGGCACCACTTCGTAGGTCTCGCCGGCCACCGGCGTGCCCTGCACCGCCATCGTCATGCCGTCGAACGCGATCGCGCCGCCGGACTTGTACGGCACCGACGCGACGGCGGCCCCGGTGGTGGTGTTGGTCACGTCGAAGGCGTTCGCGGCCGCGTCGTAGACCAGGCGGTAGCTGTCGCCGGTCAGGGCCGCCGGATCGGTGACCTGGCCGCTGCCGATCCAGCCGCCCTGCCCCGCCGTCAGCGCCCGGGTCTCGAACACGCCGTTGCCGGTGCGCGCACCGGTCCAGACGGCGGCGCCGTCGAGCGCCAGCGGCAGGCTGGTGGACGGGTCGGTGGTGGAGTTGCCGCGGTTGCCGATGTAGCGCGCACCGGTCTGTTCCGGCGGCGCGCTGGCATCGGGCCGGGTGTCGACGAAGGGCGGCGCCGACGAGCCCTGGCCGCCGAACAGGTAGGTGCCGGCGCCATCGGTGCGGTTGGCGATGGTGAAGAGCTGGTCGCGCATCTGCTTCAGCTTCTCGGCCTGGCCGGCGCGCTCCTGCGCGGTGTAGGTGCCGTTGCCGGCGGCCACCAGCGCCTCGCGCACCTGCTGCATCAGCTCGCCGGCATCGCCCAGCGAGGCCTCGGTCTGCACCATGATGGTCTGCGCGGCCTGCACCGAGCGCTCGCTCGCCGTCACGCGTGCCTCGCCCTGCAGCGCGCGTTCGGCACGCGCCGCGCCGACCGGGTCGTCGCTGGCATTGACCACCCGCTTGCCGGTGGTCAGGCGGACCTGGGCCTCGGCCATCTCGCCCTGGCGGCGCTGCAGCGCGGCCACGCCGACGTCGTAGGTGTTGGCGGTACTGACTCGCATCGGGGGTCCTCGTGCGCGGGCGGCCTCAGCGGCCGGCGGTCTGCAGCAGGGTGTCGAACACCGACTGCGCCACCTGCAGCATCTTCGCCGCGGCCTGGTAGCTCTGCTGGAACTGGATCAGCCGCGCGGCCTCCTCGTCGAGGTTGACGCCGGCGGTGTTGGAGGCGAGGCTGCGCGCCGTCTCGGCCACCGAGGCCGACTGCGTGGCCAGCGACTTGGCCGTCTGCACGCGCACGCCGAAGGTGCCGAGGATGTTCGAATAGGCGTCGCCGTACGAGGCCGGGTCGTAGGCCAGCGTGCCGGTGCGGTTGTCGATCTCGCCGCCCACCATCTTCACGTCGCGCAGCGCGAGCAAGGCATTGGCGTTGCCATTGTTCGCACTCGGTACCGGGGTGCGCTGCACGCGCACCAGGTCGCCGTCGGCCGGGTTGCCGCCCAGCGTGAGCCGCCACTGCGGGGTGGCGGAGCCGGCCGGGAAGTCGATCGGCTGGTTCGAGCTGTAGGGCTGCGGCGTGGCCGAGTAGGTCGCGCCGCCATCGGTGCTGACGGTGTAGCTGACGGCCTTGGTCGTGGCATCGACCGCGAAGCGGAACACCACCTCCGGCACCGGCGCGGGCGGCTGCGCCAGCACCTGCAGCGACTGCACGCCGACGGTGCCGGTGTTGTTGAGGCCGGCGGCCGCGCTGACCGGCGAGGCCGCGGCGAGGCCGCGCGGATCGGTCAGCACCTGGGCCGCGTCGCGCGCGGCATTGGCCACCGGGCGGATCAGGAAGCGGTCGTTCAGCGCGGTGTTGCCGTCGACGCGGATGGTCAGGCCGTCGACCTGGATACCGGCCGCGAGCGCGGCGGGCGTCAGCGCGGGCAGCTCCGGCGACTGGAAGACGTGGTCGTCGGACACCCGGCGCAGCGTGTAGCTGCCGGCGGTGTCCCGGGTCAGCTCGTAGTCGCTGGCGCGCACCACGCGGGTGTCGTCCAGCGTCACCGAGACGCTCGCGCCGCCGGTGTTGCCGCGCGCCGTCAGCACCTGCGGGCCGCCGACGCTGAGCAGCGCGGCGCCCGGCTGCTCGGTGAGGTCCAGCCCGAGCGCCTGCTGCGCGTTCAGCTGGCTGGCGACGCCGGCGGCCAGCTGGCCGAGCTGGTTGCGCGCGTCGGTGAGGTCGCGGTTCTGGAAGGTCAGCAGGCCGGCCAGCGAGCCGCCGGTGATCAGCCCGGCCGGCAGCTCGCGGTCAATGCCGGCGTCGCGGATGCCGAGCTGGGTCTTCGACGGGTCGTAGGCATCGCGCACCATCGCCAGCTCGGTGGCCTGGTTGCCGAGGATCAGCTTCTGGCCGCCGCCGATGAAGACGCTCATGCTGCCGTCGTCGGCCGCGATGGTGCTGACCTGGATGTACTCGCTGAGCTTCGCGATCGCCGTGTCGCGCTGGTCGAGCAGGTCGTTCGGCGTGTGCCCGAAACCCTTCACCGACGCGATCTGCTGGTTCAGCGACGCGATCTCCTTGGACAGCGCGTTGACCGCGTCGACCGAGGTCTTCAGGTCCTGGGTGACGCCGGCCTGCAGCCCGTTCAGCTGGTCGCTGGCGCTGCGCAGGCGCGAGGCCATCTCGTTGACGCGCGCCAGCACCACCTGACGCGACGAGGTGTCCTGCGGCTTGCTGGCCACGTCGGCGAAGGCGTTGAAGACCTGGCCGATGGTGTAGCCCAGGCCGCTCTCGCCGGTGGTGAAGACCTTCTCCAGCTGCTGCAGCTGCTCGCTCAGCGCCTTGTCGCGCGCGGCGACGGACGCGGTGCCGGCGGCTTCGCGCGTCAGGAACTCGTCGTGCGAGCGCGTCACCGTGGCGACGTTCACGCCCTTGCCGAAGAAGCCGGCGCCGGTGAACTGCCCACCGGCCGTTTCCAGCTGCACTTCCTGCCGCGAGTAGCCCTCGGTGTTGGCGTTCGCGATGTTGTTGCCGACCGTCTGCAGCGCCGCGTAGTTGGCGAACATCGCCCGCGTGCCCAGGGCCATCAATGCGCCGGTGCCCATGTCCTGTTCCCCTGCGTGGTGGCGCCCGCGCGCCTCAGGCCAGCGACCGCTGCAGGCGCAGGGTCGTGTTGATGACGCGGGTCAGCTTGTCGGCGTAGGCCGGGTCGGTGGCGTAGCCGGCGCGCTGCAGGCCGTGCGCGAAGCCGCTGGCGGTGCCGGCCTTGGCGATCACGTCGGCGTAGCGCGGGCTGTTCTTCATCAGCTGGGCGTAATCCTTGAAGGCGTCTTCGTAGGAGTCGTAGGCGCGGAAGCTGGCCACGGTCTTGCGCGGCCGGCCGTTCACGTACTCGGTGGTGGTCACCTGGGTGGTCTTGCCGTTCCAGGAGCCGCCGGCCTTGATGCCGAAGACGTTGAAGGAGGTGCTGCCGTCGGGGTTGCGGATCTCGCGCCGGCCCCAGCCGGACTCGTGCGCCGCCTGCGCGACCATGAAGCTGGCCGGGATGCCGGTGGCCGCCTCGGCCGCGCGCGCGGCATCGCTGTGGCGGTCGACGAAGTCGGCCTGCGCGGTGCCGGTGCCGGCCTGCCGGGCGGCGCGCGCCAGCTCCTGCGCCGAGGCCGGCTGGGCGTCGCGCAAGGCCCGCGTCGGCGGCGGCGTGACCTGGGCCGTGCCGCCGCCCATCTGGCGCTCGAGCTGGCGAGCGATGGCGGCGGCCAGGCCGCCGGGCATGCCGCTCATCTGCACCGACATCTGCTGGTCCAGCATCTCGGTGCCCATCTTCGTGCCCGAGTTGTCCAGCATGCCCGAGGCCATCGAGGCCTGGCGCATGCTCTTCATCAGCTCCTGCATGAACAGGGCCTCGAACTGCTTGGCCGCGTCGCGCACCGCGGCCTTCGGATCGCGCGCGGCCTGCGCGCGCAGCGCGGCGGTGCTGCGGGCGTCGCCCACCAGGCCGGTGGCACCGGCGGAGGTGGTGCCCCCGGGGAGGGCCATCGGGGACTGGGGCAGCGCCAGCTTCATCAGATCACCTCCAGCTCGGCATTCAGCGCACCGGCAGACTTGATGGCCTGCAGGATCGCCAGCAGGTCCTGCGGCGTCGCGCCGAGCGAGTTCAGGGCCTTCACGACGTCGGCGAGCTGGGTGCCGGCCGGCAGCGTCATCATCGCGTTGGCGTCCTGCTTGATCGAGATGTCGACCTTCTCGGTCACCTGGGTGGTGCCGCCGGCCAGCGCATTCGGCTGGCTCACCTGGGGCGTGCTGTTGATGGTCACCGACAGGTTGCCGTGCGCCACCGCGCAGGCCGACAGCGTGACCGCCTGGTTCATCACGATCGAGCCGGTGCGCGCGTTGATCACCACGCGGGCCGACGGCACCGCGCGCTCGATCGGCAGGTTCTCGATGTCGGCCATGAAGGCCACGCGCTCGTCCGGCGAGGCCGGCATGCGCACCTTGACGACGCGGCCGTCGACCGCCTGCGCGGTGCCCGGGCCCATCTTCGCGTTGATCGCGCGCACCACCTCGCGGGCGGTCGCGAAGTCGCTGCTGTTCAGGTCGAGCTGCAGCGAATCCCCCTGGGCCAGCGGCGTCGGCACGCTGCGCTCCACGGTGGCGCCTTCGGGGATGCGGCCGGCGCTGAGCTGGTTGATCTGCACCTTGCTGCCGCCGGCCGAGGCCCCGGCACCGGCGATCACCAGGTTGCCCTGGGCCATTGCATAGATCTGCCCGTCGGCCCCGCGCAGCGGCGTCGCGATCAGCGTGCCGCCGCGCAGGCTCTTGGCGTTGCCCAGCGAGGACACGGTGACGTCGATGGTCTGGCCCGGCTGCGCGAAGGGCGGCAGCTGCGCCGTCACGAGCACCGCCGCCACGTTCTTCAGCTGCATGCTGGTGCCGGTCGGCACCGTGATGCCCAGCTGCTGCAGCATGGCCTGCAGGCTCTGGGTGGTGAAGGGGGCGGAGGTGGTCTGGTCGCCGGTGCCGTCGAGGCCGACGACGAGGCCGTAGCCGGTCAGCGCGTTGTTGCGCACGCCCTGGATGGCGGCAACTTCCTTGATCCGGGCGGCCTGGGCCGGGGCCGGCCACCAGAGGGCGGCGCTGGCCGCCAGCAGCGCCAGCGCGATGCCGGCGCGCAGCAGGCGGTCGGCGAGGGGGGCGGCGCGGTCGCGGCGGGGAGCGGGCAGGCGGGTCATGGGTGACAGCGGGAGGGGCTGTCACCATTCTTCCCAAACCTAAATCGGCATAACGCTCAAAAAGAAGCGGGCCAGCCAGCCAATTCCCTGCGCGTCGGCCGCCTGGCCCCGGCCCCGGTTCTCGATCCGCACGTTGGCGATCGCCGCGGAGGCCACGGTGTTGCCGGGCTGGATCGAGCGCGGGTCGACCTGGCCGGTGAAGCGCAGCACGTCGACGTTGTGGTTCACGCCGACCTGCTTCTCGCCGGCGATCATCAGGTGGCCGTTCGGCAGCACCTCGGTGACGATCGCGGTGATCGTGCCCGAGAAGTCGTTGCTGCTCTGCGTGCTGCCCTTGCCCTCGAAGGTGTTGGCCGACTGGCCGGCCGCGCTGGCGCGGTTGAAGGAGTTCGGCGCCAGGAAGGGCAGCGCCGAGACGCTGCCGCTCACCTTGCCGTTCTTGTCGACCGTGCTGGTGCTGGACTGGGTGGCCGACACCTTCTCGACGATCTGCACCGTCAGCGCGTCGCCGACCAGGCGCGCGCGGTGGTCCTCGAACAGCGGCCGGTACTGGGCCGACTGGAAGATCGAGCCGCTGGCCACCGGCGCCGGCGCCGGCTGCGGGTCGGGCCGTGCGTACATCTGCGGCGCCAGGTCCACCTTGGCGCGCGGGCTGACCGCGTTGCTGAAGCTCTCGCAGCCGGCCAGGGCCAGCGTGACGGCAATCGCGGCGACGACGCCGGGGCGGAGGACGAAGATGATCATCGGGTGCTTCCTCGCAGCGGCTCAGATCTGGGTCAGGCGCGACAGCATCTGGTCGGCGGTGGAGATGGCCTTCGAGTTGATCTCGTAGGCGCGCTGCGTCTGGATCATGCCCACCAGCTCCTCGACCACGTTCACGTTCGAGCTCTCGACGAAGCCCTGGCGCAGCGTGCCCAGGCCGTTCAGGCCCGGCGTCCCGGCCGTGGGGGCGCCGGACGCGGCCGTCTCGGTGAACAGGTTCTGGCCCTTCGGCTCCAGGCCGGCCGGGTTGACGAAGTTGGTCAGCTGGATCTGGCCGACGTTCTGCGGCGTGGCCTGGCCGGGGATGGAGACGCTGACGGTGCCGTCGTTGCCGATGGTCACGCTCTGCGCGTTCGGCGGGATGGTGACGCCCGGGTTCACCAGGTAGCCGTTGTTGGTGACGAGCTGGCCCTGGGCGTTCACCTGGAAGGAGCCGTCGCGGGTGAAGGCCGGCGTGCCGTCGGGCATCTGGATCTCGAAGAAGCCCTGGCCCTGCACCGCGACGTCGAGCGTGTTCGAGGTCTGCTGCAGGTTGCCCTGGCTGAACTGGCGCGCCGTCGCGACGGCGCGTGCGCCGAGGCCGACCTGCAGGCCGGTTGGCAGCGTCGACTCGCCGCCGCTGGCGCCGCCGGACTGCCGCAGGTTCAGGTACATCAGGTCCTCGAACACCGCATGCGAGCGCTTGTAGCCGTTGGTGGCGACGTTCGCGAGGTTGTGCGAGATCGTGTCCAGCTGGAGCTGCTGCGCTTCCATGCCGGTCTTCGAGATCATCAGGGAGCGCATCATGGCGGGATCCTTCGGGAATGCGGGGCCGGGTGGCGGCCGCTCAGCTCAGCGACAGCAGCTGGGCGGCGGACTTCTCGTCGCCCTCGGCCGTCTGCAGCAGCTTCATCTGCGATTCGTACTGGCGCGAGGTCGCGATCAGCGACACCATCGCGCCGACCGGGCTGACGTTCGAGCCCTCGAGCGCGCCGGGGTGCAGCCGGGCCTCGGCGTCGGCGTCCAGCGGCTGGCCGCCGGCGCCCCGGAACAGGCCGTCGCTGCCGCGCACCAGCGGGGCGTCGGGGGTGACCATCTTCAGCCGGCCGATGGTCTGCGGCGGGGTGCCCGGCGTGGTGGCCACCACCGTGCCATCCGCCGCGATGTTCACCTCGGCATTCGGCGGCACCTGGATCGGGCCGCCCTCGCCCAGCACGGTCTGGCCGAAGTGGTTCGCGAGCGTGCCGTCGGCACGCAGCGTCATCTGGCCGTTGCGCGTGTAGGCCTCGGTGCCGTCCAGGCCCTGCACCGCGAGCCAGGCATTGCCGGCCATCGCCACGTCCAGCGGGTTGCCGGTGGCATGCACCGGGCCCGAGGTCGCGTCGTAGCCGGGCGTGGTCTCGAGCGAGAACACCCGGGTGCTGGCGCCGCTGCCCTGCAGCGGCACCGAGCGGAAGGCCTGCAGCTCGGCACGGAAGCCGACCGTCGAGACGTTGGCGAGGTTGTTCGCCAGCACGTCCTGGCGGTCCATCATCGCCTTCGCACCCGACATCGTCAGGTAGATCATGCGGTCCATTGCGGGCTCCCGGGCCGGTGGTCAGCAGGCGTCGCCGGCGTCAACGCAGGTTGACGATGGTCTGCAGCAGCTGGTCCTCGGCCTTGATCGTCTGCGCGTTGGCCTGGTAGATGCGCTGCGCGGTGATCATGTTGACCAGCTCGCCGGTCAGGTCGACGTTGGACTCCTCCAGCGCGCCGGCGCGCAGCAGGCCGAGGTTGCCGTCGCCGGGCACGCCGACGATCGGGTCGCCCGACGCGAAGCTGCGCTGCCAGCCGTTGCCGCCCATCGGCAGCAGGCCCTGGACGTTGCGGAAGTTCGCGATCTCGATCTGGCCCGCCGGCTTGGACTGGCCGTTCGAGTAGCGGGCCATGATGACGCCGTTGTCCTCGATCGTGACGCCCGACAGCTGGCCGGGCGCGTAGCCGTCCTGCTTCAGGTCGGTGACGCCGAAGTTGGCGCCGTACTGGGTCATGCGCGAGAAGTCCATCTCGACGCCGGAGATCGCCAGCGTCGGCGCGCCGGCGCCGTTCACCGACGCGGGGATGTCCAGCGTCGGGTTGGTGGCCGGGGCGACCGGCGCGGGCGTGAAGGTGGGGCTGCCGCCGTTCGGGTCGAACTGCACCGTCAGCGACGGCTCGGGCAGCGCCGAGGTGCCGGCCAGCGGCTGGCCGTTGGCCGTCACGTAGACGCGCCACAGGTCGGCGCCGGTGGTCGTCGGCGGCGTCGTGGTGGTGTCGGTGGTGACCGTCGCCTTCTGGAAGTAGTAGGTCAGCGCGACGTCCTGCCCCTTCGCGTCGTACACCGTCACCGAGGTGGCGTTGTTGTAGGTCTTCGGGTCCGTGAAGTCGATCGCCGCGGCGCCGGCGGCCTGCTCGGTCGACTTGGCGCGCGAATCGAGGTTGACCTCCATCGCGATCTCGGTGGTCGCGGCCGGCGCGATGCCGCCGGTGGGCAGCTGCAGCGGCTTGGCCAGGCCCGGCTGGATCACGCCCTGGCCGTCGGCCGGGTAGCCCATCAGCTTGAGCTGCTGGTTGTTGACGATGAAGCCGTCCTTGTCGATCTTGAACTGGCCGTTGCGGGTGTAGGTGTTCGGGCTCTTGCCGTCGGTCACCTGGAAGAAGCCGGAGCCGTTGACCGCCAGGTCCAGCGGGCTCTCGGTGGCGGTGATGTTGCCCTGGGTGAACTGCTGGGCCACCGCGGCCAGCGTCACGCCGATGCCGATGTTGTTGGCGCCCGCGCCGTTCATCGCGTTGGCGTACATGTCGGAGAACTCGGCGCGCGAGGCCTTGTTGCCGTAGGTGTTCGCGTTGGCGATGTTGTGTCCGATCACCTCGAGGTTCTTGGCGGTGACGTTCAGGCCGGACAGGCCTTGCTGGAATCCCATGGGATCTTCCTTTCGGTGCGGTGCGGGAGGAGCGGGTCGGGTGGGGACGGCCGGCGGCAGCGTCAGCCGAAGGCCTTGATGTCGGCATAGCCGACGGACTTGCCGTTCGACAGCTGCAGCTGCAGCGCGCCGGTGGCGGTGGTCTGGACGGATTCGACGCGGGCCGCCGACAGCGCGGTCGGCGTGCTGCTGACGCCGCCGGTGGTGGCCTTGACGCGGAAGCTGAGCGCGCCGCTGATGTCGGTCTTCTCGCCGGCGGTCCAGCTGAAGCTGTGCGTGCCGGCGCTCTGCGCACCGAGCTTGACCGTGTCGAGCACCTGGCCCGCGGGCGACAGCACCTCGATCTGCACGTCGTCGGCCGCGTTCGCGAGCACGAAGCCGCCCTCGCCGGTGCGGTCCGTCATCGACAGCGTCTTGCCCTCGACCATCACGTCGCGGCCGACCAGGCCGGCGCCCTGCAGCACCTGCATCTGCGAGAACTGCGAGGACAGGCCCTGGATCGTGGTGTTCAGCTTGTCGATGCCGGTGACGGTGTTGATCTGCGCCATCTGGCTCGTCACCTGGGCGTTGTCCATCGGGTTCAGCGGGTCCTGGTTCTGCATCTGCGTGACGAGCAGCTTCAGGAAGCGGTCCGCGCTGGCGGTGTCGTTGGACGCGGCGCTGCTGCCGGCGGTGGAGCCGGCCATCGCCTTGTCGAGGTTGTTGACGATCGTGGTGCTCATGGCGGGACCCGGGTCGGTGGCGTGTTCGGGGGGAGGTGGCCGTTCACTGGCCCATCTGGATCGTCTTCAGCAGCAGCGACTTCGCGGTGTTCATCACCTCGACGTTGTTCTGGTACGAACGCGACGCGGAGATCATGTTCACCATCTCCTCGATCGGGTTGACGTTGCTGTAGGTCACGTAGCCGTTGGCATCGGCGACCGGGCTGGCCGGGTCGTAGATCTGCCGGCCCTGGGCCTGGCTCTCGCTGATGCCCGCGACGCGCACGCCGGCGGCGGCCGGGTCGCTGCCGGTGGCATCGAAGAGCTGGGTCTGGAACTGGACCTGGCGCGCCTTGTAGGCCTTGCCATCGGGCCCGGCCACGGTGTCGGCATTCGCCAGGTTCGACGCGACGACGTTGAGCCGCTGGCTCTGCGCACTGATCGCGCTGCCCGACACGTTGAATATATTGAGCATGCTCATGACGACCCCTCGTCCGTCGGGTACGACGGCCGGTCCCCCGAGGGGACGCCGGCCGGCTTGGGAGCGGCCCGGCGCTCGGCCGGCCCTGGATGGACACCGTTCATGACGCTTGGCCCTTGATCGCGTCGAGCATGGTGCGGACGTTGCCGTTGATGAAGCGCAGCGTGGCCTCGTACTTCACGGCGTTGTCGGCGAAGGCGGCGCGCTCGCGGTCCATGTCGACGCTGTTCGCGTCGAGGCTGGTCTGCGCGGGCGTGGCGTAGAGCAGGCGGTCGGTGGACAGGCGGCCGCCGGCCAGCGCCAGCGTCGAGGGCTGCAGGTGGCCGGTGTGCGAGACGTCGAGCAGGCCGCCCGAGGCCGCGCCCGCGGGCGTGCGGCCCTGCGCCTGGCCGACCGCGTCGCCGCGACCGGCGGTGGCATCCTGCAGCGCCTTCGCGAAGTCCAGTTCGCGGGCGATGTAGCCCGGCGTGTCGGCGTTCGCGATGTTGCTGGCGAGCAGCCGCTGGCGCTCGGACCGCAGCGCAAGCGCCTGGCCGTGGAAATCGAGCGTGTCGGTGAGTCGGTTCAGCATGGGGCCGGTCGGAAGGCGGAAGGCAGGAAGCCTCCCTGGCGGCCATTGTGGTCAGCGGCCGTGCGGACATGAGCGGGATAAGACGCCCAAAGACCGCCCATTTCGCGCCCCCGCGCCGGCCCCGCGCCGCCTACAGTGCCGGCCATGCCGAACCTCCCCGTTCCCCTGCCCGTCGCGCCTCGCACGGAGCCGGCGCGCCTGTGCCGCCGCGTCGCGCAGGCCGCGCTGGCCGCGCTGGCTTGCAGCGTGCTGCCCGGTGGCGCCGCGTGGGCGCAGGCGGCGCCGATGGTGGTCCAGCCGCTGGTGGTGGACGGCGCGAACGGCCCCGGCAGCGGCAGCGCCCGCGTCGGCGAGAGCCCGCTGCCGCCGGACCTGGAATCCACGCTGCGCGTGCAGCTCGAGCAGCTCGCGCTGAGCAGCAGCCAGCAGGCCCTGCCGGGCGTCAGCCGGGTGGAGATCGAGGTCGGCCAGCTCGACCCGCGGCTGCGCCTCGCGCCCTGCCAGCGCGTCGAGCCCTACCTGCCGAGCGGCGTGCGGCTGTGGGGTCGCGCCCGCATCGGCCTGCGCTGCGTGCAGGGGCCGACGCCGTGGAACGTCTACCTGCCGATCACCGTGCGCATCTTCGGCAAGGCCTGGGTGGCCGGCGCGACGCTGGCGACCGGGGCCACGCTCGGCGCCGGCGACCTGGTCGCCGGCGAGGTCGACTGGGCCGAGGACGCGTCGCCCCTGGTGACGGATCCCGAACAAGCCATCGGCCGCACGCTGGCGCGCCGCGTCACCAGCGGGCAGGGCGTGCGCCTGGCGGACCTGAAGCCGCGCCAGTGGTTCGCCGCCGGCGACACGGTCAAGCTGGTCGCGGCCGGGCCCGGCTTCTCGATCAGTGCCAGCGGCCAGGCGATGGGCCATGGCCTCGAAGGGCAGTCGGTGCGCGTGCGCGTCGGCGACGGCGATGGCGGGCGGCCGCGCGTCGTCAGCGGCGTCGCCACCGGCGACCGCCTGGTCGAGGTGCGGCCGTGACGGCGCTTCGCATGACGTTTGCTTGCACTTTGGGGGCATCTTCCCCGGCTGGCGGTCAAAAAGACCTAAAGTCGGCGGCTCGTGGGCCGAAGAACGACCCACGTGAACCGGTCGGAGCCCTGCGGTAAGGGGTCCCCGGGGCACCCCTTTCTGGAGAACGCCATGAAAATCGGTTCCTTCGACAAGCCCGGCTCGGTCCCCGCGAGCACCCGTGGCGGTGCCGTGGAGACCGGCGGGGCCAAGACCAACGGCGCCGCCGCCCAGGGCGGCGGCAGCAAGGTCGAGCTCTCGAGCACCGCCACCGCGCTGATGCGCGGCGACGACGTGCAGGCCGCGGCGGGCGAGTTCGACCAGGCCAAGGTCGAAGGCATCACCCGCGCCATCCGCGACGGCAGCTACCAGGTGAACGCCGAGGCGATCGCCGACAAGCTGCTGTCGAACGCCCAGGAACTGCTGAGCCGCCCGCACTGAGCGCAGCGCGGGCCCCTGACTTCACCGTGAACCGGCCCGACACGACCATGCATCCTTCGCGCCCTGCCCTTCCGCCCGTGTCCCCCGCCCGCAGCCCTGCGGTGGCGGTCGATCCGACGCCGGCGCTGGAGGAGACGCTCAGCGCCGTCGAGCAGCGGCTCAGCGGCCTGGGCGAGGCGCTGCGCCAGCGCGACCTGGCGGAGATCGACAGCCAGTCGGCCGAGCTGCACCGGGCGCTGGCGCGGGCCGTCGACCACTTCACCCGCGCGGCCCGCCAGGGCCCCATCCCGCCGGCCCTGCGGCTGCGCCTGGCCTCGACCAGCGGGCACGTCGCGGCCCAGCGCGAGTCCTTCGCCCGCGCCACCGCGGCGCTCGACCGCGCGATCGACGTGCTGCTGCCGCGCGATGCACCGGCCGTCTACGGCGCCTATGCCGGCGCCGGCCGCTCGCTGGGCGGCTCGATCCAGGCCTGAGCGCCTGAGCGCCAGAGCGGCCCGGCGGCGCCGGCCGCCGCATCCACCCCGCATGCGCTAGGCTCGGCGGCGCCGCCCGCTCGCCATGCCGCCCCGCCTGATCGCCCACCTCGACATGGACGCCTTCTACGCGTCCGTCGAGCTGCTGCGCTACCCCGACCTGGCCGGCGAACCCGTGGTGATCGGCGGCGGCCGCCGCCATGCGCCCGAGCCGCTGCCGGGCGGCGGCTTCCGCTATGCCCGGCTGCGTGACTATGCCGGCCGCGGCGTGGTCACCACGGCCAGCTATGCCGCGCGCGCCTTCGGCGTGCACTCGGCGATGGGCATGATGAAGGCGGCCCAGCTCGCACCGCAGGCGGTGCTGCTGCCGACGGACTTCGAGCGCTACCGCGAGTTCTCGCGCCGCTTCAAGGCCGCGGCCGCGGCCATCGCGCCGCGCATCGAGGACCGCGGCATCGACGAGATCTACCTCGACCTGAGCGGCCTGCCCGGCACCGCCGGCGACGGCGGCCGCGCGGTGGCGCAGGCGCTGAAGGCCGCCGTGTTCGAGGCCACCGGGCTGCGCTGCTCGATCGGCGTGGCGCCGAACAAGCTGCTGGCGAAGATCTGCTCCGACCTCGACAAGCCCGACGGCCTCACGCTGCTCGCCGCCGACGAGATCCCCACGCGCATCTGGCCGCTGCCGGCGCGCAAGATCAACGGCATCGGCCCGAAGGCCAGCGAGCGGCTCGCCGGCTTCGGCATTCACCGCATCGGCGAGCTGGCCGCGGCCGACCCGGCCTGGCTGGTCGAGACCTTCGGCCGCAGCTACGGCGCCTGGCTGCACGAGGCGGCGCACGGCCGCGACGAGCGGCCCGTGGTGACGCACAGCGAGCCGGTGTCGATCAGCCGCGAGACCACCTTCGAACGCGACCTGCACGCGGTGCGCGACCGGGCCACCCTGTCCGCGCTGTTCACCGAACTCTGCGTCAAGCTCGCGGGGGACCTGCAGCGCAAGGGCTACGTCGCGCGCAACGTCGCGATCAAGCTGCGCTTCGACGACTTCCGCATCGTCAGCCGCGCCGTCACGCTGCCCGCGCACACCGCGGACGCGGCCGAGATCCGGCGCGCCGCCGGCCAATGCCTGAAGCGGGTGGACCTGTCGCGCCGCCTGCGCCTGCTGGGCGTGCGGGCTGCGGCGCTGCTGCCCGCGGCCGAGGCGGCCCGCCGTGCCGCCGCGCTGCCGCCGCGCGGCGAGACGCTGCCGCTGTTCGATGCGCGCGCACCGGCCGGCGGCGCGGAGTCGGCCGAAGAAGCCCCCTTGTTCGAGGCATCGGCCGACTGAAGCGCCGGCACACTGGCCGCGTCATCCCAGGCCGGCGCGCGCCGGCCAGGCCCCAGGAGTTCCCGATGTCCCTGCGCCCCGCCGCCCCGGCCCCCGCGTCCGCCGCCCCCGACCGCCGCAGCGGGTGGGCCCCCACCGCGGCCGCCCTCGCGACCGCGCTGGCCGCCGCCGCCGTGCTCGCGCTGCCCGGCCCGGCCCGGGCCCAGGCCACGACGGCCGCTGCGCCGTCGGCGGCGCCCGCCAAGGGGGCCCAGGCCGAGCGCAAGGGCCGCCCGACCCCGGCCCGGCGCGGCAAGCTGCGGTTGACCGGTGGCGTGGGCAGCATCGAAGGCAGCGCCGGCGGTGGCATCGTGCCCTGGGCGCTGATCGGCACCTATGCGAACGGCACCGGCCTCGGCGTCAGCAGCCACCTGAGCCGGGTCCACACGCGCGACTACGGCCTCACCGCCTACGGCGCGGCGATCGGCTACGGCGACCGGGCCGAGCTGTCGATCGGCCGCCAGGTCTTCGACACCGGCGGCACCGGCGCGGCGCTCGGCGTGCCCGGCGCGCAGCTGAAGCAGAACATCCTCGGCCTGAAGCTGCGCGTGGCCGGCGAGGCCATCCTCGACAGCGACCGCTGGGTGCCGCAGACCAGCATCGGCCTGCAGATCAAGGAGCTCGACGCCGGCGGCCTCGCGGGCACGCTGCAGGCGCTGGGCGCCCGGCGCAGCGGCATCGATGCCTACGTCAGCGCCAGCAAGCTCTTCCTGGCCCAGGGCCTGCTCGTCAACGGCACGCTGCGCGCCACCCGCGCCAACCAGGGCGGCCTCCTCGGCTTCGGCGCCACCGGCCAACGGCGCTACCGCCTGGTGCCGGAGATCGCGGTCGCGTGGCTGCTGCGGCCGGACCTGGCGATCGGCTTCGAGTACCGAGACAAGCCGGACAACCTGAACCCCGGGCCGCTCGGCAACGGGCTGCGCGAGGACGCGTGGAAAGACGTGTTCGTGGCCTGGGCGCCGAACAAGAACTTCTCGCTCACGGCCGCCTACGTCGACCTCGGCGTGATCGTGCCCGCGGTCGTGCCGCGCCGCCAGACCGGCGGCTACGTCTCGGCCCAGGTGTCGTACTGACGCGTCCCCGCGCCGCCGACCCCTCCGCCCCCTCGCCCGACCCCACCGCGCCCCGCGCCCGCCGCCATGACGTCCTCCGCGTGCCCGCCGCCCCGCCGCCCGTTCCCCCGCGCCCCGCTCGCGCTGCTGCTGGCCGGCGCCTTCGCCGTCGGGTCGGCAGCGGCCCAGCCCGGTCCGGCCGCCCCGGCCCCCGGCCTCTCGCCCGAGACCCAGGCCGAGATCGCCCGCGTGCGCGCCGCGATGGCCGACCCGGACCCGCGCCCGCCCGTGGTCGTCGCGCCCGCCGATCCGGCGCTCTACCGCGCGCTCGGCGGCCCCGCCGGCATCGACGGCATCGTCGAGGGCATGCTGCAGCGCGCGCTGAGCGATCCACGGCTGCTCCCCTTCTTCGGCGACGCGGACCTGCCGAACCTGCGCACCCAGCTGAAGGCCCAGTTCTGCCGCCTCAGCGGCGGGCCCTGCGTCTACGAGGGCGCCAACATGCGCAAGGCGCACGCCGGCCTGGACCTGCGCGCCGCGGACTTCAACGCCCTGGTCGAGGTGCTGCAGGACACGATGGCCGCGCGCGGCATCCCGTTCGCGGTGCAGAACCGCTTCCTGGCGCAGCTCGCGCCCTTCCACCGGGACGTGGTCAACACCCGCTGAGCGCCCCCCCGCGGGCGACGTCCCCGGGTTGACGGGGAGGCCCCCGGCCGCGCCGCTGGCATAGCATCCGGGCCGTCGCAACCCGGAGAGCCCATGCCCGTGATCACCCACGTCGGCGACCTGCAGCGCCTCGCGCGGCGCCGCGTTCCCCGCATGTTCTACGACTACGCCGACAGCGGCTCGTGGACGGAGAGCACCTACCGCGCCAACGAGCACGACTTCGGCAAGCTGCTGCTGCGCCAGCGCGTGGCGGTGAACATGGAAGGGCGCAGCACGCGCACCGCGATGGTCGGCGTCGACACCGCGATGCCGGTGGCGATCGCACCCACCGGCCTGACCGGCATGCAGCACGCCGACGGCGAGATCCTCGCGGCGCAGGCGGCCGAGGCCTTCGGCATCCCCTTCACGCTCTCGACCATGAGCATCTGCTCGATCGAGGACGTGGCCGCGCGCACCCGCGCACCGTTCTGGTTCCAGCTCTACGTGATGAAGGACCGCGACTTCATCGAGCGCCTGATCGACCGCGCCAAGGCCGCGCGCTGCGGTGCGCTGATGCTCACGCTGGACCTGCAGATCCTCGGCCAGCGCCACAAGGACCTGAAGAACGGCCTGTCCGCGCCGCCCAAGCCCACGCTGCGCAACCTGCTCAACCTGGCGACCAAGCCGCGCTGGTGCCTCGGCATGCTCGGCACGCCGCGCCGGAGCTTCGGCAACATCGTCGGCCACGCGAAGGGCGTCGGCGACCTGTCCTCCCTCAGCGCCTGGACCGCCGAGCAGTTCGACCCCGCCCTCAGCTGGCGCGACGTCGAATGGATCAAGCGGCGCTGGGGCGGCAAGCTGATCATCAAGGGCATCATGGACGTGGAGGACGCGCGCCTGGCCGCCGACAGCGGCGCCGACGCGCTGATCGTCTCCAACCACGGCGGCCGCCAGCTCGACGGCGCCCCGTCGTCCATCGCCGCACTGCCCGCGATCGCCGACGCGGTGGGCTCGCGGATCGAGGTCTGGATGGACGGCGGCATCCGCAGCGGCCAGGACGTGCTGAAGGCCTGGGCCCTCGGCGCGCGCGGCACCCTGATCGGACGCGCCTTCCTCTACGGCCTCGGCGCGATGGGGCGCGAAGGCGTCACCCGCACGCTGCAGATCCTGCACAAGGAACTCGACCTCACGATGGCCTTCTGCGGCCACACCCGGCTGCAGGACGTCGACGCCGGCATCCTGCTGCCCGGCTGGCGGGAGCGGCTCGACGGGCTCGCGCGGTGAGGCTCGCGGCGCTGCTCGTCCACGTCGCCGATCCGGTGGCCGCGCGCGCGTGGTACGCCCGTGCCTGGCCGGGTGCGATCGTCGACGACGGCATCCCCGGCCTGGCCGCGCTGCGCCTCGGCCCGCTGCGCCTGGAGTTCGTCCCGGCCGACGCCAAGGTCGCCAGCGGCGCCGCCGGCAGCGTGCCCTACTGGGCCGTCGACGACTTCGCCGCCGCCCAGGCCCGCCTCGAATCCCTCGGCGCGCAGCGCTGGCGCGGGCCGATGGCGATCGAGGACGGACAGTCGATGGCGCAGTACCGCGACCCCTGGGGGAACTGCCTGGGCATCGTCGGGTAAGGACGGATCGCCGTACGCCGGCGCGG
Source organism: Pseudideonella sakaiensis (assembly GCF_001293525.1). Taxonomy (GTDB): domain Bacteria; phylum Pseudomonadota; class Gammaproteobacteria; order Burkholderiales; family Burkholderiaceae_C; genus Ideonella_A; species Ideonella_A sakaiensis. The sequence goes on along the minus strand of NZ_BBYR01000002.1, from coordinate 33,908 downwards.
GCGAATGCCGGCGGGCAGGCGTCGGCCCGCTACAGCCGCGCCCCGTCGAAGGTGTTGCACCCCGGCACGCTGCCCGACTGCAGCCCGCGCTTGAACCACTCGACGCGCTGGGCGCTGCTGCCGTGGGTGAAGGTCTCGGGGCGGACGGCGCCGCCGGCGCGGCCCTGCAGGCGGTCGTCGCCGATCTGCGATGCGGCGTTGAGGGCCTCCTCGATGTCACCATCCTCGAGGCGCCAGCCGGCGCCGCGGCGCTGCGAGTGGTGGGCCCAGACGCCGGCGAAGCAGTCGGCCTGCAGCTCGAGGCGCACGCTGAGCGCGTTCTGCTGGGCCTGGCTGACGCGGCCGCGCATGCGGTCGACGCGCTCGGTCAGGCCGAGCAGGTGTTGCACGTGGTGGCCGACCTCGTGGGCGATGACATAGGCCTGGGCGAAGTCGCCCGGCGCGCCGAGCTGGCGCTTCATCGTGTCGTAGAAGGACAGGTCGATGTAGACCTTCTCGTCGCCGGGGCAGTAGAACGGGCCCATCGCCGCCTCGCCGCGGCCGCAGGCGGTGGGGTAGCTGCCGCGGAAGAGCACGAGCCGCGGGGCCTGGTAGCGCTGGCCGCTGGCGACGAAGAGCTCGTCCCAGACCTGCTCGGTGCTGCGCAGCACCTGTGAGACGAAGCGGGCCTCGGTGTCGCCCGCCGGCGGCGCCGGCGCGGGGCCGGCCGGCGCGCTCTGCGGCGCCGGGCCGCCGCCCTCCAGCACGCCGAGCACGGTCAGCGGGTTGATGCCGAAGATCCAGCCGGCGACCAGCGCGATGACGATCGAGCCGACGCCGAGACCGCCGCGGCCGATGCCGATCCCGCCGCCACCGCCTCCGCCGCCGCCGCGGCGGTCCTCGACGTTGCTGCTCTCTTCCTGGCCGTCCATGCGCATCGCGCGACTCCTCGGGCTCGGTCGCGGCGCCTGCGCGCCGCGGGGTGCCGGCGCGCAGGCGCGCGCGGCGGGTGCGGGGGGTTCAGGCCTTCGGCAGGGTCACGCCGCGCTGGCCCTGGTACTTGCCGCCGCGGTCCTTGTAGCTGGTCTCACAGACCTCGTCGCTCTCGAAGAACAGCACCTGCGCGCAGCCCTCGCCCGCGTAGATCTTGGCGGGCAGCGGCGTGGTGTTGCTGAACTCGAGCGTCACGTAGCCTTCCCACTCGGGCTCGAAGGGCGTGACGTTGACGATGATGCCGCAGCGCGCGTAGGTGCTCTTGCCGAGGCAGATCGTCAGCACGTTGCGCGGGATGCGGAAGTACTCGACGGTGCGCGCCAGCGCGAAGCTGTTGGGCGGGATGATGCAGGTCTCCGCCTGGATGTCGACGAAGCTCTTCTCGTCGAAGTTCTTCGGATCGACGACGGTGCTGTGGATGTTGGTGAAGACCTTGAACTCGGGCGCGCAGCGGATGTCGTAGCCGTAGCTGCTGGTGCCGTAGCTGACGATGCGCTGGCCGTCGCCGGACACGCGGACCTGGCCCGGCTCGAAGGGCTCGATCATGCCGTGCTGCTCGGCCATGCGGCGGATCCACTTGTCGCTCTTGATGCTCATGCGCGCGTCCTCGTCCGGCGGTGCCGGGCATTGTAGGGAGCGGCCGCGCGGCGCCGCCCCGGCTATGCTGCGGCGCCCGCCGGACGGCCCGGCTCCCCCTCGCCGCCCCCGCCTCCTCCCTCCCACCGCCTGCGCCGCCTGCGCCCCGCCGCGATGCCCCTGCCCGCCCCGATCGACACCGACGACGATCGGCCGCGCCCGCCGCTGCCCACCCGCGAGGCGGTGACCGGTCTGGTGCTGGCCGGCGGCCGCGCGCGCCGCATGGGCGGCGTCGACAAGGGCCTGCAGGCCTGGCAGGGCCGCCCGCTCGTGGCGCACGTGCTGGCGCGGCTGGCGCCGCAGGTGGCGGCCGTCGCGATCAACGCCAACCGCTCGCTCGAGGCCTACGCCACCTTCGGCCTGCCGCTGTGGCCGGACCGGCGCGCCGCGTTCCCCGGGCCGCTGGCGGGCCTCGAGGCGGGCCTGGCGGCGGCCACGACGCCGTGGCTGCTGACGGTGCCCTGCGATGCGCCCGGGCTGCCGGCCGACCTGCGGGCCCGCCTCGGCGAGGCCCTCGCGGTGACTGGCGCGGACGTGGCGCTGGCCGTCACGCGCGAGGGCCCGCGCACGCGGGCGCAGCCGGTGTTCGCGCTGTGGCGGGTGTCGCTCGCCCCGGCCCTGCGGGCCCACCTCGACGACGGCGGCGCCCGCGTCGAGGACTTCGTGCGCCGCTCGCGCCACGTCGAGGTGGTGTTCGACGAGCCCGCGGCGTTCGCGAACGCGAACACGCTGGAGGAACTCGCGGCGCTGCCGCCGCCGCGGCCCTGACGCGGCGCCTGGCCGGTGGAGGGGCACGCGTCCTGCCGGCAGGCGCGGCGTCCGAAGCGCCCGCGGCGGCGGCCGGCGCCGCGCTCAGGCCGCCGGCGGCACCCAGTCGTCCAGCACGGTGTCAGCGTTCGGCCGGGCCGGGCGCGGGCCCGGCGGCCGCGTCGCGGTGCCGAGGGCGATCCAGCCGACCAGGGTCTCGCCCGGGCCGCAGAAGGCGGCGACGATGCGCGGCTCGCGCACCTTGCGGCCCGACAGGAGCTTGCCGGCGAAACCCAGTGCATGGGCGGCCGCGAGGAACTGCCCGAGCGCGGCGCCGACGGCCACCCACTGCTCGTGCGCCGGCACCACCGGGTGGCCCCAATCGAGCCGCGCCACCACCGCGACGGTCACCGGCGCACGCAGCGCCCGCTCGGCCTCGATCGCGAGGCTGGCCTCGTCCTTGCCGGCCGCGCGCGCGACGTCGACGAACAGGTCCGCCAGGGCCTGGCGTGCCGCACCCCGCACGGCGCGGAAGCGGAACGGTGTCAGCAGCCCATGGTCGGGCGCGGCCAGCGCAGCGCGCACCATCCAGGCCAGCGCCGCGTCGTCGGGACCGGGCTCGCGCAGGTGCTTGATGCCGAGCGACTGGCGCGTGACGAGGGCCTGCAGCGCGGGCGGCACCTCGGGCGCGGTGGCCCGCCGGGCGGGGTCGGCCGGCTCGGCCCGACGCTCCGGGGGATCGGCCGGGGGCGGCGGAAACGCAGCGGTGGTCGGCGGCATCGGGCCGGGGATTCAGAACACCAGCGCGCGCCAGCGCAGGTCGCAGGCCCGCGCCATGAACTGCACCGCGCCGCCGCGGCGGGTGCATTCGGGGATCAGCGGGGAGCCGTCCAGGCGCTGGGCGCGCAACGCATCGGTGCAGGCATAGAGCACCGCGCCGTGGCCGACGGCCTCGCGCAGCGCGTCCAGCACGGTCTTGGGGTGGCCCGGGTCGGCACGCAGGCCGGCCGCCACGCCGGGCGCGAGCAGGCGCACGCTGGCCGCCGCGAAGTAGATCTCGACCGGGGTGTCGAAGGCGGCCGCCGCCGCGGCATGGAAGAAGGGGGTCACCAGCCGCTGCGGCGCCTCGGGCTCGCAGGCCCAGAGCAGCAGCGCGAGGCCGGCCGCCTGGTGGGCGCGCGGGTCCTGCACCGCCGCCAGGCCCGCGGCCGGCGACGCGGCGGGGCCCGCGCCGGACGCGCCGCCCCGGTCGCCCCGTGGCGGGCCCGGCGGCTGGCCGCGCGGCGCGGCGGCTTGCGGATCGCCGGCCATCACGCCAGCTGCATCAGCCGCGCGTGCTCGCGCATCGCCGGCTCGACGGCCGCGCCATGCACCAGCTGCGGCGCGTCGGCCGCCCAGTCGGCGAGCCGCAGCCGCGCGATCCAGCCGCGGCCATAGGGCTCGCGGTGCACCCACTCGGGCGCGTCGGCGAGCGCCTCGTTGACCTCGACGACGGTGCCGCCGACCGGGCACTTCACCGAGACGATGGACTTGGCCAGCTCCACCACCGCGATCGCCCGCCCCTGCGCGATCGCGAGCCCGACCGGCTTCGGCCGGCACATGTAGACCTCGCCCGACAGCGCGATGCCCATCGCGGTGATGCCGACGCGCGCCGTGCCGTCGTCGGCCAGCTCGGCCCAGACGTCGTGCTCGACGAGGTAGTGCAGGCCCTCGGGGAACGGGTGGCCGGCGACCGTGGTCATGGGCGGGCGCTGCGCGGACGGAGGAAGGGATGGCGGAAGGAAATGGGAGTCGAACCCACCCGGCGACGCATGGCGCCACCCACCGGGTTTGAAGCCCGGCCGACCCACCGGGGTCGTTTTCCTTCCTGGTTCGTTGACACGGCCGCGATCATGCCTCGTCTTCGCCGAAGAGCGCGGTGTCGCGGCGCAGCCGGTGCACGTCGCCGACGCGGCGCAGCAGGCCGATGCGGTCGAAGTACTCGAGGATCTGGATCGCGCGCTTGCGGCCGAGGCCGGTGGCGTCGCGGAAGCCGGCGGCGGTGACCTCGCCGCCGTGCGCCTCGGCCACGCCGCGCGCGAGCCGGGCCAGGCCGCGCAGCGTGGCCTCGTCGTAGCAGAGGTCGCGCACCACCTGGTGCAGCTCGCCGCGCTGCGCCAGCCGCGCGAGCGTGGTGCGCATCAGCGCCTCGGGCTCCTGGGTGTCGCGGGCCAGGTCGCGCGCCCAGACGCCATCGGCCACGCCGCGGGCCAGGATCGGGCGCACCTTGTCGGCGATGCGCTGGTCCAGCGCCGAGAGCCGGCTGCCATGGTCGGGCAGCTGCACGAAGCCGCCGCTGCGTCCGAGCAGGCCCGTCGCCAGCCAGCCGGCGAGCTGCTCGCGCCACAGGGGCTCGGGCAGGCGCGGCGCCGCCAGCCGGCGCAGCCGCATCGCCTCGGGGCCGGCCTCGTCGGGGGCACGCGCGTGGAAGTCGCGCAGCGTGGCCAGCACCTTCTCGCGCAGCGCGGCGGACTGCGCGTCGCCGAGCGCCCAGGCGGGCGCCGCCGGGTCGCGCCAGCGGCCGCGCAGGCGGGCCAGGCGTGCCAGGTCCACGCCGTGCGGCGCCGCGGCCACCAGCGCCGCCTCGCCGGCCGCGGCATCCGGCTCGGCCAGCGCCTCCAGCTCCGCCAGCCGCTGGGGCGTGCGCCGGTAGCGCGCGGGCGCGCCCGGGTCGATGACGACGCCGCCGGCCAGCGTGCGGCTGGCCGAGGCATCGCGCAGCACCACGCGGTCGCCGATCCACGCGCCGACCGGCTGGCGCAGCACCAGCTGCACGCGCGCCGACGCGCCCGGCGCGATCGCCTCGCCGTCCAGCACCGCGACGCTGGCCTCGACCGACTCGGCGCCCAGGTGCACCCGCACCGGGGTGCCCGAGCGCAGCGCCCGCGGCTCCGCGTGCCACAGGCGCAGCTGCACGTCGATCCGACCGGTGGCGACCGCCGCGCCCGGCGCGACCAGCCACTGGCCGCGCGCGATGCGCTCGCGCGCGAGGCCGGCCAGGTTCAGCGCGCAGCGCTGGCCCGCGGCGGCCCGCGTCACCGGGCGGTTCTGCGCATGCAGGCTGCGCACGCGCACCACCGTGCCCGCGTCGCCGGGCACCAGGCAGAGTTCGTCACCGACCTCGACCGCGCCGGCATGCACGGTCCCGGTGACCACCGTGCCGATGCCGTCGAGGCTGAACACCCGGTCGATCGCGAGGCGGAACAGGGCCTGCGGATCCGCCGCGCGGCGCGCCGCCGCCGCCGCCTCGGCGAGCCGGGTGCGCAGCGCCGGCAGCCCGTCGCCGGTGGTGGCCGAGACCGCCAGCACCGGCGCCGCGGCCAGCGGCGTCGGGGCGAGCAGCTGCGCCACCTCCCCGCGCACGGCCTCGAGGCGCGCGGCATCGGCCCGGTCCGCCTTGGTCAGCACGACGGTGCCCTGCGCCAGGCCGAGCAGCGAGAGCACCGCGAGGTGCTCGCGCGTCTGCGGCATCACGCCGTCGTCGGCCGCCACCAGCAGCAGCGCGTGGTCGATGCCGGTGGCGCCGGCCAGCATGGTGTGCACCAGGCGCTCGTGGCCCGGCACGTCGATGAAGCCGATGCGCGGCGGCGCCTCGCCCGGCGCCGCACCGGGCGGCGCCGGCAGGTCGAGGAAGGCATAGCCCAGCTCGATGCTGATGCCGCGCGCCTTCTCCTGCGGCAGGCGGTCGGTGTCGACGCCGGTGAGCGCCTTCACCAGCGTGGTCTTGCCATGGTCGATGTGACCGGCGGTGCCGACGATCATCGGGGAACGGAAGGGGCACCCGCGGCCGCCGGCACGGCGGTCGGCGGCACGCGGGCGACGGGTGGTCGGGAGGGGGCGGTGCTCAGCTCAGTTCGCGGGCGCTGATGACGTAGCGGAAGGCATCGGGCGCCAGCTCGTCGAAGCGGCCGCTGGCGTTCTCCCCGTTCGGGTACATCAGGAAGCCCAGCGTGCCCTTGCCGGCGCTGCCGGGCAGCCGGACGTCCTCGGCGGTGTTGTACGCCATCCAGTTGCCTTCCCAGCCCCCGAACAGACCCCGGTTGACAGGCGCCACCAGCGGGTGCGCGGCGTCCTTGATCCAGTCGGAGGTCTCCTGGCGCATCACCTTGAGCACGTCGGCCGGGTCCATCGCGACCCAGCCGTGGCCACGCAGGTAGGCCTCGGCGCGGCAGTGCTGCGCCCCCTTCAGGTTCGCCGGGTTGGCGCCCAGCTCGCGGTAGCCGAAGGCGGACGGCGCGACGCGCACGCCATAGACATCGCGCGCCGGGATGCCGCTGGCGCGGCACAGCGCGACGAAGATCGCGTTCAGGTCCGCGCACTTGCCGCCCAGGTTGCCGCTTTCCAGCATGCCCTTCACGTCGCCGGTGCCGCAGCCGCGCGTCTTCGGCTCGCGGTGGGCGTTGACGACGACCCAGCGGTAGATCGCACGGGCCTTCTCGACGTCGCTGCTCCCGGCCCCCTTGGTGGCCTCCAGCGCGGTCTTGCGGACGATGCCATCGAGCGGCTTCAGCTCGCTGGGGGCGAGGTAGGCGCGCAGCACCGCGGGGTCCTCGGCCGGGGCGCCGCGCTGCGTCCAGTCGGTGGCGCGGTTGCGCGTCTCGATGCGGCTGGTCACCGTGACGGTCGGCGCGGCCACGCCGGCCGGGAACTCGGCGTAGAGCATGCGCACGCCGCTGGCGGGATCGGCCACCAGCCGGGCGCTGCCGTTGCTGGTGTAGTCGTGGCCGAGCGTGCGCTGGTAGCCGGTGTCGACGTCGGGCAGCGGCACCCAGACGCGCGCGCCGCCCTGGGCGTCGGCGACGTTCAGCGTGGTGGTGACCTCGAAGCGGCGCCAGGCGCCCGGCTCGGGCGCGAAGCGGCGTTCCTGGGCCGCGGCGGGCGGCACGAGCGCCGCGAGCGGGCCGAGCGCGGACAGCGCTGCGGCGGATTGGAGGACGTGGCGGCGGGTCGGGCGGGTGCGGGACATGGGGACCTCGTCTGGGTGGAAAGGCTTCGTGGGCATCGTGGAAGGGGCGGGGAACGGGCGGCCGGCCGCGTCAGCCGGCCAGCAGCGCGGCGATCCAGGGCCGGGTGAGTGCACCGGTCCAGTCGGCCTCGCCGACCGCGGACCAGGCGACGCGCCCGTCGCGCCCGATCGCCACCGTGGTCGGGAACATGCGGACGCCAAAGGCCTTCGCGGCACCGCCATCGGCGTCGCGCAGGATCGGCAGGGACACGGGCATCACGCCGAGGAAGCGCCGGATCGCGGCATCAGTCTCGCGGAAGTTGACGGCCAGCACCTCCAGCCCGGCGGCCGCGTGGCGCTCGGCCAGCAGCTCCAGCGAGGGCATCTCGGCGCGGCAGGGCTCGCACCAGCTGGCCCAGAAGTTCAGCAGCACGGGCCGGCCGCGCGCCGGCGCGAGCGACCAGCGGCCGCCGTCCAGCAGGGGCAGGTCGAGCGCGGGCGTGGGCTGGCCGCGCGGCCAGCGGCGCTGCAGCGGCTCGGGCTCGGCGGCGCGCACGGGACGGGCGAGCCCGGCCAGCGCCACGCCGGCGAGGCCGGCCGCCGCGCGGCGCAGGCACGCGCGCCGCGGCAACGGCCGCACGGGCGCCAGGAACGACGAGCTGCTCACCCGAACAGGTCCCCGAACTTCAGGCCGGCCCAGCGGAAGTTCTCGGCCACGAGCGAGGCGCGGCGGTCGTTGTCGTCGATCTGCGTCTGCTCGATCTCGTCGACCGCGTTCAGCCGGTAGTCGAACTGCACGCTGATCGCCTCGCGCGGGCTGCCGTTGACCATCATGTAGCAGAGGTTGTCGGGCAGCACCACCGCCGGCTCGCGGCCGGCCAGGCGCTGCGCGATGTAGCCGCCGACGATGCGGCCGTGGGCGTGGGCCACGTGGCCGCTCTTCGGGTAGAAGCGGAAGCTCGGCGCGACCACGCCGACGGCGTCGCCGATCGCGTAGACGCGGTCGTCGCCCTTCAGGTGCAGCTTCAGCGGATCGACGTCGACCCAGCCGCTCGGCCGCCCCTGCGCGTCGCGGCCGATCGCATCGGCGTGCCAGGCCAGGTCGCCCGCCTGGTGCGGCGCCATCAGCACGGCGTGGTCGAAGCGCAGGTCGCCGGCGCTGGTGCGGATGCGCTTCGCGAACGGGTCGATCTCCTGCACCTGCGCGTTCGGCACGTAGGTGATCTGGTCCTTGTACAGCTCGTTGAAGGCCGCCTGGAAGCCGGGGCCGATCGGCATCGGCCGCGGCTTGTGGTCGAGGATGGTGACGCGGCCCTTGATGCCCTGGCTCTTGAACCACCAGGCCACCATGCAGGCGCGCTCGTAGGGCGAGGGCGGGCAGCGCTGCGGCGGGGGCGGCAGCGTCATCACCCAGTCGCCGCCGCGGAAGGCCTTCAGCGCGCGCTTCAGCGTGTGGTGCTCGGCGTTCGGCACGTAGGCCGCCGGGAAGCGGGCGCGGGTGGCGTCGATGGCGCGGCGGTCGTTGCCGAACCAGGCCTCGTAGTGGTAGCGGATGCCGGGGGCCAGCACCAGGTAGTCGTAGTCGAGCCAGCCCTCGCTGGTGTGGACGCGCCGTGCCGCGCGGTCGACCCGGGTCACGCTGCACTGCACGTAGAGGTAGCCGTGGCGCTGCGAGACGGCGAGGTAGTCGTGCGTGATGAAGCTGTCGTCCACCATGTCGACCAGCCACTTGTTGCTGATCGGGCACGAGAAGAAGACCGGGTTGCGCTCGAGCAGCACCACCTCGGCCTGCGGGGCCTGCTGGCGCAGGGTCTTGGCGGCCATCAGCCCGCCCCAGCCGCCACCGCAGACCACCACGCGCGGCGCGCTGCCGCGCGGCATCAGCGCCTGGCCAGGCGAGCCGATCATGAAGGGGCGCGGCGGCGCCGGCGGCGGCACGGGCGCCGCCGGGGGCGACGCCGGCACGGGCACGGCGCAGCCGGCGAGCAGGCCGGGGCCGGCGGCAAGGGCGGCAACGAGGCGGCGGCGGTCGGGGCGCATCGGGTCTCCAGGGGCGGGGGCGGGTGGGATCGGCAGCTTGCGGTCGGCGCGGAGTCAGCGCGGGGCCGCCTGTGGTGGCGTCGGGGGCTCCGCCGGCGGGCGCCCGAGCGCCGCGCGCAGCGCAGGCCACTGGTCGGCAAGGCGCGCGTCGTCGTCCAGGCAGCGCAGGTCGAGCAGCAGCCGGTCGTCGGCGATGCGGCCGATGACCGGCACCGGCAGGCTGCGCAGCGCGTCGGCCAGCCCGTCCAGCGCACGGCCTGCGCCCTTGCGCCCGGTGGCCGGCGCGAGCGCCAGGCCGGCCGAGGGCAGCCGCTCGACGGGCAGCGAGCCGGAGCCGATCTGGCCCTGCAGGCCCACCACCTCCACCGTCCAGCCGGGCCCGAGCAGCTCGGCCAGCGCCGGCGCGAGCCGCCGGGCCTGTGCGGCGATCTCGTCGGCAGGGCGCGTCAGCAGCCGCAGCGTGGGCAGGTCGCGCGCCAGCCGCTCGGGGCGCAGGTAGAGGCGCAGCGTGGCCTCCAACGCCGCCAGCGGCAGCTTGCTCATGCGCAGCGCCCGCTTCATCGGGAAGCGTCGGATGCGCTCGATCGCGTCGCGCCGGCCCACGATCAGGCCGGCCTGCGGCCCACCGAGCAGCTTGTCGCCGCTGAAGGTGACGACATCGCAGCCGGCGGCCAGCTTCTCCTGCGGCGTGGGCTCGCGCGGCAGGCCGTAGGCCGCCAGGTCGATGAGCGAGCCGCTGCCGAGGTCCGTGGCCATCGGCAGCCCGCGGGCATGCGCGATCGCCGCCAGCTCGGCCTCGTCGACCGACGCGGTGAAGCCCTGCACCTGGTAGTTGCTGGTGTGCACCTTCATCAGCAGCGCGGTGCGCTCGGTGATCGCCGCGGCGTAGTCGCGCGGGTGGGTGCGGTTGGTGGTGCCGACCTCGACCAGCTCGGCGCCCGCCGCGGCCATCACGTCGGGCATGCGGAAGGCGCCGCCGATCTCGACCAGCTCGCCGCGCGAGACGATCACCTCGCGGCCGCGCGCCAGCGCCGCCAGCGTCAGCAGCACCGCCGCGGCGTTGTTGTTGACGACGGTCGCGGCCTCGGCACCGGTCAGCTCGCACAGCAGGTCCTCGACCAGGCTGTCGCGGTCGCCGCGGCCGCCGTCGGCGAGGTCGTACTCGAGGTTGTTCGGGCCGCTCATCACGGCCTGCAGGTGCGCCAGCGCCTGCGGCGCCAGCAGCGCCCGCCCGAGGTTGGTGTGGATCACCGTGCCGGTCAGGTTCAGCACCGGGCGCATGCGCGGCGCGAGCCGGGCCGCGACCCGTGCCGCCACCTCCCGCGCCAGCGCCTCGGGCTCGAGCTGCCCGGGCGCCAGCCGGTCGGCACGCGCCGCCTCGCGCAGCGCGTCGAGCAGCGCCCGCGCCTGGCCGGCGACCAGCGTGTGGCCGTGCTCGGCGAGCAGCGCGGCCACTGGCGGCTGGCGCAGCAGGCGGTCGACGGAGGGAAGGCGTTTCAGCAGGGCGGGGGCGTCTGCGGGGGCCTTGGAACCGTCGACGACGGATTCTTCGGGCCGGTCCATCAGGACCCCCCGGGCGGTGGCGCGCCGTCGGGGTCCGGTTCCCCGTACAGCAGCATCAGGTTCACGCCGTGGCGCCGCAGGCCCTGCTCGGAGACGAGGAGGTCGAGCGTGACGGTGGCGAGGTCGTCGGCGACCGGGTCGACGAAGGGGTCGCGGTCGGTGTGGACGATCTTCAGGTAGTGGCCGCAGTCCTCGCAGGACTCGGCCTGGATCGTCGCCTGCGCGGCGCGGGCACTGCCGTCCTCGTCGCTGCCGGCGGCGTCGAGCGAGTGGTAGGCGATCGCGCGGGTGGACTGGCAGTGGCTGCACTTCGCGCGCGGCAGGTGCCACTCGGTGCCGCACAGTGCGCAGTGCAGGTAGCGCTGCCCGAGCGCGCCACCCTGGCTGCGCGTGACGCTGGCCGTCGGGCCGCTGCCGCAGCAGGGGCAGCCGGTCGGGTCGTCGGGGCGGCCGAAGGCCTGGGTCGCGCCGCCGCCGTGCAGGCGCTGCACCTCGCTCACAAGGTGGGTCCAGTAGACCTGCAGCGCGGCGGCCACCAGCGGCGCGGTGGCCAGGTCGAGCCCGCGCATCACGCCGGTCAGCAGGCAGTCCGCCTGGGCCTCGAGCCAGTCGTCGCCGGCCTCGGCGAGGCGCGCGAGCACGGCGCGCGCCGGCGCGGGCGCGCTGCCGGCGAGGTCCGCCGCGAGCGCGCGCGCCGCATCGCGCCACGCGGGGTCGCGCGGCCAGTCGACGGCGGACAGCGCGGGCCGGCCGCTCGCGCCGGCCCGCTCCAGCGCCGCGGCGTCGGGAACGGGTACCGGCGGGAAGGCGGCCAGCCGCGCCTGCTGGGCCCGGGCGACCTCGGCGATGAAGCCGAGAAAGTCCGCCATCGGGTGGCCGGCGGCGAGTTGGCGCAAGCGCATCTGCCGCTCGGCGAACGCGCCGGACGCGGGCCCGCGCAGGAACGGGACCTCGCCGCCCGCACGGGCGGCGATTTCCTCAGGAGACATCACACGGACGGTGGCACTCGCAAGCATCGGTCGATTCTGCGTGGGATTCGGGACAACGGGACGTGCGCGCGGACGCGGGTGCCGGGGGCGCCGCGCGCACGTGGCGCCCGGCCCGCCGGGCCACGGGCGCCGCAGGCGACGCTCAACGGGTCATTTCCTGGTGCCAGAGCGCGTGGTTGGTCTTCGCCCAGCCCTCGCTGACGGTGCCGCGCGTCATCGCGCGCATCGTGCCCTTGACCCAGATCGCCGCATAGACGTGGACGATCACGGTCAGCACCAGCACGACGGCCGAGACCGAGTGCAGCAGCACCGCCACCCGCATCACCGGGATGGTGAAGAAGGGCGTGAAGTACGGACGCCAGAACATCAGGCCCGTGACCACCAGCACCAGCAGGCTCGTCGCCATCAGCCAGAACACCATCTTCTGGCCGGCGTTGTACTTGCCCACCGGCGGCATCGCCGCCTTGTTGCCGCGCAGCATCTCGCCGCTCTTCGCCCGCCAGGCCTTGTCGGCGGCGTTCATCACGTTCGCGCGCCACAGGCGCACGAACAGGCCGAGGAACAGCAGCACCATGGCCACCCCGAGGAAGGGGTGCAGGATGCGCGTCCACGAGCCGCCGCCGAACAGGTTGCTGAAGAAGAACAGCGCCGGATGGAACAGCGCCAGGCCGGACAGGCCGGCCAGCACGAACAGCAGGGCGATCGCCCAGTGGTTCATGCGCTCGCCGTCGGAGTAGCGCCGCAGGTAGCGCACGCCGGGTCGGGTGTCGGAGCTCATCAGGCGTTCTCCTTGTCGTCGGTCTTCTCCTCGATCGGGCCCACCTTCATGTAGTGGAAGAAGCCGGCCAGCACCGCACCGACCATGCCGGCCACCGCGAGCGGCTTGGCCAGGCCCTTCCACAGCGCCACCATCGGGCTGATCGACGGATCGCGCGGCAGGCCCTCCAGCTCGGGCTGGTCGGCATGCTTGAGCACGTACATCACGTGCGTGCCGCCGACGCCGGCCGGGTTGTACAGGCCCGCGTTCTGGAAGCCGCGCTCCTTCAGCTCGCCGACCCGCTTCTCACCGTAGGAGACCATCTCGTCCTTGGTGCCGAAGCCGATCGCCCCGGTCGGGCAGGTCTTCACGCAGGCCGGCTCCAGGCCCACGCCGACCCGGTCCGAGCAGAGCGTGCACTTGTAGGCCTTGTTGTCCTGCTGGCTGATGCGCGGGACGTCGAAGGGGCAGCCCTTGACGCAGTAGCCGCAGCCGATGCAGTTCTCCGAGATGAAGTCGACGATGCCGTTGGCGTACTTGACGATCGCGCCCGGCGACGGGCAGGCCTTCAGGCAGCCCGGGTCCTCGCAGTGCATGCAGCCGTCCTTGCGGATCAGCCACTCGAGGTTGCCGGCACTGCCGTCGGCCTGCTTCGGCTCGACCTCGAAGAACTTCATCACCGTCCAGGAGGACGGCGTGAGGTCGCTCGGGTTGTCGTAGACGCCGATGTTGGTGCCGACCTCGTCGCGCAGGTCGTTCCAGTTCATGCAGGCGACCTGGCAGGCCTTGCAGCCGATGCACTTGGACTCGTCGATCAGCTTGGCCACCGCGGGCACGGCGGAGCGCACCTGCGGCGACGGCAGGGTGGTGGCCGATCGGGCGACCACGTTCTGGCTTTGAAGACTCGACATCTAGGCCACCTTCTCGATGTTGACGAGGAAGGCCTTGAACTCCGGGGTCTGGGAGTTCGCGTCGCCGACGAAGGGGGTCAGCGCATTGGCCAGGTAGCCGTTCTGCGTGACGCCCTTGAAGCCCCAGTGGATGGGGATGCCGACGTGGTGGACCTTCTTGCCGTTGACGTCCAGCGCCTTCATGCGCTTGGTGACCACGCAGGCCGCGATCACCTCGCCGCGGTTGCTGCGCACCTTGACCCGGTCACCCTGCCGGATGCCCTTCTCCCGCGCCAGCTCCTCGCCGATCTCGACGAAGGGCGCCGGCTGGACGATGGCATTGCTGCGCGAGTGCTTGGTCCAGTAGTGCAGGTGCTCGGTCAGCCGGTAGGTGGTGGCCGCGTACGGGAACTCCTCCTTCTTGCCGAAGGCCTCCAGGTCGCCCTTGTAGACCCGCGCCGCCGGGTTGCTGACGGCCTTCGGGTTGTTCGGGCACATCAGGTTGACGCCCAGCGGGGTCTCGAAGGGCTCGTAGTGCTCCGGGAAGGGCCCTTCGTTCATGCCCACCGCGTGCAGGCGCGCCACGCCCTCGGGGTTCATGATGAAGGCGCCGACGCCCTGGTCGGGTGCGGCATCGGGCCGCATGTCCGGGATGTCCGCGCCGCCGGCCCACGAACTGCCGTTCCAGGCCACGTACTTGCGGCTCGGGTCCCAGGGCTTGCCGTCCTTGTCGGCGCTGGCCCGGTTGTAGAGGATGCGGCGGTTGGCCGGCCACGAGAAGCCCCAGTTCGGGAACACGCCGAGGCCGGTCGGATCGCTGTTGTCGCGTCGTGCCGTCAGGTTGCCCGCCTGGCTCCAGCAGCCGGCGTAGATCCAGTTGCCGCAGGCGGTGCTGCCGTCGTCGCGCAGCACCGCGAAGCCCGGCACCTGCTCGCCGGCCTTCAGGATCGGCGCCGGCGGCGGCGTCCCCGGCGCCGGGGGCGGCACCGGGATCGGCTTGCCCGCGGCGTCGAGCTTCGGCGCCGGCGCGGGCGGCAACAGGTCCGTCAGCGCGCGGCCGGAGATCTCGCGCAGCACCTCGGAGGGGCTGGGCACGTTGCCGTTGATGTACGGCCAGGCGAGGCCGGCGACCGGCTCGGGCAGCGTGCCGCCGTCCTTCGCGTACATCCCGCGCAGCTTCATGAACAGGCGCGCGACGATCTCGGAGTCCGGCTTGGCCTCGCCCGGCGGATCGACGGCCTTGTCCTTCCAGCTGATGACGCGGCTGGAATTGGTGAAGGTGCCGGTCTCCTCGGCGAAGCAGCTGGTCGGGAAGCGGAAGACCTCGGTCTTGATCTCCTCCGGCTTGACGTCGTTGAGCGGGCCGAAGTTCTTCCAGAACTCGCTCGTCTCCGTCTCCAGCGGGTCCATCACCACCAGGTACTTCAGCTTCGCCAGCGCGGCCGACAGCTTCTTCTTGTTCGGCACCGCCGCCAGCGGGTTGAAGCCCTGGACGAGGAAGCCGTTGACCTTGCCCTGGTGCATGCGCTCGAAGATCGCCAGGATGTCGTAGGCGCCGTCGCGCTTGGGCAGCCAGTCGTAGGCGAAGTCGTTCTCCTTCGTCGCCGCGTTCCCGTAGTAGGCCTTCATCAGGCTGGTGTGCCACTTCGGGAAGTTCTGCGTGAACGCCATCTGGTTCGGGCGCAGCGGCTTGCCGGTGCGCGCGGCCAGGTAGGTGGCGCGGTCGACGTCGGCCTCGGTGGGGGACGACATGTAGCCCGACAGCACCTCCGAGTAGGCGCACATGTCGGTGATGCCCTGCACGTTGGCGTGGCCGCGCAGCGCGTTGATGCCGCCGCCCGGGCGCCCCATGTTGCCCAGCAGCAGCTGGATCATGGCCATCGTGCGGATGTTCTGCGAGCCGACGCTGTGCTGGGTCCAGCCGAGCGCGTAGCAGATGGTCATCACCTTGTCCGGCGCCGAGGTGGCCGCCAGCATCTCGCAGACCTTCAGGAAGCGGTCCTTCGGCGTGCCGGTGATCTTCGACACCATGTCCGGCGTGTAGCGGGCATAGTGCTTCTTCATCTGCTGGAACACGCACAGCGGGTCCTGCAGCGTCTCGTCGACCTTGACGTAGCCGTCCTCGCCCAGCTGGTAGCCCCAGCTGGCCTTGTTGTAGCTGCGCTTGGCCTCGTCGTAGCCGCTGAAGGTGCCGTTGTCGAAGGCGTAGTCCGGCTTCGTCAGGAAGCTCGCGTCGGTGTTGAGCTTGACGTAGTCCAGGTGGACCTTGTCATGGCTGAGCAGGTAGTTGATGACGCCGCCCAGGAAGGCGATGTCCGTCCCCACCCGGATCGGGGCGTAGTAGTCCGCCACGGCGGCGCTGCGCGTGAAGCGCGGGTCGACGACGATCAGCTTCGCCTTGCGCTGCTGCATCGCCTCGGTGACCCACTTGAACCCGCAGGGGTGGGCTTCGGCGGCATTGCCGCCCATGATCAGGACGAGATCCGTGTTCTTGATATCCGTCCACGAGTTGGTCATCGCTCCGCGACCGAAAGTCGGGCCCAGACTGGACACCGTCGGCGCGTGTCAGATACGTGCTTGCGTATCGAGTGCGACCATCCCCAGGCCGCGTGCGACCTTCACGGACAGGTAACCGGATTCGTTGGACGAGGCCGACGAGACGAGGAAGGCCGCGGTGTTCCAGCGGTTCACCGTGATCGCCTTGCCGTCCTTCTCGACGGTCTTGACGAGGTTGGCGTCGCGGTCGGCCTTCATGTGCCGGGCCACGCGCGTCAGCGCCTCGTCCCAGGAGATCGTCTTCCACTCGCTGCTGCCCGCCTCGCGCACCTGCGGGTGCTTGACGCGGTTCGGCGACTGGATCATGTCCATCACGCCAGCACCCTTCGGGCACAGCGTGCCGCGGTTCACCGGGTGGTCGGGGTCGCCCTCGATGTGGACGATGGTCGAGCGGACGTTCTTCGCCTTGTCGCCCAGCGTGTACATCACGAGCCCGCAGCTGACCGAGCAATACGGGCAGGTGCTGCGGGTTTCGGTCGTCCGTGCCAGCTTGAAGTTGCGCGTCTCGGCCAACGCCGCGGTGGGCGAGAAACCGAGCGCCACGAGGCTGGATCCCACCAGCCCCGCCCCGCTGACCCGGAAGAACTGCCTCCGGTTCATGTCCATGTGTGATCGTCTCCCGCCGGCACGCCGCCGGCACAGAGGGGTTGGAATGGCGGTCACGCCGCACGCGACCCGGGTTATCCCCCGGAAGGCCGGCGGCTTCAATCCGTGCCTGCCCCGGGAGACCCTGCCGCCGACGCGACAATTTGTCGCGACAGGCTGTCGGCGGTCGGCAGGCGGCGACCGCCGGGGCGCGCCGGCCCCCGCTGCCTACAATCGCGCGCCCACGCCGCCGAGCCGGCCCCCGCCCGCCGATGTCCCCCGCGTCCGACCCCTCCCCCGCCGCCCCGGACGACACCGCGGCCGCGCTGCCCGACCAGGTGCGCTGGCCGCACGCCGCGGTGCTCGTCGTCGACGACGAGCCCGGGATGTGCCACTTCCTCGAACGCATGCTGGCACCGCGCGTCGGCCAGGTGCGCAGCTGCGGCAGTGCCGAGGACGCGGAGCAGCTGCTGCAGCGGCAGCGCTGCGACCTGCTGATCCTGGACATCACCCTGCCCGGCGCCAGCGGCCTGACGCTGCTGAAGCGGCTGCGCGCACGCGGCGACGGCTGCGAGGTGGTGCTGATCACCGCCTTCGCCGACCTGGACACCGCGATCGAGGCGCTGCGCGCGGGCGCCAGCGACTTCCTGCTCAAGCCCTTCCGCGCGACGCAGGTGCTGGCGGCGCTGCAGCGCGGGCTCGAGCGTGCGCGGCTGAAGCGCGAGAACTGGCTGCTGCGGCGCACGCTGGAGGCCCGCACGCCGCCGGCCGACGGCCTGGTCGGCCGCTCGATCCCGATCAAGGGCCTGCGCGCCGCGCTGCAGCGGGTGGCCGCGGTCGACAGCACGGTGCTGCTGACCGGCGAGTCCGGCACCGGCAAGGAGCTGGCGGCGGCGGCGCTGCATGCACTCAGCCCGCACGCGGCCGGGCCCTTCGTGCCGGTGAACTGCGCGCTGATGTCGCCGGCGCTGATCGAGGGGGAGCTGTTCGGCCACGGCGGCGAACGGCGCCAGCGCGACGGCCTGTTCGTCTATGCCCAGGGCGGCACGCTGTTCCTCGACGAGGTGGGCGAGCTCCCGCCGCCGCTGCAGGCCACGCTGCTGCGCGTGCTGGAGGACCGCCGCATCCGCCCGGTGGGCAGCGAGCACGAGCTGCCGGTGGCGGTGCGCATCGTCGCGGCGAGCAACCGGCCGCTGATCGAGGAGGTCGAGGCCGGCCGCTTCCGCAAGGACCTGTACTACCGGCTGCAGGTGGTGGAGATCGCGCTGCCGCCGCTGCGCAGCCACAAGGAGGACATCCCCGACCTGGTGGCGCACTTCGTCGCGACGCTGGCGCCGCGCCTGGGCGTGCCTCCGATCGAGGTCAGCGCCGACGAGCTGGCCTACCTCGCGCAGTACGACTGGCCCGGCAACGTGCGCGAGCTGCGCAACCTGATCGAGCGCTCGCTGATCGTCGGCGCGCTGAACGTCAGCGCGCTCTACCAGGGCCTGGCGCGCAGCGAGCGGCGCGGGCGCGTCCCGGCGTCGGCGCCCACGCCGGCCCCGCCCGCCCCCCCGGCGGCGGTCCCCGCCGGGCCGGTCGACCTGCAGACGCTGGAGAAGCGCCACATCCTCGCGGTGCTGGACTCGGTCGACGGCGACAAGACGCGCGCGGCCCAGCTGCTGGGCATCTCCCGGCGCACGCTGGAGCGGCGCTGGGCCGAGTGGCAGGACGGCGGCGCGGCGGCGCCGCCGGCGGGCTGAACGGCGCGCCGGCCGGCGGGGCCCCGCGCGGGGCGCTGCCTCAGGTGCCCTTGGAGACGGTGATGGTCGGGAACTTCGACGAGTAGTCCTTCGCCCGCTGCGCGATCTTCACCGCCACCTGGCGCGCCACCGCCTTGTAGCGCGCGGCGATCTCGCCGTCCGGCTCGGCGGCCACGGTCGGCGTGCCGCTGTCGGCCTGCAGCCGGATCGACAGGTTGAGCGGCAGCGCGCCGAGGTCGTCGACGCCGAAGTCGGCCGCCATGCGCCGGCCGCCGCCCTCGCCGAAGATGTGTTCCACGTGGCCGCAGTTCGGGCAGACGTGCACCGACATGTTCTCCACCACGCCCAGGATGGGCACGCCGACCTTCTCGAACATGCGGATGCCCTTGCGTGCATCCAGCAGCGCGATGTCCTGCGGCGTGGTCACGATCACCGCGCCGGTCAGCGGCACGCGCTGCGACAGCGTCAGCGCGATGTCGCCGGTGCCGGGCGGCATGTCGATGATCAGGTAGTCCAGGTCGCGCCAGTTGGTCTGGCGCAGCAGCTGCTCCAGCGCCTGGGTCGCCATCGGGCCGCGCCAGATCATGGCCTGGTCCGGCTCGACCAGGAAGCCGATCGAGATCACCTGCACACCGTGGTTCTCGAGCGGCTCCATGGTCTGGCCGTCGTGCGACTGCGGGCGGCCCTGCACGCCCATCATGGTCGGCTGGCTGGGGCCGTAGATGTCGGCATCCAGCAGGCCGACGCTGGCGCCTTCGGCCGCGAGCGCCAGCGCGAGGTTGACGGCCGTGGTGCTCTTGCCGACGCCGCCCTTGCCCGAGGCCACCGCGACGATGTTCTTCACCCGCGGCAGCAGCGGCACCCCGCGCTGCACCGCGTGGGCGGTGATCCGGGTGACGATCTGCACGCTGACGTTCTCGACGCCGGGCACGGCCCGCGCCGCCGCCACCAGCGCCTTGCGCAGCGCCGGCTCCTGGCTGCGCGCCGGGTAGCCGAGCTCGACCTCGAAGGCGACGTCGCCGTCGTCGACGCGCAGGCCCTTGAGCTGGCGGGTGGTCACGAAGTCGCTGCCGGTGTTCGGGTCGACGACGGTCTGCAGGGCGGCGAGCAGCGCCGATGCTTCGGGTGCGGGCATGGGGACGGGAGGCGGCACGGCGTCGGGGACGCGGGGCTGCGGAGTCTAACGGCGCGTGCGCGCGGCCGCCCGCCGCCGCGCCGCGCGGACCCGCGCCACCGGGCCGGTGGCCGGACGGGACCGGGACCGGGAAGACCCCGATCCGGAAACGGGAAATTTTCCCGTGTGCCGGATCGACGCGCTGGGCAGCATCCGCGGGCGGACTGGAGCGCGGCGACACGGCAGCCGCCCTCCCGGCCCGGGCCGGGGGGCCCCGCGCCCCCCGCGGCCCCGGACCTACCGGCAGCCGCCCACGACAAGACCGGACCGAGACACCCATGCACCCCGCTCCCCTCCACGGCCCCCGCGCCGCCATCCCCCCTGCCCTGGCGCGTGCGCGCCGCATCGCCCGGCCGCGGCCCGCGCCGGTGGCGCTGGCCTGTGCCGCGCTGGCCGCGCTCGCCGCCGGCGGCGCGGCCGCGCAGCAGCCCGTGACCGAGCTCGAGCGCGTCGAGGTCATCGGCGCCACGCCGCTGCCGGGCCTGGCCGTGCCACGCAGCCAGGTGCCGGCGCCGGTGCAGACCGCCACGGGCGCCGCGCTGGAGCGCAGCGGCGCGCTCGGGCCGGCCGATTTCGCGGCGCGGCGCCTCGGCAGCGTCTTCGTCAACGAGATCCAGAACAACCCCTTCCAGCCCGACCTGAACTACCGCGGCTTCACCGCGTCGCCGCTGCTCGGCACGCCGCAGGGCCTGTCGCTCTACCTCGATGGCGTGCGGCTGAACCAGGCCTTCGGTGACGTCGTCAGCTGGGACCTGATCCCGCGCTCGGCGATCGCGACGATGACGCTGGTGCCCGGCTCGAACCCGCTGTACGGCCTGAACACGCTCGGCGGCGCGCTGTCGGTGCAGACCAAGGACGGCCTGAGCCACCCCGGCGCATCGGTGCAGCTCACGCTCGGCACCGAGCAGCGCCGCAGCGGCGAGTTCGAGCTCGGCGGCTCGAACGCCCAGGGGCTGGACTGGTTCGTCACCGGCCAGGCCTTCCGCGAGGACGGCTGGCGCCAGGCCTCGCCGACGCGGGTCGACCAGCTGTTCGCCAAGGTCGGCTGGCACGATGCGCGCACCCGCGTCTCGCTGACCGCGGCCGCGGCCGACACCGACCTGTACGGCAACGGCCTGCAGGAGATCCGGCTGCTGCAGCGCCAGTACGACAGCGTCTACACCCAGCCCGACCAGACGGAGAACCGCGCCACGCTGCTGAACCTCGCGTTCAGCCACGAGATCGACCGGGCGCTGAGCGTCACCGGCAACCTGCACACGCGGCGCATCCGCACGCACACGCTGAACGGGGACATCAACGAGGGCGCGCTGGACCAGTCGGTCTACACCGTCTCGGCCGCGGAGCGCGCGGCGCTGACGCGGGCCGGCATCACGGTGCCCACCACGCCGATCAACGCGGCGAACACGCCCTTCCCCTTCCTGCGCTGCATCGGCCAGGGCCTGCTGAACGACGAGCCGGGCGAGAAGTGCAACGGCCTGCTGAACCGCAGCGCCACTTCGCAGACGCAGTCGGGCCTGTCCGGCCAGCTGAACTGGAAGGGCCAGACCGGCGGCGTCGGCCACCAGGCGGTGCTCGGCGCCGCGGTGGAAACCAGCCGCGTCGACTTCCGCCAGACCACGCAGCTCGGCTACCTGAACCCCGACCACAGCGTCACCGGCATCGACTCCTTCGCCGACGGCGTCACCGGCGGCGACGTCGACGGGGTGCCCTTCGACAACCGGGTCGACCTGCGCTCGCGCAGCAAGACCTGGAGCGTCTACCTGGCCGACACGCTGAGCCTGGGCGCGCAGACCCACCTGACGCTGTCGGGCCGCTACAACCGCAGCACGGTGCGCAACCGCGACCAGATCGTCTCGGCACCCGACCCCACCTCGCTCGACGGCGACCACCGCTTCAGCCGCTTCAACCCGGCGGTCGGGCTGACCTGGACGGCGTCGAAGGCCTTCCAGGTCTATGCCGGCTACAACGAGGGCAGCCGCGCGCCGACGGCGGTCGAGCTCGGCTGCGCCAACCCCGACAACCCCTGCAAGCTGCCGAACGCGCTGGCCGGCGATCCGCCGCTGAAGCAGGTGGTGACGAAGACGCTGGAGGCCGGGCTGCGCGGCGCGCTGCCCGGCGGCGGCCAGTGGCAGGCCGGCGTGTTCCGCGCCACCAACCACGACGACCTGCTGTTCGTCGCGGCGCCGTCGGCGAACGGCTTCGGCTACTTCAAGAACTTCGGCAAGACGCGCCGCCAGGGCGTCGAGCTGGCCGCGTCGACGCGCGTCGGCCCGGCCCAGCTCTCGGTCAGCTACACCTGGCTGGACGCCACCTACCGCAGCGCCGAGGAAGTGAACGGCGCCGGCAACTCGAGCAACGAGGAGGGCCCGGGCCTCGAGGGCGAGATCGAGATCCGCCCCGGCGACCGCATCCCGCTGGTGCCGCGGCAGATGCTGAAGCTGGGCGCGGAGATCGACCTGACCGAGCGCTGGGCGCTGGACCTGGACGTGATCGGCATGGCGGGCGTCTACGCGCGCGGCAACGAGAACAACCAGCACCAGCCCGACGGCACCACCTACGTCGGCCCGGGCCGCACCGGCGGCTACGGCGTGCTCAACCTCGGGACCTCGTTCCAGCCGGCGCGGGGCCTGAAGCTGTTCGCGCGCGTCAACAACGTGTTCGACCGCAAGTACGCCACCGCCGCCCAGCTCGGCGCCACCGGCTTCGACGCGAACGGCAACTTCCAGGCGCGGCCCTTCCCGCAGGTCAACGGCGAGTACCCGCTGCAGGGCTCGACCTTCGTCGCGCCGGGCGCGCCGCGCAGCGTCGTGGTCGGCCTGCGCTACACCTTCTTCTGAACGCCCCCCGGGGCCGGGCCCGGCCCCCTCACTGCCCGGCCGAGCTGATCACCCCGCAGCGGATCGCGAGGTGGACCAGCGCGGCCGAGGTGGAGACGCCGAGCTTCTCGCGGATCAGGGTCTGGTAGTTCGACACCGTCTTGCCGCTGAGGCCGAGCAGGCGCGCGCAGTCGGGCAGCGCATGGCCCTGGGCCAGCAGGCGGAAGAGCGCGAACTCGCGCTCGGTCAGCAGCGCGAGGCGCTCGTGGTCGCCGGCGCCCGGCGCCGCGAGGCCGCGCCCCGGGCCGGCCGGGCCGCCAGCCAGCGCGGCCGCGGCCGCACCGGGCGCCGCCCCGTCGCCGACCCAGGCGCGGCGGCCGGCCGCCACCTCGCGCACCGCCTGCACCAGCACCGGCGGCGGGCTGCTCTTCGCGACCACGCCGAGCGCGCCGGCCTCGAAGGCGCGGCGCGCCAGCGCCTCGCCCTCGTGCATCGTGAACACCAGCACGCGCGCTTCGGGCGAGCGCGCCAGCAGCCGGCGGATCAGCTCCAGCCCGCCGGCGCCGGGCATGGCCAGGTCCGTCACGACGACGTCGGCCACCAGCCCGGCATACCAGCACTCCAGCGCCTGCTCGGCGCTGTCGGCCTCGGCGACCACCCGCATGTCGCCGGCCTGCTCCAGCAGCCGCGCGTAGCCGGCCCGCACGACGGGGTGGTCGTCGATCAGCAGCACGCGGATCATCGGGCCGGCTCCGGGGCCGGGGCGGACGGCGCGACCAGGCTCGGCGCGGCCGCAGGGGCCGCCGGCGAGGCCACGCCGCCGCCCGGCGACAGCGGCACGCGCCAGCGCAGCGTGCAGCCCTGCCCGGGCGCGCCGTCGACCGCCAGCGCACCGCCGAGCAGCGCCGCGCGCTCCCCCGCCCCGAGCAGGCCGAGGCCGCCGCTGCCGCGCCGCGGGTCGAGTCCGGCGCCGTCGTCCTGCACGCTGAGCGCCAGCTCGCCGGGCCCGTCGGCGTCCGCCGGCCGCAGCTGCAGCGCCAGCCGCACGTGGCTGGCGCGCGCATGGCGCACCACGTTGCTCAGCGCCTCCTGCGCGACCCGGTAGCAGGCCACGCCGACCGCATCGTCCAGCGCGTCCCAGGCCGCCGCCGGCCCGGCGTGGTGGAACACGCAGGCGATGCCGCTGCGCGTCTCCCAGCGCTCGCACAGCGCCTGGATCGCGCCGCGCAGGCCCAGCGCGTCGAGGTCGGCGGGCCGCAGCCGGCGCAGCATCGCGCGCACCGTCTGGTGCAGCGCATCGGCCGCCGCCTCGATGCGCTGGGCCGCGGCGCGGGCGGCGGGCTCGGCCGCGCCGCTGCGGTCCACCAGCGCCGCCTCGACACGGATGGCGCTGCAGATCTGGCCGACCTCGTCGTGCAGCTCGCGCGCCAGCGCCCGGCGCTCGGCCTCCTGCACCGAGATCAGCTGCTGCGCCAGCTCGCGGTTGTGCGCGAGCAGCTCGGCGACCCGCTGCTCCGCCGCCTGGTGCATTGCCGACGCGCGCAGGGCCTCGCGCCAGCGGCGCAGCGCCACCCAGGTCAGGCCGAGCACGAAGGCGGTGGTGGCGAACACCAGCTCGTCGACCTGCCAGTGCTCCAGGCGCCCGGTCAGGCGCAGGTAGCGTTCGAGGAAGTCGAAGCGCCCCGCCACCAGCCAGACCAGGCCGGTGAACAGCCCAACCGCCAGCGCATCCCCCGCCGCATCGCGGCGCCGGGTGCGCTCGGCCGGCCCGGGCCGTGCCGACGTCGGCGTCGGCGTCGACGACGCGGCCATCCTCAGGCGCCCCGCGCCGCGCCGGGGGCGCCACCTAGAATCGTGGCCCCTCGCGGCCCGGCCCCGATGC
This sequence comes from Pseudideonella sakaiensis, assembly GCF_001293525.1. Lineage (GTDB taxonomy): Bacteria > Pseudomonadota > Gammaproteobacteria > Burkholderiales > Burkholderiaceae_C > Ideonella_A > Ideonella_A sakaiensis. The sequence goes on along the minus strand of NZ_BBYR01000002.1, from coordinate 9,575 downwards.
GCACCATGACCCGCCAGCTCTTCGTCACCACCGCCCTCCCCTACGCCAACGCGCCCTTCCACATCGGCCACATGATGGAATACATCCAGGCCGACATCTGGGTGCGCTTCCAGCGCATGCGCGGCCACACGGTGCATTTTGTCTGCGCCGACGACGCGCACGGTGCGCCGATCATGATCGCCGCGGAGAAGGCCGGCCAGACGCCGCAGGACTTCGTGGCCGGCATCGCCGCCGGCCGCCCGCGCTACCTGGACGGCTTCCACATCGGCTTCGACCACTGGCACAGCACCGACGCGCCGGAGAACCACGCGCTGGCGCAGCAGATCTACCGCGCGCTGCGCGACCAGGGCCTGATCACCGAGCGCACGATCGAGCAGTTCTACGACCCGGTGAAGGGCATGTTCCTGCCCGACCGCTACATCAAGGGCGAGTGCCCGCGCTGCGGCGCGAAGGACCAGTACGGCGACTCCTGCGAGGTCTGCGGCGCCGTCTACGCCCCCACCGAGCTGAAGCAGCCGTACTCCGCGCTGTCCGGCGCCACGCCCGAGCTGCGCAGCAGCCGGCACTACTTCTTCCAGCTCTCGTCGCCGCGCTGCCTCGAGTTCCTGCAGGCCTGGACGGCCACGCCGGGGCGGCTGCAGCCCGAGGTGCTGAACAAGATCCGCGAGTGGTTCGCGCCGGACGAGGCGGGCCGCGTCGGCCTGGCCGACTGGGACATCTCGCGCGACGCGCCCTATTTCGGCATCCGCATCCCCGACACCGAGGACAAGTACTTCTACGTCTGGCTGGACGCGCCGGTGGGCTACCTCGCCGCGCTGACCGGCTGGTTCGCCCGCCAGGGGCGCGACGTCGAGGCCTACCTGGCCGACCCGGCGGTCGAGCAGGTGCATTTCATCGGCAAGGACATCGTCTACTTCCACACGCTGTTCTGGCCGGCGATGCTGCACTTCAGCGGCCGCAAGACGCCGAACCACGTCTTCGTGCACGGCTTCCTGCAGCTGTCGGGCGAGAAGATGAGCAAGAGCCGCGGCACCGGCCTGTCGCCGCTGCGCTACCTCGAGCTGGGCATGAACCCGCAGTGGCTGCGCTACTACCTCGCGGCCAAGCTGAACGGGCGGGTCGAGGACGTGGACTTCAATCCCGAGGACTTCGTCGCGCGCGTCAATTCGGACCTGGTCGGCAAGTACGTCAACATCGCCAGCCGCGCGGCCGGCTTCCTCGCCAAGCGCTTCGACGGCCAGGTCGCGGCGCAGCGCGGCCCCGAGGCCCAGGCGCTGCTGGACGCGCTGCGCGCGCCGCGCGAGGCGCTGGCCGAGCTGTACGAGGGCCGCGACTACGGCAAGGCGCTGCGCGAGGTGATGGCGCTGGCCGACCGCGTGAACGCCTACGTCGACCAGCACAAGCCCTGGGAGCTGGCGAAGGACCCGGACCGGGCGGCCGCGCTGCACGAGACCTGCAGCACCTGCATCGAGGCCTTCCGGCTGCTGACGATCTACCTGAAGCCGGTGCTGCCGGCCCTGGCGAGCCAGGTGGAGACCTTCCTGAACGTGCCGCCGCTGCAATGGGCGGATGCCGCGCGCGGCCTGGCCGACGCCGGCCCGCACCGCATCGGCGCCTACCAGCACCTGATGCAGCGCGTCGACCCGAAGCAGGTGGATGCGCTGCTGGAAGCCCCGCCGGCCGCCGGGGGCGGCGCTGGCGCCGCCGCGGAGGCGCCGGCGCTGCCCGGCGGCGAGGCGATCGCTCCCGAGATCGGCATCGACGCCTTCGCCCAGACCGACCTGCGCATCGCCCGCATCGTCGCGGCGGAGCGCGTCGAGGGCAGCACCAAGCTGCTGCGGCTCACGCTGGACGCCGGCGAAGGGCGCACGCGCAACGTCTTCAGCGGCATCGCGTCCGCCTACGCGCCCGAGCAGCTGGCCGGCAAGCTGACGGTGCTGGTGGCCAACCTGGCGCCGCGCAAGATGAAGTTCGGCGTCAGCGAGGGCATGGTGCTGGCGGCGAGCCACGCGGACGAGAAGACGCAGCCGGGCATCTTCGTGCTGGAGCCCGGGCCGGGCGCCCAGCCCGGCATGCGGGTGCGCTGAGCCGCCCGCCCGCACCGCCGCGATGCTGCCGCTGTTCCGCGACTGGACGGCCGCGCAGCGCACGCCCCAGGCCAACCTGCGTCTCGGCGGGACGCTGGCCTTCGTGGCCGGCGCGACCAATGCCGGCGGCTTCCTCGCGGTCGGCCGCTACACCTCGCACATGACGGGCATCGTCTCGGCGATGGCCGACGACCTGGTGCTGGGACAGGTCGCGCTCGCGCTCGCCGGGCTGGCCGCGCTGGGCGTCTTCATTCTCGGCGCGATGACGACCGCGGTGGTGGTCAACTGGGCGCAGCGACGCGAGCTGCACAGCCGCTACGCGCTGCCGCTGCTGATCGAGGCAGGGCTGCTGCTGGTGTTCGGCCTGCTCGGCGCCACGCTGAGCCTGCACACCGCGCTGCTGCTGCCGGCCACCGTGCTGCTGCTGTGCTTCATCATGGGCCTGCAGAACGCGGTGATCACCAAGATCTCGAAGGCCGAGATCCGCACCACGCACGTGACCGGACTGGTGACCGACCTCGGCATCGAGCTGGGCAAGTGGCTGTACGTCAACCGGTCCGGCGCCGCCGCACCGGTGCGCGCCGACCGCCGCCGGCTGCGCACCCAGGGCACGCTGCTCGGCCTGTTCTTCGTCGGTGGCGTGGTGGGCGCGCTGGGCTTCCAGCGCGCCGGCTACATCACCACCGTGCCGCTGGCGCTGCTGCTGGCGCTGCTGGCGCTGCGCCCGCTGCTGAACGACCTGCGGCGCGGGCCGGCCGGACTGGGCTGACGCCGCGGCCGCGGCCTGCAGCACGGGCCGGCGGCCCGGCGACCGTGCGAAGATGCCGCGTGGCCCACGACCCCGCCACCGCCTCCCCTGCCGTGGCCCCGGCCCTGGGCGAGCCCGCCCCCAGCGCCGGGCCGCGTTTCCGCCCGCACCGCTTCCAGCCGCGGCTGCGCGCGGCGCTGCGGGGCTACGACCGCCGGCAGCTGGGCGCCGACCTCGGCGCCGGCCTGACGGTCGGCGTGGTGGCGCTGCCGCTGGCGATGGCCTTCGCGATCGCGTCGGGCGTCCCGCCGCAGGCCGGCCTGTTCACCGCGATCGTCGCCGGCTTCCTGATCAGCGCGCTCGGCGGCTCGAACGTGCAGATCGGCGGGCCCGCCGGCGCCTTCATCGTGGTGGTCTACGCGATCGTCGAGCGCCACGGGCTGGCCAACCTGATGATCTCGACGCTGCTGGCCGGCGGGCTGCTGTTCCTGATGGGCTGGCTGCGGCTGGGCGTGCTGGTGCGCTACGTGCCGGTGGCGATCGTGATCGGCTTCACCAACGGCATCGCGGTGCTGATCGCGCTGTCGCAGCTGAAGGACGCGCTGGGGCTGCGCATCGAGCGCATGCCGGCGGACTTCTTCTCGCAGATCGGCCTGCTGGCGCGCCACCTCGACGGCCTGAACCCGGCCGCGCTCGGCCTGGCCCTGGTCACCCTCGCGGTGGTGGTCCTGTGGCCGAAGTCCTATGCGATGCCCGCCGGGCGCCTGCCCGCCGGCGCCCGGCTGCGCCGGATCGCCGCGCACGTGCCGGGCACCCTCGTGGCGCTGGCCGGTGCGACCGTCGCCGGGGTGATGCTGCAGTTGCCGGTGGAGACGATCGGCAGCCGCTTCGGCGGCATCCCGCAGGCGCTGCCGGCCTTCGCGCTGCCCGAGTTCAGCTGGACGGCGGCCAAGCAGCTGCTCGGCCCGACGCTGACGATCGCGCTGCTGGGCGCGATCGAATCGCTGCTGTGCGCCCGCGTGGCCGACAACCTGGCCGACGTGCCGCGCCACGACCCGAACCAGGAGCTGATGGCGCAGGGCATCGCGAACATCGCGTCGCCGCTGTTCGGCGGCCTGCCGGCCACCGGGACCATCGCGCGCACCGTCACCAACGTGCGCGCCGGGGCCCGCACGCCGGTGGCCGGCATCGTGCATGCGGCCACGCTGCTGGCGGTGGTGCTGGTGGCGGCGCCGCTGGCCGAGCACGTGCCGCTGCCGGCGCTGGCCGGCATCCTGTTGTTCGTCGCGTGGAACATGGGCGAGTGGCGCGCCTTCGCGCGGCTGCGGCGCTTCAGCCTGACCTACCGCACGGTGCTGCTGGGCACCTTCGCGCTGACGGTGGTCTTCGACCTGACGGTGGCGGTCGAGGCCGGCCTGCTGCTGGCCTGCGTGTTCTTCGTCTACCGCATGGGCACGCTGTTCCGCGCCGAGCCGGTGGACACGCCGCAGGCCGCCGTGTCGGAAGGCGGCACGGCGGCCGGCGCCGGGGTGCAGGTGTTCGCGCTCTACGGCGCGCTCTTCTTCGGCGCGGTGGCGAAGGTGGAAGCCGTGGCGGAACAGCGCCGCGCCGGCACGCACACGGTGGTGCTGGACCTCGGCCGGCTGATGCTGATCGATGCCACCGGGCTGGACGCGCTGGAGCAGCTGCAGCGCCAGCTGCAGCGGGCCGGCGTGCGGCTGATCGTCTGCGAGGTGCACGAGCAGCCGCAGCGGCTGTTCGCGCGCACCGCCTTCGCGGCCCAGCTCGGCCCGGACGGGCTGCAGCCGACGCGCGCCGACGCGCTGCGCGTGGCGGCTCGGCCGGCCGCGGCCGCGGCTGCGCCGTGCCCAGCCCCGGCCGCCGGCCGCGCCGACCCGCCCCTCAGCGCTTGAAGGGCCGCCCGCTGCGCCCCAGCGGCCGCAGCCGCGCCGGCGCCTCGGCCAGCACCGCCTCGCGCCGGGCGAGCAGCCAGCCCAGCGCGAAGGCGGCGCGCGGGTCGTGGGCCGCCGCCTCGCGGCAGGCCTGGATCGCGACGGCCAGGTCGTTCAGCTCGCCCAGCACCGCCTGGGCGCGCTTCAGTGGGCCCAGGCCGCGCAGCGCGGCCTCGCCGAGCAGCGGCCCGGCGAACTCGCCGGCATAGCGCAGGCGCTTGATCCGCTTGCGCAGCGCATGGCGGCCCGGCTCGTCGAGGGCCGTGAAGCCGCGGGCGGCGCGGCGCACCGCGCGGTGCCAGCGGTCGAGGCGGCGGGCGAGCTGGCGACGCAGCGAGGGCGCAGGGTCGTGATCGGCGTGGCGGCCGGGGGCGGCGGAGGCGGCGTCGCCCGGGCGGCGGGTGGCGTCGGCTGCGGCAGCAGCGGCGGCGTCGGACCCGGCGTCGGCCGAAGCGTCGGCGTCAGCGTCGGGCGCGTCCGGGTCGGGCCGGACCGCCCGGTCCCAGCGGTCGACGGGCCAGGAGGCCACGGCCGCGGCCGCCGCGCCGCGCGGCCGGCCTGCCGGCACCGGTCGCGGCGGCAGGTCGACGGCGACGAGGTCCAGCAGCAGCGCCTGGCTGGCCGGGTCGCGCAGCACCGCGTCGGCGCGTTCGCGCATCGTGCCGCCGGGCGCGGGCACGGCCGGCAGGCCCGCGCCGGGAAGGGCCGGATCGCCGTCCGTGCCGGCGGCGTCGCGCCAGGCCTGCGCCAGCCGGGCGCCGATGTCGCCCGCCAGCACATCGGCGTCGCGCGCATCGCCGAGGCGCCGGAACAGCTGCGCGGCCGGCTCGGCCAGCGGCGCGCCGAGCGCGGCCGCGGCCGGGTCGGCGGCGAACAGGCGCAGCGCGCTGCGCAGGCGGCGCAGGCCGACGCGCAGCTGGTGCACGTGCTCCGGCGCCCAGTCGCCGCTGGCCACCTGCGAGGCGTTCGGCAGCACCTGCGCGCGGCAGGCCGCCACGGTGCGCTGCAGCGCACGCCGCATGTCGTCGCGGCGCTCGAGCTGCGGGGCCCGGGCCAGGGTCGGCGGCGCCTGGTCGAGCCCGCGCGCGAGCAGGTCGCCGCGCTCCGCCTTGCTGCGCGTGTCGAGCCACAGGCCGTGGCGCAGCGCCCAGCGGCGCGCGACATCGAGCACCGCCACCGGGTGGCCGTCCAGCGCCTCGATCTCGAGCTCGCAGACCGGCTGCTCGGCCGTGCTGGCGATGATGCGGCCGGTGTCGAAGGCCAGCTCGACGCGGCCCGCCGGCGTGTGCAGCACGCGCGCCAGGCGCTCGATGTCGGTGCGGTAGCGGCAGGCCAGCGGCGCCTCGGGCCGGCGGGCCAGCAGCGCGAGCAGGCGCTGGCCGACGGCACTGCCGGCGTGGCGCGCGGGATCGGGCAGCAGCGCCTCGGCGGGCACGTCGCCGTCGGCGCAGACCTGTTCGTCCTCCTCGCGCTGGAGATTTCCGCCGTCGCCGGCGCCCTTCAGCGTCTGCACCCAGTGCCGGCCCTCGTGGCGCAGGCGCAGCGCGAGGCCGGCCTCGGCCAGCGCCCGCTCGGGCGTGTCGTAGTACGCGGCCTGCAGGCGCTGCGGCGCGGCCGGCGAGCGCCCCGCGACCCAGGCCCGGACGGCCCGCCGGCGCGCCTCCGGCACCTGGAACTTCAGTTCGAACTCGATCGGCGAGGCAGCGGCGCTGGACATCGTCCGCATCATGCCGAGCCCCCCCGCCGGCCTTGATGACAGGCCCCGCGCGCCGCTCGGGCAAGCCGGCCGGCCCGAAGGGCGGCCAGGCCCGTGCGGCGCTCGACCGGGGGCCGGGCCGCCCCCGGTGTCCTCGCCCTGCGCGGGCGGCGGGCCCGGCACCGCCCCGGCCCGGGGCGCTCGGTAGAATCCCGCCCTCCCCACCCCGTGCGCAAGGCCGCGACCATGCCGCTGTTCTGGAAGCCCTACCGATCCGACGTCACGCAGTTCATCGACACGCTGAAGCAGCAGCGGCCGACGCTGGAGTCCGAGCAGCGGGCCGGCCGGGCCCTGCTGTGGGACCGGCCGCAGGACCTGGACGCCGCCGCCGAGGCCGCGGCGTCGCGCGTGCCGCAGCAGGCCTACGTCTACCAGACGAAGTCGTCCTGAGCCGCCTGCCTGCCCGCCCGCCGCCCGCCCACCCGCCGCCCGCTCCGAGGCGCCGCCGATGACGGCCACGCTGCCGCCGGTCGAGGCCGCTGCATCCGATGCCGCCGCGGCCACCGGGCCCGCGGTGGTCGACGGCGTCGCGGTGGCCCGCCTGTACGGCGAGCCGCTGTTCGCGCTGCCGCAGGATCTGTACATCCCTCCGGACGCGCTGGAAGTCTTCCTTGAGGCCTTCGAGGGCCCGCTCGACCTGCTGCTCTACCTGATCCGGCGGCAGAACTTCAACATCCTCGACATCCCGCTGGCCGACGTGACGCGCCAGTACCTCGCCTACGTCGAGCAGATCCGCAAGACCAACCTCGAGCTGGCCAGCGAGTACCTGCTGATGGCGGCGATGCTGATCGAGATCAAGTCGCGCATGCTGCTGCCGCCGAAGAAGTCGGACGACGGCAGCGAGCCCGAGGACCCGCGCGCCGAGCTGGTGCGCCGGCTGATCGAGTACGAGCAGATGAAGCTGGCGGCCGCCGGCCTGGACCGCCTGCCGGTGCATGGCCGCGACTTCCTGCGCGCCCAGGTGCACGTGGAGCAGGCGCTGGCGCCGCGCTTCCCGGAGGTCGAGGTCGACGAGCTGCGCGCCGCCTGGGCCGAGCTGATGAAGCGCGCGCGCCTGAACCAGCACCACACGATCACCCGCGAGCAGCTCAGCGTGCGCGAGCACATGAGCCTGGTGCTCAAGCGCCTGCAGGGCCGCCGCTTCCTCGAGTTCGAGGACCTGTTCGACGTGCGCCGCGGCCCGGCGGTGCTGGTCGTCACCTTCGTCGCGGTGCTGGAACTGGCCCGCGAGCGGCTGCTCGAAGTCACCCAGGCGGAAGCCTTCGCGCCGATCTACGTGCGCCTGGCCTACCAGAGCGCCTGACCCTGCCCCCGCCCCGAGGAGCCCGCCCGATGAGCACCGAGCGCAAACCCATGACCCTGCACCGGCTGCGCGAGATGCACGCCGCCGGCGAGCCGATCGCGATGCTGACCGGCTACGACGCCAGCTTCGCGCGGCTGCTCGACGACGCCGGCGTCGACTGCATCCTTGTCGGCGACTCGCTCGGCATGGTGCTGCAGGGCGAGGCCAGCACGGTGCCGGTGACGCTGGAGCAGATGGCCTACCACGTGCGCTGCGTCGCGCGCGGCAACCGCAGCGCCTGGGTGATCGGCGACCTGCCCTTCGGCAGCTACCAGGCCTCGCCCGCGCAGGCGGTGGCCAGCGCGGTGACGCTGATGCAGGCCGGCGCACAGATGGTCAAGCTCGAGGGCGGCGGCTGGACCACCGAGACGGTCCGGGCGCTGACACAGCGCGGCATCCCGGTGTGCGCCCACCTCGGGCTGACGCCGCAGTCGGTGCATGCGCTCGGCGGCTACCGCATCCAGGGCCGCGGCGACGAGGCCGCCGCCACGCTGAAGCAGCATGCGCGCGAGCTCGCCGAGGCCGGCGCCGCGATGCTGGTGCTGGAACTGCTGCCGGCCACGCTGGGCGCCGAGATCACCCGCAGCCTGCCGATCCCGGTGATCGGCATCGGCGCCGGGCGCGACTGCTCCGGCCAGGTGCTGGTGCTGCACGACATGCTCGGCGTGGGCAGCGGCCGGCTGCCGCGCTTCGTGCGCAACTTCATGGAGGGCGAGGCCTCGGTGGCGGGCGCGGTGCGGCGCTACGTGGCCGACGTGAAGGCCCGCCGCTTCCCCGACGACGCGCTGCACGGCTACCAATGAAGATCGTCCACACGACCGCGGCGCTGCGCGCCGAGCTGGGCGGCGCCGGCCGCTGCGCCTTCGTGCCCACGATGGGCAACCTGCACGAGGGCCACCTCGCGCTGGTGCGCCAGGCGCGCGCCCACGGCCTGCCGGTGGTGGCCAGCATCTTCGTGAACCGGCTGCAGTTCGCGCCGCATGAGGACTTCGACCGCTACCCACGCACGCTGGCCCGCGACGCCGAGCTGCTCGGCCCCGCCGGCTGCGACCTGGTGTTCGCGCCGGACGAGGCCGAGCTCTACCCGCGCCCGCAGACCTTCAAGGTGCAGCCCGACCCGGCGCTGGCCGACATCCTCGAGGGCGCCTTCCGGCCCGGCTTCTTCACCGGCGTGTGCACCGTGGTGATGAAGCTCTTCGCCTGCGTGCAGCCGGCGGTGGCCGTGTTCGGCCGCAAGGACTACCAGCAGCTGATGGTGGTGCGGCGCATGGCCGAGCAGTTCGCGCTGCCGCTGCGCATCGAGGCCGGCGACACGGTGCGGGCCGCCGACGGCCTGGCGCTGTCCTCGCGCAACGGCTACCTCGATGCGGCGCAGCGCGCGGAGGCACTGGCGCTGCCGCAGGCGCTGCAGGCGCTGGCGCGGGCCGCGCTGGCCGGCGGCGGGACGGACCTGGCGGCGCTGGAGGCCCAGGCGATGGCCGGCCTCGCGGCGCGCGGCTGGCAGCCGGACTACCTCTGCGTGCGCCGCCGCGCGGACCTGCAGCCGCCGGTGGACGCCGCGCGCGAAGCCGGCGCGCTGGTGGTGCTGGGGGCGGCGCGGCTGGGCAGTACGCGCCTGATCGACAACGTCGAAGTCTGACGGGAGGGGGCCCGGGCCGAGCCGGGCCGCGCCGGAGCCGGAGCCGGAGCC
>NZ_BBYR01000001.1 GCF_001293525.1 Pseudideonella sakaiensis | reverse complement strand
TGATCCGCCAGAACGCAGTGCTGAATGCGATCAACGACACCAGCAACATCATCGGTCAGAAGGTGAACGACCCGGCGGCCATGGTGCTGGCCGTCGGGCGGGCGCAGTCCGTGGCGCAGCAGAACGCGGCCTGGCTGAACGCAGGCAAGGTCGCCGAGCAGGCGCTGCCGGTGTTCCGCAACGTGATCGAGGCCATCACCTACGCGCTGTTCCCCCTTCTCGTCCTGCTGATGCTGCTGACCAGCGGGCGCGAGACCATGCTGGCCTTCAAGGGCTACGCCGCGGTGCTGATCTGGATCCAGCTTTGGCCACCGCTGTACGCCGTGCTCAACTACATGGCATCCATCTATGCCGCCTACGACCTCGCGGCAGCAGCCGACCTTGGCAGCGGCGCCAAGGCTCTGTCGCTGCAGACGGCATCGACGATCTACTCCCGGGCGATCTCCGGCGAGGCCGTTGTCGGCTACCTCGCCATCAGCATCCCGTTCATCGCCTGGGCCGCGCTCAAGCGGATGGAGACCTTTGGCACCGCGCTGGTGGGCGGTCTCTCAGGCCTGCAGTCGATGGTGGCCGGCGCCACGGCAGGTGCCGCCGCGGGCAATCTGAGCATGGGCAATGTCTCGATGGACCAGATCCGGCTCGCGCCGAACAGGACGTCCGCATTCATGAGCAACTGGCAGAACGACATCAGCGGCAACACCTTCTCGTCGAACATGCTGACCGGCCGGACCGCCGTGAGCCTGCTGCGCAACCAGGGCTACGCGTCCCGGGTCGTATCGATGCGCGTGAGCGAGCAGGACGTCCAGGACGCCAGCCGCCAGGTCGACGCAGCCCGAAGCGAAGCCGTTGCCGCCAGCACCGAACGTTCGGCGGTGCTGTCAGAGGCATTCACCAAGGGCTTGGCAAAGCTGAAGTCATCGCGAAGCAGCACGGGGTCGACATCCAGCAGCTTCGAGCAGTTGGGGCAAACCATCGATCGGCTGGATCAGATCTCCCGAAGCGTCTCCGAGTCCACTGGGCTGACACAGTCTCAGGTTGCTCGCATTGCGCTTGGCGTTACAGGTCACGCCGGATTCAATGCGCGGTTCGTTGGCGCCCAACTGAACGCGAGTGCAGACAAGACCTATCTGTCCGGACTGAGTGCAGACGAGCGGAAGGTGCTTGGTGCGCTCACTTCCGAGCAGGCCTCGGAGTTCAAGCAGTTCGGCGATCGTGTGTCGCGCGACAGTTCCGTCGCGAGCCTTGTAGCCACCGATGCTCGCGAAGCACGCGAACTGTCGTCGAGGATCGCCACCACAACCGCTCGCTCCGCCCGCGCAGATGCTTCCCTTGCCGACCGCACCGCGTTCTCTGAGCGGCTTGCCGTGGCCAGGGAGAGAGGCGATTCGATTTCAATCGACATTGCGCAGGACCCCTACAACCTGGCGATGTTTACTCGGTACGCTGAACAGTACGGGGGTACAAGCGCGTCCGCTCAACAACTGCTGAGCGCTGAACTTGCCCGACAAGCGCTGGCTCCAACCCGAAACTTCAGCGACGGCACTGGCATGCCGTCATCCTTCGACGACGTCCGCCATCTGTACACGACCAACAGTGGAGACCCGCGCCTCACGCCGGACATTGACGCTACATATCGAAGAGCGACGGGCGCGGTTCGCCAGGCTCCTGTTCCAGTCGCCCCACCGGCACAACCTGCGCCCGAACCAAGCGACGCTCGCCTGCAGATTCAGAAGTCGTCGGACGATCTCCGTGGCCGGACTGCTGCTCGACGGCAGGAGTTCGATGACGAGCGGAGCCCCGCGCGCGCCGACGACGGCACGATTTCCCCACGCCAGTCGCTGTTCAAAGGCACTGCAAGGCAAGTGGCCCGGGACGCGGCCGAGACCTTCCAAGATGCCAAAGACGCGGTGAAGGGGATCATCAAGCGGTAGTCAATCGGGCCCGCGAGATGGCGGGTCCCCCTCAGGCGGCTTCATGAAGGGTGGGTGTCCCTTGTCGCGCCAATAGTTGGCCGCGAGGTCCTCGGAAGTCACGCCGGAACCTGGAATCGCGCCTCCTGTAGACGTGTTTGACACCTTGATGCCTCCGAGCTTGAGGACCGCCCCGCCGATCGCAGCGCCGATCAACGCGCCGACACCGGCGAGAACAAGCCTTGTCGCACTGTCCTCACCGCTGCCGGTTGCGAAGCCTGCGATTGCACCCGCAGCGACGATCGCAAGGAAGAGAGCCAGTCGCAAGTCGAGCCTCCCGCGATTCAGTGGAAGAAATTGCAGCATCAGGGTACTGCCAACGCCGGCGTTGTAGACGATGCTTGACTGCAACATCCGCATTCCCAAGTCGCTTCATGCGGTCACGCGGTGCTCACGACCTTCAGAAGACACCGTTGAGCCAGCGACGGATGCGCTGGCCAATCGATCGATCTGATCCGCCAGGTATTGGAGCGCGCGCCGCCGCTCGTCAGCCATTTCGTGATGGTGATAGGCGGCCGTCACCTTGTTTCGCTCGGCATGCGCCAGTAGAAGTTCGACCACCTCGCGGCTGAATCCGTGCTCACGAAGCAAGGTCGCTGCCGTGCCTCGGGTCCCATGGGGCGAGAAGTCCGGAACGCCGAAGTCGAGTCGCTTGAAGAAGTGGTTCAGCGTAGCGTCGCCCAGCGGCACCGCGGCACGAAGAACCGACGGGAACACGTATGCCTGCGGCTCCGACCCGAACGCCTTCAGCAGCCCGAGGAGTTCGAGTGCCTGCCGGGACAGGTAGACACGGTGCGGCGCCTTCATCTTCATGCGCTCGGCCGGGATGTCCCACTGGGCCCGCTCGAGATCGAACTCGCGCCACCGAGCGCGCAGCACCTCTGACTTGCGGCACATCGTGTACATGAGCATCCGTGTGGCACCGATGGTCACGAAGTGCGCGCCCTGTTTCGCCACCGACCGCCAGAAGGCTCCGAGTTCTGGCTCGGTCAGATGCCGGTGGTGCTCGGCAGCAGGCACCTCGATCACGCCTCGCAGTGGCAAGGCCGGGTTGACCTCGACCAGCAGTTTCTGGATCGCGTAGTTGTAGATCTGCTGGATGTGTTGCCTGACGCCTTCCGCTGTCTTCGGCGTGGCTCTCCGAGCCTCGATGATCTCCAGGACGTCCGCCGGGCGAACGGCGCTAAGTGGCTTGCTGCCGATCCCAGGCCACACGAACCTCTCCAGTCTTGACTCGACCTGGCGTCGGTAGGTCTCCGATTTGGTCGCCAAGCGCTCCCGGATCCAGCGGCGCGAGAACGACTCGAAATCGTCGCCAGCCGCTCGTGCTTCTGCAGATCGCTCGCGCCGTGCACTCTCTTGCTGCCGACGGGCATCGAGCGGGTCGATGCCACGCTCAAGCATCGCCCGCATCTCAAAGTGCCTCTCTCGAGCATCGGCGACGCCGACCTCCGGGAACTTGCCGATCGTGATCTCTCGGCGGCTTCCGCCAAATCGGTACTGGTAGCGCCAAGTCTTCAGCCCTGCGGCGCTGACCTCGACGAACAAGCCCCCACCGTCAGTGAGCTTATACAGTCGTGAGCGTGGCTTCGCGCTGCTGATCCGGGTTGGGGTCAGGGAGTAGTTGCAGAGTCTCATGTAGGGTCTCACAAGGGCAGTTGGCGGCCCCTCCAAATGGAGGAATCTGGAGGGTTTTTCTCCTCTCCACCCGCCTTTAGGTACGCCAAAAGGGCGGGATTTCGTGGTCTGCCGTGAGACGTGCTGAAAAGACGAAGCCCCTGATTTCTTCAACAAAATCAGGGGCTTACGGGGCGTCATGAGACGCCGTGGAGCGGCTTCACATGTGGTCGATCATCACCTGCCCGAAGCCCGAGCAGCTGACCTGGGTCGCGCCGTCCATCAGGCGGGCGAAGTCGTAGGTGACCTTCTTCGACAGGATGGCCTTCTCCATGCTGGAGATGATCAGGTCGGCGGCCTCGGTCCAGCCCATGTGGCGCAGCATCATCTCGGCCGAGAGGATCTCGGAGCCGGGGTTGACGTAGTCCTTGCCGGCGTACTTGGGCGCGGTGCCGTGGGTGGCCTCGAACATCGCGACGCTGTCGCTGAGGTTGGCGCCCGGGGCGATGCCGATGCCACCGACCTGGGCCGCCAGCGCGTCGGAGACGTAGTCGCCGTTCAGGTTCAGCGTGGCGATCACGCTGTACTCGGCCGGGCGCAGCAGGATCTGCTGCAGGAAGGCGTCGGCGATCGAGTCCTTGATGACGATGTCCTTGCCGGTCTTCGGGTTCTTCAGCTTGCACCACGGGCCGCCATCGACCTCGACGGCGCCGAACTCCTTCTTCGCGAGCGCGTAGGCCCAGTCACGGAAGCCGCCTTCCGTGAACTTCATGATGTTGCCCTTGTGGACGATCGTGACGCTGGGCTTGTCGTTGTCGATCGCGTACTGGATCGCCTTGCGCACGAGGCGCTCGGTGCCTTCGATCGAGACCGGCTTGATGCCGATGCCGCTGGTCTCCGGGAAGCGGATCTTCTTGACGCCCATCTCGTCGATCAGGAACTTGATGAGCTTCTTCGCCTTCTCGGTCTGGGCCTCGTACTCGATGCCGGCGTAGATGTCCTCGGAGTTCTCGCGGAAGATCACCATGTGGGTCTTCTCGGGCTCCTTCACGGGGCTGGGCACGCCCTTGAAGTACTGGATCGGGCGCAGGCAGACGTAGAGGTCCAGTTCCTGGCGCAGCGCGACGTTCAGCGAGCGGATGCCGCCGCCGACCGGCGTGGTCAGCGGGCCCTTGATCGAGACCACGTACTCCTTCACCGCGGCCAGGGTTTCCTCCGGCAGCCAGACGTCCGGCCCGTAGACCTTGGTCGACTTCTCGCCGGCGTAGACCTCCATCCAGTGGATCTTGCGCTTGCCGCCGTAGCTCTTGGCCACCGCCGCGTCCACCACCTTCAGCATCACCGGCGTGATGTCGAAGCCGGTGCCGTCGCCCTCGATGTAGGGGATGATCGGTTGATCGGGCACGTTCAGCGAGAAGTCGGCGTTCACCGTGATCTTCTGGCCGGCTTCGGGCACCTTGATGTGCTGGTACATGGGGCGAGGACTCCGCGTGGGGGTTTCGGAAGGGAAGACGCTGTCGCGAATTTTATGCCAGCGCGTCCGGCGGCCGGCGCGGCCCGCGGCCGCGTGGCCGGGGGCCGTTCAGGCGCAGAGCGCGTCGATCCAGGGCACGAACAGGTCGTGTCCGACGGCCCAGGCCGAGCCGACGGCGAGCAGCGCGCCCGCCAGGCGCACCGCCTGGGCCGGGCCGACGCGCACGAGCCGCGCCGCGACGCCGCCGGCCGCGCCCGGGGCCGCCGCCTGCGGCGCCCAGCGCAGCCACAGCGCCGGGCCCAGCCAGAGGCCGACGCCCGAACCGGCGGCAAAGGCCGCCATCACCAGCGCCCCCTCGGTGGCGGTGGAGCCGAGCGCGGCGCTGAACAGTGCCGCATGCAGCAGGCCGCAGGGCCACGCGGCCCAGGCCAGGCCGGCGCCGCCGGCGCGCAGCCAGACCACGCGCCGCCCACCCGCCCGCCCGCCGCGCTGCCACGGCAGCAGGCGCGGCGCCTGCGACAGCCACACCGGCATGCGCCCGGCCCACAGCAGCCAGAGCCCGAGCACGAGGGCCGCCACGTGCAGCATCAGCCACCACGGGCGCAGCCACGCCAGTTCGCGGCCCCACTGCGCCAGCAGCGCCACGCTGCTGGCCGCGACCGCGCCGGCCGCCGCATAGGACACGAGCCGCCCGGCGTGCCACGCGGCGAGAGATCGGGCGGTGCCCGGGTCCGCGCCGCCGGGTCGCAGCCCGACCACCGTGGCGCAGGCGGCCCCGCACATGGCCACGCAGTGCGGCGCCCCCGCGAGCCCCATCAGCAGCGCACTACCCGCCAGCCAGCCGTTCATCGTCAGATGATGCGCGAGAAGTGGGCGCGCCGCTCGTCGGCCCGCGCATGCCGGTCGAAGACCATCGCCACCGCCCGCACCAGGTACCAACCGAGCGGGGTCAGCTCGATGCCGCTGGCATCGACGCACACCAGGCCGGCCTCCGCCAGCGGCGCGAGGCGCGCCAGTTCGGCTGCGAAGTAGTGCGGCAGTTCGACGAGGTGGGCCAGCGCGAAGGCCTCGAAGTCGACGCGGCCCTGGCACATCAGCGCCATGATCACGGCCCGGCGCAGCACGTCGTCGCGCGTCAGGCTGAGGCCGCGGGCCACCGGGAACTGGCCCTGGCGCAGCGCGTCGTAGTACTCCGGCAGGGTCTTGGCGTTCTGGCTGTAGCTCGCGCCCATGCCGCCGATGGCCGACACGCCCAGGCCGATCAGGTCGGACTCGGGCTGGGTCGAGTAGCCCTGGAAGTTGCGGTGCAGCCGGCCCTGGCGCTTGGCCACGGCCAGCGCGTCGTTCGGCAACGCGAAGTGGTCCATGCCGATGTACTCGTAGCCCGCGTCGAGGAAGGCTTCGATCGCGGCGGCCAGCATGCGCACGCGGGCCTCGCCGTCCGGCAGCGCCTGCTCGTCGATGCGGCGCTGCGGCTTGAAGCGCTGCGGCAGGTGGGCATAGGCGTAGAGCGCGACGCGGTCGGGCCGCAGCGCCGCGACGGCCTCGACGGTGTGCCGCACGCTGTCGACCGTCTGCTTCGGCAGGCCGTAGATCAGGTCCACGTTGGTGGAGCGGAAGCCGAGCGCGCGGGCCTCGCGCATCAGGCCGGCGATCATCGCCTCGTCCTGCACGCGGTGCACGGCACGCTGGACCTCGGGATCCAGGTCCTGCACGCCGAAGCTGATGCGGTTGAAGCCGAGGCTCGCCAGCCGGCGCAGGCGCGCGGCATCGACGGTGCGCGGATCGACCTCGATCGCCACCTCCGCATGCGGCAGCAGCGTGAAGGCCGAGCGCAGCGTGCCCATCAGCCGGCCCAACTCCTCGTCGCTCAGGAAGGTGGGCGAGCCGCCGCCGAAATGCAGCTGCGACACCGGCTGCCCGCGCCCGAGCACGCCGACGTGCAGCGCGATCTCCTGCTCCAGCGCGGCCAGGTAGGGCGCGGCGCGGTCGTGGTGCCGCGTGATGATCTTGTTGCAGGCGCAGTAGTAGCACACCGACTCGCAGAACGGCAGGTGCACGTAGATCGACAGCGGCGCCGTGGCGCCCGCGGACAGCACCCCCTGGGCGCGCGCCGCCAGCGACTGCGCATAGTCGGCCGGGCCCCAGGCCTCGACGAAGCGGTCGGCCGTCGGGTAGGAGGTGTAACGGGGGCCGGGACGGTCCATGCGGCGCAGCAGGGCGTCGTCCGGGACGGCGATGCGGCGAACGGGGGCCGCGGCGGCGAGGAGCGTGGACATCGTGAGGAGACTGTGCGCCCGCGCGCCTCCGCCGGGCTTGACGTGTATCAAGCGCACCAATCCCTCGGTGATTCCCCTGACCGTCAACTGATAGAACCTCCCAGGCACGGCCGAGCGAGGCGATAATCCCGGCATGCAGCTGCCCATTCCCGTGCGCCCGGCCGAGGTCAAGGCCGCCTGCTCGAACTGCAACCTGCGGGAGCTGTGCCTGCCGCTGGGCCTGTCGGCCGAAGAGCTCGGCCGGCTGGACACCTTGGTGGCACGCCGCCGCAGCGTGCCCCGCGGCGAGGCGCTGTT
The DNA here is from genome assembly GCF_001293525.1 of Pseudideonella sakaiensis. GTDB lineage: Bacteria > Pseudomonadota > Gammaproteobacteria > Burkholderiales > Burkholderiaceae_C > Ideonella_A > Ideonella_A sakaiensis. The sequence continues at coordinate 160,470 of NZ_BBYR01000001.1, read as the reverse complement.
CCGCAACGGGGACCCGTTCGAATCGCTGTTCGCGGTGCGCACCGGCTTCTTCAAGACCTCGGTCTCGTCCGAGGACGGCCGCGACCAGGTCACCGGCTTCCAGATGGCCGGCGAGCTGCTCGGCCTGGACGGCATCAGCCACGACCGCCACGCCTGCGACGCGATCGCGCTGGAGGACTCCCAGGTCTGCGTGATCCCCTTCGAGGACCTGGAGCACCTGTCACAGCAGTTCCGCGAACTGCAGCACCAGTTCCACAAGATCATGAGCCGCGAGATCGTGCGCGACCAGGGCGTGATGCTGCTGCTCGGCAGCATGCGCGCCGAGGAGCGCCTGGCGGCCTTCCTGCTGAACCTGACGCAGCGCCTGCATGCGCGCGGCTTCTCGGCCTCCGCGCTGGTGCTGCGGATGACGCGCGAGGAGATCGGCAGCTACCTGGGCCTGAAACTGGAAACCGTCAGCCGCACCTTCTCGAAGTTCCAGGACGACGGCCTGCTCGAGGTGAAGCAGCGCCAGATCCGGGTGCTGGACGAGGCCGGCCTGCGCCAGGTCGTCAACAGCGGCTGCTGACACCGGGGCGCGGCGCGCGCCGTCCCCCTCTCCCCTTCCCCGACCGACGAGCGGAGCACGGCCGATGAGCCAGGCATGGATGCGTTTCGAGCACGGTGGCCGCAGCGGCTTCGGCCGCCTCGACGGCGACGCGGTGCAGGTCTTCCGCGGCGACATGTTCGCCGCGCCGGAGCCGACCGGCGAGCGGCTGCCACGGACCGAACTCCGCCCGCTGCCCCCCTGCCGCCCGGGCCAGATCCTCGGCCTGTGGAACAACTTCCACGCCGCCGCGCAGAAGAACGGCTGGAACGTGCCGGCCGAGCCGCTGTACTTCCTGAAGTCCCCCAGCAGCCTGGCGGCCGACGGGGCGCCGATCCCGGTACCGCGTGCCCATGACGGACGCGTCTTCTACGAAGGCGAGCTCGCGGTCGTGATCGGCCGGTTGGCGCGCGGGGTCTCGGTGGCCGAGGGGCCGGCGCACATCTTCGGCTACACCTGCGCGAACGACGTGTCGGCGGTCGAGCTGCTGCAGCGGGACCCGAGCTTCCCGCAGTGGACGCGCGCCAAGAGCTTCGACGGCTTCTGCCCGCTCGGCCCGGTGATCGTGCCGGACGTCGACCTGGCCCGCGCCCACGTGCGCACGCGGGTCGGCGGGCGGGAGCGCCAGAACTACCCGCTGGCCGACATGATCTTCCCGCCTGCGGAGCTGGTCGCGCGACTGTCGCAGGACATCACGCTGCACCCGGGCGACGTGATCCTCTGCGGCACCAGCCTGGGCGCGCTGCCGATGAAGGCGGGCAGCGAGGTCGAGGTGGAGATCGACGGGATCGGCACGCTGCGCAACGTGTACGGCTGAGCGAACGCGCGGATGGCGGGCGACCGCGGCCCGCCCCGGAGGCATCCAGTCGATCGGCGCCGTGCTCAGGCGGGCTGCAGCACCACCTTCGCCTGCTGCTGCGCCAGCGTGTGCGCCAGCAGCTGCATCGCGGCGTGGATCGCGTCGATGCGTGGCGTGGCCACGCCGGCGATGCGCCCCAGCTCGGCGACCGCGCCGACCAGCGCGGCCAGCTCGGGCGCGCGGCCCGCCTCGACGTCCTGCAGCATGCTGGTCTTGTGCGCGCCGACGGCCTCGGCACCGGCAATGCGCTGCTCCAGGCTGATCTTGAAGCGCACGCCGAGCGCCTCCGCAACGGCCTGGCCCTCGGCCATCATGCCGGCCGCCAGCGAGCGGCTGGCCGGAAAGCGGCAGATGTCCTCCAGCGTGGCGTGCGTCAGCGCGCTGATCGGGTTGAAGCTGAGGTTGCCCCAGAGCTTGACCCAGAGCTCGCTGCGGATGTCGCGGCTCACCGGGGCCTTGAAGCCGGCCGCCATCAGCGCCTTCGACAGCGCCTCGATGCGCGGCGTGCGCTCGCCGTCCAGCTCGCCGAGCGAGAAGCGGTTGCCTTCCACCACCTGGACCCGGCCCGGTGCCAGCAGCTCGGCGGCCGGGTAGACGATGCTGCCGATGATGCGCTCCGGCTCGATCGCGGCGGCCAGGCGGCCGCCCGGGTCGACGCTGTCGAGCATGCGCCCGTCGTGCGGGCCGCCCAGGCGCTGGAAGTACCACCAGGGCACGCCGTTGATCATCGTGACCAGCAGCGTCTGCGGGCCGAAGAGCGCGCGCAGGTCCGGCAGCAGGTCGACGACCTGGTGCGCCTTCACGGTCAGCAGCACCGCGTCCTGCGGGCCGGCCTCGGCCATCTGCTGCACCGCGCGCACCCCGCGGGCGTGGTGCTCGACGCCGGCCTCGTCGACCAGGTGGAAGCCCTGCTCGCGGATCACCTCGAGGTTGCGGCGGCGCGCGATGAAGGTGACCTCCTCGCCGGCCAGCGCCAGCCGGGCCCCGAGGTAGCCGCCGATCGCGCCGGCGCCGACGATCGCGAACTTCATGCCTTGCTGCCCGCCGTGCCCGCGACCTCGCGGGCGATCGCCAGCCGCTGCGCGAAGCCCCACAGCGGCCACAGCAGCATCACCAGCGCCAGCCCGGCGATGCTGCCGACCAGCGGGTTGCTCCAGAAGATCGACAGGCTGCCCTGGCTCAGCAGCATGGCCTGGCGGAAGCTCGCCTCGGCCATGTCGCCCAGCACCAGCGCCAGCACCAGCGGCGCCAGCGGGTATTTCAGCTTCTTGAACAGGTAACCCAGCACACCGAAGACGAGCATCATCCAGACATCGAACATGGAACTGTGGACAGTGTACGCACCGATCGCGCAGATCACGATGATCACCGGCGCGATCACGCTGAACGGGATGCGCAGGATCGCCGCCCACCAGGGCACGGTGGTCAGCACCACCAGCAGGCCGACGATGTTGCCGAGGTACATGCTGGCGATCAGCCCCCAGACGAAGTCCTTCTGCTCGACGAACAGCATCGGCCCCGGCTGCAGGCCCCAGATCAGCAGGCCGCCGAGCAGCACCGCGGCCGTCGGCGAGCCGGGGATGCCCAGCGTGAGCATCGGCAGCAGCGCCGAGGTGCCGGCCGCATGGGCGGCGGTCTCGGGCGCGATCACGCCCTGGATCTCGCCCTGGCCGAAGCGCTCGGGCTGCTTCGACAGCCGGCGCGCCATGCCGTAGCTCATGAACGAGGCCGGCGTGGCCCCGCCGGGCGTGATGCCCATCCAGCAGCCGACGGCGGTGGAGCGCAGGAAGGTCTTCCAGTAGCGGCCGATCTCGCGCCAGGTGTCCCAGACGGTGCGGCTGGAGATGCGCGCGCTCTTGCCCTTGAAGGCCAGGCCCTCCTCCATCGTCAGCAGGATCTCGCCGATGCCGAACAGGCCGATCACCGCGATCAGGAAGTCGAAGCCCTTGAGCAGCTCGGGGAAGCCGTAGGTCATGCGCAGCTGGCCGGTCACGGTGTCCATGCCGACGGCGGCCAGCGCGAAGCCCAGCATCATCGCCGCCAGCGTCTTGGCCGGCGGCTCCTTGCTCATGCCGACGAAGCTCGCGAAGGTCAGCAGCTGCACCGCGAAGAACTCGGCCGGGCCGAACTTGAGTGCAAACTTCGCGAGCAGCGGCGCGAGGAAGGTGATCAGCGCCACCGCGAACAGCGCGCCGACGAAGCTGCTGGTGAACGCCGCGGTGAGCGCCTGCGCGGCGCGGCCCTGCTGGGCCATCGGGTAGCCGTCGAAGGTGGTGGCCACGCTCCAGGGCTCGCCGGGGATGTTGAACAGGATGGAGGTGATCGCGCCGCCGAACAGCGCGCCCCAGTAGATGCAGCTCAGCATGATGATCGCCGAGGTCGGGTTCATGCTGAAGGTCAGCGGCAGCAGGATCGCGATGCCGTTGGCGCCGCCGAGGCCCGGCAGCACGCCGATCAGCACGCCGAGCGTGATGCCGACGAACATGAACATCAGGTTCTGCAGCGTCAGCGCCACGGAGAAGCCGTGGGCGAGGTTGGCGAGTTCTTCCATGGCGGATCCGGCGCGGGGGTCAGAAGCCGAGCAGGCGTTCGATCGGACCCTTGGGCAGGGGCACCAGGAACCAGCGCTCGAAGACGAGGAAGAACACGAGCGGCACGCCCACCGACACCGGCAGCGTGAGGCGCCAGCCGTAGCGGCCGTGGCGCCACATGAACCACGCGATCAGGCCGGCGGACGCGAGGTAGATGCCGAGCAGCGCGATGGCGCCGACGTAGACGAGCGTCGGCAGCAGCACCGCGAACACCAGCCCGAGCTGTTCGCGGGTGGCGAAGACCTCGCGTTCGCGCCTGCCGCGCAGCAGCTGGCCGACCAGGATGCTGGCGCTGGCCGCGGCCAGCAGCAGCCCGATGTAGAAGGGGAAGTAGCCCGAGCGCGGACCGTCGTCGGCCCAGCCGATGCCCACGCGCAGGCTGTCGGTGATCACCAGCACGGCGATCAGCAGCAGCAGCAGCGCGAGGCCCAGCTCGGGGCCGCGGGTCCCCAGGCCGCGGGCCTCGGGGGTGACGTCGTCGTCATGCATGGTCGGGCTCGCTTCGGTGCGGGAGCGGGGACGAATGGACCGGGCCGGCCCGGCACGGCGCACGGCCGGCCGGCCGGCCCGGCGGGCCTTCAGTTGGCCAGGAAACCGGCGTCGCGCATCAGCACGCGGTGCGCCTGCTCGTTCTTGCCGAGCCAGTCGAAGAAGGCCTGGCCGCTGAGCGAGGTGGTGTTGAACGCGCCCTTGTCCATGAACTCCTTCCACTCCGGCAGCGCCTGGACCTTCTTGAACAGGTCGAGGTAGTACTGCACCTGGTCGGGCTGCACGCCGGGCGGCATGAAGATGCCGCGCAGCATCAGGTAGTCCACGTTCAGGCCGCCGGATGCACAGGTGGGGATGTCGGCCCAGCCCTGCGTCGCGGTCAGCTTGGCCTTGTACGGCATCGGCTTGGTGTCGAACACGCACAGCGGGCGCAGCTTGCCCGCGCGCCAGTGGCTCTCGGCCTCGATCGGGTTGTTCACCGTGCTCTGCACGTGGTTGCCGACGAGCTGCACCGCCACGTCGCCGCCGCCCTTGAACGGGACGTAGGTGATCTTCTTGCCGGCCGCCTTCTCGATCATCACGGTGATGATCTGGTCTTCCTGCTTGCTGCCGGTACCGCCCATCTTCACGCTGTTCGGCGCGCCGTTCTTCACCGCGTCGACGTAGTCCTTGGTCGACTTCCAGGCCGACTCGGCATTCACCCACAGCACGAACTGGTCGAGCGCCAGCATCTGCACCGGCGTCAGGTCACGCCAGTTGAAGGGCACGCCGGTGGCCAGCGGCGTGGTGAACAGGTTGGACAGCGTGATGACGATCTTGTGCGGATTGCCCTTGTCGCCCTTCACGTCGAGGAAGCCCTCGGCCCCGGCGCCGCCGCTTTTGTTGACGACGATGATCGGCTGACTCGACAGCTTGTTCTTCGCGACCACGCCCTGGATGAAGCGGGCCATCTGGTCGGCCCCACCGCCGGTGCCGGCCGGCACGACGAACTCGATCGGCTTGCTCGGCTCCCAGGCGCCGGCCCAGGGCGCCGCGAGCGCCAGGCCGGCGGCGAGCGCCAGCCGGCGCCAGGATCGAAGGGGGTGCGTCATCGGGGGGTCTCCTGCGTCCTTGTCGTGCGCGGCCCGCCCCGGCTGGGGCGGGGTGTCGCGTGGGATGACTGTAGGAACACCGCCCCGAGGCGGTCAATTCAATTGCGCTGCGACGCGCATTCAGCAAAAGCTGAATCGAACCCGGCCGACTTCACGCCAGGCCGAGTTTCTGCGCCAGGCCGATGCGCTGCAGCTTGCCGGTGGCGCCCTTCGGGATCTCGTCCATGAAGAGGATCTTCTTCGGCACCTTGAACTCCGCCGCCCGGCCGCCGACGAACTGCTGCAGGTCGCGCTCGCTCACCTGCTGGCCCTCGCGCAGCACCACGACCGCCGCCACCTCCTCGCCGAGCTTGGGATGGGGCATGCCGAAGCACACCACCTGGGCCACCGCCGGATGGTCCATCAGGATCTCGTCGATCTCGCGCGGGCTCACCTTCTCGCCGCCGCGATTGATGATCTCCTTCAGGCGCCCGGTGATGCTGATGTAGCCCTCGGCGTCCATCGTGCCCTGGTCGCCGGTGCGGAACCAGCCGTCGGCGAAACCGTCTTCGTTCGCCTTCGGGTTGTTCTCGTAGCCCGTGGTGACGTTGGGCCCGCGGATCACGATCTCGCCGACCTCGCCCGCCGGCAGCAGCCGGCCATCCTCGGCCCGGATCGCGATCTCGGGGCCGGCGGCGCGGCCGACGGTGCCCGGCTTGCGCTGCGCCGGCGGCAGCGGGTTGCTCGCCATCTGGTGGGTGGCTTCGGTCATGCCGTAGGCCTCGATCAGCGGCGCCTTGAAGACCGCCTCCAGCTCGGCGATCACCTGCGGCGGCATCGAGCTGCTGGACGAGCGCAGGAAGCGCAGCGGGTGGCGCGCGATCACGTCGAGGTTCTTGCCCGCGCGGGTCAGGATGGCCTGGTGCATCGTCGGCACCGCGGTGTACCAGGTCGGGCGCGCCTCTTCCATCCAGCCGAAGAACTTCAGCGCATTGAAGCCCGGGGTGCAGAACACCTGGGACCCCGCGGCGAGCGGCGCCAGCACCCCCGCGATCAGGCCGTGGATGTGGAACAGCGGCATGATGTTCAGGCCGCAGTCGGCCGGGCCGAACTGCAGGGTCTGCCGGATGTGGGTGGCGCTGGCCGCCAGGTTGGCCTGGGACAGCGGCACGATCTTCGGGCGCGAGGTGGTGCCGGAGGTGTGCAGCACCATCGACACGTCGCCGGGCGCCGCCCAGCCGCCGGCGGCCGCCGCCGCCGCCGACGCCCCGCCGTCGCGCGGGCGCAGGCTGAACTGCCCCGCCGGCGCGCCGTCCGCGACCACCAGGTCGACGATGCGCACGCCGAGCCGCTGCGCCACCTCGACCGCCGGCGAGGTGCTGCCCGCATCGACGATCAGCGCCTTGGCACCCAGGTCCGACAGGTAGAACTCGAACTCGTCGGCACGGTAGGCCGGGTTCAGCGGCGCACTGGCCACGCCGCTGGCGCAGGCCATGAAGCAGGTCGCCATCTCGGGGCCGTTCGGCAGCACGATGCCGACGCGGTCGTTGCGGCCGATGCCGAGCGCGTTCAGCGCCGCGACGGTCTCGGCGATGAGCTGCCGCAGCGCGCCGAAGCTCAGTGCCGGGCGCGAGGGGGCCGAGATCGCGGGCGCGCTGTCGGCGCCGGCGGCGAGGAGGTCTTGCAACGTGGACTGCATGGGGCGTGGCGTGGTGGAGGCCGCCGTCGACGCGACGAAGCGGCCGCCACTTATACCCGAGCGCCCCGGCGCCGGCCACCTGGGAAGCGTGAAGGCACGCGTCCCGGTGCGACCGGCCGTGCGTCCGCACCGCCGCGCCTGGCGGCGCGGCCGGCGGCTGTCAGAACGGCACGTGCCGCCGGCTGTTGACCTCGTCGGCGCTGCGCAGCAGCAGCGCCGTCAGCGCACCCGACAGGCTGAGCACGCCCCACAGCATCAGGAAGGTGACGGTGTAGACGGCCTGGTCGGACCAGCCCAGCGCCGGCCCGTCGAACCAGTGCAGCTCGGACGGATCGACGACCACGAAGATCAGCCCCTCCAGCACGCCGGCCATCAGGAACGCCGGCCACAGCACGCTCATCGCGATGCGCGCCATCGCGTCACTCGCGCGCGCTGGCGCTGTGGTTGCGGGCGCGCTGGGCCGGCGCCAGCGGGTCCTTGGGATCGGTGACCGAGGGCACCTCGTCGCCCGCGTGGCCGACCACCTGGCCGGTACGCGCATCGACGATCACCGGGTCGATGTGGCGCCAGGCGACGACCGCGGTCACCAGGCTGGCCACCACGACCGCGAGCGGCCCGGACAGCACCACCCAGACCATGGGCACGCGCCACCAGGGCAGCGGCGGGGCCGGCGCGCGGTCCGGCAGGGTCGTTTGCGTCATCGTCGGTCTCCTCGTCGGGGGCGCCGTCAGCGCGGCACCACGAAGGTGGATTTCTCGTGCACGGTCCGCTCGGCCGCGTCCTCGCCCGGTTCGGCCAGGCGCGTCACCTCGAAGCCCATGCGGTGGGCACCGGGGCCGAGCCGGCGGGCAGTCTCGAAGGGCAACTGCAGGTTCACCGGCACCCAGCGCGACTGCGTCGCCTCCACGCTCACCTCGACACCGGCCGCCGGCACCGTCTGCAGGCCGTCGAGCCCGGTGGCGACGATGCGGTAGCGGGTCGCATGCTCGCTGGCATTCATCAGCTGCAGCCGGTAGACGTTCTCGACGCGGCCGTCCTCGACCTGGCGCGCCAGCGCACCGCGGTCGCGCACCACGTCCACGCGGAAGGCGGGGCGCAGCGCCAGGCTGGTCACGAAGGCGCCGGCGATCAGCACCAGGATCGCGCTGTACACCAGCACCCGCGGGCGCAGCACGCGGCGCCACATCCGCGCGCGGTCCCAGCCGCCGGCCAGGCCGTTCTGCGTGGCATAGCGGATCAGCCCGCGCGGGTAGTCCATCTTGTCCATCACGCCGTTGCAGACGTCGATGCAGGCGGCACAGCCGATGCACTCGTACTGCAGGCCCTTGCGGATGTCGATGCCGGTCGGGCACACCTGCACGCACAGGCCGCAGTCGATGCAGTCGCCCTTGCCCTGGGGGGCCAGTTCGGCGTGCGGCATCGAGCGCGGGCGCGAGCCGCGCGGCTCGCCGCGGCGCTCGTCGTAGCTGATGACCAGCGTGTCGTGGTCGAACATCGCGCTCTGGAAGCGCGCGTAGGGGCACATGTACTTGCAGACCTGCTCGCGCATGTAGCCCGCGTTGCCGTAGGTGGCGAAGCCGTAGAAGAGGACCCAGAAGGCCTCCCAGGGCCCGACGCCCGCGCCGCCGGCCAGGCCCAGCGTCGACGCGATCTCCAGGCCGAGCGTGCGGATCGGCGTGAAGTAGCCGACGAAGGTGTAGCCCGTCCACAGGCCGATCGCGATCCAGGCCGCCTGCTTCGCACCCTTGCGCCACAGCTTCTCGGCCGTCCAGGGCCCCGCGTCGCGCTTCATGCGCCGGTTGCGGTCGCCCTCGATGCGCTGCTCCACCCACATGAAGATCTCGGTGTAGACCGTCTGCGGGCAGGCATAGCCGCACCACAGCCGGCCGGCCACGGCGGTGAAGAGGAACAGGCCGTAGGCGCTGATGATCAGCAGCGCCGTCAGGTAGATGAAGTCCTGCGGGTAGAGCACCAGCGGACCGATGTAGAAGCGCCGCGCGGCCAGGTCGAACAGCATCATCGGCCGCCCGTTCCAGCTCAGCCACGGCAGGCCGTAGAACAGCAGCTGCGTGAACCACACCAGCGCCCAGCGCCAGCCGGCGAACCAGCCGTGCACCTCGCGGGTGTAGATCGTGGCCTGCTTCTGGTAGAGCGACACCATCTCGCCGGCGGCATCCGCCACCGGCACGATGGGAATCGTCGCGCGGGGCTTGTCCTGGCTCACCGGGCCGCCGTCATCGTCGGATGGGACAGGCTCCAGACGTACGCCCCGAGGACGTGGATCTGCGCCGGCGTCAGCCGCCCTTCCTGGGCCGGCATGACATTGGTCTTGCCCTGGGTGACGATGGAGACGATCGCGTCCTCGCCCCAGCCGTGCAGCCAGATCTTGTCGCTCAGGTTGGGCGCGCCCACCGCCTGGTTGCCCTCGCCCTTGGCGCCGTGGCAGGCGGCGCAGGCCGTGAACTTGCTGCGCCCGAGCTGCGCCGCCAGCGAGTTGTGCGGGCTGCCGGACAGGCTCAGCACGTAGTTGGCGACCTGCTTCACCTCCTCGCTGCCGCCGACTGCGGCGGCCATCGGCGGCATCACGCCGACGCGGCCCTTGGTGATCGTCTCCTTGATCTTGTCGAAGGAGCCGCCATGCAGCCAGTCACCGTCGGTCAGGTTGGGGAAGCCCTTGCTGCCGCGCGCGTCGGAGCCGTGGCAGGCCGCGCAGTTGTTGATGAACAGGCGCTCGCCGATGCCCATCGCCTTCGGATCGCGGGCCAGCGCCTCGGCATCCAGCGAGGTGTAGCGGGCATAGACGGCGCTCATCTCGGCCTCGGCCTGCTTCTGCTCCGCCTGGTACTGGCCGGTGCTGGTCCAGCCCAGGCGCCCTTCGTGGCTGCCGAGCCCGGGGTAGAGCACCAGGTAGCCGAGCGCGAACACCACCGTGATCACGAACAGCACCATCCACCAGCGCGGCAGCGGGTTGTTCAGCTCGCGCAGGTCCTCGTCCCAGACGTGGCCGGTGGAGTTGTCGTTCGCCATCACCTTGCGGCGGCTGGCCACCAGCAGCAGCCACAGGCAGGCCACCAGGCCGAACAGCGTCACGGCGGCGATGTAGACCGACCAGCCGGACGAAAGGAAGTCGCTCATCGCGGTTCTCCTTCGGAGGGGGAAGCGGATTCACCGGCGAACGGGAGCCGGGCCGCCTCGTCGAATGCCGCCTGGTTGCGGCGCGCCAGGGCCCAGGCCACGACGCCGCAGAAGGCGAGGAAGGACAGCACCGTCACGCCGGCGCGCAGGGAGTTCAGGTCGAGGTCCATGAGCGCCCCCTCACTTCACCGAGGTGCCGAGCACCTGCAAGTAGGCCACCAGCGCGTCCAGCTCGGACTTGCCGGCCACGGCCTCGGCCGCGCCGTTGACCTCGGCATCGGTGTAGGGCGCGCCCAGGGTGCGCAGCGCACGCAGCTTCGCGGGCATGGTCGCCGCATCCACCTTGTTCTGCGCCAGCCAGGGGTAGGCCGGCATGTTGGACTCGGGCACCAGGTCGCGCGGGTTGTTCAGGTGCAGCCGGTGCCAGTCGTCGCTGTACTTGCCGCCGACGCGGTGCAGGTCGGGGCCGGTGCGCTTGCTGCCCCACTGGAAGGGGCGGTCGTAGACGAACTCGCCCGCCACCGAGTAGTGTCCGTAGCGCAGGGTCTCGGCGCGGAAGGGCCGGATCATCTGCGAGTGGCAGTTGTAGCAGCCCTCGCGGACGTAGATGTCGCGCCCGGCCTGCTGCAGCGCGGTGTAGGGCTTCAGGCCCTCCACCGGCTGCGTCAGGCTGCGCTGGAAGAACAGCGGGACGATCTCGATCAGCCCGCCGACGGCCACCACCAGCAGGATCAGCACGATCATCAGCCAGTTGTTGGTCTCGATCTTCTCGTGCGTGAAGGCACCCGCCTTCGCCGCACCGTGGGATTCGCTCATGCTCGTTCTCCCGGGATGTCAGGCGTGGGCTGCCGCGGGCAGCTCGGGGATGCGGGCCGGCTCGATCCGGCCGCTGCGCGCGGTCATCACGACGTTCCAGGCCATGATCAGCATGCCGCCGAGGTACAGCAGGCCGCCGAGCAGGCGCACCACGTAGAAGGGGAAGGTGGCCTTCACGCTCTCGACGAAGCTGTTGACCAGCGTGCCGTCGGGGTTCAGCGCGCGCCACATCAGGCCCTGCATCACGCCGGCGATCCACATCGCGGCGATGTACAGCACGATGCCGATCGTGGCCACCCAGAAGTGCAGCTCGATCGCCCGCACGCTGTACATGCGGGTGCGGCCGAACATGCGCGGCACCAGGTAGTACAGGGTGCCCATCGAGATCAGGCCGACCCAGCCGAGCGCGCCGGAGTGCACGTGGCCGATGGTCCAGTCGGTGTAGTGGCTGAGCGCGTTCACCGTCTTGATCGACATCATCGGACCCTCGAAGGTCGACATGCCGTAGAAGGACAGCGAGACGATCAGGAACTTCAGGATCGGGTCGTCGCGCAGCTTGTGCCAGGCCCCGCTGAGGGTCATGATGCCGTTGATCATGCCGCCCCAGCTCGGCGCGAGCAGCACCAGCGAGAACACCATGCCCACGCTCTGCGCCCAGTCCGGCAGCGCGGTGTAGTGCAGGTGGTGCGGGCCCGCCCACATGTAGGTGAAGATCAGCGCCCAGAAGTGCACGATCGACAGGCGGTAGCTGTAGACCGGGCGCTCGGCCTGCTTCGGGATGAAGTAGTACATCATCCCGAGGAAGCCGGCGGTCAGGAAGAAGCCCACCGCGTTGTGGCCGTACCACCACTGCACCATCGCGTCCTGCACGCCGGCATAGGCCGAGTAGCTCTTCGTCAGCGACACCGGCAGCGCCGCGCTGTTGACGATGTGCAGCAGCGCCACCGCGATGATGAAGGCGCCGAAGAACCAGTTGGCCACGTAGATGTGGCGCACGCGGCGGATGCCGATGGTGCCGAAGAAGACGACCGCGTACGACACCCAGACCACCGCGATCAGCAGGTCGATCGGCCATTCCAGCTCGGCGTACTCCTTGCCGCTGGTGATGCCCAGCGGCAGCGTGACCGCGGCCAGCACGATGACGAGCTGCCAGCCCCAGAAGGTGAACTGCGCCAGCGGGCCGGCGAACAGCCGCGTCTGGCAGGTGCGCTGCACCACGTAGTAGCTGGACGCGAACAGCGCGCAGCCGCCGAACGCGAAGATCACCGCATTCGTATGCAGCGGGCGCAGGCGCCCGAAGCTCAGCCACGGGATGCCGAAGTTGAGTTCCGGCCAGGTCATCTGGGCGGCGATGACCACGCCCACCAGCATGCCGACCACCCCCCACAGCACCGCGGCGAGCGTGAACAGGCGCACCACGCCATCGTCGTAGACCGGTGCGGCGGAGGCGCCGCCCGGTTGCTTGCTCGTCATTGATTGCTCCTTCTCGCACGGCATCGCGCCGTGGCAACTAGTGTCCCGTCGCGGGTCGGTCGGCGGCTTGATCCGTGTCAAGCGGCCGCGCTGCGCCGGGGGCCGCGCCGTCCTCCCCTTCGAGGATGCGGCCGCCCTCGCGCTCGAGGTCGTCGAACTGGCCGGCCTGCAGTGCCCACGCGAACACGCCGAGGATCACGAACACGAGCACCACCGACAGCGGCACCAGCAGGAAGAGGATGTCCATCGCGGGGTCCGCGCGTCAATCGGCGCGCGCGGGCAGCCGGCCCACGCGCAGCGCATTCAGGACCACCAGCAGCGAGCTCGCCGCCATGCCGGCACCGGCCGCCAGCGGCGGCAGCCAGCCGGCCAGCGCCAGCGGCACGCAGACGGCGTTGTAGGCCGCCGCCCAGGCCAGGTTCTGGCGGATGACGCGGCGCGCGCGGCGCGCCAGCCGAACCGCGTCGGCCACGTCCCGCAGGCGGCTCGACAGCAGCACGCCGTCGGCCTGCAGGCGCGTCAGCGCCGCGCCGTGGGCGAAGGCCAGCGAGACATCGGCACGCGCCAGCACCGGCCCGTCGTTCAGCCCGTCGCCGACCATCAGCACGCGGTGCCCCTCGGCCTGCAGCGCCGCGATGCGCGCCAGCTTGTCCTGGGGCCGCGCGTCGCCCTGCGTCTCGCCGATGCCCAGCCGTGCGGCGACGGCCTGCACGCGCGCCGAGCGGTCGCCGGACAGCAGCATCGGCACCAGGCCGTCGTCGCGCAGGCGCTGCAGCGCGGCATCGGCGTCCGGGCGCAGGTGCTCGTCGAGCGTGAAGCGGGCCCAGGGCCGGCCCGGCTCGCCGAAGACCAGCGTCACGGCGGTGGCCGCTGCCGGCGCCTCGCCGGGCCCGGCATCGCCACCGACCCACGCGGCCCGGCCGAGCCGGAAGCGGCGGCCGTCCGCATGGCGCGCCTCCAGGCCGTCGCCGGGCCACTCCGTCACCTCGTGCCAGTCGTCGGCCCGGCCCTGCGCCAGCGCGCGCAGCGCGCGCGAGGCGGGGTGGGTCGACCAGCCGGCCAGGCCGGCCGCGAGCCGCTGCAGGGCCGCCTCGTCCACCGGCGCGGCCGGCAGCCGCTCGCAGCCGGCCGGCACCAGGCGGTCATCGGTCAGCGTGCCGGTCTTGTCGAACACGGCCCGGTCCACCAGGGCGAGGCGCTCCAGCGCGTCGATGTGCTGCAGCAGCACGCCGCGCCGCGCGAGCGCGCCGGAGGCGGCCAGCAGCACGGAAGGGGTGGCCAACGCCAGCGCGCAGGGGCAGGTCACGATCAGGACCGAGACCGCGACCCACCAGGCCCGCGCCGGATCGACCTGGCTCCAGACGGCGGCCGCGCCGGCGGCGAGCAGCAGCACCGCCCAGAGGAAGGGGCCGGCCACGCGGTCGGCCAGGCGCACCGCGGTCGGCCGCGTCGTCGCGGCCTCGCGCATCAGGTCGACGATCGCCTGGTGCCGGGTGTCTGCACCGACGCGCTCGACGCGCACGACGAGCGGCGCGGCCAGGTTGAGGCTGCCGGCCGACACCGCGTCGCCCGGCCCCTTCGGCACCGGCGTCGACTCGCCGCTCAGCAGCGCCTCGTCGGCCAGGCCCTGGCCGGACAGGACCACGCCGTCGGCGGGGATGGGCTGGCCGCTGCCGACCCGCACCCGGTCGCCCGGCACCAGCTCGCGCGGGCCGACCCAGCGGGCCTCGCCGGACTCATCGAGCCGCTCGACCTGCTCGGGGCGGCGCGCGAGCGCGGCCTCCAGCCCCTCGGCCGCCCGGTGCCGCGCGCGCGTCTCCAGCCCGCGCCCGAGCAGCAGCAGGAAGACGAACATCGTCACCGAGTCGAAGTAGACCTCGTGCCCGAACACGCCGCCCGGGTCGAAGGTGGCGCCGCTGCTGGCGACGAAGGCCACCAGCAGGCCGGTGGCCACCGGCACGTCCATCGCGATGTGGCGCAGGCCGCCGCGCAGCGCCTGCCACGCGCCGCGGAAGATCGGCGCGGCGGAGAACAGCAGCACCGGCAGCGTCAGCAGCCAGCTCGCCCACTGCAGCAGGCGCAACTGGTCGGCCGGGATCTCGCCGGCGCCGGCCACGTAGGCCGGCGTCGCGTACATCATCACCTGCATCATGCAGAAGCCGGCGACGAACAGGCGCCAGTGGCCCTGCCGGGCCTCGCGGCGGCGCAGTTCGCGGCTGCCCGCGCCGGTGTCGGGCAAGGCGTCGTAGCCGGCGCGGCGCACCGCGTCGACCAGCGCGGACGGCCGGGTGAGCGCCGGGTCCCACCAGACCTCGGCGCGCGCGCTGGCGGCCTGCACGCGGGCCTGCGTGACGCCGGGCTCGCCGGCCAGGGCCTCTTCGATCGGCCGTGCGCAGGCGGCACAGTCGATGCCGGACAGCCGCAGCGAGGAACAGGCCAGCACGCGGCCATCCGGCCCGGCACTGCGGCGGGTGAAGGCCGCCAGCTCGTGCGGGTCGTCCAGCGCGGCGGCCTCGCGCTCCGCCAGCGCGGGCACCGACGCGCGTGCCAGCGGCGGACGCGCCACGCCGAGGGCGGCGCGGGGCGCGGGAGCGGTCGGCAGCGGTGGGGCGGTGGTGGCGGGGGGCACGGCAGGCGGGAGACCGGGGTCGCCGTGGCGTCACGCCGACCCCCATGGCCGGCGGCCGAGGCGGCCCCGCGGATAATCTAGCCCGGACTCCCGTCGCGCCACATGATCCACATCAAGTCACGCGGCCGCGCGCTCGCCGCCTGCCGCCGCTTCACCGCCCCGCTGCTGCTGGGGCTCGGCGCACTCGCCGCCGCGCCGGTGCCGGCGCAGGACGCGCCGGCGCGGGCGGCGGCCGAGGGCCGGCCCCAGCAGCTACCGACCGTGCAGCTGAACGCCGGCATGCACCTGATCCGCGCGATGGTCGCGCAGGCGCCGCTGGAACGGCAGATCGGCCTGATGTACCGGCGCGAGATGGCGCCGAACGACGGCATGCTGTTCATCTTCGAGGACCGCTCGCAGCAGTGCTTCTGGATGAAGAACACGCTGCTGCCGCTGTCAGCCGCCTTCGTGGCCGACGACGGGACGGTCGTCAACATCGCCGACATGCAGCCGCTCAGCGAGGCCAGCCACTGCTCGGCCAAGCCGGTGCGCTACGTGCTCGAGATGCACCAGGGCTGGTTCGCCAAGCGCGGCATCCAGGCCGGCAGCAAGCTCGGCGGCAGCCCCTTCCGCTGACGGCGGCCGAGCGGCCAGCCGCCCTGCCGGCGGCCACGGCCGCCGGCGCCACGTCGCGGCAGGACCCTCCCGGGCACCCCCGCGACGCTGCCGGGCATCAGCCGAAGTTCTTCTCGGCGAAGTCCCAGTTGACCAGCGCGTTCAGGAAGGTCTCGACGAACTTCGGGCGCAGGTTGCGGTAGTCGATGTAGTAGGCGTGTTCCCACACGTCGATCGTCAGCAGCGGCGTGTCGCCGGTGGTCAGCGGCGTGCCGGCCGCGCCCATGTTGACGATGTCGACGCTGCCGTCGGCCTTCTTCACGAGCCAGGTCCAGCCCGAGCCGAAGTTGCCCACCGCGCTCTTGGAGAAGGCCTCCTTGAAGGCGGCGTAGCTGCCCCACTTGGCATCGATCGCGGCCGCCAGCGCACCCTTCGGCGCGCCGCCGCCGTTCGGCGCCATGCAGTGCCAGAAGAAGGTGTGGTTCCAGATCTGCGCGGCGTTGTTGTAGATGCCGCCGCTGGACTTCTTGACGATCGTCTCGAGGTCCATCGCCTCGAACTCGGTGCCCTTCTGCAGGTTGTTCAGGTTCACGACATAGGCGTTGTGGTGCTTGTCGTGGTGGAACTCGAGCGTTTCCTTGCTCAGGTGAGGGGCCAGCGCATCGTGCGCGTACGGCAGGGGCGGCAGGGTGTGTTCCATTTCTTCGTCCTCGCGTCGGTTGGGAAGGGTTGCGCACGGGCCGCGCGGGGCGGCAGGGCGCGCCGGCCGCTGCCACCGTGACCCGTTGCGGGCATTGTAGGCAGCCCGCGGCGGCGCTGCCGGCGGCTGCCGGGGCGTCCCGGCAAGGGGCAAGGGATGTGCCGGTGGGGCGACCGGAGTCAGCCCGCCGGGTCGGCGCGCCCCGTCGCCGGCGCCGGCGCTGCGGCCTCGTCCTGCGGCTGCAGCGCCGTCACCTGGACGTCGGCGCGGCCATCGGAGAGCACCGCCTGCAGCCGGTCGCCGACCGCGAGCTGGTGCACCGAGACCTGCGGCCGGCCGGCCGCGTCGCCCAGCCAGGCATAGCCCCGGCGCAGCACGCGCGCGGGATCCAGCGCGCCCAGCGCCGAGGCCAGTTCGCCGAGCCGGCGCTGGCGCTGCGCGAGCGGCGCCTGCGCCGCGCCGCGCAGGCGCTCGGCCAGGCGCGGCAGCCGCTGCGCCTGGCCCTCGAGCGTGCGCTGCAGGCCGCCGGCCAGGCGCGCGGCCGCCTGGTCGAGCCGCCGCGCCTCGCGGTGCACCAACTGGGAGGGCCGCAGCAGGCGCAGCGCGACGCGGTCCAGGCGCTGGGCCTCGTTGTCCAGCAGCTGGCGGCTGCGCCGCTGCAGCCGCCCGGCCAGGCCGCCGAGCTGGTCCAGGCACTCCTGCGTCGCCGGCGCGGCGAGCTCGGCGGCCGCCGTCGGGGTCGGCGCCCGCAGGTCGGCCGCGAAGTCGCACAGGCTGACGTCGGTTTCGTGGCCCACGCCGCAGACGGTGACCAGGCGGCTGGCCGCCACCGCGCGCACCACCCGCTCGTCGTTGAAGGCCCACAGGTCCTCCAGCGAGCCGCCGCCCCGGCACAGCAGCAGCAGGTCCACCTCGGCACGCCGGTTCGCCTCTGCGAGGGCCCGCACCAGCGCGGGCGGGGCCTCCGCACCCTGCACCGGGCTGGGGTAGATCACCAGCGCCACGTGCGGCGCCCGGCGCGCGAAGGTGCTGGCGACGTCGCGCAGCGCCGCGGCGCCCGGCGAGGTCACCACGCCGACACGGGTCGGAAAGCGCGGCAGCGGCCGCTTGCGCGCGGCCGCGAACAGGCCTTCGGCCTCCAGGCGGGCCTTCAGGCGCAGGAACTGCTCGTAGAGCGCGCCCGCGCCCGCCGGCTCGAGCGATTCGACGACGAACTGCAGGTCGCCGCGCGGTTCGTAGACCGCGATGCGGCCGCGCGCCACCACGCGCAGGCCATCGCGCACCGGGAATCCCAGCAGCCCGGCGGTGCGGCGAAACATCGCGCAGCGCAGCAGCGCATCGCCGCCCTCGTCGTCCTTCAGGCTGAAGTAACAGTGGCCGCTGGCCGCGCGCGAGAACCCGGACACCTCGCCGCGCACGGTGCAGGCGCCGAAGCGGCTGGCCAGGGTGTCGGCCACCGCATGCACCAGCGCGGCCACGCCCCAGACCTGCCGAGGCAGCATTGGCGCGGCCTGCAGCGGCTCATCCATGCGCAAACCCAGCATCGGCGCGGCCCCAGAACTCCACAAGCGCGCCGATCAAGGGCCGGCGCGGCAACGCGGCCCGGCGAGGCGCGGACACTGGACGCAAGTGCTTGATTTGCAAGACCTTCCTTCCCGCCTGTCGGCGACGACCCGGCGCCCGGGGGCGCCACGAGGGGCCGTGCACGGGTTGTCAGCGCACTTGCCCACAAAGTTGTCCACAGCGGCCGACCTCGGCGCGACGGCGGCGGCGGCCCGTACGACAGCCGGCCGACAGGCGGCCTCCGGGCGGCCCGCGCCCGCCCCGGACCCTGCGGCACCCCCGGGCGACGCGGCCATAATGCGCGCCACCGACGCCCGCGGCGAGACGCGCCGCGGCACCGCGCGGGCCCGGGCACACCGGGGCGCGCGGCCTTCCGATCCACGGGGCTCCCACCTTGTTTTCGATCATACAAGCGGCCGGCTGGCCGATCTGGCCGCTGATCTTCTGCTCCATCGCCGCGCTCGCGCTGGTCGGCGAACGGCTGGTCGCGCTGCGCCGGGCCCAGGTCGCGCCGCCGCGGCTGCTCGACGAGGTGGTCTCGGTGATCCGCACGCAGCTGCCGTCGGCGGAGGTGGTCGGCAAGCTGGCGCGCAATTCCGAGCTCGGCCAGGTGCTGGCCGCCGGGCTAGGCACGGTGCTGGCCGATCCGCGGGCCGGCGAGGCCGCGCTGCGCACCAGCCTCGAGACCGCCGGCCGGGCCGCGGTGCACCGCCTGGAGCGCTACCTGAACGCGCTCGGCACCATCGCATCGGCCGCGCCGCTGCTCGGCCTGCTCGGCACGGTGATCGGGATGATCGAGATCTTCGGCTCGCAGTCGCCCACCGGAAACAACCCCGCGATGCTGGCGCAAGGCATCTCGATCGCGCTCTACAACACGGCCTTCGGCCTGATCGTCGCGATCCCGGCGCTGATGTTCTACCGCTACTTCCGCGGCCGCGTCGATGGCTACGCGATGGACATGGAGCAGGCCGCCGAACGGCTGCTGCCGCACCTGCTGCGCCATGTCGATGCGCGGGCGGAGGCGGCCGCGGCCGCGGCAGCTGCTGCAGCCGCGCCGGCACCGGCACCGGCACCGGCACCGGCACCTGCCCCCGCCCCGGCCACCGGGCGGCGGGGCCGCTGAGCACGGGGCGGCGATGGCCATGAACTTCCGGCGCGGCCCGCGCGAGGAACCGGAGATCAACCTGATCCCCTTCATCGACGTGCTGCTGGTGGTGCTCATCTTCCTGATGCTGACCACCACCTACACCCGCTTCTCCGAACTCCAGATCACGCTGCCCGTGGCCGACGCGGACAAGCCGCTCGCGCGGCCGAAGGAGATCGTGGTGTCCGTCACGGCCGACGGCCTGTATGCGATCGACCGCAAGCCGGTCGATGGGCGCCAGGTCGAGAACCTCGCGGCCGCGCTGGCCGCGGCGGCCCGTGGCCTGGAGGATCCGATCGTCATCGTCACCGCGGACGCCTCCGCGGCCCACCAGTCGGTCATCAACGTGATGGACGCCGCGCGCCGCGCCCAGCTGCCGAAGCTGACCTTCGCGACCCAGACGGCCGCCGGTGCCGCCGCCGTCGGACGCTGAGGAGCGCGCCGCGCCCACCGCCGGCACGGCCAGCCGCCTGCTGCGCGCCTGGGAGGGGCGCGGACCACTGGCCTGCGCGCTCTGGCCGCTGTCCTGGGTGATGCGCGCTGGCGTGGCGGCCCGGCATGCCGCCCACCGCGTCGGCCTGCTGCGCAGCGAGCGCCTGCCGGTGCCGGTGCTGGTGGTCGGCAACCTGGTGGCCGGCGGCGCCGGCAAGACCCCCGCCGTGCTGGCCGCGGTGCGTGCGCTGCAGGCGCGCGGCTGGCGGCCCGGCATCGTCTCGCGCGGCTATGCGCGCAACCCGTCCGCGCCGCCCGTGCTGCTCGTCGACACCGACACGCCCGCGCGCGACGCCGGCGACGAGCCGCTGCTGCTGCGCCTGCGCACCCGCGTGCCCGTCGCCGTGGGCCGCGACCGCGCGGCCGCCGGCCGGCTGCTGCTCGCCCGCCACCCGGGGACGGACGTGCTGGTCTGCGACGACGGCCTGCAGCACCTGCGCCTGGCGCGCGATGCCCAGCTGCTGGTGTTCGACGAACGCGGCACCGGCAATGGCTGGCTGCTGCCGGCCGGGCCGCTGCGCGAGCCGATGCCGCACGGGCCGCTGGACGTCGCGGGACGGGTGCCCACGCGCGTGCTCTACAACGCCGCCGCCCCGACGACCGCGCTGCCCGGGCAGCGCCTGCAGACCGGCCTGGCGGGCGCGGCCGCGCTGGCGGAGTGGTGGGCCGGCCGGCCGGCGAGCGCGACGCAGCTGGCCGAACTCGTGCGGCGCAGTCGTCGCGAGCCCCTGCTGGCCGCGGCCGGGACGGCGCGGCCCGGCCGCTTCTTCGCCATGCTGGAGCGCGCCGGCCTGGCGATCCGGCCCCTGCCGCTGCCCGACCACCATGGCTACGCCACCCTGCCCTGGCCCGCCGGCACGCCGGAGGTGCTGCTGACCGAGAAGGACGCCGTCAAGCTGCGCCCGGAACGCCTGGGCACGACGCGCGCGTGGGTGCTGCCGCTAGACTCGGCGCTCGACGAGGCCACGGCCACCTGGCTGCACGACACGCTGGCCCGCGCCGCCCGGCCCGCGCCCTGACCACGAACCCGCCCCATGGACACCCGCCTGCTCGAACTGCTGGTCTGCCCGATCTGCAAAGGTCCGCTGGAGCACTGGCGTCCGCCGGCCCAGCCGCGGCAGGAACTCGTCTGCCACGCCGACCGGCTCGCCTTCCCGGTGCGCGACGGCATCCCGGTGATGCTGGAGCAGGAGGCCCGTCCGCTCGACGAGGCGCCCTCCCCGACCGGCGACACGCCGCCCGGCGAACCGGCCTGAGCCCGCCTTCGCGATGGCGACGACCGTGCTGATCCCCGCGCGCATGGCCTCGACGCGCCTGCCGCGCAAGCCGCTGGCCGACATCGGCGGGGTGCCGATGGTGGTGCGCGTCGCGCGGCGTGCAGCGGCGGCACGCGTCGACCGCGTCGTGGTCGCGACCGACGACGGCGAGATCGAGGCGGCGTGCCGGGACCACGGCGTCGAGGTCCTGCGCACCGCGGCCGAGCATCCGACCGGCAGCGACCGGCTCGCCGAGGCCTGCGTACACCTCGGCCTGGACGGCGACGAGCGCATCGTCAACGTGCAGGGCGACGAACCGCTGATCGAGCCGGCGCTGGTCGACGCCTGCGCGGCGGCGCTGGACGCCGCGCCGGACTGCGTGATGGCCACGGTCGCGCATGCGATCGACTCGGTCGAGGACCTGCGCAATCCGAACGTCGTGAAGCTGGTCTGCGACGCCCGCGGGCGCGCGCTGTATTTCTCCCGGGCGCCGATCCCCTGGTGGCGCGACGGCGCCAGCGAAGGTCAGCCCGCGCTGCCGCAGCCGCCGGCGCTGCGCCACGTGGGCCTGTATGCCTACCGCGCCGCCTTCCTGCGCCGCTTCCCGGGCCTGCCCCCGGCGCCGCTGGAGCGCACGGAGTCGCTCGAACAGCTGCGCGTGCTGTGGCATGGCGAGCGCATCGCGGTGCACCTGAGCACGCTGCGGCCGGGCCCGGGCGTCGACACGCCGGAGGACCTGGCACGGGTGCGTGCCCTCGTCCGCGGCGCGGGCTGAGGACACCGGAAGCTCAGCCGGACGGGGTCGGGACGGCCCCGGCTTGTCAGGTCCGTGCAGGGGACTGCATGCTATTCTCGACCGGAGACCGGACGGTCCGCCGGCGGTGTCTGGCGGGCTGCCCGCACAGACGACGACAAAGCGAGGACCTCCCATGCGATTGATCCTGTTGGGCGCCCCCGGCGCCGGCAAGGGCACCCAGGCCAACTTCCTCTGCCAGCGCTACGGCATCCCGCAGATCTCCACGGGTGACATGCTGCGCGCGGCGGTGAAGGCCGGCACCCCGCTGGGCCTGCAGGCCAAGCAGGTGATGGACGCAGGGGCCCTGGTCAGCGACGAGATCATCATCGGGCTGGTCCGGGAACGCATCGCGCAGCCGGACTGCGCCCAGGGCTTCCTGTTCGACGGTTTCCCGCGCACGATCCCGCAGGCCGACGCGCTGAAGACCGCCGGCGTCAAGCTCGACGCCGTGCTCGAGATCGATGTGCCCGACGAGGCCATCATCGAGCGCATGAGCGGCCGCCGCACCCACCCGGCCTCGGGGCGCAGCTACCACGTCCGCTTCAACCCACCCAAGGTCGACGGCGTCGACGACGTGACCGGCGAGCCGCTGATCCAGCGCGACGACGACAAGGAAGAGACCGTGCGCAAGCGGCTCGAGGTCTACCAGACGCAGACCCGGCCGCTGGTCGAGTACTACGCGTCCTGGGCCGCCACCGGCGATCCGCAGGCCCCGCGCTACCGCCGCATCAGCGGCACCGGCAGCGTCGACGAGATCACGGCCCGCGCGCTCGCCGCGCTCGGCTGAGCCCCCGGGCTTCCCACGGTCGAAGGAAAGGACACGCGATGGACATCGCCGGCAAGGTCTTCATCGTCACCGGCGGGGCCTCGGGCCTCGGCGAGGGCACGGTGCGCATGCTCGTCGAGCAGGGCGGCTCGGTGGTGATCGCCGACCTGCAGGCCGACAAGGGGCAGGCGCTGGCCGACGAGCTGGGCGCCGGCCGCGCGGCCTTCGTGCGCTGCGACGTGAGCCAGGAAGCGGACGGCCAGGCGGTCGTCGACCGGGCCCGCGCGATGGGCAAGCTGATGGGGCTGGTGAACTGCGCCGGCATCGCGCCGGCGGCGCGCACCGTCGGCAAGGAGGGCCCGCATGCCCTGTCGCTGTATGCCAAGGTGATCAGCGTCAACCTCGTCGGCAGCTTCAACATGATCCGGCTGGCCGCCGCGGCGATGAGCGCCAACGATCCGGAGCCCACCGGCGAGCGCGGCGTGCTGATCTCGACCGCGAGCGTCGCCGCCTACGACGGCCAGATCGGCCAGGCCGCGTATGCGGCGTCGAAGGGCGGCGTGGTCGGCATGACGCTGCCGATCGCGCGCGACTTGGCCCGCAACGGCATCCGCAACATGACGATCGCGCCGGGCATCTTCGGCACGCCGATGCTGTTCGGCATGCCCCAGGAGGTGCAGGACGCGCTGGCCGCCGGCGTGCCCTTCCCGAGCCGCCTGGGCACGCCCCAGGACTACGCCCGCCTGGTGCAGGCGATCATCACCAACGACATGCTGAACGGCGAGGTGATCCGCCTGGACGGCGCGATCCGGCTGCCGCCGAAGTGAGCGCGCGGCTGCCGTCGCGCGACGGCAGCCCGCGCCAGCGCCATGCCGCGGGTCAGCGCTTGCGGGCCTGCAAGGCCCACAGGCGCGCCAGATCGGCCGCGCCGTCGTTGCCGCCGACGGTGCGCAGCGTCGCCTGCGCCTTCGCGGCATCGCCCGCGATCATCTGCGCGATGCCCAGGTGCAGCTTGGCATCCTCCGGGCGCTTCAGGCCGCCCTTCGCGATGCCCTGCTGCATCGTCGCGACGCCCTTGGCGCCCTGACCGCTCACGACCTGGTTGAAGCCGACCGTGACCAGGGCATTCCCGTCCTTGGCCTTCGCGGCCTCGGCTTCCGCCGCCGGCTGGGCCGCCTTGTCTTCGTCGACGCGCTTGGCGATCAGGTCGCGCAGCCGCTTGTGGCGCTCGGCCTCGGGGCCGGTGCCGAGCACGCCGGCCGCATAGCCCTTGTCGACGACCTGGCGGCCCTCGGCGGGAAAGCCGGCCTGCACGGCGAGCTGCGCCATCTCCATGTAGTCGCTGGCCTTGTTCATCACGCCGGTTGCGAGCGACAGGCGGTAGACGTCGAGCGCGAAGCGGTCGCTGAAGCTCGGCTTGCGCTGCAGGCGGCTCAGCAGGTCGGCCCAGTACTCCTTCTTCGGGTAGTGGACGACCAGGCGCTCCATCGCGTACGCGGTGACGTTCGGGTCGTTCAGGCGCTGGGCCGCGTTCAGCAGCAGCGTGAGCCGCGCTTCCTGCGGCGTGCCGCCGGCCTTCTCGGTGGCCTGGATCTCCGCCGTCAGCTCGCGCGCCGCGCCGGCGAAGTCCCCGGCGAGGTACTGCGTCTGGATCATCAGCGTGCGGTTGGCCGCGCTGGTGCCGCCTTCCTTGAAGTAGCGGGCGTACCACTGCTGGGCCTTCGCGTACTCCTTGTTGCGGTAGTAGCTGCCGGCGATCGATTCGATCGAGCGCAGCTTGTCGGCGGACGACATGCCGCCGCTGAGCGCCTCGAAGGAGCGCGCCGCGGTGTCGGCGTCCCCCGCGCCCGACGCAGCGGCCAGCCGCATCCGCTCGATCACCACGGTCTCGGCGCTGGTCTTGCCGCCGACGCCGTCGAGTTCACGCACCTTGGCGAGGGCCTCGCGGTACTTGCCGGCCTTGATCATGGCCTCGGCCGCCTGCAGCGGCTTGCCGACCTCCGGGCGCAGCGCCTGGGCCTGTGCGAACCCGGCCACCGCGGCCAGGGCGAGGGCGGCCGCGATCCGGGCGGCCCGGGCTTGCATCCGTGTGCTCATGCGCATCCGATCACTTGACGAACTGCTCGTTGCCGACGATGCCGAGCTTGGTCACGCCCAGGCGCTGGGCGCTGGCCATCACCATCGCCACCGACTTGTACTCGACGAGCTTGTTCGGTCTCAGATGCACCTCGGGCTGGTCGGGTTCCGCGGCGACGTTCTGCAGTTTCGCCTCGAGCGCCGCACGGTCCGCCAGCGCCTCGCCGTTCCACAGCACGGTGCCGTCGAAGTCGACGTCGATCGTGATCACGACCGGGTCCTTGGTCGGCGGCGGCGGCGTGCCGGTCGGCATGTTCAGGTTCACCGAATGCAGCTGGATCGGGATCGTGATGATCAGCATGATGATGAGCACCAGCATCACGTCGATCAGCGGCGTGGTGTTGATGTCCATCATCGGTTCCGGTTCGCCCGAGCCGCCGCCCGAGCCGATGTTCATTCCCATGGTGTTTCCTTTGGACCGGTCAGCCCTTCGGCGGCGGCTCGGTGACGAAGCTGACCTTCAGGATCGAGGCCCGCTGGCACTGGTACATCACGCGCCCGATCGACTCGTAGCGCGCGTTCTGGTCGCCGCGGATGTGGACCTCGGGCTGCGGGTTCAGCACCGCGATCTCCTTCAGCTTCTCGAACAGCGCATTGCTGTCGGGCACCAGCTTGGCGTTCCAGAACACGTCGCCGTCCTTGTTGACGGCGATCTCGATGTTCTCGGGCTTGGTCTGGCGCGCGATGTTGGTTTCGTTGGGCAGCTTGACGGGGACGGTCTGCACCACCACCGGGATGGTGATCAGGAAGATGATCAGCAGCACCAGCATCACGTCGACCAGCGGCGTGGTGTTGATGGTGGAGACGACTTCGTCCTCGTCGCCGCCGGAGCCCATGCTCATGGCCATGGCGTTTCCTTGGTCAAGCGACGCGCGCGACCCGGCTGCTCCGGATCGCCGCGGGGCGCCCCTGCGGGGGGCGGGAGCGAGACGGGCTCGCGTTCGGCATCAACGGGCCTGCTTGGCGCCCATCAGCACGCCGTGCAGGTCGGCGGCGAAGCCGCGCACCGAGTCCATGGTCATCTTGTTGCGGCGCACCAGCCAGTTGTAGCCCAGCACCGCCGGCACGGCCACGGCCAGGCCGATGGCGGTCATGATCAGCGCCTCGCCGACGGGGCCGGCGACCTTGTCGATCGAGGCCTGGCCGGCGATGCCGATCGCGGTCAGCGCGTGGTAGATGCCCCAGACGGTACCGAACAGGCCGATGAAGGGCGCCGTCGAACCGACGGTGGCGAGGAAGGCCAGCCCGTCCTGCAGGCGGGACTGCACCTCGCCGACCGCCCGCTCGACGCTCATCGTGACCCAGGTGTTGCGGTCGATGTTCTCGGTCAGCTCGCCCTCGTGGTGTTCACCGGCCGAGATGCCGGTGTCGGCGATGTAGCGGTAGGCCGAGCCCTCCTTCAGCGCCGCGGCGCCGGCCTGCAGATTGGCTGCCTTGAAGAACGAGGCGCGCGCCGTGCGGCCCTCGCGCGTGACCTTCATGCTCTCCCAGAGCTTGGTGATGATGATGTACCAGCTGCCCATGCTCATCAGCACCATGATCACCAGCACGCCCTTCGCGACGAAGTCGCTCTGCGTCCACAGCGCCTGCAGGCCGTAGGGGTTCTCGATCGCGTCGGTCGCCGGGGCCGGGGCGGCCGGCGCGGCCGGGGCCGCCGTGTCCGCCGGGGCGGCGGTCGACTGGGAGGCCGAGGCCGCGTCGGCCGGCTGCGCGTACGCGGTGTGGGCCGGCAGCATCAGGCCGGCGGCCAGGGCCGCTGCGGCGACGAGGGAGAACAGGCGGTGGAGGATCATGGACGTTCCTGCGGGTAGCACAAGTGGGTGGGTATGAAGGGGCCCCGCGCCTCGTGGGCGGCGACGCGGTCGCCGTCGGCGCCATCGGGCGCCCGGACGAGTGACCGCGCGGGGATTTCGCGGGTGAGGGGTCGGTGCGCGGCAGGCCGCCGCGCTCGGTGCGTCAGTTCTTGATGTCGAAGGCGAATTCCTGCCGGATCTGGACGTTGTCGCCGGCGCAGACATAGCCTTCCTTCATCGCCGTCTCGACGGAGCTGATGAAGGACCGCATGGCCCGGCGGTCGGCGACGCCGCGCAAGGTGTTGCGTTCGATCTGCACGTCGGTGACGCGACCGCCCTTGACGGTCGCGATCACGAACAGGCTGCCCTGCACGTCCGTGTTCACGGCCGGCATCTCGGGCACCTGCATCTTGCTGCAGGCCACGCCGGCGGCGATCGGCCCGGCCGGCTTCGGTGCCGGCGCGGGCGGCGCCGGCGGCGCGACCGGGGCCGGCGGCGCCTGCACCGGCGGCGCCGGCGCGATGACGACCGGGGCCGGCGGCGGCGTCGGCGTGGTCGCCGTGATGGTCGGCTGCGGCGGCGGCGGCGCGGTGATCTGCACCTCGGGCGGCGGGATGAAGGGCGGCGGCGGCGCCTCGAGCTTCGGCGGCGGCGGCACGACCACCTCCGGCGGCGGCGGAGGCTTCTTGACCTCCTCGATCACCTTGGTCTCGATCGGGGCCACCACGACCTGGACCACCTTCTTCGCCAGGCCGGTGACGAGGGCGTACACCAGCAGGACGTGGAACAGGATGACAACCGTGATCCCCACCATGTGACGGCGCGGGTCCGCTTGTCGACGGGAAAAATCCATGACCTGGGGTCTCCAGCAGGGAGAGTGAAAAAGTGAGTATCGCCGTGTCGAGGGCTCGTGACCCGCGCGGCGCGCATTCTAAGGAAATGAACGGGGCGTCCGAAGAGCGCCCCTGCCGGCGCCTCCGGCCCGATGAACCCGGGTGCCCCGATGCCGGAGCAAGTGCAATGCCCGAACGGCCTGCACCACGCCGGGCAGGGCTGCGGATGCCGGCGGCCGGCCCCCGGTGCCGGGGGCCGGCGCGGCGCTGGCGTCAGAAGAACTTGTAGTTCAGGCGCAGGCGCAGCGAACGACCGACCGGGTCGGTGTAGCGCGGGTCGAAGCCGCGCTGGAAGGTGGTCGTCTGCACCGACAGCGGCGGGTCCTTGTCGAACAGGTTCGCGATGCCCGCGCCGACGGTCAGGCCCTTGATGCCGCTCCACGATGCCGACAGGTCCCACAGCGCATAGTCGCCGACCTTGTTCACGCCGTCCTGGTCGGTGTAGCCGCCGCGGAAGCGCTGGCCGAGGATGACGCTCCACGGGCCCTGGGTCCAGCTGGCGTTCAGCGTGTGCTGCCAGCGGAAGACCGGCGCCGAGTCGGAGTAGCGGCCGGTCGCGCTGATGTAGGCGCCGTTCTTCTCGCGCTGGTACTTGTAGGTGTGGATGTAGGTGCCGTCCATCGACACGCCGAACACGCCCATCGGCGACGGCGACGAGCGCCAGGCCGCGGTCAGGTCGATGCCGCGCGTCTTCAGCTCGCCGAGGTTCTCGCTCGGCACGTCGATGTAGGCGATCGGGTCGAAGGCGCGGTTCAGGCAGACGTCGATGTCGGTGCGGTCGATGCCGGGGCCGGCGGTCTGCGGCAGCTGGCTGCAGCGGACGAAGCGGCCGGCGTACTTGGTCGGGTCACCGAACACCGCCTGCTCGGGCAGGTTGTTGATCAGGTTGCGGATCGACACGCTCCACACGTCGACGCTGAAGGTCATCTGCGGCGTCGGATCGAAGACGATACCGGCGCTGAAGGTCTTGGACTTCTCCGGCTCGAGCGTGCTGGACGGCTTGCCGGCGCCGACCGGGCCGCCGACGCGGCGCAGCACCTGCTGGCCGCAGACCGCGCCGGCCGAGGCGCCCGGCACCGCCGTGCCGCCCGGGCACAGCAGCGGGTCGTCGTAGTTGTCGGTGGTGAAGGTCAGCGAGGCCGGCTGGTAGATCTCGTACAGCGACGGCGCGCGGAAGCCGGTGTTGACGGAGCCGCGGACGAGCACCTGGCGCGACGGCTGGTAGCGCAGGCCGATCTTCGGGTTGAAGCTGCTGCCGAAGTCACTGTACTTGTCGTAGCGGCCGGAGAGCGTCAGGTCCAGGCCCTTCACGACGGGCACGCCGAGCTCGGCGTAGACGGCGCTCACCTTGCGACTGCCGGCGGTGTCGGCATCCGGGTCCAGGCCCAGGCTGCCGAGGGAGCCGGTGATCGGCAGGTTCTCGAAGTTGGACTTCTCGCGGCGGTACTCGGCGCCGATCGCCAGCGCCAGCGGGCCGGCGGCCATCTGCATCAGGTCGGTCGTGACGCGGGCGTCGACGAAATCGACCTGGTTCTTGCCGATCGCGACGACGTCGCGCACCTGGGCGGTGTCGATGAAGGCGGCGCCAGCGGCCGTCTGCGGGCCGAAGGGGTTGATGATCCCGCGGAAGATGCCGTCCTGCATGATGTCGTCGTTCACGTAGCCCAGCTTGACCGACTCGGTGGTCTTGCTGCGCGCAGTGCCGGCGGCGGCGCGGTAATCCCAGGTGCCGACCGTGCCCTGGAACTCCAGGACCACGCGGTCGGCCGTGGTTTCGTTGCCGCTGGTGCGCTTGCCCGCGGGCACCTGCCGCCAGTTGACGACGCCGCCCGGCACGGTGGCGTTCGGGTCGTTGCTGAGCAGGTTCGGGATGTCCTCGCGCGGGGCGCCAGCCGGGTAGAAGGGGCTCGATGCCGGGATCAGGTGGCTGACCGGCGACGGCGCGACGCGCGAGGTGGTGGTGTTCTTCGAGCTCAGCGCCTCCAGCGAGACGGTGTGCTCGGGCGCGATCGCGAAGGTGCCCTTGACGACGCCGGTGACCTGCTTGTTCTCGGGGATCAGGTCGATGTCGCGGGTGAAGTCGTAGCGGCAGGCGGTGCCGGCCGGGTTCGGGATCGACGACGGCGGGTTGCAGTTCGGCAGCGAGGGCTCGAAGCCGCCCACGTCGCCGGGGAAGCTGGAGCCGCTGGTGCCGGCGACCACGTTGCCCTGCAGCACGCCGGTGGCGGCGAACTTGCGCTGCGCGGCCTCCAGCACGTCCTGCTTGCGGATGTCCACCGAGGCGAGGATGTTGAAGCGGTTCTCGCTCAGCGAGCCGAAGCCGCCGGTCAGGTTGAAGCGGGTGGTGTCGCCACCGGCCTGCCGCGGCGCCTGCTTCTCGAAGCCCACCTCGAGGCCGCGGTAGTCGCGCTTCAGCACGAAGTTGATCACGCCGCCGATCGCGTCCGTGCCGTACAGCGAGGAGGCGCCGTCGCGCAGCACCTCGATCCGGTCGACCGCGGCCAGCGGGATCGAGTTCAGGTCGACCGCCGCGGCGTCGAAGGGGTGGTTGGACAGCCGGCGGCCGTTCAGCAGCACCAGGGTCTTGCCCGCGCTGCCGCCGGTCGGGCCGTTCAGGCCGCGCAGGTCGGCCTCGGCCTTGCCGCCGGTGGTGCCGCCGATCGAGCGGCTGGTGCCGAAGCTCGACTGGTTGGCGGCAATCCGGGCCATCGCACCCTCGGCCGAGGTGACGCCCTGCTTGATCAGGTCATCGACCTTGATCACCGTCACGGGCAGCGCGGTCTCGGCATCGACCCGGCGCAGCGCCGAGCCGGTGATCTCGACCCGCTCGAGCGTCTGCGCCTGTTGCGCCCAGGCAACCTCGGCTGTCAGGCCGAGCGAGCAGAGCGCCAGCGCGGCGGCGGCGCTGATGGCTTTCTTCTGGAACATGGATCCCCCGGAAAGTGGTTGAACGTGGGTGTCGTGAACCGCGGTGGCGAGCAAAGGCCGTGCCGTTCGTGACGTGCGCATGACGCCCACGCAAAGTTACGTTCCGGGATTGTGTTCAGCCGTGGTGCGGGCGCAGGCTAGGGTATTCCTGACTTGAGCCACGCCGGGCGGCGCCGCGCCCCAGCCTGGCGCACCGGAGCCCCCCTCGACCTTGGGGGGTGCACCGGGCCGCGCCTGACGGCGCCGCCCGGCCCTGCACCGGCCCGCCGCGCGTCAGGCGGCGGCCGGCGCCTGCAGCCGCGGCACCGCCGCCAGCAGGCTGCGCGTGTAGTCGCGGGTCGGGCGGTCGAGCACGTCGCCGGTCGGCCCCTGCTCTTCGATCCGGCCGCGGTTCATCACCACGATGCGTTCGGCGAGGTAGGCCACCACGCCGATGTTGTGCGTGATGAAGAGGTAGGACACCGCCAGTTCCTGCTGCAGCTCGCGCAGCAGGTTGAGGATCTGCGCCTGCACCGAGACGTCGAGCGCCGACGTGGGCTCGTCGCAGACGATCAGCCGCGGTTCGACGGCGAGCGCACGCGCGATCGCCAGCCGCTGCCGCTGCCCGCCCGAGAACTCGTGCGGGTAGCGCTCCAGCGCATCGCGGCGCAGGCCGACGCGGTCGACCAGGCGCTCCAGCCGCTGGCGGCGCTCCGGCGCACGCATCCCGGGCTTGAGCGCGAGCAGGCCCTCCTCGAGGATGTCGAGCACCCGCATGCGCGGGTTCAGCGACGCGAACGGGTCCTGGAAGATCATCTGCACGTCCGCGCGCGCGCGCTGCAGGTCGGGCCCCTCGAGGGTGAACAGGTCGCGCCCGTCGAACCAGGCCTGGCCCTCGATGCGCGCCGTGCGGCGCAGCAGCTGGACAATGGCCTTGCCGGTGGTCGTCTTGCCGCAGCCTGATTCGCCGACCAGCGCCAGCGTCTCGCCGGCGCCAAGCTCGAAGGACACGCCGTCGACCGCGACGAAGCCCGGCTGCTCGCGCTGCAGCAGGCCGCGGCGCACCGGGAAGCGCACCCGCAGGTCCTGGACGCGCAGCAGCGGTGCGGCCGCCGGTGCGCCGCGCGGCGTCGGTGTCGCCGGCTGCAGGGTGTCGGCAGGGGCCCGCCCCCGTGCCCGCTCGGCGGGCGCCGACGCCGAGGCGGCCACGACCTCGGGCTCGTAGAGGAAGCAGCGCACCGCGTGCCCGCCCCCGGCCAGCGGCCGCAGCGCCGGCGGCGCCTGCCGGCAGGCCGCGAAGGCGCGGTCGCAGCGAGGTTCGAAGCGGCAGCCCGCGAAGTCCTGCCAGAGCGGGGGCACGGTGCCGGCGATCGCCGCGAGCGGCTGGCCGCGCTTGTCGGCGTCGGGCAGCGCCTGCAGCAGCAACCGCGCATAGGGATGCCGCGGCGCGGCGAAGAAGTCAGCCGCGCGCGCCACCTCGACGATCTGGCCCGCGTACATCAGCGCGACGTGGTCGGCCATGCCCGAGACCACCGCGAGGTCGTGGGTGATCAGCAGCAGCCCCATGCCCCGCTCGCGCTGGAGCTGCTTCAGCAGGTCCAGGATCTGCGCCTGGATCGTCACGTCCAGCGCCGTCGTGGGCTCGTCGGCGACGACGTAGTCGGGCTCGGCCGCCAGCGTCATCGCGATCATGACGCGCTGCTTCTGGCCGCCGGACAGGCGGAACGGGTACTCGTCGATGCGCCGCTGCGGCTCCGGGATGCCGACCCGGCCCAGCCATTCGATCGCCCGCGCCCGGGCCGCGGCCCCGCGCAGCGCGGTGTGCGCCTCGATCGCCTCGACGATCTGGTCGCCCACCCGCATCACCGGGTTCAGGCTGGTACCCGGCTCCTGGAAGATCATGCCCACCTTGCCGCCGCGCACGCCGCGCATGCGCCATTCGGGCAGGTCCAGCACGGCGGTCTCGTCGACGTCGATGCGGCCCTGCGTGACCCGCCCGGCCTCCGGCAGCAGGCGCATCAGCGCCAGCGCCGTCATGCTCTTGCCGCAGCCGGACTCGCCGACCAGCGCAAAGGTCTCGCCGCGCGCGATCGCCAGGCTCAGGCCATCGATCGCCCGCACCAGGCCGGCCTCGGCCTCGATCGCCACCTTCAGTTCATCGATCTTCAGCATCGCGGGCTCCGAACTCAAGCCACGCTCGCGCGCACGCGCGGCCGCAGGCTGCGGGCACGCGGATCGAAGGCATCGCGGACGCCGTCGGCGAACAGGTTGGCGGCCAGCACCAGCGTGACCATGAAGCCGAAGGCCGCCGCGAAGCTCCACCACACCACCGGGTCCCGGCTCATCTCGCTGCGCGACAGGTTGATCATGCCGCCGAAGCTGTTCATCGACGGGTCCACGCCGACGCCGACGTAGGTCAGCACCGCCTCGTAGAGGATCAGGTCGGAAAAGTTCAGCACGGTGGTGATCAGCACCAGGTGCATCACGTTGGGCACGATGTGGCGCGACATGATGCGCGCCGGGCTGACGCCGAAGGCGGTCGCCGCCTGCACGAACTCCAGCTCGCGCAGCTTCAGCGTCTCGCCGCGCACCAGCCGGCACAGCGTGGCCCAGCCGGTCAGGCCCAGCACCAGGCAGAGCAGGAAGACCTTCAGGTCGGAGCGCTCGGTGCCGGTCTCGAACAGCTCGGGGTGCTTGTCCAGGAAGACCTGCACCATCAGCACGCAGGCCGCGATCAGCAGCACGTTCGGCACCGAGCTGAGCAGCGTGTAGAGGTACTGGATGACCTCGTCCACCCAGCCCCGGAAGTAGCCCGCCAGCACGCCCAGCCCGAGCGCGAACGGCAGGGTCGCGAGGCTGGCGAGGCTGCCGATGACGAAGGCGGTGCGCACGCTCTTCAGCGCCTGCACCAGCACGTCGTTGCCGGTGCGGTCGGTGCCGAGGACGTGGTAGCTGCCCATCAGCGCGATCGCCGGGCCCACCAGCAGGCAGACCACGGCGACGGTCGCCAGCGCCGCACGCCAGGGCAGCGCGGTGCGGTCGGCGGCCAGGTCGCGGCAGGCGGCGCCAAAGCCGCCATGGCGCCGCCGCAGCGCGGCCGCGACGGCCGCGGCGACCAGCAGCCAGGCGAGCGCCCCACCGGCGGCGCCCACGGCCGCACGGCCCAGCAGGTCCGGCAGGTGCTCGGTGGCCGGGTCCTTCAGGTGCGCACCGCCGAACTGCAGCCGCGGGTGGTCGCGCACGATCTGCCCGTCGCGCTCGATCGCCTGCTTGGTGAAGCCGACCACCGCCAGCGGGGCCGAGTAATCGGTCTCGCGCATGGACAGCGGCCGGGCCAGCAGCAGGTCGAGCAGCGACTGGGCCTGGGTCGCGTAGTAGACGGGTGCATCGGCCGGCGCGCCGGGCGCCGGCGGCAGCGCGCGCCTGAAGTGCACGCTGTCGGCCATCGTCACCAGCGCGAACAGGGCCAGCACCAGGCCGGCGCACAGGCCGGTCGGGTCCTGGGCCACCTTGGCCCAGCTGCGCCTCAGGTTGGGGCTGCGGGCGACGTGCCAGCCATACGCCACCAGGCCGGCCACGAGGGCCCAGAGCACGGCGTCGGTCCACAGGAAGACGAATTTCGGCATCGCGGGCGTCGGGTCCTCGTTCAGGGGGAGCGGCTCGGTGCGTTCACGGCGTCTCAGCCGAGGCGCACGCGCGGGTCGACCCAGGTGTAGGCCAGGTCGATCAGCACGTAGCTGGCGATGTAGAGCACGGCACCGAGGAAGACCATCGCCCGCACGATCGCGAAGTCCTGCCCGGTGATCGCCTCGATCACGAAGGCGCCGAGGCCCGGGATGCCGAAGAAGCTCTCGAACACCAGGCTGCCCAGGAAGACGTAGGGCAGGTAGGAGCCGGCACTGGTGATGATCGGGATCAGCGCATTGCGCAGCACGTGGCGGAACAGCACCACCGACTCGGCCAGGCCTTTCGCGCGCGCGGTGCGCACGTAGTCCTTGCCGATCTCCTCCAGGAACATCGCGCGGTACAGCCGCGCCTCGGTGCCCAGCCGCGACAGCAGCGACAGGCCGATCGGCAGCAGCAGGAACTTCACCGCGTCCAGCCCCGGCGCATAGCCGGAGATCGGCGCGAGGTGCATCAGCCGCGAGAAGAAGAACTGGCCGACGATGATGTAGAACAGGCTGGAGATCGACAGCATCAGCACGCACAGCACCACGCCCCAGAACTCGAGGCGGGTGTGCCGGAAGAAGACCAGCAGCAGCGCGAAGGCCGTGCTCGCGATCACCTGCAGCAGGAACAGCGGCACCGCGAGCTGCAGGCTCACGCCCATGCGGGTGCGGATCTCGTGGCCGATGTCCACCCCGGCGCGCGCATCCGAGCGCCCGAACCTGAGCGCGAACAGCGACACGGAGCGCTCCCAGACGATGGTCTCGGTCAGGCGCGCCGTGCCCTGCGCCGCGTCGTTCCAGTACAGCGGCTTGTCGTAGCCGCGCTCGGCCTTCCAGGTCTCGATCTGCTCCTGCGTCACGCGCTTGCCGCCGATGTTCAGGCGCGCCATGTCGTCGGGCGTGTTGACGGTGAAGAACAGGAAGAAGGTGAACAGGTTCACGCCGACCAGCACCAGCAGGCCGTAGCCCACGCGTCGCACGAAGTAGCTCAGCACCTCAGGCTCCTTTGCCGGCCAGGGCGGGTTCGACGGCGCTGGCCGTGGCCAGCTGACGGGCGCGGTAGCTGCGCCGCGCCAGCACGACCAGCCCCGCCAGGGCCAGCACCAGCCCGAGCATCGGCCACCAGGTCGGCCGGTTCCACTGCGCCTGCAGCGCCACGCGCGTCGCCGGGTCGACCCGGTAGTACTTGACCTGGTCGCGGATCAGGATGCTGGGCTTGCCGTTGTGCACCCACTGCTGGAAGGCGACCGCGACGTAGGGCCAGTAGCCCCACGCCCAGGGCGCGTCCTCGCGCACGATGTCGACCATGCGGTCGATGACCTGCTGCTTCTCCGGGCCGTCGTCCAGCGTCTGCAGGCGGCGGTACAGCCGGTCGAACTCCTCGTTGCTGTAGTTGGCGGCGTTCTCGCCCTGGTGCAGCGACTTCGCGTTCGGGCCATACAGCAGGAACAGGAAGTTCTCCGCATCCGGGTAGTCGGCCAGCCAGCCCCACCAGAAGATCTGGTGCTTGCCCTTCAGCACCTTGTCCTGGAACTGGTTGTAGTCGGTGGCGCGGATCTCCAGCTGCACGCCCAGCTTGCCGAACTGCTTGACCATCCAGTCGAGCTCGGACTTGATCTCCGGCGTCGGCGTGCGCTGGTAGTCGTAGTTCAGCACC
Source organism: Pseudideonella sakaiensis (assembly GCF_001293525.1). Taxonomy (GTDB): domain Bacteria; phylum Pseudomonadota; class Gammaproteobacteria; order Burkholderiales; family Burkholderiaceae_C; genus Ideonella_A; species Ideonella_A sakaiensis. The sequence continues at coordinate 124,758 of NZ_BBYR01000001.1, read as the reverse complement.
AGCGGGCGGCCGGTCTTCTCGTCGCGGCCGCCGGGGTAGCCGGCCTCGGCCAGCAGGCGCTTCGCATCGTCCAGGCTGCGCCGCACCGGCTTGCCGTCGACGAGGCGGTGGGTCACCGGGTTGATGCCTTCGGGCGTGCCTTCCTTGGAGCCGAAGATGCCCGGCGGCACCGGCCCGTGCGCAGCCTCGCCGCCCTTGGTGCGGAAGATGCGGCCGTAGCCCTCCTCCCAGTCGATCGCGATCGACAGCGCCTGGCGCAGCTTGCGGTTGCGCAGCTGCTGCTCCGGAGTGTCGCCCTTGCCGACCACCGGGTCGAGCCAGTTGAAGCCCAGGTACCAGCTGTTGATGTCGGTGGTCTGCGGGAACTTGAAGCCGCGGGCGTCGAAGAAGCTGCGCACCTCGTCGGAGTCCTCGGCGTCGGCACGGAACTCGACGCCCCAGTCGGGGCGCTCGACCTCCGGCACGTCGAGGTAGCCCTGCTTGAACAGCTCCTTGCGCGGCACCCGTTCCTTCACGATCACCGACTGGAAGCCGTCGACGAAGGGCAGCGTCTTGCCGCAGTCCGCCAGCAGGCCGGCCTCCTTGTCGCCCGGCATGCCCTCGCAGGGATAGGGCTCGCCGCGCCAGTTCGGATTGCGCACCATCGCGTGGCGCCGGTCCTGGACGTACTCGCTCATCATGAAGGGACCGCTGCCGACCGGCCAGCGCACCAGCGTCAGCCCGTTGGCCGCCATGCCCGGCTGCGAATAGAAGGCATCGGCCTCCCAGGGCACCGGCGCGGTGAAGGGCATCGCGAGCCAGTACTTCCACTGCGGGTACTTGCCCTTGATGCGCATGCGCACGGTGTGGCTGTCCAGCGCCGTGACGCCGGCCAGCGGCCAGCGGCGGAAATCCAGGAAGGGCTTGTCCTGGCTGCTGCGCGGCAGCCCGGCGATCAGCGCCGCATCCTCGCGCTTGATCAGCGCGATGTAGTCCTTCAGCCCGACCACGTACTCGGAGAACACCGCCGCCACCGGGGTCTCGATGCGGGTGGTCGCGTGGCGCTTCAGCGCGTAGACGAGGTCGTCGGCGACGACCTCGCGCGTGCCCTGGACCTCGAAGTCCAGCGGCGAGCGGCGGTCGCCGATGTCGGCGCGGCTCAGGTGGTGGTAGAGGTACTGGTCGCGCCCGTCGGGCCCGGGCTTGCGCGCGAAGGCCGGGTGCGGCGCGTACATCACGCCACGCTTGATGCGGATGTCGTAGACGCTCTCGGCGATCTGGTCGACCGGTGCATCGTCGGGCAGCCGCCGGCCCTGCGCATCGACGAAATAGGGCGGCGTCACCGCCTCGGCCAGCTTCGGCACCAGCACGTAGGGCCGCTTCAGGTAGTGGTAGCCGTACAGCGTGTCGTAGGCCGAGTAGGTGTAGGGCGACTCGGGGTTGCTGTACGACGCGGTGGGGTCGAGGTAGCGCGGCGAACGCTCGTCGAAGGAATTGAACAGGATGTTCTTCGCGGCCGCGCCGGCCGGATAGGGGCTGTTGTCGCAGCCCGCCAGCACGGCGGCGAACAGCAGCGCCAGCAGCGGCGCGGACCAGCGGCGCGCTGCGCACGGCAGCGCGGCAAGGCGGGCGACGAGGCTCATCACCGGGTCTCCGGTCGGATCAATCGGAATGGCCGGGCGCGGCCCAGGCGACGTAGGCCTCGCGCCCCTCGACCGCGAGCCGCACCCGCGCACCCACTGGCAGGCAGACCTTGGTCGGCACGTGGCCGAAGGGCAGGCCGGTGAGGATGGGCGTGCGCGTCAGGCTGCGCAGGTGCTCGATGACCGTCTTCAGGCCGTAGCCCCGGTCCTGCGGCACCTTCGCGTAGTCGGTGAAGTGCCCGAGCAGCACGGCGGCCTGGTCGTCGAGCACACCGGCCTGGTGCAGCTGCAGCAGGCTGCGCTCGATCCGGTACGGGTGCTCGGCCACGTCCTCGAGGAAGAGGATGCCGCCGCGCGTCACGCGCCGGCCCGGCCAGTGGCGCGTGCCGAGCAGCGCCGTGACCAGGCAGAGGTTGCCGCCCCACAGCGTGCCGCGCACGCCCAGCCCGTCGAAGCCCGCCGCGGTGCGGAAGCCGACGGCTTCCAGTTCGCCGCGCATCGCCTCGTCGAAGCAGGCGGCCGTCACGTCGTCGACGGCGGCCGCCTCGGGCTCGCCCGCCACCGGCTCGCGGCCGAAGTCCGTGCAGGCCATCGGCCCGGCCCAGCTGAGGCCGGCGGCCGGCGTGCCGGCATGCGCGAGCAGCGCGAGCTGGAAGGCGGTGAAATCGCTGTGCCCGACCCAGCGCGTGCCCTGGGCCACGCTGTGCACGATGCGCGGCCAGTCGATCGTGTCCAGCAGCCGGCTCAGGCCGTAGCCGCCGCGCGTGGCCATGGCCACGGACGGCCCGGCCTCGGCCACGCGGTGCAGGGCCGCCAGGCGCTGGGCATCGTCGCCGGCGAAACGCTGCCGCCGCGCGCCGGCACCGGGGTCGAGCGTGACGGCATAGCCGAGCGCGCCGAGCCGGCGGGCCGCCCGGCGCAACGGCGCGGCGCCGGGCACGGCCCCGGAGGGCGAGAAGAGCTGCAGGGACAGGGGCGCGTTCATCGCGGCGGGGCCTCGGGCACGGCCGTCAGGCGACGCTCGCGCCCGTGCCGGCGGCGTTCTGCGAAAAAGTCGCGCAGCAGCTGGCCGCAGGCGTCGGCGAGCACGCCGCCGTGACGGTGGGTGTGGTGGTTGAGCCGCGGCTCGGCGAACAGGTCGAGCACGGACCCGGCCGCGCCGGTCTTGGGGTCGAAGGCGCCGAAGACGACGCGCTGCAGGCGCGCGTGCAGCATCGCCATCGCACACATCGCGCAGGGCTCCAGGCTCACGTAGAGACGGCAGCCGGGCAGGCGGTAGTTGCCCAGGATCCGCGCGCCTTCGCGCAGCGCGATGAGTTCGGCGTGGGCGGTCGGGTCGTGCTCGGCGATCGGCCGGTTGTGGCCGGTGGCGACGACCTCCGGGCCGGCGGCCGTGTCACGCAGCAGCACCGCGCCGACCGGCACCTCGCCCAACGCCCAGGCCCTGCGGGCCTCCTGCAGGGCCAGGCCCATCGCCCAGGCATCGACGGCCTCCGCGGCATCCGGCGGATCGGTCGGCAAGGCAGGAAGGGGGGACGGCGAAGGCATGGACGCGGATCGACGCTGGATTGTGCCTGCGGCACGGATTCCGTGCCGCTCGCGAGCGACGCGCCCCAAGCAAAAGCCCCGGCGGACCGGGGCTTTGCGAAAGGTCTGGAGGCGCGACCCGGAGTCGAACCGGGCTGAACGGATTTGCAATCCGGTGCATAACCGCTTTGCTATCGCGCCGACGAGCGGTCCGGACCGTGCCCGGCGGCGCAACCGACAAAAAAGGGAAGCCTCGGCTTCCCTTTCTCACCCCCGCCCTGCGCGGCAGGACGGGCGATCACACCAACAGGCACATTGTCTGGAGCGGGAAACGAGGCTCGAACTCGCGACCTCAACCTTGGCAAGGTTGCGCTCTACCAACTGAGCTATTCCCGCATGTCGCTTTGCCTTGGGGCTTCACCTTGTGGGTGATGCCGTCTGGCGAAGCCAAGATTCTATACCAGTTTTTCAGGCCTCCGCAAGAAGTTCGGGCGCGTCGGCCCTCAATGCTTCAGGTGGTCGCCCGCCGGGGCCGCCGGAGCGACCTCGTCGGCCTTGGCCTCGGGCTTCGGCGCATCCTCGTCCGGCAGCGCCGTCGGTGCACGCTCCAGCGCCAGCTCGAGCACGCGGTCGATCCACTTGACCGGGATGATCTCGAGCTTGTTCTTCACGTTCTCCGGGATGTCCTGCAGGTCCTTGACGTTCTCTTCCGGGATCAGCACCGTCTTGATGCCGCCGCGGTGGGCCGCGAGCAGCTTCTCCTTCAGGCCGCCGATCGCGGTGACCTCGCCGCGCAGCGTGATCTCACCGGTCATCGCGACGTCGGCCCGCACCGGGATGCCGCTGAGCGCCGACACGAAGGCCGTCGTCATCGCGATGCCGGCGCTCGGGCCGTCCTTCGGCGTCGCGCCATCGGGCACGTGGACGTGCACGTCGCGCTTCTCGAAGGCCTCGTCCTTGATGCCGAGCCGGCGCGCGCGGCTGCGCACCACCGAGCGTGCGGCCTCGACCGACTCCTTCATCACGTCGCCCAGCGAGCCGGTGCGGATGATGTTGCCCTTGCCCGGCATCGAGGCCGCCTCGATCGTGAGCAGGTCGCCGCCGACCTCGGTCCATGCCAGTCCGACCACCTGGCCGACCTGGTTCTCCTTGGTCGCCTGGCCGAAGTCGAACTTGCGCACGCCGAGGAAGTCGTTGAGGTTGTGCTCCTCGACGAGGACGCGGCCCGGGTACTGGCCGAGCTGCAGGCCCTTGACCACCTTGCGGCAGATCTTCGAGATCTCGCGCTCCAGCGAGCGCACGCCCGCCTCCCGCGTGTAGTAGCGGATGATGCCGCGCACCGCCGACTCGGCGACCTCGAGCTCCTCGTCCTTCACGCCGTTGTTCTTGCGCTGCTTGGGCAGCAGGTAGCGCTGGGCGATGTGGACCTTCTCGTCCTCGGTGTAGCCCGACAGCCGGATGACCTCCATCCGGTCGAGCAGCGCCGGCGGGATGTTCATCGAGTTCGAGGTCGCGATGAACATCACGTCCGACAGGTCGAAGTCGACCTCGACGTAGTGGTCGCTGAAGGTGTGGTTCTGCTCCGGGTCGAGCACCTCGAGCAGCGCCGACGACGGGTCGCCGCGGAAGTCCATGCCCAGCTTGTCGATCTCGTCGAGCAGGAACAGCGGATTCTTGGTGCCGACCTTGGTCAGGCTCTGCAGCACCTTGCCCGGCATCGAGCCGATGTAGGTGCGGCGGTGGCCGCGGATCTCCGCCTCGTCGCGCACGCCGCCCAGCGCCATGCGGACGAACTTGCGCCCGGTGGCGCGCGCCACCGACTGGCCGAGCGAGGTCTTGCCGACGCCCGGGGGACCGACCAGGCACAGGATCGGCGACTTGACCTTGTCGACGCGCTGCTGCACGGCGAGGTACTCGAGGATGCGGTCCTTGACCTTCTCGAGGCCGAAGTGGTCCTCGTTCAGCACGCCCTCAGCGAAGCCCAGGTCGTGCTTGATCTTGGTCTTCTTCGACCACGGCAGGTTGACCAGGGTGTCGATGTAGTTGCGCACCACCGTCGCCTCGGCCGACATCGGCGACATCAGCTTGAGCTTCTTCAGCTCGGCGTCGGCCTTCTTGCGCGCATCCTTGGGCATGCGCGCGGCCTGGATGCGCTTCTCGAGCTCCTCGAGATCGGCACCCTCCTCGCCATCGCCCAGCTCCTTCTGGATGGCCTTGACCTGCTCGTTCAGGTAGTACTCGCGCTGGCTCTTCTCCATCTGCCGCTTCACGCGGCCGCGGATGCGCTTTTCCACCTGCAGGATGTCGACCTCGTGCTCGAGCTGCTCGAGCAGCTTCTCCAGCCGCTTGTCGACCGGGAACAGGTCCAGCACCGCCTGCTTGTTCTCGAGCTTCAGCGGCAGGTGGGCCGCGATGGTGTCGGCCAGACGGCCGGCGTCGTCGATGCCGGCGATCGAGGTGAGGATCTCCGGCGGGATCTTCTTGTTCAGCTTGACGTACTGGTCGAACTGCTGCGTGACCGCGCGGCGCAGCGCCTCGATCTCGGCCTTCACGACGGCCTCGGGCGGCACCGGCGTGACCTCGGCGACGAAGTGCTCGCCGTTGTCGGTGATCTCGTGGGTGTTGGCGCGCTGGATGCCCTCGACGAGCACCTTCACCGTGCCGTCCGGCAGCTTCAGCATCTGCAGGATGCTGGAGACGCAGCCGACCTCGAACATGTCGTCGGGCTTGGGCTCGTCCTTGCCCGCGGCCTTCTGGGCCACCAGCATGATCTGGCGGCCGGCCTCCATCGCCGCCTCCAGCGCCTTGATCGACTTCGGCCGCCCCACGAACAGCGGGATGACCATGTGCGGGAACACGACCACGTCGCGCAGCGGCAGCAGGGGCAGCGTGATGCGCTCGGCGGGCAAAACGGGATGTCCGGACATGAGGGAACCTCTCTTTCTCGAACCCATCTGGGGCCCGAGGGATCAAAAGCAAGGAAGGCCGGGCATCCCGCCGACGCCGCCGCCCCTCGCGCGGCGGGCGCCGGCGCTCAGGCGCTGGCCTTGGCCTGCTCGTGGTAGACGAGCAGCGGCGCGGTCTCTTCCTCGATCGTGTGTTCGTCCAGCACGACCTTCGCGACGCCGTTGAAGGTCGGCAGGTCGAACATGGTGTCGATCAGGGCCTGCTCCATGATGGAGCGCAGCCCGCGCGCGCCGGTCTTGCGCGCCAACGCCTTGCGGGCGATCGCCTGCAGCGCGGACGGGCGGATCTCCAGCTCCACGTCGTCCATCGCGAACAGCTTCTGGTACTGCTTGACGAGCGCGTTCTTCGGCTCGGTGAGGATCTGCACCATCGCGTCCTCGGTCAGCTCGCCGAGGGTCGCGACGACGGGCAGGCGGCCGACCAGCTCGGGAATCAGGCCGAACTTGATCAGGTCCTCGGGCTCGACCTCGCGGAACAGCTCGCTGACCTTGCGCTCGGACTTGCTGTGCACCGACGCGCCGAAGCCGATCCCCGACTTCTCCGAGCGGTTCTGGATCACCTTCTCCAGCCCGTCGAAGGCGCCGCCGCAGATGAACAGGATGTTCGTCGTGTCGATCTGCAGGAAATCCTGGTTCGGGTGCTTGCGCCCGCCCTGCGGCGGCACGCTGGCCATCGTGCCTTCGACCAGCTTCAGCAGCGCCTGCTGCACGCCTTCGCCGGACACGTCGCGGGTGATCGAGGGGTTGTCGGCCTTGCGCGAGATCTTGTCGATCTCGTCGATGTAGACGATGCCGCGCTGCGCCTTCTCGACGTCGTAGTTGCAGTTCTGCAGCAGCTTCTGGATGATGTTCTCGACGTCCTCGCCGACATAGCCGGCCTCGGTCAGCGTGGTCGCGTCGGCGATCACGAAGGGCACGTTGAGCAGCCGCGCCAGCGTCTGCGCGAGCAGGGTCTTGCCTGAGCCGGTCGGCCCGATCAGCAGGATGTTGCTCTTCGCGAGCTCGACGTCTTCCTTCGCGTTGCGGCCCATGTGCTTGAGCCGCTTGTAGTGGTTGTAGACCGCCACCGACAGCGTGCGCTTGGCGACCTCCTGGCCGATCACGTAGTGGTCGAGGCTGCCCTTGATCTCGCTGGGGATCGGCAGGTCCGACTTCGCCCCCTTGGCCTCGGCCGCCTCGGCCGGCACCTCGTCACGGATGATGTCGTTGCACAGCTCGATGCATTCATCGCAGATGAAGACCGAGGGGCCGGCGATCAGCTTCTTGACCTCGTGCTGGCTCTTGCCGCAGAACGAGCAATAGAGCACCTTTTCGCTGGAGGAGCCTTTTTTCTCGGCCATGGATGCGTGTCGGGACGGGGGTTGCGCGAAGGAATGATAGTTCAAGCGGCCCGGAGGGCCTGCCGCGAACAGCGGCGGGCTTCCGCGCCAGTTCGATGCCGGGCCGGCGGCTCAGGGCCGCTCGCTGATCACCTGGTCGATCAGGCCGTAGTCGAGCGCCTCGTTGGCTGACATGAAATAGTCGCGCTCGGAATCGGAACGGATCTTTTCCAGCGGCTGACCGGTCCGATCCGCAAGGATCTTGTTCAGGTTCTCGCGCAGCTTCAGGATCTCGCGCGCCTGGATCTCGATGTCCGTGGCCTGGCCCTGGGCGCCGCCCGACGGCTGGTGGATCATGATGCGCGAGTTCGGCAGCGCCAGCCGCTTGCCCTTGGCGCCGGCGGCGAGCAGGAAGGCGCCCATGCTGGCGGCCATGCCCATGCACAGCGTGGACACCTGCGGCTTGATGAACTGCATCGTGTCGTAGATCGACAGGCCGGCGCTGACCGAGCCGCCGGGCGAGTTGATGTAGAAGAAGATGTCCTTGTCGGGGTTCTCGCTCTCCAGGAACAGCAGCTGGGCGACGACGAGGTTGGCCGACTGGTCGTTGACCGGGCCGACGAGGAAGACGATGCGCTCGCGCAGCAGCCGCGAGTAGATGTCGTAGGCGCGTTCGCCGCGCCCGGATTGTTCGATGACCATCGGGACCATGCCGAGGCCCTGGGTGTCGATTGCGCTCATCGCAGCAGCATCCTGTGCAGTTCGTGGACGGGGCAGGCGCCCGCCGGCCCCGTGTTCCGGCCGATTATGTCGCGGCGCACCGGTGGCCCCGGAAGCGACAGGGGCACCGGCCTGTCGGCACGGTGCCCCTGCAGAGCGCAGCGCCGGCCGGCCCGCCCTGCAGCGGGCGGCCCGGCCGTGCGGCCGCGGCTCAGGATGCGGCCATCAGCTCGTCGAACGGCATCTGGCGGTCGTTCACCTTGGCCGTCGCGAGCACGTGCTCGGCCACGTTGTTCTCCACCACCACCGCCTCGACCTCGGCCATGCGCTGGCGGTCGCTCAGGTACCAGCGCACCACCTCGGCCGGCTTCTCGTAGCTCTGCGCCAGCTCCTCGATGTGCTTCTGCAGCTGCTCGGGCTTGGCCTGCAGGTTGTTGGCGCGCACCAGCTCCGCCACCGCCAGGCCCAGGCGCACGCGGCGCTCGGCCTGGGGCTGGAAGATCTCGGCCGGGATCGGCGCCTTGTCGGCGTCCTTCACGCCGCGCTTCTTCAGGTCGGCGCGCGCGTTCTCGATCATCCGCTCGGTCTCGCCCTCGACCAGCGCCTTCGGCACCTCGAGCTGGGCGGCCGACAGCAGCGCGTCCATCACGGCCGCCTTGTTGCGTGCCAGCACGCGGAACTTGACCTCGCGCTCCAGGTTCTTGCGCACGTCGGCGCGCAGCGCGTCGACGGTGCCTTCGGCGATGCCGAGGGCCTTCGCCAGCGCCTCGTCGACCGGCGGCAGGTGCTGGGCCTCGATGCGCTTGACCGTGACCAGGAAGTCGGCCTCCTTGCCCGCCACGTCCTTGCCGTGGTAGTCCTCGGGGAACTGCAGCGGGAAGGTCTTGGACTCGCCCGACTTCATGCCGCGCACGGCGGTGTCGAACTGCTCGAGCATCTGGCCCTCGCCGATGACGAACTGGAAGTCCTCGGCCTTGCCGCCGGCGAAGGGCACGCCGTCGATCTTGCCTTCGAAGTCGATCGTCACGCGGTCACCCTCGACGGCGGCATCGGTCAGCGCGCGGGTCGCGAAGCTGCGGCGCTGGCGGCGCAGGATGTCCAGCGTCTTGTCGATCGCCTCCTCCGTGACCTCGGCCGACACCCGCTCGACCTCGACCGCCGACAGGTCGCCGAAGACCACCTCGGGGTAGACCTCGAAGGTGGCATCGAAGGCCATCTGGCCCTCCGGCGCACCGTCCTTCTCGGTGATGCGCGGGACGCCCGCCACGCGCAGCTTGGCCTCGTCGGCGGCCTGCTGGAAGGCCTGGCCGACCTTGTCGTTCATCACCTCGTACTGCACCGAGTAGCCGTAGCGCTGCGCCACGACGCTCATCGGCACCTTGCCCGGGCGGAAGCCGTCCGCCTTGACGGTGCGCGCCAGCCGCTTCAGGCGGCTGCTCACCTCGTTGCTGATGACGTCGGCGGCCAGCGTCAGCGTGATGCGGCGTTCGAGCTTCTCGAGGGTTTCAACGTTCACGGCCATGTCGGGAAACTTTCAGAAGGGCATTGACTGGGACGGGCAGGCGGGCCCGCCGGGCTTTCGTGCGTGGTGCGCGGGGGGGGACTCGAACCCCCACGCCATTGCTGGCGTCAGGACCTAAACCTGGTGCGTCTACCAATTTCGCCACCCGCGCGGGTCGGACGCTGCCGCCTGCGATTCCCGGGCCGCGATCTGCTGCGCTCCCCGGCCCCGCCGAGCCGGCTCCGTCCTGGGCCGGCGCCGCACCCGAGGGCCCGGCACCTGCGGCCGACGCTCGCCAGCGCCGCACCACACGAAAAGTCCGCGATTTTAGCCTGGGCGCGCGGGCGGTCCGCCGGCGCGTCACTGACCGACGAACAGCACCAGGTCCGTGCGGGCGGGATTCGGGGCCGCGGCATAGAGCCGGTGGCGGCCCGCGTCGAGGTAGGCAGCCCCCGCCCACTGCTGGCCGGCATACGGGCAGCTCGGCCGCGTGGCGAAGGCCAGCTGCAGGTCCACGCTGGCGCTGCGCGTGCGCGGCACGGCCGTGCCGGTCAGCAGGCAGCCGAACCAGACCCCCGTGAGCTGGCCGCGCGCGTCGATGTTCAGCACCCCGGCCTCGCTGCCGGCCACCGCGGCGACCAGGCCGACATAGGTCCCGGCCAGCGCCGCCGTCGTGGTGCTGCCCGTGGAGCCCGTGTCGACGCTGCCGCTCAGGGTCGTCGTGCTGCCGTCGCCGAAGCCGAGGCTGCCGCTGACCGCCTGGTTGCCGTCGATGCTCGCGGACACCGCGGCCGGCTGCACCGAGCGCGTCTGCAGGTTGAAGTCGCGGGCGTCGGTGGAGCGCACGCTGCCGCCGCTCTGGCTGGCACTGCCCTGGATCACGCCGACCCAGTCGTCCGGCCGCCCGGGCGCCGTGTAGAAGATGAAGTAGCGGCCGTCGCCGAGCAGCAGCCAGCGCACCACGCGGTTGGTCAGCGTCAGCGCGTTGTACAGGCCTTCGGCGGCCTCGCTCGGCGTCGGCGGGATGAAGGGGCTGCCGCTGCTGCTGCCCCCGCCACCGCAGCCGGAGGCAAGGGCGGCGCCGGCGGCGAAGCAGGTGACGGCGAGGCGGCGGATCAGGCGCATGCGGGTCTCCAGGGTCCGGCGCACTGTAGCCGGCTGCAGGGGCCGACCGGGCGCGCCGGGATGGTCGCGCGTGTGGCCGACGTCACGGTCCGTCCGTGTCCTACACCGGCGGGACCCCCATCACGCGACCATGACGTCGACCCCTCTTGCTGCTGCTTCACCCGCCTTCTGGCGGGTGTTCTTTTTGCGGCGCGACGAGCCGCGACGTTCCGACGACCCCGGGCCGCCCCGGGCTGTCGTTTCCCCGCGGAGGCGGAAGGGGCTCCGCCCGGCCCTCGGGGGCGCCCTCAATGCAGCGTAGCGTCGTCGGGCCGCGTCCCGGCGGCTGCCGACGGTTCCGCGGCCGGCGCCGCGCTGGCCGAGATCCCGCGGCTTGCCGCGCCGTCCTGCGGCAGCGCCTGCACCTGCTGGGCGGCCAGCAGGCTGATCAGCCGGGCCCGCATCGAGGCGGCCAGCGTCGCGCCGATCCAGCCCAGGCCCGGAAAGCGGAAGGCCAGCAGGGTGTCCGGCCCCTTCCCCATCAACTTCGTGTGGCAGGGCGGGCGGGCCGCCAGCCACACCTCGCCGGGCTCCGGCGGATCGTCGGCGAGCTGGGCCCGCGCGGCCGCCAGTTGCTTCACCAGCGCGAGCACCTGCTGCGGCGTGAAATGGCCGTCGATCTCGACCCGGACGGTCGCGGTGCGGGCATCGACTTCGATCGTCATGGCGGCCTCGGCTGCGGCAGGGGGACCGGCCATCATAGCCAGCCGGGCGCCGTCAGCGCGGCAGCGGGTGCGCCAGCGGCGCCAGCGGCTGCCGGCTGGCGATCAGGTCCACCATCCGGCGCCGACGGCGCAACTGCTCCGGCGCGACGGGGCACAGGGCCGGCGGCCGGCCGCGGTTCAGCAGCCAGCGGTAATCGTTGCCGAGGTCGTACAGGTGCAGGCCGGCAGCCGCGAGCCGGTCGACGCAGCCGGCGATGTGCGGCGGCTTGAGTTCCAGCGCCAGGCACAGCCGCTCGTGGCTGCAGTGCGCCAGCAGGTCCGGCAACACCTGCGGCTCCGCGCCCTCGATGTCGACCTTGACGAAGCTCCAGCGCTGCGGCGCCGGCCCGAGCAGGCGCTGCATGCGCTGCGCCGGCACCTCGATGCGGCGCCAGTCGCGCCGCGGCGGCACATCCGGCGCACCCGCCAGCCGGCCATGCATGTCGTTGCGCGGGCTCAGGTCGAAGCCGAGCACGCCCTCGCGGTCGCTGGCCGCCGCGTGGACCACCTCCACCCGGGGCACCAGCGTCGGGTTCGCCGCCAGGTTGGCGTGCAGCCGCCGCACATTGCCGGGCGCCGCCTCGACGGCCAGCACCCGCCCCTCCGGCCCGACCCGGTCGGCCAGCAGCAGCGAGAAATAGCCTGCGTTCGCACCGACGTCGACGACATGGTCGCCCGGCTGCACGATCGACGCGATGGCAGAGGTCAGCCCCGGCTCGAACAGGCCACGGTAGGCGACCACCCGGTTCAGCATCGAGGCCCGTGCACCGCCCGCGAGCCAGAAACCCGCCTCGCAGCGCAAGGGCCCGGCCGGCGGATGGAAGGGCCGCCACTCCTGCAGCGCCACACCGGCGGCCACCAGCGGCAGCTTCAGCGGGTCCAGCCAGGGCGGCGCGGACACCACCGCGCGCAGGGCGCGCAGCAGCGGGGTGGTCGCGGCAGGCTCGGGCGAAGTCACAACGGAGGCGGGTCGGGCCGGAGGGCACCGCGGGGCAATGGGCGTCGGCAGGATGGTATCCGGCTCGCGTGGCGCCGGGCCTGGCTGCAGCGAACCCGCCCGGTTCAGGTGCGGCCGGGCAACGGTTCGGCGCAAGCGACCTCGTCGCCCTGGCTCAGCCCGTCGATGCGTCCTTGTGCGCGAACTCCACCAGCTGCACGACGGCGGGCCCGACCTTCTCGTGGACGTCCTGCGTTCGCAGCCCGGCCGCGGAGCTCGCGCAATTGAAGAGCAGGCACCTCGATCCGTAACGGATCCTGGACGCGACACCGGCGCCGAGCACGCCGAGCCCTGCGTTCACCGCGAAGCCCCGCCGTCCGTACGCCTCGATGCTTTCCTCGACATCCGCGATGCAGCGTTCGTACTGCTCGGGACGAGCGCTCCGATAGCCCTCCAGAAACGGCCCGCGCCGCGACGCGTCCTGCGTCGCCAACCATGCCCGACCCATCGCGTTCTCCATCACGCCGCGCACCGCGCCGGGACCCGGCCGCTTCAGTGTTCCTCGCTTGTGCGCCGCCGTGGCCAGATAGACCACGTCCAACCCCATCACGACACTGATCGATGCCGCGCCGAGGAAGCGATCGGCCAAGGCCTGCATGGCGGCGCGGGTCTGCGCGCCCGTCGGCACGTTGATCATGCAGGGATAGCCGAGCGGGACGGCCGCAGGGCCAATGAGGTAGCGATCGACGCGGTCGTCGTGGTCGAGGAACCCGAGGCACTGCAGCGTCCGGCACAGACGGGATACCGTGGAGCGCGGCAGCGCCAGCCGCTCGGCCAGCTGGCTGTTGCCCAGCGGATGCGGGTTCTCGACGAAGCACTGCAGGATCATCAAGCCCTTGGCGAGGGTTCCGGCGAGCTCGGGATCGTCGTGCCGCAGCGCCTGCAGCGCCGGCTGGTCCTTGATCTGGCGAAGCGGACGAGCGGCACGCATGGGGCGGCGGGTTCCTGGGCTGGGACGGAGACCGTTCCAATATACGGAAGGGGCTGCGGCTGCGCGAGAGGGTCTGTCCTAGATTCGGACCGGGCTGAACGCTCCGAAGCGACAGGAGCACAGACACGACCACCGGAGACAACCGAATGAAGCGTCGATCGCTCGTGACCGCGACCCTGTCGCTGACCCTGGTGCCCTGGACCGCGCGGGCGGACAGGCCATGGCCCGGCAAACCGATCAGACTGATCTGTCCGTATCCGCCGGGCGGTATCGCCGACGCGCTGTCGAGGCTGGTCGCGCAGATCCTGGAGAAGGACCTGGGCCAGACCATCGTCATCGAGAACCGCGGCGGCGCCGGATCGAACCTCGGATCGGATGTGGTCGCCAAGTCGCCACCGGACGGCTACACGCTGCTGATGGGCAGCAGCGCGAACGCGGCCAACGTGTCGCTCTATCCGAAACTGCCGTACGACCCGGTCAAGGACTTCGTCCCGGTCTCGCTGCTGGCCGAGGTGCCCAACGTGCTCGTGGTGAATGCCCAGGCGCCCTACTCCACCGTGCGTGAACTGATCGCGGCCGCCAAGGCCCAGCCCGGGCAGCTCACGTACGCGTCCTCCGGCGCGGGCAGCCCGGCGCATCTCGCCGCCGAGGAGTTCGCCCGACTGGCAGGCATCCGGCTCCGGCACATCCCGTACAAGGGCGCCGGCCCCGCCATCACCGACGTGATGGCGGGGCACCTCCCGCTGATGTTCACCAACTACGCGGCCGTGGCAGGCGGCGTGCAGAGCGGCAAGCTGCGTCTGCTGGGGGTCGGGACGGCGGAGCGCATGGGCGAGCTGCCCACCTCACCCACCATCGCCGAGAGCGGCGTGCCGGGCTACCAGTTCAGCGCCTGGTACGGTCTGCTCGCCCCGGCCGGCACGCCCTCGACCGTCGTCGACCGCCTGCAGGCCGCGCTGGCCAAGGCTCGGGAGCCGGCCGCGGAGGATGCGATGCGCAAGCTGGGCGTCACACCCGTCACGTCCACGCCCGCAGTGCTGCGCAGCCGACTCGACGGCGAGGTCAGGCGCTACGCACAGCTCATCAAGGCAGCGGGCATCACGCTCGAGTGACGCTCGGAAAGCCAGCCATGCGCCGACCCAACATCCTCGTCTTCATGGCGGACCAGATGTCCGCACTCGCGCTGCGCGAGTACGGCAACGCCACGACCCTTGCGCCCAACCTCTCGCGTCTGGCCGCACGCGGCGTTCTCTTTCGCAACGCCTACACGAACTACCCGATCTGCGCGCCTTCCCGCTACACGATGCTGACAGGGCGCCTTCCGCACCTCATCGACGCCTTCGACAACGCGGCGGAACTGCCCGCCTCGGTCCCCACGGTGATGCACTACCTGAGGCGCCTCGGCTACCGCACCACGCTGAGCGGCAAGATGCACTTCGTCGGCCCGGACCAGCTGCATGGCTACCAGGAACGCCTGACCACCGACATCTACCCTGCGGACTTCGCCTGGGTGCCGGACTGGAGGGCCGGCCCGCGCAACGCGCCCACCGGCATCAACATGCGGGCCGTCGTCGAGGCGGGCTGGTGTGAGCGCAGCATGCAGATCGACTACGACGAGGAGGTCGCCTTCCACGCCAGGCAGAAGCTGTGGGACCTGGCCCGACAGGCGAAGGACCAGCCCTTCTTCCTCACGGTGTCACTGACGCATCCCCACACGCCGTTCACCGCGTCGAAGGCGCACTGGGACCGCTACGACCATGCGCGGATCGACCTGCCCCGGGTCGGACCAATCCCGGTGGAGCAGCTCGATGTCCACAGCCGTTGGCTCTACTACTCCCACGGGCGTGACCGGATGGAAGTCACCGAGGCGCACACACGCAACGCACGCCACGCCTACTACGCGATGTGCAGCTACATCGACGACAAGCTGGGCGAGACGATGGAGGTGCTGGAACGTTCCGGCCTCCTGGACGACACGATCGTCGTCTTCACCGCCGACCATGGCGACATGATGGGCGAGCGGGGCATGTGGTTCAAGCAGACCTTCTTCGAGAACTCGACGCGCGTGCCGCTGATCATGGCAGGACCCGGACTCGGAAGGGGACGGGAGGTGGAAGCGAACGTCTCGCTGGTCGACCTGCTTCCGACCTTGCTGTCGGTGGCCGACGATGGGCGCGTCGAGCTGTCCACACCGGTCGAAGGCGCGGACCTGACCCGCCTCGCCGCGGGCGACGGCCGGGGCTGGAACGGTCGTGTCCACTCCGAGTACTACGACATGGGCGTCTGCGCGCCGTGCCGGATGGTCCGAGAGGGCGACCACAAGTACATCTACACGCACGGCCACCCCGCCTTGCTGTTCGACCTCGCGTCGGACCCGGCCGAATGCCGAAACCTCGCCGGAGATCCGGCGCTCGCCGACGTCGAACGACGGCTGCACGCGGCCGTGCTGGATGGCTGGCAGCCGGAGGCGATGACGGAGCGCATCCTGCACAGTCAGGCGGCCCGCCAGCTCATCTGGGGCGTGTCGCGTGCCGATGCAGCGCGCGACAACTGGTCGATCGAGGCCAGGAACGGCGACAAGCGGCGCTGGGTCCGGGGCGGCGGCGACCAGGAGGGGACGAACGCCGTGAAGGGGCGGATGCGCTTTCCCTACGTGCCGCCGACGCCGCAGGCCGACCCGAAGCCGATCCCGGACGTGCCGGGGCTGGCACGGTAGAGCGGCAGCGTCGATGCGCCGGCGTCGATCGGGCCGGGGCCGCGCCTGTCGACCCGCCCCTGAGCCCGGCCCGGTCAGTCGGGCTTGATCTTCGCGACCTGGATCAGTTCGCCGTAGCGCGCGATGTCGCTGCGGATCGTCTGCGCGAAGGCCGCAGGCGTGTCCCCGATCGGAAGAACCCCCTGGGCGACGACCCGTTGCGCGACGGACTCTTCCTTCAGGATGGCGGCCACCTCGCGGTGCAACAGCGTCAGCACGGGTTCCGGGATCCCTGCCGGCGCGACCAGGCCATACCACAGCCCCGATTCGAAGTCGCGCACGCCGGCTTCGACGAGCGTCGGCGCCTGCGGGAAGATGGGCAGCCGCTGCGGCGTGGCCACCGCCAGCAGCCGCAAGCGCCCCGCTTCCACGTGCGGGAGGGTGGCGGGGATGACCGTGAACATCATCGAGAGATGACCGCCGAGCAGGTCCGACACGGCCGGTGCGGCGCCCTTGTAGGGCACGCCCACGATGTCGGTCCCGGTGGCGAGCTTGAACTTCTCGGCACCCAGGTGCGCCGCGCTGCCGCTGCCCGACGACCCGTAGGTCAGCGAACCAGGCTTGGCCTTGGCCAGCGCGACCAGCTCCTGCACGTTGCGGGCGGGCACGCTCGGGTGGACGACGAGGATGTTTGGCGCGAAGCCGACGTTGGTCACCGGCCGGAAGTCGCGGACGAAGTCCACTTTTGCCGGCGGCAGGAGCGTCGCATTGACACAGTTGTTGGAGCTCGCCATCAGCAGCGTGTAGCCGTCGGGCTTCGCGCTGGCGACGTACTGGGTGCCGATGTTCGTGCCGCCTCCGGGCTTGTTCGAGACCAGGACCTGCTGGCCCAGGCGCACGCTGAGCCGCTCGCCGACCACGCGGGCGAGGAAGTCCGCGGCACCGCCTGCCGCCCACGGGACGACCAGCGTGATGGGCTGCTGAGGGAAGCCGGCCTGCGCGAACGCATGGCTGGGTAGCAGACCGGCAAGGATTCCGGCGAGGGCGGTGCGGCGATCGGTCATCGGACGACTCCAGGGTGGGGGGATCGGTTCAGCGGGGCGGATCGGACGCCTCACGCCGACGGCTGGCAAGCAAGCGAAGGCGGGCGCCGGCGGGACGGAGGTTGAAGGCCCGGTCGATCAGCCCGCTGCGGCGGAAATAGCCCCGGTCGACGTCGACCAGGGTGTCGATGACGCAGCGGACGTCTTTCCACTCCAGGCAGGTCGAAGCGGCCGCCTCGACGATCGCCGCATTGGCCTCGTCGTCGAACTGGGTGCCCGCTGGATCGTCGCCGGCGATGCGAACCGACAGCATCAGCTGCAGGCCGTGCGACCGAAGGCGGCCCACCGTGTCGGCAGCGACTCGGCGCGGATCGAGTCCCCGCCCGACGCGGAATGTCAGGCCATCGATGGCCTGGGCCGCGACGGGTTCCCGCACGATGCCCTCGAGCCGGGGCCAGTCCTGGGCCACCCAGCCGTGGAAGATCAGGTGGCCGTAGCGCAGGCCGTCGACGGCAGCGTCCTCGTGCCGACGAAGCTTGGACAGGAACACGGGCCGTCCGGTCGACAGCCGCAGGTCGGCGAGCGCATTCCAGGCCGCAGGCATGTCGTCGACCTGCAGCACCACCTCGATCGAGTCGACCAGCACCGCATGCGACGCGAGCAACTGCCGCAAGGCCGCGGAGGGGATGCCCATCGAGCTGACGATGAACCGGTTGCCGACGCCCGCGGCGATCTCCATGCGGCGGCGTGTCGCCGGATCGAGGAGATCCTGTGCAGGCACGCGCATCAGCCGGACGCCCATGTCCCACACGGCACACAGCGGGTAGTCGTTGCGCGCCCGCTTCCGTTCGAACTCCTCGAGGGCTCCGCTCGGCGGCAGCTCCACGACCTCGGCCCAGGGATGCCGCATGTCCAGCCCGAGGCCCGACAGCGTGCTCAGCTTGCTGTGGACCTCGAAGGGTGGCACCTCGACCGCCGCGGTGTCGCCCTCCCCGCGCATCGCACCGTCCGACCGCAGCCAGTAGGCGACGTGGCCGCGCTCGTGCACGTCGACCACGAAGATCCCGAGCTTGTGCACGTCGGCGCGGCCGCCCTCCTCGCCCGGCGGGCCGACCCGCATGAACTCGCTGTAGTCCTGACGGACGAAGGCAGTCGAGGGCGCGAGGTAGATTTCCGTCGGGCCGTGCTGGTCGTACCAGAAATTGTGGACGTGGCCGCAGAACATGGCTTCAACGCCGTACCGGGCCGTCAGGGACAGCAACCAGCTGCGCGCCGGCTCGTCGATGTTGTCGTAGCTGCCCGGCTCGTCGGCCTGCCAGACGTACGGCGGGTAGTGGATGGCCAGGAAGATGCGTCGCGACGCGTTGCTCGCCAGGTCGCTCTCGAGCCAGGCCTTCTGCGCCTCTTCCTCGGGAAGGCCCGAGTTCATCAGCGGCGCATTGACGATCACGAAGTGGCAGTCGCCCTCGTCGAACGAGAAGAAGTCGGCACCGAACGTCTTGCGGTAGGTTTCGACGAAGGCCGAGGAAATGGTCGGCACCGGCGCACACGGTCCCGGCTTGTCGCCGATGTCGTGGTTGCCCGGCACGAGGTGGATGGGCTTGTCGACATCCCGGCAGATCGTCCGGAAGAGGCGCGCGGCCTCGGCATAGCTCGGCTTGCCCGGCACCGGATGGACGATGTCGCCGAGGTGCAGGACGAAGCGGACGTCGAGTTCCTTCAGCAGCGCGGCGACGTGCCGCGCACGGGCGTTCGCCAGCCGGTTCAGCGGGAAGAAGGAGTGGGCCTGGTCTTCGCTCTGATTGATGTGGGTGTCGGCGATGACGGCGAAGCGCAGTCGGCGAGGCCCCTGCGGGCGCTTGTCTTGGATGGGCATGGGCGTCTCCGTGGCGGTTCTTGTCAGTCAAGCGGGATGGACATGCGGCTGCTGGAGATCGCCGTGCGGAAGCTGTCGTGCCCGCGCGTGATGTGCTCGTGCATCAGGCGTGCGGCGTCCTCCCTGCGGCGTTCCTGGATGGCACCGACGATCGCGGTGTTCTCGGCCAGGATCTCGGCGGAGCGCTCGGGATTGAGCCGCAGCAGCGAGACGCCGAACAGCACGACGAGGTCATTGAGCTGCTTGAACATCCGGATGACCTGAAGGTTTCCGGTCGACTCGGCGATGCGCTCGTGAACCCCTCGCGCGCAGCTCTGGAAGGCCGCCAGGTCACCCTTGCGCAGCCGCTTGGCCGACGCGTCGAGCATCTTGTTCATCGCGAGGACCTCGCCTTCCGTGGCGCGCTCCGCGGCGAGCCGGGCGTTGGCGACTTCGATGATCAGCCGGGCCTCGAAGAGATCGTCCGCATCACGCAGGCTGATCGATCGGACGACATAGCCCCAGGCGTCCACGCGGACGGCCAGGCCTTCGATCTCGAGACGCGCCAGCGCTTCCTTCACCGGCGTGCGGCTGATCCCGAGCTCGTCGGCCAGGCGCTGGGCCACCAGCCGCTCCTGCGGCATGCGGCGGCCGCTCAGGATCTCCTCGCGAATGCGCGCGTAGGCGCTCGTGGCGTCCAGCTTCAGGTTTGAATCCATATTGGATCCAATCTTAAACAGCCCCTTGCCCACGGTCAAGCGCACCGGGCAGTCAGTGGCCTGTCTGGTGGTGACGCGACCGATGCGGCGGACGCATCTCGGCAAGCGCTCGCCGCACCACGCCGTCGGCCCTCGCCCGGTCACGCCTCACGCCGTGGCGCTTCGCCGGCCTCGACGTCGTGGCGGGCTCGCGCGCTCGGACGGCGACCGGCCGCCCGAGCACGCGAGCGGGCTGGCGCAAAAAAAAAGGCCAACCGGGATCGGTTGGCCTCGTGCAGATGGTGGAGCCGGCGGGAATCGAACCCGCGTCCGCAAGCCATCGCCGGACAGATCTACATGCTTAGCTGACTGTTTTGGCTTTAGGGGCCGTCACCGCGCAGCAGCACGCTGTGGCGTCCCCGAGTCACTGGATTTGATCCCATGGGGAGTGACCCCCCGCGGGACGAGCCGATGTGAATGACTTCGCAGCCCTCGGGTTGCCCCTCAGGCCCGGCCCATCGGCCAACCGTTGCGAAGCCAGCCGGTATTAAGCGGCCAGTGCGTACGTTTCGTCGTTCGCAGTTACTTTGTTTCCAGTGGATTTACGAGCGGACTGGTGCTCGGCATGCCCTGTTCCGACTCCGAACCCACGTCGAAGCCAGGTCGGCCCCAGGAACAAGCCGTAGTTTAGGCCAGTCCGGGCAGATGCAAGAGTTCGGCGGGTGCATCGATGCGGTGATCGGCGCCCCAGGCCTCGAGCGCCTCGCCGAGACCGAGGTAGCCCCAGGCGGCTGCAACGGTGGCCATGCCGGCCGCACGGCCAGCCTGCACGTCGCGCAGGTCGTCGCCCACGTAGGCGCAGTGCGTCGGCTCGCACCCCAGCCGGCGGGCGCCCTCCAGCAAGGGCGCGGGATGCGGCTTGGCGTGCGGCGTGGTGTCGCCGGCGACCAGCGCCGCGGCGCGCGGCACGAGCCCGAGCGCCTGGGCCAGCGGCGCGGCGAAGCGCTCGGCCTTGTTCGTCACGATGCCCCAGGGGATGCCGCGCGCGTCGAGCGCGTCGAGCAGCGGCCATGCCGCGTCGAAGACGCGCGTCAGGCGCGTCATCCGCGCCTCGTAGCGCGCGAGGAACTCGTCGCGCAGGGCCTCGAAGCCGGGCTCGCCCGGCGCGACGCCGAAGGCGGCGCCGACCATGCCGCGCGCGCCGCTGCCGACGACCGGCCGCAGCGCGCCGTAGGGACGCGGCGGCAGGCCGCGGGCCTCGCGCATGTCGTTGGCAGCGCCGGCCAGGTCCGGTGCGCTGTCCACGAGGGTGCCGTCGAGGTCGAACAGCACGCCGGCCCAGCGGGCCGGCGTTCCCGGCGGCGCCGTCATCGGCCGGCCTCCGCGCAACCGCGCGTGCCCATCAGGCCACGCGCCGGCAGGCCAGCAGGTAGTTGACGCTGGTGTCGTCGCTGAGCCAGTAGCGGCGGGTCAGCGGGTTGTACTCGAGGCCGCGGTTGCCGGCGGGTTCGAGGCCGGCGGCGCGGCAGGCCGCATTCAGCTCGCTCGGCCGGATGAAGCGCGCCCATTCGTGGGTGCCGCGGGGCAGCAGCTTCAGCACGTACTCGGCGCCGACGATCGCGAACAGGAAGCTCTTCGGGTTGCGGTTGATGGTCGAGAAGAAGACCCAGCCTCCCGGCTTCACGAGGTTCGCGCAGGCCTGCACGACGGAGCCCGGCTCCGGCACGTGCTCGAGCATCTCCATGCAGGTCACCACGTCGAAGCGGCCCGGCATCTCGACGGCCAGCGCCTCGGCGGCCACCTCGCGGTACTCGACGCCGGCGGTGCCGGCCTCCATCGCATGCAGCTGGGCCACCTTCAGCGCCTTGGTGGCCAGGTCGATGCCCAGCACCTCGGCGCCCTTGCGCGCCATCGCATCGGCCAGGATGCCGCCGCCGCAGCCGACGTCGAGCACGCGCTTGCCGGACAGGCGCACCTGCTGGTCGATCCATTCCAGGCGCAGCGGGTTGATCTGATGCAGCGGGCGGAACTCGCTGTCGACATCCCACCAGCGGTGGGCCAGCTCGCTGAACTTGGCGAGCTCCTGGGGATCGGCGTTCACGGTCGTGCTCATGCGTCGTCTCGGATCGATCGTGTCAGTCGTACTTGAGGTACTTGAAGCGGGGGTCGTCGTTCGGCGTGCCGTCCAGCACCGCAGCCTCCTCGCGCGCCGGCTGCCACTGCACCACCTCCTCGATCTTGCGCGCCAGCGCGAAATCCTTGTCGGTGATGCCCTTGGCGGCGTGGTTCATCAGCTTGACGACCACGAAGGCGTAGCTGACGTTGAGGTCCGGGTGGTGCCAGGCGGCCTCGGCGAGGTGGCCGACGGTGTTGACCACCATCAGCGTGGCCTTCCAGCCCGAGGTCTTGTACTTGCGGCGGATCCAGCCGTCCTCGTAGGTCCAGTGCGGCAGCTCCGCGGCCAGCCGCTCGGCCACCTCGGCCGGGGTGTAGACCTCGTCGGCCACCTTCTTTCGCCAGGGCATGGGATCGCCTCCTCGGGGTTGAACGCCGCGCCTACAGCACCACCGGCTCGGGCTCGAGCCGGATGCCGAAGCGGCCATAGACGCTTTCCTGGATCGCGCGGGCCAGCGTCATCACCTCCGACCCGATCGCGCCGCCGCGGTTCACCAGCACCAGCGCCTGCTTCTCGTAGACGGCGGCCTGGCCGACCGCCTTGCCCTTCCAGCCGCAGGCGTCGATCATCCAGCCGGCGGCCAGCTTGACCTGGCCGTCGGGCAGCGGGTAGTGCACGATCTCCGGGTCCCGGCCGATGATGTCGCGGCATTGTTCGGGCGTGACCATCGGGTTCTTGAAGAAGCTGCCGGCATTGCCGATCAGCGCCGGATCCGGCAGTTTCTGGCGCCGGATCGCCACCACCCAGTCGGCGATCCGGCGGGCATCCGGCTCGGCGATGCCCGCCTCGGCCTGCCGGCGCGCCAGGTCCAGGTAGCCGAGCAGCGGCCGCCAGGGGCGCGGCAGGCGCAGCCGGACCCGGGTGATCACGGCCCGCCCGGCCAGCGAGCGCTTGAACACGCTGTCGCGGTAGCCGAACTCGCAGCGCTGCGCGCCCAGCGTGAAGCCGAGGCCGGTGCGCAGGTCGACCGCGTCCAGCGACTCGAAGCGGTCCTGCAGTTCCAGCCCGTAGGCGCCGATGTTCTGCACCGGCGCGGCGCCAACCGTGCCGGGGATCAGCGCGAGGTTCTCCAGGCCCGGCCAGCCCTGCTCCAGCGTCCACGTGACCACGTCGTGCCAGTTCTCGCCGGCACCGACCTCGACGATGAAGGCGTCCGGCCGCGCCTCGACCAGGCGGCGTCCGGGCACCTCGACCTTGAGCACCGTCTGCGGCATGTCGCGCGTCAGCACGATGTTGCTGCCGCCGCCGAGCACGAACTTCGGCGCGCGGCCGAGCACCGGGTCGTCGACGACGCGGCGCACGTCCGCGTCGCTGCGGATGCGCACCAGCGCCTGCGCGACCGCGGGCAGGCCGAAGCTGTTGTAGGGCTTGAGGCTGACGCCCGTCTCGACGGCGGGTGGGGTGACCATGGCAGAATTTTCGCCCATCGCGGCGGCGGCCGCCGCCGCGGCCTTCATCGACCTCCCGCCTGCCCGGACAACCCCCATGCCCAGCTTCGACGCCGTGCTCGAACCCAACCTCGTCGAGGTGCGCAACGCGGTCGACCAGACCGCCAAGGAGATCGGCACCCGCTTCGACTTCAAGGGCAGCTCCGCGAAGGTGGAGCTGAAGGAGAAGGAGCTGACCGTGCACGGCGACAGCGACTTCCAGCTCGGCCAGGTGATCGACGTGCTGCTGGCCAAGCTCAGCAAGCGCGGCGTCGACATCCGCTTCCTGGACCGCAGCGCGAAGATCGAGAAGATCGGCGGCGACAAGGTGAAGCAGCTGGTCAAGGTGAAGGCCGGCATCGACGCCGAGGCCGCGAAGAAGATGCAGGCGCTGGTCAAGCAGAGCAAGCTGAAGGTGCAGGCGGCGATCCAGGGCGACACGGTGCGCGTGAGCGGCGCCAAGCGGGACGACCTGCAGGCGGCCATCGCGCTGCTGCGCAAGGAAGTCACCGACCTGCCGCTGTCGTTCACCAACTTCCGGGACTGAAGCCCGGGCCGTCGGCCGCCCTGCGCGGCGCAGGCCGGCGCGGGCTCGCTGCGAGCGTGTGCGCGCAGGAAAGGTGCGCGCCGTGCGGACAGAGGCCCCGCGTTAACCCTAGGCCGCTCCCGGGCCACCCCGGTGATCCCTTGTCACGGCAGGGACAGCAATTTTTCGAACGACCGTGCTAAAAACGCGGCGTCCTGTCGCCGGCGGGGCAGCCCCTGCCGCCGCGGCACCGCGAGGAGACCCCGAATGGACCTGAACTTCACCCCCGACGAACTGGCCTTCCGCGACGAGATCCGCGCCTGGGTGGCCGCCAACCTGCCGAAGGACATCAGCCACAAGGTGCACAACGCGCTGCACCTGAGCAAGGAGGACATGCAGCGCTGGGCGCGCATCCTCGGCAAGCAGGGCTGGCACGGCTGGGCCTGGCCGAAGCAGTTCGGCGGCCCCGGCTGGAACGTGATCCAGCGCCACCTGTTCGAGGAGGAGTGCGCGCTGGCCGGCGCGCCGCGCGTGGTGCCCTTCGGCCCGGTGATGGTGGCCCCCGTGATCATGGCCTTCGGCTCGCCGGAGCAGCAGGCCCGCCACCTGCCCGGCATCATGAGCGGCGAGGTCTGGTGGAGCCAGGGCTACAGCGAGCCGGGTGCGGGCTCCGACCTGGCCAGCCTGAAGACGCGTGCCGAGCGGCGCGGCGACGTCTACGTGGTGAACGGCCAGAAGACCTGGACCACGCTCGGCCAGCACGGCGACTGGATCTTCTGCCTGGTGCGCACCAGCAGCGAAGGCAAGCCGCAGACGGGCATCAGCTTCCTGCTGATCGACATGAAGAGCCCCGGCATCACGGTGCGGCCGATCATCACGCTGGACGGCAGCCACGAGGTCAACGAGGTCTGGTTCGACAACGTCGAGGTGCCGGTGGAGAACCGGGTCGGCGAGGAGAACAAGGGCTGGACCTACGCCAAGCACCTGCTGGCCCACGAGCGCACCAACATCGCCGACGTGAACCGCGCCAAGCGCGAGCTGGAGCGGCTGAAGCGCATCGCCCGCGCCGAGGGCGTGTACGAGGATACGCGCTTCCGCGACGAGATCGCGCGCCTCGAGGTCGACATCGTGGCGCTGGAGATGATGGTGCTGCGCGTGCTGTCGGCCGAGAAGAGCGGCAAGGCCGCGCTGGACGTGGCGGGCCTGCTGAAGATCCGCGGCAGCGAGATCCAGCAGCGCTACAGCGAGCTGATGATGCTGGCCGGCGGCCCGTGGACCCTGCCCTTCATCCAGGAGGCGATGGAGGCCGGCTGGCAGGGCGACCACGTCGGTGCGGCGCACTGCGCGCCGCTCGCGGCGACCTACTTCAACATGCGCAAGACCACGATCTACGGCGGCTCCAACGAGGTGCAGCGCAACATCGTGTCGGCCACCGTGCTCGGCAGCTGAGCCCAGGAGACGAGAACATGGACTTCGATTTCACCGACGACCAGGAATCGCTGCGCGACGCGGTGCGGCGCTGGGTCGACAAGGGCTTCTCCTTCGAGCGCCGCCACGCGCTGGCGAAGGCCGGCGGCGCGACGCGCGCGGTCTACGGCGAGCTGGCCGAGCTGGGCCTGGCCGGGCTGGCGGTGCCGGAAGCCCACGGCGGCATGGGCTTCGGCCCGGTGGAGGCGATGGTGGTGTGCGAGGAGCTGGGCCGCGGCCTGGTGAACGCGCCCTACGTCCACGGGGCCCTGGTGGCGCCGGCACTGCTGGCGGCGGCACCCGCCGAGCTGCAGGCGGCGTGGCTGCCGAAGGTCGCCGACGCCTCCGCGCTGGTGGTGCTCGCGGCGCAGGAGGCCGGTGCCCGCTACCGGCTCGACCGCGTGTCGACCCAGGCCCACGCCTCCGGCGACGGCTGGACCCTCACCGGCGCGAAGGGCGTGGTGCCGGCCGGCGACGAGGCCGACGCCTACGTCGTGCCGGCCCGCTGGTCCGGCACGCCCGACGACGCGGCCGGCATCGGCCTGTTCCTGGTCGAGCGCCAGGCCGCCGGCGTGACGGTGCGCGGCTACCCGACGCAGGATGGCGCACGCGCGGCCGAGCTGAGCCTGGCCGGCGCGCAGGCGGCGCTGATCAGCCGCGACGGGCTGCCGGTGCTCGAGCACGCGGTCGACGTCGGCATCGCCGGGGTCTGCGCCGAGGCCGTCGGCCTGATGGACCGCCTGACCGCGATGACGGTGGACTACCTGAACACGCGCAAGCAGTTCGGCGTCGCGCTGTCGAGCTTCCAGGCGCTGCGCCACCGCATCGCGGACGTGAAGATGCAGCTCGAACTGGCCCGCTCGATGAGCTACTTCGCCAGCCTGAAGCTCGGCGAGCCGGCCGCCGCGCGGCGCCGCGCGCTCGCGCAGGCGAAGTACCAGATCAACCAGTCGGCGCGCTTCGTCGGCCAGCAGTGCGTGCAGCTGCACGGCGGCATCGGCGTCACCGACGAGTACGCCGGCAGCCACTACTTCAAGCGGCTGACGATGATCGAGCTGCAGTTCGGCGACAGCATGCACCAGCTGGGCGAGGTCTCGGCCCGCATGCAGGACACCGCCGGCGTCTTCGCCTGACGCCCGTGGCCGGGCCCGCTGCGGGGCGGCGCCAGCTGCTGCGGCAGGCTGCCCTGGGCAGCGCGACGCTCGTGCTGCGCCGTGGGCCCGGGCCGGCCGCGGTTGCCGCGCTGGCGCTCCCCGCCCTCGGCGGCTGCGCGCTCGGCGGCGACTCTGCGGCGCGGCCCCGGCCGTTGGTCATCGCCCACCGCGGCGCGAGCGGCTACCGGCCGGAGCACACGCTGGCCGGCTATGCGCTGGCCATCGAGATGGGCGCCGACCTGATCGAGCCCGACCTGCAGCGCAGCCGCGACGGCGTGCTGGTCGCGATGCACGACGACACGCTGCAGCGCACCACGGACGCCACCGAGCGCTACCCTGCGCGCAACGGGGCCTGGCGCGTGGCCGACTTCGACTTCGCCGAGCTGCGCCGGCTGCGCGTGCGCCCGACGGGGAGCGCCACCACCGGCGGCCTCGCGGCGGACGACCCGGCGCTGCGCATCCCGAGCTTCGACGAGGTGGCCGAACTGGCGCGCGCCGCGCCGCGGCCGGTCGGGCTCTACCCGGAACTGAAGCCGGCCGACGAGGCGATGGTCGGCCTGCTCGTGGCCGCGCTGCGCCGCCACGGGCTGGCGCGGCAGGCCGACGGCCAGGTGCACGTGCAGTCCTTCCACGACGGGGCGCTGCGGGCCTTCGTCGTCGCGCAGCGGGCCGCAGGCCTGGCCGCCACGCCGGTGCTGCTCGGCACACCCGGGCGCAGCGCGGACGGGCGCCTGCAGCTGCGCGTGGCCGGCGGCCGCTGGCTGGCGCTGGATGCGCTCGACCCGGCGGTGCAGGGCCTCGGCGTGGCGATCGCGCAGCGCACGCTGCCGCTCGACGCCGCCTGGGTCAGTGGCGCGCAGGCGCGCGGCCTGCGCCTCCATGGCTGGACCTTCGCGCAGGCGGACCCCACGCTGGCCGCGGCCGAGTACGCGCGTTTCCTGGCGATGGGCCTGGATGGGCTGTTCAGCAACTACCCGGACCTGGCGGTTGCGGCGGTGGCGCGGCGCACCGGCGGCCGGTCGGACCGCGCCGCGCGGGTCACGCGCGGCCCCGCGGACGGGCCGTGAACGAGCCGGCCGCCCCCGCGCCGCCGGCGGCGCACGCGCCGGCCGCCGACCCGTCCGGCGCCGGCGGCGGCCTGCACGACGTGGCGGGCCTGCGCGTCGGCCATGCGCAGGACCCACGGCGGCCGACCGGCTGCACCGTCGTGCTCTGCCCGCCCGGCTGCGTCGCCGGCGTCGACGTGCGCGGGGCCGCCCCGGGCACGCGCGAGACCGAGCTGCTGTCGCCACTGAACACGGTGGCCGAGGTGCACGCCCTGCTGCTGGCCGGGGGCAGCGCCTTCGGCCTCGATGCGGCGGGCGGCGTGGTGCGCTGGCTCGAGCGCCGCGGGATCGGCATCGCCGTCGGCCCGCTGCGGGTGCCGATCGTGCCGGCCGCCATCCTGTTCGACCTCGGCCTCGGCGACCCGGCAGTGCGCCCCGACGCGGCGCTGGGCGAGGCCGCCTGCGAGGACGCCGTGGCGCGGCCGCCCGGCACGCCGGCGCCGGAGGGCAACGTCGGGGCGGGCGCCGGCTGCAGCATCGGCAAGCTGTTCGGGCCAACGCGGGCGATGCGCGGCGGCCTGGGCCAGGCCGCGCAGCGCTGGCAGGGCGACACCGTGGCGGCGCTCGCGGTGGTGAACGCCGTGGGCGATGTGCGCGACCCGCGCGACGGCCGCCTGCTGGCGGGCAGCCGCAGCGCCGACGGGCACCGGCTGGAAGGCTGCCTCGCCGCGCTGCGGCGCGGCGAGCGGCCGCCGACGCTGGTCGGCGCCGCGACAACGCTGGCCATCGTCGCCACCGACGCCCCGCTGGACAAGGCGCAGGCGACGCGGCTCGCACAGATGGCCCACGACGGCCTGGCCCGCGCGATCGAGCCGGTGCACACGCCCTTCGACGGCGACACGGTGTTCGCGCTGGCCACCGGCGCAGGCCCCGCCGGGCACCGCGCGGCGCCGCGCGGCGTGGACCCGGCCCGGCTGGCCGTGCTCGGCGCGCTGGCGGCCGACAGCCTCGCCGAGGCGGTGGTGCGGGCGATCCGGCGCGCGGCGCCGCTGCGGCTGGGCGAGACCGTGCTGCCGGCCGCCTGCGACGGCCTGCCCGGCCCCGACTGACACCGTAAGGCCGCACGCGTCCCCGGGCCCCCGTGGCCCGCCCGCGCGTGGCAAGCTCGCGCCCCGCCCCTTTCCCTCCCGCGCCGGCCGCCCCGGCCCGCGCCCGAACCGACCCCACCCCGGCCCCCGCCATGCCATTGCCCCCCGCTCCCCTGCTCGCCCGCCTCGGCCGCCGCCTCGCGATGCTGACCGCCCTGCTGCTGCTGGGCGGCTGCGCGTGGCTGCGCAGCTGGTGGCCCGGGGCGACCGCGCCGGCGCAGCCGGCCTTCAGCGGCCCGCCGCCGGTGGTCTTCCTGCATGGCAACGGCGACAACGGCGCGACCTGGACCACCACGGTCTGGCGCTTCGAGAGCCAGGGTTGGCCGCGCGACCGCCTGTTCGTGCTGGACCAGCCGCTGCCGCTGGCGCGCGACGACGACGGCCGCCCGCAGGAGGGCCGCAGCTCGACCGACGACGCGCGGCGCTTCCTGGCCGGGGAGATCGAGCGGGTGCGGCGCCTGACCGGCGCGCCGCGCGTGGCGGTGGTCGCGAACTCGCGCGGCGGACTGACGCTGCGGAACCTGCTCGATGCGGGCCCGGCCGCGACCGCGGGCGCGGTGTCGCATGCGGTGCTCGGCGGCACGCCGAACCACGGCGTCTGGTCCGATCCGGCCGAGCGGCCCGGCAGCGAGTTCAACGGGGCCGGCCCCTTCCTGACCCGGCTGAACCGCCCGCGCAACGCGGCCGGCGACGAGGTCACGCCGGGAACGCAGTGGCTGACGATCCGCTCCGACGCGAACGACAAGTTCGCCCAGCCCACCGGCGAGTGGATCGGCCGGCCGGGGCGGCCCACCGGCGTGGGCGCCGACGGGCCGGCGCTGAAAGGCGCGACCAACCGCGTGATCCCGGGCATCGACCACCGCGAGACCTCCTACGGCGCGCAGGCCTTCGCCGAGACCTGGCGCTTCCTGACCGGCCAGGCGCCACCAGGCACCGGCATCGTGCCGGAGGCGGCGGTGACGCTGGCCGGCACGGTGTTCGGCCTGGGCCTCGCGAACCGTCCGGGTGGCGGCAACTTCTCGAACAACCTCCCGCTGGCGGGTGCCACGGTGGAGGTCTGGTCCGTCCGTCCGGCCAGCGGCGAACGCATCGGCCAGCCGCTGTGGCGCGGCACGGTCGGTGCCGACGGGCGCTGGGGCCCGCTCACGACGACGCCGGACACGCCGCTCGAGTTCGTCGTCGCGGCGCCGGGCTTCGCGGTCCACCATGTCTACCGCGCCCCCTTCCCGCGCTCGTCGTCGACGGTGCACCTCGGCGCGGCACGCATCGCCGACAACGACCGCGACGGCGCTGTGATCGTGCAGATGAGCCGGCCGCGCGGTTACTTCGGCGTGCCGCGCGACGAGATCGGCCTGGACGGCCGCACGCCGCCGCCCGGCATCCCGCCCGGCGTGGCCGGCGTGTCGAGCACCAAGCTCGTGCTGCGCGAGCCTGCCGGCCGCGCCATCGTCGGCGAGTTCAACGGCGAGCGCGTGATCGGCCGCACCTGGCCCGCGGCCGAGAACCACCTCGTCACGCTGGAGCTGCACCGGTGAACCCGACGCTTCCCTCCGGCAGCGGGGCGCCGGCCGACACGGCCCCGGCGAACCCGCCGCAGGCGCTGGCCGCGATCCTCTTCGACGAGGGTTTCGGCACCCGGCGCGAGTGCGCGCGGCTGGTGCGGGCCGGCGCGGTCGCGCTCGGCGATCGGCTGCTGACGGACCCGTGGGAGCCGCTGGCGCCCGACGGCCTGGTGCTGCAGGTGCGCGGCGAGCCCTGGCCGGTGCAGCCGGGCCGTGCGCTGGTGCTGCTGCACAAGCCGGCGGGCTACGAGTGCTCGCAGAAGCCGCGCCACCATCCGAGCGTGCTGAGCCTGCTCCCGGCACCGCTGCGGCAGCGCGGCGTGCAGCCGGTCGGCCGGCTCGACGAGGACACCACCGGGCTGCTGCTGCTGACCGACGATGGCGCGCTGATCCACCGCTGGACCTCACCGAAGCACCACCTGCCCAAGGTCTACGAGGTGACGCTGCGGCACCCGCTCGATGCCGACCAGCTGCAGCGCCTGGCCGACGGCGTCGTGCTCGACGACGACCCGCGGCCGGTGCGCGCGGTCGCCTGCACGGCCACCGGCGAGCGGGCCCTGCGCCTGACCCTCGCCGAGGGCCGCTACCACCAGGTCAAGCGCATGCTGGCCGCGGTGGGCAACCGCGTCGAGGCGCTGCACCGCAGCGGCTTCGGTGCGCTCGTGCTGCCCGCCGACCTGGCGCCGGGCCAGTGGCGGCGCCTGCCCGGCCCGCAGCCGGTGGACGGCTGACACGAGCCGGCACCGACCACGGCGAGCGGACCTGGCGCCGCGACCGAGGCCGCGGCGGCGGCCGCCGACGGCCCCCGCGGGCCGGCCCGCTCAGGGCTGCTTCGGCCGGATCGCGTCGGCCGTGCCCTGGATGAAGGCCTTGAGCTTCTCCACGTCGGCGGGCTGCAGCTTGCCGGTGAAGTCCGGCATGCCGTTGGCGACGCCGGGCCCGGCGAAGACGAAGCGGTCGAGGTGCTCGATCACCGCGGTGGCGGAGTAGCCGAGGTTGGGGATGTTGCCGCCGCGGTCGACACCCGGCACGCCATGGCAGAAGGCACAGTTGCTGACGTAGATCGCCGTGCCGGCCTGGACCTGGGACGGGTCGTACGTCACGCCCTTCAGCAGCGCATTCAGCCGGTAGGGCACGGCCGCAGGCGGCGGTGCCTTGCCGTCGAGCGCGAAGGTGTAGACCGTGCCCGTGCCGGCACGCTCGGTGTGGCGGCCGGCGAGGCCGTAGACGCCGCCCCAGCCGACCGCCACCGACACGTACTGGCGGCCATCGACCTGGTAGGTGACGGGCGCCGCCACCACACCGGTGCCGGTCGGCGACTCCCACAGCTTGCGGCCGTTGCGCGCGTCGTAGGCGACGAAGCGCCCGTCCGCCGTGCCCTGGAACACCAGGTTGCCGGCCGTCGTCAGCGTGCCGCCGTTCCACGGCGCCGCATGCTCCTGGCGCCAGACCTCCTTCTGCGCCACCGGGTCCCACGCGACCAGCCGGCCCGACAGCGCCGAACTCGGCGGCTGCGCGTTGATGATCGTCGCGGTGTTCCAGCCGATGTTGCTGTGCGGCTCGCCCGGCGAGCCGCGGTTGAAGCCCCAGCCGGCGTTGTCCATCAGCGTCAGCGGGATGTTCTGCACCGGCATGTAGACCAGGCCGGTCTGCGGGTTGAAGGACATCGGGTGCCAGTTGCGCGCGCCGAAGGCGCTCGGGATGATCTCGCGCGGCCGGTCCGCGGTGCGCGCCATCGGCGTCTCGATCGGGCGGCCGGCGGCGTCGTAGCCGCTGGCCCAGTTGACCTCGGTGAAGGGCTTGGCCGAGATGAACTGGCCGGTGCTGCGGTCGAGCACGAAGAAGAAGCCGTTCTTCGGCGCATGCAGGATCACCTTGCGCAGGCGGCCGTCGATGCGCAGGTCGGCCAGGATCATCGGCTGGGTCGAGGTGAAGTCCCAGTTGTCGCCCGGCGTCTGCTGGTAGTGCCAGCGGTAGGTGCCGGTGTCGGGATCCAGCGCGACGATGCTCGCGAGGTAGAGGTTGTCGCCGCCGGCCGGGCTGCGCTTGTTGCGCGCCCACGGGCTGCCGTTGCCGGTGCCGACGTACATCAGGTTCAGCTCCGGGTCGAAGGTCATCGTGTCCCAGGCGGTGCCGCCGCCGCCGGCCTCCCACCAGCGGCCGGCCGGATCCCAGGTCTTCGCGGCCCGGGCCATCGCCTCGTTCTCGAAGGGCTTGGACGGATCGCCGGGCACGGTGAACCAGCGCCACTTCTGGTCGCCGGTGTCGGCGTCGTAGGCGGTGATGTAGCCGCGCACGCCGTACTCCGCCCCGCCGTTGCCGATGATCACCTTGCCGTTGAAGACGCGGGGCGCGCCAGTGATGGTGTAGCTGTAGCGCCGGTCGACGATGGTGTCGCGCGACCAGACCGGCTGGCCGGTGTCGGCGTCCAGTGCGAACAGCCGGCCGTCGTAGGCGGCGACGTAGACCTTGCCCTTGTGCAGCGCCACGCCGCGGTTGACGACGTCGCAGCAGCCGCGGTAGCCGTAGGCGCGGTCCACCTTCGGGTCGAAGGTCCAGAGGCGACGGCCGCTGCGCACGTCGACCGCGTGCACCACGCTCCACGACGCGGTGACGAACATCACCCCGTCGACCACCAGCGGCGTGGCCTCGACGCCGCGCGTGCTCTCGAGGTCGTAGGTCCAGGCCAGGCCGAGCCGCTGCACGTTCCCGGTGTCGATCTGGGTCAGGCGGCTGAAGCGCGACTCGCCGTGGTCGAGGCCGTAGCTCGGCCAGTCGACCGTCGTCGCGGCATTGGCGCGGATGTAGGCGCCATCGACCTTGCCGGCCGCGGCGCGGACCTGGGCGAGCGAGGTGCTGCCGCCGCCCGGACCGGACGGCGCCGGCGAGGTGCAGCCGAGCAGCAGGCCGAGGACGGCGGCCAGCCCGAGCGGGCGGGTGGGGTGGAAAGGCATCGGGACGTCTCCTGGATCGTGGGGCGCGCCGCCCGCGGGGCCGACGCACGGGCCGGATCCTTGGCCACCGGCGCGCGCGTCTCAAGTCCGGGCAAGCCCGCCCGCCGGGATGTTCCGTCGCGGCACACCGCCTGGGAATCCTTCCCGGGCCGACGCCCGACCGGGGAAGACCACGCTTGCCGACGACCCGGCCGGCCGGCATGCTCGCGGCCCATGTCGCTGCAAGCACACCCCGGGCTCGCGCCGTCCGGCCCCTTCTTCACCAGCGCCGCGCAGCGCATTGCGCTGGCACGGGAGCGCTTCTTCGACGCGGGCGACCGGCCCTCGGGGCTGGTGCCCGAGGCGGTGCTGCAGTCCTGGTCGCGCTGCCTGCGGGCCCGCCGCGACCCCGACCGGTCCGTCGCCTTCGAACCCGTGACGCCGGCCCGGGTGCAGACCGTGCTGCGGCGCAACCGCCACCTGCTGGCGGCCGCCACGCGCGAGCTCGCGCACCTGGCGCATGCCCTGCAGGGCACCAGCGGCACCGCGCTGCTGACGGACGCGGCCGGCGTGGTGATCGGCAACAGCCGGGCCGCGCCCCGTGCGCACGAGCAGGTGATGCCGGCCGCCAGCCGCATCGGCGTCGACCTGTCGGAGGAGGTGATCGGCACCTCGGCTCCCGGCATCACGCTGCGCACCGGCGCGCCCTGCGCGGTGACCGGCGGCGAGCACTTCTTCGGCAACGTCGGCGCGATGCACTGCGTGGCCGCGCCGATCCGCGACCGGCGCGGGTCCGTTGCCGGCGTGCTCGACATCTCGAGCGAGCACCTGCCCTTTGCCTTCGATGCGTCGGCCCTGGTGGCGCTCTACGCCACCGCGATCGAGAACCGGCTGCTGTGCGCCGAGTCGGCCGACCGGCTCGTGCTGCACCTGCAGCTCGCGCCGACGCTGCTCGACACCCCGCTGGCCGGCATGCTGTGCCTGGACGACGGCGGCCGCCTGGACTGGGCCAACGCCGCCGCCGCCCGGCTGCTCGGCCTGCCGCCGGCGTGGGCCGCCGGAAGCGGCCCGTGGGCCGAGGACGTGCTGGGCCTCACCCTGGCCAGCTGCGCCCGCTGGGCCGACCTCGGCGAGCCCCGGGCCTGGCGCCTGCCCACGGGCCTGGCCATCTGGCTGCAGGTCCGCCGCGCGAGCCGATCGGACACACCGCACGGGAGACCGGCCGACGCCGACGACACCCCGCCCCCGGCGGCGAGGCCCGAGATGCCCACCGTGCCGGCGAGCGCGCCGGACGCGCCGGCGCTGCGCCCGCCCGGCACGCTGCGCGATGCCGACCGCGCCTGCGTGCGGCGGGCGATCGAGGCCTGCGGCGGCAACGTCGCCGCCGCGGCGCGGCGGCTCGGCGTCTCGCGCGGCCTGATCTACCGTCGGCTGCGGGAGTCGCGGACCGACGACGCGGCGGGCTAGTCGCTGCGCGGCGCACGCCCGGCCAGGCCGCGCCAGCGGGCCCGGCGCACGGCGTCCGGAACGGCCGGGGCCTGCGGCGCGGACACCCGCAGGCCGCCACCCGAGGGCGCTGCCGGTCCCGGTCGATAATCGGCCGATGCGACTGTTCCGCGGATTCCGCGCGCCCGGCCTCGCGCCGGCCTGCGCGCTGACGATCGGCAACTTCGATGGCGTGCACCGGGGCCACCAGGCGATGCTGGCCCTGCTGACGAACGAGGCCCGCCACCGGGGCCTGCCCTCGTGCGTGCTGAGCTTCGAACCGCACCCGCGGGACTACTTCGCGCACGCGGCCGGCCAGCCCGAGCGGGCGCCGGCGCGCATCGCCACGCTGCGCGACAAGCTGGCCGAGCTCGAGCGCTGCGGCATCGACCAGGCGGTGATCCTGCGCTTCGACGCGCGGCTCGCCAGCCTGGATGCCGAGGCCTTCGTCGAGCAGGTGCTGGTGCAGGGACTGGGCGCGCGCTACGTGCTGGTGGGCGACGACTTCCGCTACGGCGCACGGCGCGCCGGCGACTACGCGCGGCTGGATGCCGCCGGCAGCCGCCTGGGCTTCGACGTCGCGCGCATGCAGAGCTACGAGGTGCACGGCCTGCGCGTCAGCAGCTCGGCGGTGCGCGAGGCGCTGGCGGCCGGCCGCATGGACGAGGCGCGCGCGCTGCTCGGGCGGCCCTATGCCTTGAGCGGCCACGTGGTGCACGGCCGCAAGCTCGGCCGCACGCTCGGCTTTCCCACCCTCAACCTGCGCTTCCCCTACCGCCGCTGCGCGGCGGACGGGATCTTCGTGGTGCAGGTGCACGGCCTGGCGCCGCAGCCGCTGCGGGGCGTGGCGAGCCTGGGCGTGCGCCCGACCGTCGAGGACGCCGGCCGGCTGCTGCTCGAGACCACCTGCTTCGACTGGCCGGCCGAGCTGGGCAGCGACGGTGCCTACGGCCGCTGCGTGCGGGTGGAGCTGCTGCACCGGCTGCACGCGGAGCGGCGCTACGACTCGATCGAGGCGCTGCGCGCCGGCATCGAGCAGGACCGCCGCGATGCGCTGGCCTGGTGGGCCGGCGCGGACGGGGCGCGCGGAGCGGCCAGCTAGAATCCGCGCCATGGCCCACGCCCTGCCCTGCCGCATCCCCTCGGCGACCCGCCGGCAGACCACCCGCGATCGAATTTGACGGCGGCCGGCCCGGCGCGCGCCGCCCGGGCCCCCGCACCCGCCGCCGCGATGGCCCAGCGCCATCCGCCCCGCTCGATCCTCGCCGCGTCCGTGGGCCCGCCCCGCGGCCCGGCCACCGCCCTGCCGACGACGCCATGTCCGCCTCCGACACGCCCGCCTCCTCCGCCGCCGCCGCGCCGGCCACCGACTACCGTGCCACGCTGAACCTGCCGGACACGCCCTTCCCGATGCGCGGCGACCTGCCGAAGCGCGAGCCGGGCTGGGTGCGCCAGTGGGACGAGGAAGGCCGCTACCGCCGCCTGCGCGAGGCCCGCTGCGGGGCGCCGAAGTTCATCCTGCACGACGGCCCGCCGTATGCCAACGGGCAGATCCACATGGGCCACGCGGTGAACAAGGTCCTGAAGGACATGATCACCAAGGCCCGCCAGCTGGCCGGCTTCGACGCGCAGTACGTGCCCGGCTGGGACTGCCACGGCCTGCCGATCGAGAACGCGATCGAGAAGGCCTACGGCCGCCACCTCGGCCGCGACGAGATGCAGGCGAAGAGCCGCGCCTACGCGACCGAGCAGATCGGCCAGCAGATGGCCGACTTCAAGCGCCTGGGCGTGCTCGGCGACTGGGCCCGGCCCTACCGCACGATGGACTACGCGAACGAGGCCGGCGAGCTGCGCGCCTTCAAGCGGGTGATCGAGCGCGGCTTCGTCTACCGCGGGCTGAAGCCGGTGTACTGGTGCTTCGACTGCGGTTCCTCGCTGGCCGAGTTCGAGATCGAGTACGCCGACAAGAAGAGCCAGACGCTGGACGTCGGCTTCGAGGCCGCCGAGCCTGAGCGCCTGGCCGAGGCCTTCGGCCTGCCGGCGCTCGACAAGCCGGCCTTCGCGGTGATCTGGACCACCACCGCCTGGACGATTCCCGCCAACCAGGCGCTGAACCTGAACCCGGCGCTGGACTATGCGCTGGTCGACACCGAGCGCGGCCTGCTGGTGCTGGCGGCCGCGCTGGTGGAGACCTGCCTCGCGCGCTACGGCCTGGCCGGCACGGTGCGGGCCACGGTGCCGGGCGCCCGCCTCGGCGGCCTGCGCTTCCGTCACCCGCTGTCGCGCGTGCACCCCGGCTACGACCGCCTGAGCCCGGTCTACCTGGCCGACTACGCCACCGCCGACGACGGCACCGGCATCGTCCACTCCTCGCCTGCCTACGGCCTGGACGACTTCCAGAGCTGCGTCGCCAACGGCCTCGCCTACGACGCGATCCTGAACCCGGTGCAGGCCAATGGGCAGTACGCCGCCGACTTCCCGCTGTTCGGCGGCCTGTCGATCTGGAAGGCGGTGCCGCAGGTCATCGAGGCGCTGCGCGACGCCGGCCGGCTGTTCGCGACCGAGACGATCACGCACAGCTACCCGCACTGCTGGCGCCACAAGACGCCGGTGATCTACCGCGCCGCCGCGCAGTGGTTCATCCGCATGGACGAGGGCGAGGGCATCTTCACGCGCGACAAGGCCCCGCGCACGCTGCGCGAGCTGGCACTGGCGGCGATCGAGCAGACCGCCTTCTACCCGGCCAACGGCAAGGCGCGGCTGCACGACATGATCGCCAACCGGCCGGACTGGTGCATCAGCCGCCAGCGCAGCTGGGGCGTGCCCATCCCCTTCTTCCTGCACAAGGACAGCGGCGAGCCGCACCCGCGCACGATGGAGATCCTCGACCGCGCGGCCGAGATCGTCGAGCGCGGCGGCATCGAGGCCTGGAGCCGGGTCACGGCCGAGGAGATGCTCGGCGCCGAGGACGCGGCCCACTACCTGAAGTCCAGTGACATCCTGGAGGTCTGGTTCGATTCCGGCTCGACCTTCTTCCACGTGCTGCGCGGCACCCATCCGGAAGGCCACCACGCCGAGGGACCGGAGGCCGACCTGTACCTGGAGGGCCACGACCAGCACCGCGGCTGGTTCCACAGCTCGCTGCTGCTGGCCTGCGCGCTGGAGGACCGCGCGCCCTACCGCGGCCTGCTGACCCACGGCTTCACCGTCGACAGCCAGGGCCGCAAGATGAGCAAGTCGCTCGGCAACGGCATCGACCCGCAGGAGATCAGCAAGAAGCTGGGCGCCGAGATCATCCGGCTGTGGGTCGCCGCGAGCGACTATTCGGGCGACATCGCCGGCGACGACAAGATCCTCGCGCGCGTCGTCGACGCCTACCGGCGCATCCGCAACACGCTGCGCTTCCTGCTGGCCAACACCGCCGACTTCGACCCGGCCGCCGACGCCGTGCCGACGGGCGAGCTGCTGGAGATCGACCGCTGGGCGCTGGCGCGCACCGCCGCGCTGCAGGCCGAGATCCTCGCGCACTACGAGGTCTACGAGTTCCACCCGGTGGTGGCCAAGTTGCAGGTCTTCTGCAGCGAGGACCTGGGCGCCTTCTACCTCGACGTGCTGAAGGACCGCCTCTACACGACGCCGCCGAAGAGCCTGGCGCGGCGCAGCGCGCAGACCGCGCTGTGGCAGCTGACGCACGCGATGCTGCGCTGGATGGCGCCCTTCCTGAGCTTCACCGCCGAGGAGGCCTGGGCGATCTTCGCGCCCGGGCGGTCCCCGTCGATCTTCACCGAGGTCTATGTCGACACTGCCGCCTGGCAGGACGACGCGCTGCTGGCGCGCTGGGACCGCATCCGCGCGATCCGCGACACGGTCAACAAGGCGATCGAGGCGGTGCGCGCGGAGGGCCGGGTCGGCGCGTCGTTGCAGGCCGAGGTGACGCTGCGGCTGAACGCCGACGACCATGCGCTGCTGGCGAGCCTGGGCGAGGACCTGCGCTTCGTCACCATCACCTCGCAGGCCGCGCTGGCGCCGGCCGAAGCCGACGCGTCCTTCGAGCCGCAGGCCGAGGTCGTGCCCTCGACACAGCCGAAGTGCGAGCGCTGCTGGCATTACCGCGCCGACGTCGGCCACGACCCGGCCCACCCGACGCTGTGCGGCCGCTGCACCGGCAACCTGTTCGGCGCCGGCGAAGTCCGGACGGTGGCCTGATGGCCGGCGCGCGCAAGGGCGGCAGCCTGCTGCCGTGGCTGGGGATCGCGCTGGTGGTGATCCTGCTGGACCAGTTCACGAAGACGCTGATCCTCGGCTACTTCCAGCTCGGCGACAGCCGCACCGTGACCTCGTTCTTCAACGTGGTCCGGGTGCACAACACCGGCGCCGCCTTCAGCTTCCTGGCCGGCGCGTCGGGCTGGCAGCGCTGGTTCTTCGTCGGCCTGGGCGCCGTCGCGACGGTCTTCATCGTCTGGATGCTGAAGCAGCACGGCGGGCAGCGGCTGTTCGGCTGGGCGCTCTCGCTGATCCTTGGCGGCGCGATCGGCAACGTGGTCGACCGCCTGCTGCACGGCTACGTGGTCGACTTCATCCAGGTCCACGCGGGCGGCTGGTACTTCCCGTCCTTCAACGTGGCCGACAGCGCGATCACCGTCGGCGCGGCCTGCCTGATCCTGGACGAGATCCTGCGCGTGCGGCGCGGGCGCTGAGGGCGGACGGCCGGCCGCCGCAGCGCCGGCGGGGCCGGCCACCGCGGCGACCGGC
This sequence comes from Pseudideonella sakaiensis, assembly GCF_001293525.1. Lineage (GTDB taxonomy): Bacteria > Pseudomonadota > Gammaproteobacteria > Burkholderiales > Burkholderiaceae_C > Ideonella_A > Ideonella_A sakaiensis. The sequence goes on along the minus strand of NZ_BBYR01000001.1, from coordinate 85,340 downwards.
CCGGCGCCCTCAGGGCAGCAGCACCGTGCAGCCCGTGGTCTCGCGCGCCTCCAGCGCCCGGTGCGCGTCGGCGACCTCGGTCAGCGCGAAGCGCTGCGCGATCGGGATGCGCACCTGGCCGCTGCGCACCACCGCGAACAGGTCGTCGGCCATCGCCTGCGTGCGCTCGCGGGTGGCGATGTGGGTGAACAGCGTGGGCCGCGTCGCGTAGAGCGAGCCCTTGGCTGCCAGCAGCCCGAGGTCGATCGGCGGCACCTTGCCGGAGGCGTTGCCGAAGTTGACGGCCAGCCCGAAGGGCTGCAGGCAGTCGAGCGAGCGCAGGTAGGTGTCGGCGCCCACCGAGTCGTAGACCACCTTCACGCCGCGCCCGCCGGTGATGTCCTTGACCCGGGCGACGAAGTCCTCGCGGCGGTAGTTGATCGCGTGGCTGGCGCCATGCTCCAGCGCCAGGCGGCACTTCTCGTCGGTGCCGGCCGTGCCGATCAGCTGCAGGCCCAGCGCGCGCGCCCACTGGCAGGCGATCAGCCCGACACCGCCGGCGGCCGCATGGAACAGCACCGCGTCCCCGGCCGCGAGGCCGCCGGCGGGCAGCGTGCCCTTGAGCAGGTACTGGGCGGTCAGGCCCTTCAGCATCATCGCCGCGCCGGTCTCGTCGTCGATGTCGTCGGGCAGGCGCACGACGGCGGTGGCCGGCATCACGCGCGCATCGGCATAGGCGCCCGGCGGCTGGCTCGCATAGGCCGCCCGGTCGCCGGGCTTCAGGTGCGTCACGCCCTCGCCGACCGCCTCGACCACGCCGGCCGCCTCCATGCCCAGCGACAGCGGCATCGGCAGCGGGTACAGCCCGCTGCGCTGGTAGACGTCGATGTAGTTCAGGCCGCAGGCGGTGTGGCGGATGCGGATCTGGCCCGGCCCGGGCTCGCCGACCGGCAGCTCGACGACGCGCAGCTGGTCGGCGCCGCCGGGTTGTTCGACGCGGACGGTGCGGGCCGTGGTGGTGTGGGCGATCGGGGGCGCGGTGTCGGCCATGGGGGTCTCCTCGGTGTCGTATCGGTGTCGGAGTCGGTGTCGCTTCGGCGCGGGACGCGCCGCGGCCGGCCCGGCGGCCGACGGCGTGCGTCGAACTGCGGTATCGTGCCAGCCTTTGCGGCAGCCTGCAGGCCGCGCCGCAGCCCCGCCCCCGTTCCCCGTTCCCGATGCGCCGCCTGCTCACCGCCCCCAACCTGGCCCTGGCCACGCTGTGGGCCGACTGGCTGACCCAGGCCGGCATCGCCACCCGCGTGCAGCGCGCCCACGCCGGCAGCATCGCCGGGGAGCTGCCGCCGGACCAGGCGCAGCCCGAGCTCTGGATCGACGATGCCTCGCGCTGCGACGAGGCGCGGACGATGCTCGAGGCCTTCCGCCACCCGCCCGCGCGCCACTGGGCCTGCCGCGGCTGCGGCGAGATCATCGACGGGCCCTTCGAGCAATGCTGGAACTGCGGCGCGGCGATGCCGCCGGTGCAATGACCGCGCGGCTCGGGCTGCGCACGGCGCTGCTGCTGACCGTGCCCCCGCTGATGTGGGCCGGCAACGCGGTGGTCGGCCGCCTGCTGGTCGGCCAGGTGCCGCCGGTCGGGCTGAACGCCGTGCGCTGGGCGCTGGTGGCGCTGCTGCTGCTGCCCTTCGGCTGGCGCGTGCTGCGGCAGCCCGGGGTGTTGCGGGCGCGTGCCGGCCACCTCGCGCTGCTCGGCCTGGCCGGCGTGGGCACCTACAACGCGCTGCAGTACATGGCGGTGCAGACCTCGACGCCGCTGAACATCACGCTGATCGCCTCCAGCATGCCGGTGTGGATGCTCGCGGTCGGCGCGCTGTGCTTCGGCGTGCGGCCGCGCCGCGCGCAGCTGGGCGGCGCCGTGCTGTCGCTGGGCGGCGTGGCGCTGGTGCTGTCCCAGGGCCACCTGGAGCGGCTGCTGCAGGTGCGGCTGGTACCGGGCGACCTGCTGATGCTCGCGGCCACCGCCTCCTGGGCCTTCTACAGCTGGATGCTGGCCAAGCCGCCGCCCTCGATGCAGGGCGAGGCCCGGCCGGCCTGGCACTGGGCCGAGTTCCTGTTCGTGCAGGTGCTGTTCGGCCTGGCCTGGGCGTCGGCGGCCGCGGGCGTCGAGGCGGTCGTGCATCCGGTGGCCTGGCAGCCGTCGGCGGGCGTGGCCGCCGCACTGGCCTTCATCGTGCTCGGCCCGTCGCTCGCGGCCTACTACTGCTGGGGCCGCGGGGTGGCCGAGGCCGGTCCGGCGACGGCGGCCTTCTTCACCAACCTGACGCCCGTCTTCGCCGGCATCCTGCAGGCCCTGCTGCTGGGCGAGCCGCCGCGCTGGTTCCACCTCGCGGCCTTCGCGCTGATCGCCGCCGGCATCGCGGTGACCTCGCGCGCGCGCTGAGCGCCGCGGATCGGCGCGGCCTAGAAGGTGCCCGGGTAGGCCCCGCCGTCGAGCAGCCAGTTCTGCCCGGTGATGTAGCCGGCATGGGCACTGCACAGGAAGGCGCAGACCGCGCCGAACTCCTGCGCGGTGCCGAACCGGCCCGCCGGCGAGGCCGCGGCCCGCTCGGCCAGCGCCTCCTCCACCGGGATGCCGCGCGCGCGGGCCACGCCGGCCATGGTCGCCGCGAGGCGGTCGGTCGCGAAGGGGCCGGGCAGCAGGCCGTTGATCGTCACGCCGCGGCGGATGGTCTGGCGCGACAGCCCGGCCACGAAGCCGGTCAGGCCGCTGCGCGCGCCGTTGCTCAGGCCGAGCACGTCGATCGGCGCCTTCACGGCCGCCGAGGTGATGTTGACGATGCGGCCGAAGCCGCGCGCCATCATCGGGTCCACCGTCGCCTTGATCAGCTCGATCGGCGCCAGCATGTTGGCGTCCAGTGCGCGGATCCAGGCCTCGCGGTCCCACTGGCGGAAATCACCGGGCGGCGGCCCGCCGGCGTTGTTCACCAGGATGTCGACCTGCGGGCAGGCGGCCAGCGCATCGGCGCGGCCCTGCGGCGTGGCGATGTCGCCGGCCACCGCGCGCACCTCGCCGCCGCCGAGCGCGCGCAATTCGGCGGCCGTGGCCTCGAGCGCCTCGGCACCGCGCGCAGTGATCACGAGGTGCACGCCTTCGGCCGCCAGCGCCGCGGCGCAGCCCTTGCCGAGGCCCTTGCTGGCGGCGCAGACAAGCGCCCATTTGCCGCGGATGCCGAGGTCCATTGCGTTCTCCGAGTCGGGGGTCGAGGACGGCGGCAGGCTCAGGCCGCCGCCAAGGGGGCCGGGCGCGGCGCCCGCGCCAGCAGCCAGATGCCCGCCAGCACCAGCACGGTGCCGGCCAGCACCCAGGGCGTGAAGGGCTCGCCGAGCAGCCAGACGCCGAGCAGGATGGTCGACAGCGGGCCGACCATGCCGATCTGCGCGGTGGCGGCGGCGCCGAGCCGCTCGATCGCCATCATCACCATCAGCACGGGCGCCACGGTGCACACCAGCGCGTTGGCCAGCGACAGCCACAGCACCGGGGTGGCCACCTGCGCGGCGGCGAGCGGGCGCAGCACGATGAACTGCAGCAGGCACAGCACGCAGGCCACGCTGCTCGCGAGCCCGGTCAGGCGCAGTGCACCCAGGCGCTTCACCTCGCTGCCCGAATAGATCAGGTAGACGGCATAGCTGAGCGCGCTGCCGAAGACCAGCGCCGCACCGAGCGCCACGTGGGGCCCGGACAGCGTCAGCTCGTGGCCGAAGACCAGCAGCATGCCGGCGTAGCTGACGGCCAGCGCACGGCCCTGCCTGGCCGTGACCGGCGTGCGCATCAACAGCCAGCCGAGCAGCAGCACCAGCGTCGGGTTCAGGTAGAGGATCAGCCGCTCGAGGCTCGCGCTGACGTACTGCAGGCCGACGAAGTCGAGGAAGCTGGCCAGGTAGTAGCCGGTGAAGCCGAGCATCGCCACCATGCCCCGGTCGCGCCAGGACAGCGGCGGCCGGCCGCGCCCCGCCCACCAGGCGATCGCCAGGAACAGCGGCAGCGAGAACAGCATGCGGTACATGATCAGCGTCACCGCGTCGACGCCATGGCGGTAGGCGAGCTTGACGATGATCGCCTTGCCGGAGAACGCGATCGAGCCGGCGAAGGCGAGCGCGACACCGGCCAGCGGCAGGGCCGCGGGCGACCGGCCGCCGGCCGGCGCCGCGCTCAAAACGCGACCGCCGCGCCGTCGCGCCGGGGGTCGCTGGCGGCCACGTAGCCTTCGACGGACGGATCGCCGAGGCGCCAGATGAACTGGCCGGCGCCGAAGTCCTGGTAGCTGTCGTTGATCACCTCGACGCGGTGGCCGCGCTCGAGCAGCCCGGCCACGGTGGCCGGCGCCATCGCCTGCTCGACGTTGATCTCGACCCCCGCGTTGTAGCGCCAGCGCGGCGCATCGCAGGCGGCCTGCGGGTGCTGGCGGTAGTCGAGCATGCGCACCAGGGTCTGCAGGTGGCCCTGCGGCTGCATGTTCGCGCCCATCACGCCGTAGCTCATCACCGGCTGGCCGTCGCGCGTCAGGAAGGCCGGGATGATGGTGTGGAAGGGCCGCTTGCCCGGCGCGACGCCGTTCGGGCTGGCCGGGTCGAGGCTGAAGGCGTGGCCGCGGTTCTGCATCGACAGGCCGTAGCCGGGCACCACCACGCCCGAGCCGAAGCCCATGTAGTTGCTCTGGATGAAGCTGACCATCATCCCCTGCTCGTCGGCCGCGGTCAGGTAGATGGTGCCGCCTTTCACCGGGTTGCCGGCGCCGAAGTCCTGCGCGCGGCGCGGGTCGATCAGCTTCGCGCGTTCGCGCAGGTAGCCGTCGTCGAGCAGCTGGGCCGCGGTGACCGTCATGCTCGCGGGCTCGGCCACGTAGCGGTAGACGTCGGCGAAGGCCAGCTTCATGGCCTCGATCTGCAGGTGCTGGGAGTCGACGCCGTCGACCGGCAGGCCCGCGACGTCGAACTGGTCGAGGATGCCCAGCGCGATCAGCGCGGCGATGCCCTGCCCGTTCGGCGGGATCTCGTGCAGGGTGTGGCCGCGGTAGTCGCGGCCGATGGGCTCGACCCATTCCGGGCGGTAGGCGGCGAAGTCGGCGGCGGTCACGGCCCCGCCGTGCGCGGCGGCATGGCGCGCCGCGGCCTCGGCGATTTCGCCGCGGTAATAGGCCTCGCCGCGGCTCTCGGCGATCAGGCGCAGGCTGCGTGCCGCGCCCGGCAGCGCGAAGCGCTCGCCCACCGCCGGCGCGCGGCCATGCGGCATGAAGGCCTCGGCATAGCCCGGCTGGTCGGCCAGGATGGCGGCGGCCGCGGCCCACTTCTGCTGCACGATCACCGGCACCGCGTAACCGCGCTCGGCCACCTCGATCGCGGGCGCCATCAGGTCGGCGAAGGGCAGGCGGCCGAAGCGCTCGCTGAGCGCCGCCCAGCTGGCGACCGCCCCGGGCACGGTGACGCTGTCCCAGCCGCGCTGCGGCGGGTGGCGACCGTCGGCGCCGTACTTGCGGCGGAAGTAGTCGGGTGTCCAGGCCTGCGGCGCCCGCCCGCTGGCGTTCAGGCCGTGCAGGCGCTGGCCGTCCCACAGGATGCAGAAGGCATCCGAGCCAAGGCCGTTGCTGACCGGCTCGACGATGGTCATCACCGCGGCCGCCGCCACCGCGGCATCGACCGCATTGCCACCGTTCATCAGCATCCGCAGCCCGGCCTGGGCGGCCAGCGGGTGCGAGGTCGCCACCACGTTGCGGCCGAACACCGGCAGGCGCTGGCTGGGGTAGCCGGAGGTCCAGTCGAAGGGCGAGGTCATGGCGGCGGTTCCGAGATGGGGAGCCCGGATTCTAGGCAGGGGCCGCGCCGCCTGCAGGCGCCAAGCGCGGCACGGCGATGGGCTGGGCACGCTGACGGCAGGCGCCCGAAACGACCAAGGAGCCCCGCGGGGCTCCTTGGTCCGGATCGCGCCCGGGACCTGCCCAGGCAGCGGCGGTTCAGTCCTCCTGGAAGGCGTCCTCGCGCTTCTTCTTGATCGACGGCAGCATCACGATCACGATCATCGCCACGGCGGCGAGCAGCAGGCCGGCCGACAGCGGCCGCGTGACGAAGGTGCTCCAGTCGCCGCGCGACAGCAGCAGCGCGCGCCGCAGGTTCTCTTCCATCATCGGCCCGAGGATGAAGCCGAGCAGCAGCGGCGCGGCCTCGCAGCTGAGCTTGTAGAAGATGTAGCCGATCACCGCGAAGGCGGCCGTCATGTAGACGTCGAAGTTGTTGTTGTTCAGCGTGTAGACGCCGATGCAGCAGAACAGCGTGATCGCGGGGAAGAGGTAGCGGTAGGGCACCGTCAGCAGCTTGATCCAGATGCCGATCATCGGCAGGTTCAGGATCACCAGCATCAGGTTGCCGACCCACATCGACGCGATCAGGCCCCAGAACAGCGTCGGGTTGCTGGTCATCACCTGCGGGCCCGGCTGGATGTCCTTGATGGTCATCGCACCGACCATCAGCGCCATCACCGCGTTCGGCGGGATGCCCAGCGTCAGCATCGGGATGAACGAGGTCTGCGCGCCGGCGTTGTTGGCCGACTCGGGGCCCGCCACGCCGCGGATGTCCCCCTTGCCGAAGCGACCCTTGTCGCCGGCCATCTTCTTCTCCATCGTGTAGGAGGCGAAGGAGGACAGCAGGGCTCCGCCACCCGGCAGCACCCCGAGCAGCGAGCCGAGCGCCGTGCCGCGCACCACCGCCGGCCAGGCGAGCTTGAAGTCCTCGCGCGTCGGCCACAGGCCCTTCACGTCCTTCGTGAAGACCTCGCGGTTCTCGGCCGGCTGGCCCAGGTTCGCGATGATCTCGCCGAAGCCGAACACGCCCATCGCGATCGTCACGAAGCCGATGCCGTCGGTCAGTTCCGGGATGTCGAAGCTGTAGCGCGCGGTGCCCGAGATCACGTCCGTGTTGATCTGGGCCAGCAGCAGCCCGAGGATGATCATCGAGATCGCCTTCAGCAGCGAACCGGACGCCAGCACGACCGCGCCGATCAGGCCGAGCACCATCAGCGAGAAGTACTCGGCGGGGCCGAACTTGAAGGCCAGCTCGGTCAGCGGCGGCGCGAAGGCCGCGATCACGATGGTGCCGACGCAACCCGCGAAGAAGGAACCGAGGCCGGCGGCGGCCAGTGCCGGGCCGGCGCGGCCCTGGCGGGCCATCTGGTAGCCGTCGATCGCCGTCACCACCGACGAGGACTCGCCGGGCACGTTGATCAGGATGGCGGTGGTGGAGCCGCCGTACTGGGCGCCGTAGTAGATGCCGGCCAGCATGATCAGCGCGGGCGTCGCGTCGAGCGCGTAGATCGACGGCAGCAGCATCGCGATCGTCGCCACCGGGCCGAGGCCCGGCAGCACGCCGATCAGGGTGCCGAGAATGCAGCCGAGGAAGGCATACGCCAGGTTCTGCAGCGTGAAGGCCACGCCGAAGCCGAGCGCGAGGTTGTTGAGGAGGTCCATGTCTCAGTCTCTGTGGTTCTGTGGCGGCGACGTGGCGATCACTGTCCGAAGATGGTCGGCCACAGCGGGATCGTCAGGTTCAGGCCGTAGACGAACACAGCCCACGAGAACACGGTCAGCACGACGGCACTGGCCAGCACACCGATCCACTTGAACTCGTCGCCGGCGAAGCTGACCATCACGATCAGCACGGGCACGGCGATGAACAGGCCGAGCCGCGGCTGCAGCACGCCATAGACGATGATCGAGGCCACGGTGATCAGCAGCGGCCGCCACGCGATGGCGCCGATCGGATCGCCGCCTTCGGTCTCGATCGTGAGCGACTTGAACAGCACCACGCAGCCGAGGATCGCGAGGATCACGCTGAGCAGCAGCGGGAAGTAGCCCGGGCCCGGCCGGGCCGAGTTCCCCATCGAGTAGTTGGTGGCACCGAACGCGAAGCCGATGCCCACCAGGATGAACATCAGCCCCGCAACGAAGTCCCGCTGACTCTTGATCTTCACACCGTCTCCCCGCCAGTTATCAGATTGCCGGGGATTCTAGGGAGCGCCCTCCAGGCTCGGCGTGTGGTTTTCACGTAGCGCCGGCACGGGTCGAAGGGCACCGCCGCGGTGCATGCCGGCCGCTGCCGGCGCGCGCTCACTCGCCGAGGTAGGCGGCGCGCACCTTCGGGTCGTCGAGCAGCGCGCGGCCTTCGCCGCTCATCGTGATCTCGCCCGAATCCATCACGTAGCCGCGGCTGGCCAGGCCGAGCGCGCGGCTGGCGTTCTGCTCGACCAGCAGCACCGTGACGCCGCGGCCGTGGATGTCGGCGACGACCTCGAAGATCTTGTCCACCATGATCGGCGACAGCCCCATCGACGGCTCGTCGAGCAGCAGCACCTTGGGCCGCGCCATCAGCGCGCGGCCCATCGCGAGCATCTGCTGCTCGCCGCCGGACATGGTGCCGGCCAGCTGGTTGCGCCGCTCCTTCAGGCGGGGAAAGATCGCGAACACCTTGTCGATGTCGGCGTCGACCTCTCGGTCGTTCCGGATGAAGGCGCCCATCTGGAGGTTCTCCACGATGGTCATGCGCGTGAAGGTGCCGCGGCCCTCGGGCACCATCACCAGCCCTTCGCGCACCAGCTCCCAGGGGCCGCGGCCGCGGATCGGCTGGCCGAGGTACTCGATGTCGCCGGCGGCCAGCGGCTGCAGCCCGGTGACGGCCTTCAGCGTCGTCGTCTTGCCGGCGCCGTTGGCGCCGATCAGGCTCACCAGCTCGCCCTCGCGGACCTCCAGCGACACGCCCTTGACGGCCTGGATGCCGCCGTACGCGACCTTCAGGCCGTTGATCTTCAGCAGGGTCTTCGTCGTGCTCATGCTCGGGTCCCGTCTCAGTGCGCCGCGTGGTCGGCGCCGAGGTAGGCCTCGATCACCTTGGGATCGCGCTGCACCTCGGCCGGCGTGCCCTCGGCGATCTGCTTGCCGTAGTCCAGCACCGTGACCCGGTCGCACAGGCCCATCACCAGCTTCACGTCGTGCTCGATCAGCAGGATGGTGCGGTTGTCGTTGCGGATGCGGTCGATCAGCTCGCGCAGCACCACCTTCTCGGTCGCGTTCATGCCGGCCGCCGGCTCGTCCAGCGCGATCAGCTTCGGGTCGGTGGCCAGCGCGCGCGCGATCTCGAGGCGCCGCTGGTCGCCGTAGCTCAGCGTGCGCGCCTTGTAGTCGGCGAAGCGGCCGATGCCGACGTAGTCGAGCAGCTCGCGGGCGCGGTCGGCGATCGCCTTCTCCTCGGCCTTGAAGCCCGGCGTGCGGAACACCGCGCCGACCAGGCCCGAGTGCGTGCGCACGTGGCGGCCGACCATCACGTTCTCGAGCGCCGTCATCTCGGCGAACAGCCGGATGTTCTGGAAGGTGCGCGCGATGCCGGCCTTCGCGACTTCATGCACCGCCGCGGGCTTGTAGGGCTTGCCGCCGAGCTCGAAGCTGCCGGCGTCCGGCACGTACAGCCCGGTGATCACGTTGAAGAAGGTGGTCTTGCCGGCGCCGTTCGGGCCGATCAGGCCGTAGACCTGGCCGCGCCGGATGGTGATGCCGACGTCGGACAGCGCCTGCAGGCCGCCGAAGCGCTTCGAGACGCCCTTCACCTCGAGGATGGTTTCGCTCATCGCGGGCTCCGGCTCAGCGGGGGGTGACCGGCGACGCGGCCGACTTGCCGTGCTCCGGCGACGGCCACAGCCCGCGCGGGCGCAGCAGCATGATCACGATCATCGCCAGCGCGATCAGCAGCTGGCGCAGGATCGCCGAGTCCAGGCGCCCGCCGGTGGCCTCCTGCAGCGGGCCGGCGACGTAGCGCAGCACCTCCGGCAGCGCGGCCAGCAGCACCGCGCCGAGGATCACGCCCGGCAGGTGCCCGATGCCGCCCAGCACCACCATCGCGACGATCATCACCGACTCCATCAGGCTGAAGGACTCCGGCGAGACGAAGCCCTGGAACGCGGCGAACATCGCGCCGGAGACGCCGCCGAAGGTCGCGCCCATGCCGAAGGCGAGCAGCTTCATGTTGCGGGTGTTGATGCCCATCGCCTTGGCGGCGATCTCGTCCTCGCGGATCGCCATCCAGGCGCGGCCGATGCGCGACAGCTCGAGGCGGTGGCAGATGATCACGCTCAGCACCACCAGCGCGAGGAACAGGTAGTAGTACAGCGTGACCGAGCTGATGCGGAAGTCGCCGATGTCGATCGGCTTCGCGAAGTCGAAGCCGAACATGCGCATCGAGTCGATGCGGTCGAGGCCGCGCGGGCCGTTGGTGATGTTGACCGGGTGCTCGAGGTTGTTCATGAACACGCGGATGATCTCGCCGAAGCCGAGCGTGACGATCGCGAGGTAGTCACCGCGCAGCTTCAGCACCGGCGTGCCCAGCATCACCCCGGCCAGCGCCGCGAGCAGCGCGGCCAGCGGCACCACCAGCCAGATCGGCGTGTGCAGGCCGTTCGGGAAGGCGGCCTTGAAGGCCTCGAAGTTCTCCGACAGGTGGGGCGAGGCCATCAGCGCGAACATGTAGGCGCCGACCGCATAGAAGGCGACGAAGCCCAGGTCGAGCAGGCCGGCATAGCCGACCACGATGTTCAGGCCGAGGGCCAGCAGCACGTAGAGCAGTGCCAGCGCCAGGATGCGCACCCAGCCCTGGCCGAACTGCTGGGCCACCAGCGGCAGCGCGATCAGCGCCAGGCCGGCGAGCACGAAGACGATGAACTTGTTCTGGTTGGTCATGGGCGGCTCCGGTTCAGGCGCGGTCCGCGACCCGCTCGCCCAGCAGGCCCGAGGGCCGCAGCGTCAGCACCAGGATCAGCGCGATGAAGGCGAAGATGTCGGCGTAGTGGCTGCCGAGCACGCCACCGGTCAGCTGGCCGAGGTAGCCGGCGCCGAGCGCCTCCACCAGGCCGAGCAGGATGCCGCCGACCACCGCGCCGGCCAGGTTGCCGATGCCGCCGAGCACCGCGGCCGTGAAGGCCTTCAGGCCGGGCAGGAAGCCCATCGAGTGCTGCACCGTGCCGTAGTTGGCCGCCCACATCACGCCGGCCACGGCCGCCAGCGCGGCGCCGATGATGAAGGTGGCCGAGATCACCATGTCCGGCTTGACGCCCATCAGCGCGGCGACGCGCGGATTCTCCGCGGTGGCACGCATCGCGCGGCCGAGCTTGGTGCGGTTGACGAGGTACATCAGTGCCGACAGCACGGCCACGGTGATGCCGAGGATCAGGCACTGCGTGACGCTGATGACCGCCCCGGCAACCTCGATCGGCTCGATCGGCAGCAGCGCCGGGAAGGGCTTGGGATTGGGCTTCCAGATGATCATCGCGAGCGTCTGCAGCAGCAGGCTCATGCCCATCGCGGTGATCAGCGGTGCGAGCCGTGGCGCATTGCGCAGCGGCCGGTAGGCGAGCTTCTCGATCGTGAAGTTCAGCGCGCAGCAGATGACGATCGCGCAGCACAGCCCGAGCAGCAGCACCATCCAGCCGGGCAGGCCGGAGTCCGAGAGCACCGAGGCGACGGTCCAGCTGGTCAGCGCGCCGACCATCAGCACGTCGCCGTGCGCGAAGTTGATGAGGTTGATGATGCCGTAGACCATCGTGTAGCCCAGTGCCACGAGCGCATACATGCTGCCCAGCACCAGACCGTTGATGATCTGCTGAAGAAAGATGTCCATCCGGGGTCTCCCTGTTGGTCGGCCGGCCGAGGGGCCGCCGCTCCCTGGCGATGGCGCGTGACGGGAGCAAGAAACCCGCCAGGAGCTGCGTCGCCGGGTGCGCGAAGGCCTCGCGCCCGCGTCTTGCGGCGGATTCTAGACAGCACCAGGACGGTGCCTCCGGGTGGGTTTCCCCGCTGGCGCGGCCCCGGCGCGAAGCGCAGACAGGCCGGCCGGCAGGGGCGGCTCAGCCCTTCTTCGCGGCCGCGTTCAGTGCCTGGAGCTGGGCCAGCTTCTCGGCAATGCGGATCTCGAGGCCGCGCTCGACGGGCCGGTAGAAGCGCTGGTCCGGGAGATCGTCCGGCCAGTAGCGCTCGCCGGCGGCGAAGCCTTCCGCCTCGTCATGGGCGTAGCGGTAGCCGCGCCCGTAGTCGAGGTCCTTCATGAGCCGGGTCGGCGCATTGCGCAGGCGCAGCGGAACCGGTCGGCTGCCGTCCTGCTTCACCAGCGCGCGGGCCGCCTTGTAGGCCGTGTAGACGGCATTCGACTTCGGCGCCACGGCCAGGTACACGACGGCCTCGGCCAGGGCCAGCTCACCTTCCGGCGAGCCCAGCCGCTCGAAGGTCTCGGCGGCGTCGAGCGCCAGGCGCAGCGCCCGCGGATCGGCCAGGCCGATGTCCTCGACGGCCATGCGCACCAGGCGGCGCGACACGTAGCGCGGATCGACGCCCCCGTCGAGCATGCGGACGAACCAGTAGAGCGCGGCGTCCGGATCGCTGCCGCGCACGGACTTGTGCAGCGCCGAGATGGTGTCGTAGAACTGTTCGCCGCCCTTGTCGTATCGGCGCATCTGCTCGCCGAGCGCGTTGTCCAGCGCCGCTTCGTCGAGCACGTCGGGCGCCGTGCCGGCCGCCGCGGCCGATGCGACGAGGTTCTCGTAGGCATTGAGCAGGCGGCGGGCGTCGCCGTCGGCATAGCCGATCAGCCGGCGGCGCGCGCCCTCGCTCAGCGGCGGCGCCGCCAGCAGCGCCTCGGCGCGCTGCAGCAGCCGCGCCTGGTCTGCGTCGTCGAGCGCCTGCAGCACGTGCACGCTGGCGCGCGACAGCAGCGCCGAGTTGACCTCGAAGGACGGGTTTTCCGTCGTCGCGCCGACGAAGGTGAACAGGCCCGACTCGACGTGCGGCAAGAAGGCGTCCTGCTGGGCCTTGTTGAAGCGGTGCACCTCGTCGACGAAGACGACACTGCGCCGTCCCGCCGCGCGGGCGCGCTGCGCCAGCTCGACCGCCTCGCGGATGTCCTTCACGCCGCCGAGCACGGCCGAGATCGGCATGAACTCGGCATCGAAGGCATCGGCCATCAGGCGCGCCAGCGTGGTCTTGCCGACGCCGGGCGGGCCCCAGAGGATCATCGAGTGCAGCCGCCCGGCGTCGAAGGCCGTGCGCAGCGGCTTGCCAGGGCCGAGCAGGTGCTGCTGGCCGATCACCTCGTCCAGGTGGCGCGGCCGCAGCCGCTCGGCCAGCGGGGCGGCGTCGTCGGCCGTGGCCGGGTCGCCGGCGGCACCCGCACGCCGCGCAGGCGCCGGGCCCGCCGCGGGCTCGCCCGCGGGCGGGTCGAGCGGCAACGGCAAGGTGCTCACGGATGTCCTGTCGGGCCCGTGCCCGCTCACTGCTCGAGCAGGTCGGCCCCCGGCGGCAACGTGAACCTGAAGCGCTCCGCCGGCAGGTTCGGGTTGGCCGTGAAGTTGGAGAAGTCGAGGCGCGAGCGCTGGCCGAAGCCGTCGGTGATCTCGAGCGCCGCCAGCTGCCCGGCGCGGAAGCCGACGCGGATCGCACGGATGCCGGCATCGGTCGACTTCGGCACCGCCTGCACCCAGGCCAGCCCGTCACGGTCGGGCTGTGCGGCGAGCGTGAAGTCCTGCTCCAGGCTGCCACCGGCCAGCAGCGCGGCGGGCGTCGCGCCGAGCGCCTGCGCGATGCGCCGCGAGCTGGCCTGGTTCAGGTCGGCGTCGTAGATCCAGACCTTCTGGCCATCGGCCACGATCAGTTGTTCGAAGGGCTTCGTGTAGGCGAAGCGGAAGCGGTTCGGCCGGGAGAATTCGAAGCGGCCCGACGACTGCTTCTTGCGCACGCCATCGGGCGCCGTGACGGTCTGCGTGAAATCGGCACTGCCGGAGCGCACGTCGCGTGCGAAGCTGCGCAGGGCGTCCACGGCGTCGGCACGGGCCACCGGCAGCGCGGCGGCAAGCACCAGCCCCGCGAGGCCGCCCAACAGCGCGCGGCGGGGCGTCATTCGGGTCGCGGCGGGACGATGAGGTCCCGGTTTCCATTGGTGGCCATGGCACTTACGAGCCCGGATTTCTCCATTTGTTCCAGCAGCCGCGCCGCGCGGTTGTAGCCGATGCGCAGATGGCGCTGCACCAGCGAGATCGAGGCCTTGCGGTGCTGCAGCACGATCGCGACGGCCTGGTCGTACATCGGGTCGGATTCGCCGCCCCCGCCGCCGGGCAGGTCGGCGGTGGCCGCCTCGCCCTCGCCGTCGGCCACGCCGCCTTCCAGGATGCCCTCGATGTAGTCCGGCTCGCCCTGCGACTTGAGGTAGTTGACGACCCGGTGCACCTCCTCGTCGCTGACGAAGGCGCCGTGCACCCGCACCGGCACGCCGCCGCCCGGCGTCAGGTAGAGCATGTCGCCCTGGCCCAGCAATGCCTCGGCGCCCATCTGGTCGAGGATGGTGCGGCTGTCGATCTTGCTGCTGACCTGGAAGGACAGCCGGGTCGGGATGTTGGCCTTGATCAGGCCGGTGATGACGTCGACGCTCGGGCGCTGCGTGGCCAGGATCAGGTGGATGCCGGCGGCGCGCGCCTTCTGCGCGAGGCGGGCGATCAGCTCCTCGATCTTCTTGCCGACCACCATCATCAGGTCGGCCAGTTCGTCGATCACGATCACGACGTAGGGCAGGCGCTCGAGCGGCTCGGGCTCCTCGGGGGTCAGGCTGAAGGGGTTGCCCAGGGTCTCGCCGCGCTCCTGCGCCTCGGCGATCTTCTTGTTGTAGCCGGCGAGGTTGCGCACGCCCAGCTTGCTCATCAGCTTGTAGCGCCGCTCCATCTCGCCGACGCCCCAGTTCAGCGCGTTGGCGGCCTGCTTCATGTCCGTCACCACCGGCGCCAGCAGGTGCGGGATGCCCTCGTAGACGCTCATCTCGAGCATCTTCGGGTCGATCAGGATCAGCCGCACGTCGCGCGCCTCGGCCTTGTAGAGCAGGCTCAGGATCATCGCGTTGATGCCGACCGACTTGCCCGAGCCGGTGGTGCCGGCCACCAGGCAGTGCGGCATCTTCGCCAGGTCGGCCACCACGGGATTGCCGACGATGTCCTTGCCAAGGCCCATGGTCAGCTGCGACGCGGCGTCGTTGTAGACCTGCGAGCCGAGGATCTCCGACAGGCGGATCGTCTGGCGCCGCGCGTTCGGCAGCTCCAGCGCCATGGTGTTCTTGCCCGGGATGGTCTCGACCACCCGGATGCTGACGAGGCTGAGCGAGCGCGCGAGGTCCTTCGCGAGGTTGACGACCTGCGAGCCCTTCACGCCGGTGGCCGGCTCGATCTCGTAGCGCGTGATCACCGGGCCCGGCGACGCGGCGACCACGCGCACCTCGACGCCGAAGTCCTTCAGCTTCTTCTCGATCAGCCGCGAGGTCATCTCCACCGTCTCGGCGTTGACCGTCTCCACGCGGGCGGCCGGGGCCGCGTCGAGCAGGTCGACCTGCGGCAGCTTGCTGTCCGACAGTTCGGTGAACAGCGGCTTCTGCTTCTCCTTCGCGACACGCTCGCTGCGCGGCGGCAGCGGCGGCGGCGGGTCGATCACGACCGGCGGGTGAACGATGTCCTCGCGCTCGTGCAGCACGCTGTCGAGCACCTGCTCGCGCTCGCGCAGCGCCTGCTCGCCGACCCGCAGGTCCTCGGCGCGCTCGCGCCGCTCGGCCCGCCGCAGCCGCAGGCCGTCGACGGCGCTGCCGATGCGCTCGGCCAGCCGCCACCACGAGAAGCCGAAGGCGAGGCTCGCGCCGGCCAGGCCGAGCGCGATCCACAGCACCGTCGAGCCGACGAAGCCCAGGCCGCGCTGGCTCGCCGTGCCGAGCACCTGGCCGAGCACCCCGCCCGCATGGCCGCCGGGCAGCAGGGCCTCCCAGCGGTAGAGACGGGTCCATTCCAGCGAGGTGCTGGCAGCCAGCAGCAGCAGCAGCCCGACGCCGAGCATCCAGCCCGGCCGCCGCGCCTCCACCGCCACCGCGCCGGCGGCGCCGCGCATCGCCCGCGCGAGCGCGCCGAGCCAGGCGCGCAGGCCGACCAGCGGCAACCACCAGACCGAGAAGCCGAACAGGAACAGGCCCAGGTCGGAGGCCCAGGCACCGAGGGCACCGGCCTTGTTGTGCGTGCCGACGAGGCGGCTGCCCGAGGTCGAGAAGGCCGCGTCGTTGGGATCGTGGCTCAGCAGCGCGATCACCGCGAGCAGGCAGCCCAGGCCGCCGGCGAGCAGCATGGCCTGGGTGCGCAGGCCGGGGCCTGCGGGGCCGGCGGGTGCGGGCCCCGGCGGGGCGCCCAGTCCGGCGGCGGACTCCGAACGCAGGGAGCCGAGTGGGAAGGTCATGGGCGGATTGTCGCGGATCGGGCGGGCCGCTGGCGCGGCCGCCGCCCCGTCGCCGGCACGTGCCGGCCCGGCCGAAGCGGGCGCGCCGGCAGCCTGCAGGCCGCGGGAAACGCCCTCAGTTCAGCCGGTCGGTGATCACCACCGAGCCGTCCTCCTGGGTGTGCACCATGCCGCGCTCCTCCAGGTCCTTCATCACGCGGCTGACCATTTCGCGCGAGGCGCCGACGATCTTGGCCAGGTCCTGCCGCGAGACCTTGCCGCGGATCACCTTCGCGTCGCCGACCGGTTCGGCCATGTCGAGCAGGCTGCGCGCGACCCGGCCGTAGACGTCCAGCAGGGCCAGCGATTCGATCTGGCGGTCGGCGTTGCGCAGGCGCTGCACCAGGCCGCGCATGATCGCGTAGGACAGGCTGGAGTTCTCGGGCAGGCAACGCGCGAACTCGGGCCGGCCGAGCACCAGCATGTCCGCCTGCACCTCGGTGCGCACGGTCGCCGAGTGCGGCTCGTTGTCGATCAGGCTCATCTCGCCGACGTAGTCGCCGGCCTGGAGCACCGCGAGGATCACCTCGCGGCCGCGGGCGTCGGCGGCGATCACGCGCGCCCGGCCGTTCAGCAGGATGAACAGCGCATTCGACTTGCGCCCGGCCTCGATCACCAGTTCGCCGCGGCGGAAGCGCCGTTTCACGACGCTGTCGGCGATGCCCTGGGCCTGCTCGTTGGTCAGCATCGAAAACAGGGGCACCCGACGGATCAGGTCGAGGTTCGAAAGCATCGCCATGTCGGAATCCTTTGGTCGCTGTCGCCCCCGGCCCGCCGGGCACCGCCGTCAGCGCCGGCACCGCCACCATCGGCGTGCACGGCGCACCGGGAGCGCGCGCCCTGAGCCAACGCGTTGGAGACACAACCTCGTTTTATAGCGTGCGCCTGCGGTTTCGGCTATGGCGGACATCGGGAGCGGCGATCGCATCACCGGCGCCGGCGTGGGAAACTCCCGGGTCTCCCCCATGTTCGTGGGGGCCGTGTCGCGCCCGGCGTGCCGCAGGCCCCCGCCCACCGATCCGCATGAGCACCACCGCCACCCACGCGAACGTCCTGATCCTCGGTTCCGGCCCGGCCGGCTACACGGCGGCCATCTATGCCGCGCGAGCCAACCTGAAGCCGCTGCTGGTTACCGGCCTGGCGCAGGGCGGCCAGCTGATGACGACGACCGAAGTCGACAACTGGCCGGCCGACGTCGCGGGCGTGCAGGGGCCGGACCTGATGCAGCGCTTCCTGCAGCATGCCGAGCGCTTCGCCACGCAGATCGTGTTCGACCAGATCCACACGGTGGACCTGGCGCGGCGCCCCTTCACGCTCACCGGCGACTCCGGCACCTATACCTGCGATGCGCTGATCATCGCGACCGGCGCGTCGGCGAAGTACCTCGGGCTGCCGTCGGAGCAGACCTTCATGGGACGCGGCGTCAGCGGCTGCGCGACCTGTGACGGCTTCTTCTACCGCGGCCAGGAGGTCTGCGTCGTCGGCGGCGGCAACACGGCAGTCGAGGAGGCCCTGTACCTGTCGAACATCGCGAGCAAGGTGCACCTCATCCACCGGCGCGACCGTTTCCGTGCGGAAGCGATCATGATCGACAAGGTGATGGCGAAGGTGGCGGCCGGCCAGATCCAGCTGCACCTGTGGCAGACCCTGGACGAGGTGCTCGGCGATGCCAGCGGCGTCACCGGCGTGCGCCTGCGGCACGCGCAGACCGGCGCCACCGAGGACCTGGCCGTCACCGGCTGCTTCATCGCGATCGGCCACCAGCCCAACACCGGCATCTTCGAGGGCCAGCTCGAGATGAAGGACGGCTACATCGTGACCCGCAGCGGCCTGGCCGGCATGGCCACGCAGACCAGCGTGCCGGGCGTGTTCGCCGCCGGCGACGTGCAGGACCATGTCTACCGCCAGGCGATCACCAGCGCCGGCACCGGGTGCATGGCCGCGCTGGACGCGCAGCGCTTCCTGGAGGGCTGACGGCCGACGTAGCTTGAGGCGCGCTCCCGAAGCATCGTATAATCGACGGTCTTTGCCGATGCGGGCCCGAGCAATGTGCTCAGCAACAAGTGCTCAGCAGCCGCTTCGAGCCCGATCTTCCACGCGAGGAAGGCAGCGCCCGACGGGGCGCCCGGTGCATCGGTGTTCCTGAATGTCTACAGTTGGGAGAGCGTGATGGCACGCGTCTGTCAGGTCACGGGCAAGCGCCCGATGGTGGGAAACAACGTCTCCCACGCGAACAACAAAACCAAGCGCCGCTTCCTGCCGAACCTGCAATACCGCCGGTTCTGGCTCGAGGCCGAGAACCGCTGGGTGCGGCTGCGCATCTCGAACGCTGCGCTGCGCCTGATCGACAAGGTGGGCATCGAGCAGGTCGTCGCCGACCTGCGCGCCCGCGGCGAACTCTGAACCCCCTGACGCTCAGGAGCTGAACATGGCCAAAGGTGGACGCGAAAAAGTGAAGCTGGAGTCTTCTGCCGGCACCGGTCACTTCTACACGACCGACAAGAACAAGAAGACGACGCCCGAGAAGATCGAGATCATGAAGTTCGATCCGAAGGCGCGCAAGCACGTGATGTACAAGGAAACCAAGCTGCGCTGACGCGCGCGCGG
Source organism: Pseudideonella sakaiensis (assembly GCF_001293525.1). Taxonomy (GTDB): domain Bacteria; phylum Pseudomonadota; class Gammaproteobacteria; order Burkholderiales; family Burkholderiaceae_C; genus Ideonella_A; species Ideonella_A sakaiensis. Next base: position 66,387 of record NZ_BBYR01000001.1, on the reverse strand, counting down.
CTCTCCCGCGAACCCGCCCTGGCTCCGGCCTCGGCGGGTTTTTCTTCGCCTGGCGACGTCTCAAGAAAGCGCCGGGTTGCCCCAAGTTTTCTGGACCCCGCGGACCCCCGCGGGCGGCGGGACGGGCAGCGCCCGGCCCTGGGGCGCTCACAACGAACCCACATCGGACCCCGCCGCCACAGCCGGACCCCGGCGCAGCCACCGGCGCCGAGCTTGGCGACGATCCGCAGGGCCCATGAAAAAACCCCGCCGAGGCGGGGTCTCCAGTCCTTCGAGGAGGGAAGAACTTACTTGCGGGTGCGGGTACCGACGACCTCGATCTCCACGCGGCGGTTCTTCGCGCGGCCTTCGGCGGTCTTGTTGTCGGCGACCGGCTGCTTCTCGCCCTTGCCTTCGGTGTAGACGCGGTTGCGCTCGACGCCCTTGCCGACCAGGTAGGCCTTGACGGCTTCGGCACGACGCACCGACAGGCGCTGGTTGTACGCGTCCGAACCGATGTAGTCGGTGTGGCCGACGGCGATGATCACCTCGAGGTTGATGCCACCGATCTTGCTGACCAGGTCATCCAGCTTCGCACGGCCTTCCGGCTTCAGCACGGCCTTGTCGAAGTCGAAGAACGCGTCGGCGGCAAACGTCACCTTCTCGCTGGTCGGCGCGGCAGGGGCCGGGGCGGGGGCCGGGCGGGGCGCCGGGGTCGCGGCAGGAGCCGACGGGGTCGCCGCGGGGGCAGCCGGCGAGGCCGGGGCCGCGGGCGCCGCCGGGGCGGCGGCGGCGGCCATCTTCAGGGCGCCGTCGCACTCGGCCGCAGCGGTCGCGGGGGTCCAGTACGCGTTGCGCCAGCAGAGCTCGTTCGTGCCGTTCTTCCAGACGATGCCGTTGCTGTTCACCCAGTTGTCGATCGTCTTGGCCTGGGCGAAGGCGCCCGAGCTGGCCACGGCGAGAGCAGCAGTTGCGAAGATCGACGCCACGTTGTTCAGTTTCTTCATGGTTCTCCTCTCGAGGGAAAGCGCAGGTAGGTTCTGCTAACAGGATCTGGAAATACTGGCAAACCCTTGCAATCGCAGTTGCTCACCACTCGACCGATTGTGCCATAGGGCCCTGCGCGAACCGCCTTTCGCCGCCGCCAGCCTCCGCCGAGGCCCGCAATGTTGCGCCAGAGCTACAGGCCCCAGCCACTTAGAATGCCCGGTTCGGCCCTTCCCGGCCCCTCCGTCGACGACGGCGGGCAAGCACCACGATGAATCAGTTCGCCAAAGAGACGCTGCCCGTCAGCCTCGAGGAGGAGATGCGGCGGTCCTACCTCGATTACGCCATGAGCGTGATCGTCGGCCGGGCCCTGCCGGACGCGCGCGACGGGCTGAAGCCGGTGCACCGGCGCGTGCTGTACGCGATGCACGAGCTGAACAACGACTGGAACCGGCCGTACAAGAAGTCGGCCCGCATCGTCGGCGACGTGATCGGCAAGTACCACCCGCACGGCGACCAGTCCGTCTACGACACCATCGTGCGGATGGCGCAGGATTTCTCGATGCGCCACATGCTGGTCGACGGCCAGGGCAACTTCGGCTCGGTCGATGGCGACAACGCCGCGGCGATGCGTTACACCGAGATCCGCCTGGCCAAGATCGCACACGAGATGCTGGCGGACCTGGACAAGGAGACCGTCGACTTCGGCCCGAACTACGACGGCAGCGAGAAGGAGCCGCTGGTGCTGCCCTCGCGGCTGCCCAACCTGCTGGTCAACGGCTCGGGCGGGATCGCGGTCGGCATGGCGACCAACATCCCGCCGCACAACCTGAACGAGGTGATCGACGCCTGCCAGCACCTGCTGCGCCATCCCGAGGCGACGATCGACGAGCTGATCGAACTGGTGCCGGCGCCGGACTTCCCGACCGCCGGCATCATCCACGGCACCCAGGGCGTGCGCGAAGGCTACCGCACCGGCCGCGGCCGGGTCGTGATGCGCGCGAAGTGCCACTTCGAGGACATCGACCGCGGCCAGCGCCAGGCGATCATCGTCGACGAGATCCCCTACCAGGTGAACAAGAAGACGCTGCTCGAGCGCATGGCCGAGCTCGTCCACGAGAAGAAGCTGGAGGGCATCAGCCACATCCAGGACGAGTCGGACAAGTCCGGCATGCGGGTGGTCATCGAGCTCAAGCGCGGTGAGGTGCCCGAGGTGGTGCTGAACAACCTGTACAAGCAGACGCAGCTGCAGGACAGCTTCGGCATCAACATGGTGGCGCTGGTGGACAACCAGCCCAAGCTGTGCAACCTGAAGGACCTGCTGACGATCTTCCTCGAGCACCGGCGCGAGGTGGTGACGCGGCGCACGGTCTACGCGCTGCGCAAGGCGCGCGAGCGGGGCCACGTGCTCGAGGGCCTCGCGGTCGCGCTGGCCAACATCGACGAGTTCATCGAGACGATCAAGGCCTCGCCGACGCCGCCCGTGGCGCGCCAGGCGCTGATGAGCAAGAGCTGGGACTCGTCGCTGGTGCGCGAGATGCTCACGCGCGCCCAGGACGGCACGCCCGGCGGCCGCGAGGCCTACCGCCCCGAGGGCCTGCACCCCAGCTTCGGCCTGCAGGCCGACGGGCTGTACCGCCTGAGCGAGGAGCAGGCGGGCGAGATCCTGCAGATGCGGCTGCAGCGCCTGACCGGCCTGGAGCAGGACAAGATCATCGCCGAATACCGCGACGTGATGGCCGAGATCGCCGACCTGCTCGACATCCTCGCGACGCCGGCGCGCGTCACCACGATCATCTCGGATGAGCTGGCCGCGATCCGCCAGGAGTTCGGCCAGACCAAGCTCGGCGCACGCCGCAGCGAGATCGTGCGGCATGCGCAGGACCTCGGCACCGAGGACCTGATCGCCCCCACCGACATGGTCGTGACGCTGTCGCACACCGGCTACGTCAAGAGCCAGCCGCTGGGCGAGTACCGTGCGCAGCGGCGCGGCGGGCGCGGCAAGCAGGCGACGCAGACCAAGGAAGACGACTGGATCGACCAGCTCTTCATCGCCAACACGCACGACTACATCCTGTGCTTCACCAACCGCGGCCGGGTCTACTGGCTGAAGGTCTGGGAGGTGCCGCAGGGCTCGCGCAACTCGCGCGGCAAGCCGATCGTGAACATGTTCCCGCTGCAGCCGGGCGAAAAGGTGAACGTGATCCTGCCGCTGACCGGCGAGGCGCGCAGCTTCCCGGCCAGCCGCTACGTGTTCATGGCCAGCGCGCTCGGCGTCGTGAAGAAGACCGGGCTCGACGAGTTCAGCAACCCGCGCAAGGCCGGCATCATCGCCGTCGACCTGGACGAGGGCGACTACCTGGTCGGCGCGGCGATCACCGACGGCCACCACGACGTGATGCTGTTCAGCGACGGCGGCAAGGCGGTGCGCTTCGACGAGGACGACGTGCGGCCGATGGGCCGCAACGCGCGCGGCGTGCGCGGCATGGCGCTGGACGAGGGCCAGAACGTGATCGCGATGCTGGTGGCCGAGGACGAGACGCAGAGCGTGCTGACCGCGACCGAGAACGGCTACGGCAAGCGCACCGGCATCGTCGAGTACACCCGCCACGGCCGCGGCACCAAGGGCATGATCGCGATCCAGCAGAGCGAGCGCAACGGCAAGGTCGTCGCCGCCACGCTGGTGCGCGCCGACGACGAGATCATGCTCATCACCGACCGCGGCGTGCTGGTCCGCACCCGGGTGGCCGAGATCCGCGAGCTCGGCCGCGCCACCCAGGGCGTGACCCTGATCGCGCTCGACCCGGGCGCCAAGCTGATCGGCCTGCAGCGCATCGTCGAGAACGATGCCGCCGATGTCGCCGGTGGCGAGCCCGCGGGCGAGGCCGGCGAGCCGGAGGCCGGCGCATGACGGGGCGTCCGATCGCCGCCCGCGCGCTGACGGGCCTGGCGGCGCTCGTGCTTTGCGCCGCCGCCTCGGCCCAGGCCACCGCGCCCGCCCCGTCGAGTCCGGCCAAGAAGAAGCTCGTGGAGCGCGCCGTCCAGCTGCAGATGCCGGCGATCGAGCTGCTGGCGCGCGGGCTGGTCGAGCAGCCCGCGGTGCAGATGCTGCGCGAGGCGGCGCAGGTGCTGCCGCAGCGCGTGCCCGCGGAGCAGCGCGAGGCGGCCGGCAAGCGCATCGAGGACGGCGCCCGCCGCTACGTCGACGAGGCCGCGCCGCTGATGCGCGAGCGCGCGCTGCGCCTGGCGCCGACGGCGCTGGCCGGCCCGCTCGACGAGAAGTTCAGCGAGGACGAGCTGAAGCAGATCGTCGCGTGGCTGGAGTCGCCGGTGGCGAAGAAGTACCAGCAGCTGCTGCCCGAGATCCAGCACGGCTTCGTGCAGAAGCTGGTGGCCGATGCCCGGCCGAGCATCGACCCGAAGCTGAATGCGCTCGAGCTCGAGATCCGCAGCGTGCTCAACCTGCCGACGCGCCCGGCGCAGGCGCCGGCACCGGGCGGCACGGCCCCGCGCCCCGGCCCCGCCGCGCCGGCCTCGGGCCCGCGCTGAGCCGCGCGGCGCCGTTCCTTCCGCCTCCATCGCCCCGCCCGCCGCCATGGCCGAAACCGCCCCCAACCCGGCGCTGCTCGCACTGCGCGAGCGCATCGACGCCGTCGATCTCGAATTGCTCGCGCTGCTGAACCGCCGCGCCCGTCTGGCCCAGGAGGTCGGCGAGCTGAAGCGCGAGGAAGGCTCGGTGGCCTTCCGCCCGGAGCGCGAGGCGCAGGTCATCGAAGGGCTGAAGGGCCGCAACGGCGGGCCGCTGATGCGCGACAGCGTGGCGCCGATCTGGCGCGAGATCATGTCGGCCTGCCGCGCCCTCGAGACGCCGACGCGGGTCGCCTACCTCGGGCCGGCCGGCACCTTCAGCGAAGAGGCGGCGCTCGGCTTCTTCGGCTCCTCGATCGAACGGGTGCTGTGCGCCAATGCCGACGAGGTCTTCCACGCCACCAGCGCCGGCGCGGCGGATTTCGGCGTCGTGCCGGTCGAGAACTCGAGCGAAGGCGTGGTGACGCGCTCGCTCGACCTGTTCCTGACCACGCCGCTGTTCATCATCGGCGAGACCAGCCTCTACGTGCGTCACAACCTGCTGCGGCGCGAGTCGCGGCTGGAGGGCATCGAGGCGGTCTGCGCCCACCCGCAGGCGCTCGCCCAGTGCCACGGCTGGCTCAGCCATCACCTGCCCCAGGCGGAACGGCGACCGGTGGCCAGCAATGCCGAAGGCGCGCGCCTGGCCAGCCTGGACCCGCGGCTGGCCGGCATCGCCAGCACGCGCGCGGCCACCGAGTTCGGGCTGCACGTCGTCTCGCCGGCGATCCAGGACGACGCCCACAACCGCACCCGCTTCGCGATCCTGGCCCACCCGGCCAAGCACCCGCAACCGCGGCAGTCGGGCCACGACTGCACCAGCCTCGTCGTTTCGGTGCCCAACCGACCAGGTGCCGTGCATGACCTGCTGGTGCCGCTCAAGCAGCACGGCGTCTCGATGACGCGCTTCGAATCCCGGCCGGCCCGTTCCGGCCAATGGGAGTACTACTTCTACATCGACCTGCAGGGCCATCCCGACCAGCCCGAGGTGAGCGCCGCCCTCGCCGAACTGCGCGCCGCCTGCGCCTTCTTCAAGGTGCTCGGCACCTACCCGCTCGACAGCCACTGAGCCCGTGACCCCGCCCGCCGCCGTGACCGACACCCCTGCCCTCTACGTCCCCCGCCTGGCGGTGATCGGCTGCGGCCTGATCGGCGGCTCCTTCGCGCTGGCACTGCGCGCGGCCGGCCTGGTCGGCGAGGTCGTGGGCCACAGCGCCTCGCCACGCACCCTCGAGAAGGCGCTCGCGCTCGGCGCGATCGACCGCGCCGCCGAGTCGAGCGCGGCCGCGGTGGCGGGCGCCCACCTGGTGCTGGTGTCGGTGCCGGTGTCCGCCACCGAGTCGGTGCTGCGCGCGGTGCGCGACGGCCTCGAGCCGGAAGCGATGCTGATGGACGTCGGCAGCACGAAGCGCGACGTGGTCGATGCCGCGCGCCGGGTGCTGCGCGACCGGCTGCGCAATTTCGTGCCGGCGCATCCGATCGCCGGCAAGGAGATGGCCGGCATCTCGCACGCGGACGCGCGCCTGTTCCAGGGCCGCCCCGCGATCCTGACGCCGATCGCGCAGACCGACCCGGGCCTGCTGCGTGGCGCGGAGGCGATCTGGTCGGCGCTCGGCGCCCAGGTGCGCCAGATGTCGCCCGAGAACCACGACGCCACCTTCGCCGCGGTCAGCCACCTGCCGCACCTCCTCGCGTTCGCGTACTTCAATGCGATGCTGGGCCAGCCGGCCGGCCAGGACTACCTGCCGATGGGCGGCTCCGGTTTCCGCGACTTCACGCGCATCGCGGCCAGCGATCCGCAGGTCTGGCGCGACATCCTCTCGACCAACCGCGAGGAGGTGCTGAAGCAGTGCCTGCGCTTCCGGCACGCGCTGGACGCCTTCGAGCACGTGATCCGCGGCGGCAACCTCGAGGCCCTGGAAGGCCTGATCCGCGTCGCCTCCGAAGGGCGCAGCCACTGGCAACCCCTGGGCGGCAAGACGGCGGGACGCTGAGCCCATGTTCGACACCGCTTTCCTCGATCTGCCGCCGCTGGAGCGGGTGGCCGGCAGCGTGCGGCTGCCCGGTTCGAAGAGCATCTCCAACCGCGTGCTGCTGCTGGCCGGCCTCAGCGAAGGCCAGACCACCGTGCGCGACCTGCTCGCGTCCGACGACACGCGGGTGATGCTGGACGCGCTGCGGGCGCTGGGCTGCGGCATCGACGAGGCCGGCGACCACGTGCGGATCACCGGCCTGGGCGGGCGCCTGGCGGTGCGCGAGGCCGAGCTCTTCCTCGGCAACGCCGGCACCGCGATGCGGCCGCTGACGGCGGCGCTGGCGGTGCTGGCCGCGCGCGACGGCGGCTGCTTCACGCTCAGCGGCGTCGCGCGCATGCACGAGCGGCCGATCGGCGACCTGGTCGAGGCCCTGCGCAGCCTGGGCTGCGCGATCGAGTCGCTCGGCCAGCCCGGCTACCCGCCGCTGCGGCTGGCCGGCGGCCGGCTGGCGCCCGCGGGCGGCACGGCGATCCGCGTCCGCGGCGACGTGTCGAGCCAGTTCCTCACCGCGCTGCTGCTGGCGCTGCCGCTGGCGAGCGACGGCGGCGCCCGCACGATCGAGGTCGACGGCGAGCTCATCTCCAAGCCCTACGTCGACATCACGCTGAACCTGCTGGCGCGCTTCGGCATCGCGGTGCAGCGCGAGGGCTGGCAGCGCTTCACGGTCCCCGCCGGTGCACGCTACCAGTCGCCGGGCGAGATCCACGTCGAGGGCGATGCCTCGTCGGCCTCCTACTTCATCGCCGCCGGCGCGCTGGCGGCGGTCGAGGCGCCGCTGCGCATCGAAGGCGTCGGCGCCGACTCGATCCAGGGCGACATCCGCTTCGTCGATGCGGCGCGGGCGATGGGGGCCGAGGTCGAGGCCGGGCCGGGCTGGCTGGCGGTGCGCCGCGGCGCCTGGCCGCTGCGCCCGATCCGCCTCGGCTGCAACGAGATCCCCGACGCCGCGATGACGCTGGCGGTGATGGCGCTGTTCGCCGACGGGCCGAGCCGGCTGGACGACATCGCCAGCTGGCGCGTGAAGGAAACCGACCGCATCGCCGCGATGGCCGCGGAGCTGCGCAAGCTCGGCGCCGACGTCGTCGAAGGGGCCGACCACCTGGAGATCCACCCGCCGGTGCGCTGGCAGGCCGCGTCGGTCCGCACCTACGACGACCACCGGATGGCGATGTGCCTGTCGCTGGCGGCCTTCAATCCGCTGCGGATCGGCGGCGAGGCCGCGGTGCCGGTGCGGATCCAGGACCCGCGCTGCGTCGGCAAGACCTTCCCGGACTATTTCGAGGCCCTGTTCTCGGTGGCCGGTACGAGCCTGCGGCACGTGCCGGTGATCACCATCGACGGCCCCACCGCGTCGGGCAAGGGCACGCTGGCCAGCGCCGTCGCCGAGGCGCTCGGCTACCACTTCCTCGACTCCGGCGCGGTCTACCGCGCGACCGCCCTGTCGGCCCTGCGCGCCGGCCTCGCCCCCGACGACGAGGCCGCGCTCGCGGCGCTGGCCCGCGCGCTGCCGCTGGCCTTCCGCGGGCGGCGCATCCTGCTGGACGGCGAGGAGGTGCAGGAGCAGCTGCGCCGCGAGGACGTCGGCCTGCTGGCGTCGCGCATCGCGAGCCTCGGCGCGGTGCGCCAGGCCTTGCGCCAGCTGCAGCTGGACCACCGGCGCGTCCCCGGGCTGGTCGCCGACGGGCGCGACATGGGGACGGTGGTGTTCCCGCAGGCGGACCTGAAGGTCTTCCTGACCGCCAGCGCCGCGACGCGGGCCGGACGCCGGCACGCTCAATTGCTGGCGCGGGGCGAATCTGCTAATATCGACAGTCTTCGACTGGACCTGGAATCCCGGGACGAGCGCGACCGCAACCGCACTCACGCCCCGCTGCGCCCGGCCGAAGATGCGGTGCTCCTGGACAATTCGGCGCTGTCGGTCGACGAGACCGTCGCGGCCGTGCTGAAAGCCTGGGAAAGCCGCCGGCGGTTCGGCTGAACGGCCCGACCGCCCTCCGTTCCGCGGCGTCCCCTCCAGTGCCCCTCTTCCGGCACGCCGACGCCGCGGCATTGCAACCCTGACCCCGCGTCCGTCGTCCCGACGCTCGCACCCGGAAATCCCCATGCCCCAAACCCAGACGCCGGCCTACGACGGCCCGGATTCCTTCGCCGCCCTCTTCGAGGAATCGCTGAAGAGCGCCGACATGCGCGCCGGCGAAGTGATCTCGGCCGAGGTCGTGCGCGTCGAGCACAACTTCGTCGTCGTCAACGCCGGCCTGAAGTCCGAAGCCTACGTCCCGATCGACGAGTTCAAGAACGACCAGGGCGAGCTCGAAGTCCAGGTCGGCGACTTCGTCTCCGTCGCGATCGACGCGATCGAGAACGGCTACGGCGACACCATCCTGTCGCGCGACAAGGCCAAGCGCCTGGCCTCGTGGATGGCGCTCGAGCAGGCGCTCGAGTCCGGTGACTTCGTCACCGGCACCGTCAACGGCAAGGTCAAGGGTGGCCTGACCGTGCTGGTCAACGGCATCCGCGCCTTCCTGCCCGGCTCGCTGCTCGACACGCGCCCGGTCAAGGACATGAGCCCGTTCGAGGGCAAGACGCTCGAGTTCAAGGTCATCAAGCTCGACCGCAAGCGCAACAACGTCGTGCTGTCGCGCCGTGCCGTGGTCGAGGCCTCGATGGGCGAGGAACGCGCCAAGCTGCTCGAGACCCTGCACGAGGGTGCGATCGTCAACGGCGTGGTCAAGAACATCACCGAGTACGGCGCCTTCGTCGACCTCGGCGGCATCGACGGCCTGCTGCACATCACCGACATGGCCTGGCGCCGTGTCCGCCACCCGAGCGAGGTGGTGCAGGTCGGCCAGGAACTGCAGGCCAAGGTGCTGAAGTTCGACGCCGAGAAGAACCGCGTCTCGCTGGGCATCAAGCAGCTGGGCGACGACCCGTGGCTGGGCGTCTCGCGCCGCTACCCGCAGGGCACCCGCCTGTTCGGCAAGGTCACCAACATCGCCGACTACGGCGCCTTCGTCGAGATCGAGCCGGGCATCGAGGGCCTGGTGCACGTCTCCGAGATGGACTGGACCAACAAGAACGTCGCGCCGAGCAAGGTCGTCTCGCTGGGCGAGGAAGTCGAGGTCATGGTGCTGGAGATCGACGAGGACAAGCGTCGCATCTCGCTGGGCATGAAGCAGTGCAAGGCCAACCCGTGGGAGGAGTTCTCGTCCACGGTGCAGCGCGGCGACCGCGTCAAGGGCCCGGTGAAGTCGATCACCGACTTCGGCGTCTTCGTCGGCCTGGCGGCCGGCATCGACGGCCTGGTCCACCTGTCCGACCTGTCGTGGCACGAGCCGGGTGAAGCGGCCGTGCGCAACTACAAGAAGGGCCAGGAGGTCGAGGCGATCGTGCTCGCGGTCGATGTCGAGCGCGAGCGCATCTCGCTGGGCATCAAGCAGCTCGACAGCGACCCGTTCACCACCTTCACCTCGATCAACGACCGTGGCGCCTCGGTGTCCGGCAAGGTGAAGTCGGTCGACGCGCGCGGCGCCGAGATCCAGCTGAACGACGACGTCACGGCCTACCTGCGTGCGTCGGAGATCAGCCGCGACCGCGTCGAGGACGCGCGCAACGTGCTGAAGGAAGGCGACGAGGTCACCGCGGTGATCATCAACGTCGACCGCAAGACGCGGTCGATCCAGCTGTCGATCAAGGCCAAGGACGTGGCCGACCAGCAGGAAGCGATGAGCCGCCTGTCGCAGAGCAACGAGCGCGAGACGGCCGGCACCACCAGCCTCGGCGCGCTGCTGCGCGCGAAGCTGGACAACCAGAACAACTGATCGCGCCCGGCGCGACCCGCCGCGTCGCGGCGGGTCGCCGATCGGACGATGACGGCCATCCGCCGCGAGGCGCGATGGCCGTTATGCTTTGGGGCGGGGACGCCGCCGTCGGCACGTCCCCTTCCCTTCCCGGATTTCCCACCATGACCCGCTCCGACCTCGTCGCCCTGCTGGGCGAGCGCTTCCCGCAGCTGGCCCATCGCGACACCGAGTTCGCGATCAAGACCATCCTCGACAAGATGTCCGACGAGCTCGCCCGCGGCCACCGCATCGAGATCCGCGGCTTCGGCAGCTTCGCGATCAACCGGCGGCCGCCGCGGCTGGGGCGCAACCCGCGCTCCGGCGAGCAGGTGCTGATCCCCGAGAAGCTGGTGCCGCACTTCAAGCCCGGCAAGGCGCTGCGCGAGGCCGTCGACGCGCAGCCGCCGGTCGACGCCGCGGTCGACGACGCGTCCTGAGCGCCGCCGGCATCGAACCCGCATGCGGCTGCTCGTCTGGGCCTTCCGAGCCCTCGTCTTCTTCACGCTGTTCGCGTTCGCGCTGAACAACCAGCACGACGCGGCGATCCGCTGGTTCTTCGGCGTCGAATGGCGCGCGCCGATGGTGTTCATCGTGCTGGCCGCCTTTGCGCTCGGCTGCGCCTTCGGCGTGGTCGCGATGGTCCCGAGCTGGTGGAAGCACCGGCGCGTCGCGCGCCGCGCCGCGCTGCCCGGCAGCCCGCCGGCGCCGGCCGCCAGCACCGCCACGGTGCCGCCCGCGCCGGCCGAACTCGAGCACCCGCCCCGCGATGGACTTTGACCTGCAGTGGCTGCTGCTGGCGCTGCCGGCCGTCTTCGGCCTCGGCTGGCTGGCCTCCCGCTTCGACCTGCGGCAATGGCGCCGCGAGCGGCGCGACTCCCCGCGGGCCTATTTCAAGGGCCTGAACCTGCTGCTCAACGAGCAGCAGGACAAGGCGATCGACGCCTTCATCGAGGCCGTCCAGCAGGACCCGGACACCACCGAGCTGCACTTCGCGCTCGGCAACCTGTTCCGCCGGCGCGGCGAGTACGAGCGCGCCGTGCGCGTGCACGAGCACCTGCTCGGCCGCGCCGACCTGCCCCGCAGCGAGCGCGACCGCGCGCGGCATGCGCTGGCGCAGGACTTCATGAGCGCCGGGCTGTTCGACCGCGCAGAGCAGGCCTGGTCGGGACTGGAGGGCTCGGCCTTCGACACCGAGGCGCGGCTGGCGCTGCTGACGCTGCACGAGCGCTCGCGCAACTGGCGCGCGGCGGTGGAGACGGCGCAGAAGCTCGAGCGCACCGGCACCGGCTCCTATGCGTCGCGGGTGGCGCATTTCTGGTGCGAACTGGCCGAGGAGGCCGATGCCCGCCAGGCGCCCGACGAGGCGGCCGACGCGCTGCGGCGCGCCCGCGAGGCGGCGCCGCTGGCCCCGCGGCCCCTGGTCCTGGCCGGGCGCCGCGCGCTGCGCCAGGGCGACCCCGCCGCCGCGATGCAGCACTGGGCGGGCCTGCTGGCCACCCAGTCGCCGGCCTTCGGCCTGGTGGCCGAGGACCATGCCCGCTGCGCGCTCGCCACCGGCCAGGCGGGGGCCGCGCTGGAGGCGCTCAGGACGCAGCTGGAACGGGGCCCCACGATGGACCTGCTGCGCGCGCTCGCGGTGCTGGACCCCGCCGACGAGGCCCAGCGCGAGCGCCTGCGCCGGCGCCTCGCGCAGCAGCCCACGCTGTCGGCCGCACGCGCGCTGCTTGCGCTGCTGCCGCCGCTCGGCGAGGCCGAGCAGCCCGGCGACCGTGCGCTGCTGGACCAGGCCCTCGGCGACGCGGCGCGGCCGCTGCAGCGCTACCGCTGCGCCGCCTGCGGCTTCGAGGCCCAGCACTACTTCTGGCAATGTCCCGGCTGCCTCAACTGGGACACCTACCCGCCCGTGCGGCTGGAGGACCAATGACGAGCCCACCCCCCGCCCTGGCGCCGCGCACGGACGCCGCCGAGGCCCTGCCGTCTCCCGAGCGCCTCGCCGCCGCGCGCGTGCTGGTGGTCGGCGATGCGATGCTCGACCGCTACTGGTTCGGCGCCGTCGACCGCATCTCGCCGGAAGCGCCGGTGCCGGTGGTGCGCGTCACGCGCGAGGAGGAACGCCTGGGGGGCGCGGCGAACGTCGCGCTGAACGTGCAGGCGCTCGGTGCCCAGGCCACGCTGATGACCGCGGTCGGCGAGGACGAGCCGGCGCGCCGCCTGCGTGAACTGCTGGCGCGCGACGGCGTGCACACCCTGCTCGGCAGCGATCCGCAGCTCTACACCATCGTCAAGCTGCGCGTGATCGGCCGCGCGCAGCAGCTGATCCGGATCGACTTCGAGAACCAGCCCACCCACGAGGTGCTCGGCGCGATGCTGAGCGACTACGAACGCGTGCTGCCCGGCTACCAAGCGGTGCTGTTCTCCGACTACGGCAAGGGCGGCCTGGCCCACATCCCGCGGATGATCGAGGCGGCGCGCGCGGCCGGCATCCCGGTGCTGGTCGACCCGAAGGGCAGCGACTACGGCCGCTATGCCGGCGCGACGGTGCTGACGCCGAACCGCGCCGAGCTGGCGCAGGTGGTCGGCGCCTGGTCCGGCGAGGCCGACCTGCACCAGCGCGCGCATGCGCTGCGCGAGCGCCTCGGGCTGCAGGCGCTGCTGCTCACGCGGTCGGAGGACGGCATGTCGCTGTTCGACACCGCCGACGGGGCGCCGGCCCACGTGCACGTGCCGACGCAGGCGCGCGAGGTCTTCGACGTGACGGGTGCCGGCGACACCGTGATCGCCACGCTGGCGGCGCTGATCGCCGCCGGCCTCACGCTGCGCGAGGCGATGCCGCTGGCCAACCGCGCCGCCGGCCTGGTGGTCGGCCGCTTCGGCACCGCCAGCGTGCGCTACGACGAACTGCGAAAGGAACTGCGATGAAGGTGGTGGTCACCGGCGCGGCCGGCATGATCGGCAGCAACCTGGTCCACGGGCTGAACGCGATCGGGATCGACGACGTGATCGCGGTCGACGACCTCAGCGACGGGCCGAAGTACCGCAACCTGCTGGACGCGCAGCTCAGCGACTACTTCGACAAGGACGACTTCTACCGCCGCTTCGCGGCCGGCGAGTTCGGCCGCGTCGACGCGGTGCTGCACCAGGGCGCCTGCTCCGACACGATGGAGCACGACGGGCGCTACATGCTCGAGACGAACTACCGCTGCTCCAAGACCCTGCTCGACGCCTGCCAGGCCCAGGGCGTGCGCCTGCTCTACGCCTCGTCCGCGGCCACCTACGGCGGCAGCAGCGCCTTCCGCGAGTCGCCGGAGTTCGAGCGCCCGCTGAACGTCTACGGCTATTCGAAGCTGCTGTTCGACAACGTCGTGCGGCGCATGCTGCCGACGGCGAACACCCAGGTCGCCGGCTTCCGCTACTTCAACGTCTACGGTCCGCGCGAGCAGCACAAGGGCCGCATGGCCTCGGTGGCCTTCCACCACTTCAACCAGCTGCGCGACACCGGCCACGTCAAGCTCTTCGGCGAGTACGGCGGCTACGCGCCGGGCCAGCAGTCGCGCGACTTCGTCGACGTCGGCGACGTGGTCAAGGTCAACCTCTGGTTCCTCGAGCACCCCGGCATCAGCGGCATCTTCAACCTCGGCACCGGGCGCGCGCAACCCTTCAACGACGTGGCCGTCGCGACCGTCAACTCGGCCCGCGCCGCGGCCGGCCAGCCGCCGTTGGGCCTGGACGAGATGGTGCGGGCCGGGCTGGTCCAGTACATCGACTTCCCGCCGGCGCTGGTCGGCAAGTACCAGTGCTTCACCGAAGCCGACATCACCCGGCTGCGGGCGGTGGGCTACCCGCACGAGTTCGCTCCCGTGGGGGACGGCGTGGCCCGCTACGGAGGGTGGCTGGCGGCCCAGCGCTGAGGTCCACTGGCATCGCCGGTCCGACGGACGGGTCGGCGATCAACCACCGAGGACCTCCCCATGAGCATGCAACCCCTGGCCAGGCTGCTGGCCGCCACCCTCGCCTTCTGCTCGGCCGCCGTGCTGGCCGCCGTCGACATCAACCAGGCCGACCAGGCCGCGCTGGAAAGCGTCAAGGGCATCGGCCCGGCGCTGTCGACGCGCCTGCTCGACGAGCGCAAGAAGAGCCCCTTCAAGGACTGGCCGGACCTGATCGACCGCGTCAAGGGCATCGGCCCGGGCAATGCCTCGCGCTACTCCGAGGCCGGCCTGACCGTGAACGGCAGCCCCTATGCCGGGGCCGCCGGCGCCGGCGGCAAGCCGGACGCGAAGGCGGACAAGGCCGGCGCGCAGGCCGCGAAGAAGTAGGCCCCGTGCGCGGGTCGCCCTGGCGGGCGCGCTCAGGCCGCCACGGCGTCCAGGCTCGGGGCCCAGCCGAAGAAGTGGCGCACCTGCTCGCGCCGCGCCATCGTGTCGGCGTGGCCCAGCGCCATCAGCTCGCGCGTGTACGGTGCCTCGAACAGCAGGTAGCTCGCGAGCGCGGCGCCGCGCGCGCTGTCGCCCTGCCCCGAGACACCGACGCCGCGCAGCAGGCCGCGGATCGACGCCGGCAGGCTGGCCAGGTGGCGGCCGGCGATGTCGTCCAGGCGCTGGCTCGGCGAGATCACCAGCACATCGATCGGCCGCAGCGGCGACGCGAGCCGCGCCTGCGGCGACAGCAGCGACAGGGTCGCGTTGATGCGCTGCAGGCGCTCGATGTCGACCGCGAGCGCATCCAGGAAGATGCTCGACATCGCGTGCCCGGCGATCTGCGCCAGGTTGGGGTAGTCGGGGTTCACGTGCCGGTCGCCGGCCGGCTCGTGCAGGCGGCCGGCGCCGACCACGAGGATGCGCTCGGCGCCGAGGTGCACCGCCGGCGAGATCGGCGCCGTCTGGCGCATCGAGCCGTCGCCGAACCACTCCGCCTGGCCGTTCAGCGTGAGCGAGATGGCCGGGAACACGAAGGGAATGGCGGACGAGGCGAGCAGGTGGGCCGTCTCCAGCGGGCACTTGACCGCGATGCGCTGCGAGCGCGTCCACGGCTGGATGTGCTCGCGCGCCTCGTAGAAGGTGACGTGCAGCCCCGAGCCGTAGCTCGACGCCGTCACGGCCAGCGCGTCGAGGTGGCCCGCGTCGACCATCGCCGCCACGCGCCGGAAGTCGATCAGGCGCTGCAGCAGCCCGGCCAGCGGCCGGTTGTCCAGCAGCGAGCGCGGGCGCGCCCGCGCCCAGCGCGCAATCACCCAGCCCAGCGACAGCATGGTCAGCCAGCGCGCGCCGCTGCGTGCCACGCCGAAGCTGTCGGTGCGGTAGACCTGGTCGGCGCGGAAGGCCTGCCAGACGGCCACCAGGTCGGCGACCGCGGCATCGAAGTCGTCGGCCCGGCTGGCGAGCGCGCTGGCGATGATCGCGCCGGCGGACGTGCCGGTGATCACCGGGAAGGGGTTGCCGCCGACGGCCACCGACGCGGCTGCCTCGCGCCGGATCTGGGCGATCGCCTGCAGCACGCCCACCTGGTAGGCCGCGCGGGCCCCGCCGCCACTGAGGACGAGCCCGGTGGCCGGCGTCCGGGGGGTGGCGCTGGCGGACACGGTCATGCGCCAGTGTAGGCAGCCCCGCGGCCGGGCCAGGGAGCGGGAGTTCCCGGGGCCTGCTGCTGCTGCTGCTGCTGCTGCTGCTGCTGCTGCGGCGGCGGCGGCGGCGGCGGCGGCGGCGGCGGCGCGGGCCGGCGCCGGCCGCCGCGTGCCTCAGGCGCTCTCGTACACGAGGCGCGCCTGCCCACGGCTGGCCTCGCGCCAGCGCGCCAGCGCCTCTTCGCTGGGGAAGAAGCGCCCGTCGTCGCCGAGGTCGATCTCGGCACGCGCGGACGCCCGCTGCAGCACCAGGCGGATGCCCAGGCCGAGCACGGCCTCGCCGGCATCGGTGCTGCGACGGCGGGCCGGGTAGGACTTGAGCAGTTCGACCACCGCCGGCAGCCGGCCGGCCACTTCCGAGCCCATGTCCACCCGCAGGTGGCGGGCGAAGCGGCAGCGCGCCTCGGCCAGGTCCCAGACCTGCAGCACGTTCAGCCGCAGCCCGCCCGAGAAGCGGTCGTTCTGCACCTTGCCCTGGACGATCACGAGCTCGTCGTCCTTCAGCAGCTCGCGGTGGGCGTTCAGCAGCTCCTCGGCCACCACCGCCTCGATCGCCTCGGACTTGTCGTCGAGCCGGAAGATGGCCACGCGGCCGCGCTGGCCGTTCACCACCCGCAGGTCGGTCACGATGCCGGCCAGCAGCTGCGGCTCGCGGCTGTCCACCAGGTCGGCGATGCGCCGCCGCGCGAACTGCGACACCTCCTCGGCCACCTCGTCGAACAAGTGGCCCGAGAGGTAGAAGCCGAGCGCGGTCTTCTCGTGGCCGAGCCGCTCGCGCACGCCCCACGCTGCGGCCTCCACCAGCGGCGGCTCCTGGTGCGACGCGGCGTGGTCGTCCTCGCCGAAATCGAACAGGCCGCCCTGGTCCGCATGCGCGGCCTGGGCGTCGGCCCAGTCGAAGGCCAGCGGCACGCTGGCCATCAGGCGGGCCCGGTCGGGATGCAGCGCGTCGAAGGCGCCGGCCTTGACCAGGGCCTCGACGACCCGCTTGTTGATGCGCTGCCGATCCACGCGGTGGCAGAAGTCGAAGATGCTGCGGAAGGGACCGTCGGCCTCGCGGGCCGCGACGATGGCCTGGATCGCGCCCTGGCCGGTGCCCTTGACCGCGCCCAGGCCGTAGCGCACCACGCGGTCGCTGACCGGCTCGAAGCGGTGCACGCCGGCGTTCACGTCCGGCGGCAGGATGGTCACGTTGAAGCTGCGCGCATCCTCCAGCAGCACGCGCAGCTTGTCGGTGTCGTCCATCTCCACCGTCATGTTCGCGGCGTAGAACTCCGCGGCGCAGTGCACCTTGATCCAGGCCGTGTGGTAGGCCAGCAGCGAGTAGGCCGCGGCATGCGACTTGTTGAAGCCGTAGCCCGCGAACTTCTCCATCAGGTCGAAGACTTCGTCGGCGGTCACCGCGTCGATGCCCTTGGCGGCCGCGCCGTCGCGGAAGATCTCGCGGTGCTTGGCCATCTCCTCGGGCTTCTTCTTGCCCATCGCCCGGCGCAGCAGGTCCGCGCCCCCGAGCGAGTAGCCGCCGAGGATCTGCGCGGCCTGCATCACCTGTTCCTGGTAGACGAAGATGCCGTAGGTCTCGCCGAGCACCGGCTCGAGCAGCGGATGCGGGTAGCGCACCTCCTCCTTGCCGTGCTTGCGCGCGCAGAAGCTCGGGATGTTCTCCATCGGGCCGGGCCGGAACATCGCGTTCAGCGCGATCAGGTCCTCCAGCCGGCTCGGCTTGGCGTCGCGCAGCATGCGCTGCATGCCCGAGCTTTCGAACTGGAACACCGACTCGGTGCGGCCTTCCGAGAACAGGCGGTAGACCTTCGGATCGTCCAGCGGCAGCGTCTCGTAGGCGAAGTCCTTCCACTGCGGACGGCGCGCCTGGATGAACTCCTTCGCGATCTCCAGGATGGTCAGCGTCGCCAGGCCCAGGAAGTCGAACTTCACCAGGCCGATCGCCTCGACGTCGTCCTTGTCGTACTGGCTGACCGCGCTGTCGCTGCCCGGCTGCAGGTACAGCGGGCAGAAGTCGGTGATCTTGCCAGGAGCGATCAGCACGCCGCCGGCGTGCATGCCGACGTTGCGCGTCAGCCCCTCGACGCGCGCGGCGAGGGACAGCAGTTCCGCCACCTCCTCCTCCGCCGCTTCGCGCTGCTCAATCTCCGGCGCCTCCTTGCGCGCATAGATCACGCCCGGGTCGGGCGACTCGGGCACCCGGGCCAGCGTCACCGTCTTGCCCGGCGGCGCCGGCACCAGCTTGGCGATCGAGTCGACGTGGCCATAGCCCATGCCCAGCACGCGGCCGACGTCGCGCAGCGCAGCCTTCGCCGCCATCGTGCCGAAGGTGGCGATCTGGCTCACGGCATCGCGGCCGTACTTCTCCTTGACGTAGTCGATCACCCGGTCGCGGTTGGCCTGGCAGAAATCGATGTCGAAGTCGGGCATCGACACCCGCTCCGGGTTCAGGAAGCGCTCGAACAGCAGCTGGTAGCGCAGCGGGTCCAGGCCGGTGATCTTCAGCGCATAGGCCACCAGCGAGCCGGCGCCCGAGCCGCGGCCCGGGCCCACCGGACAGCCATGGGCCTGGGCCCAGTTGATGAAGTCCGCGACGATCAGGAAGTAGCCGGGGAAGCCCATCTTCAGGATCACGTCGATCTCGAAGTCCAGCCGCTCGACGTAGCGCGGGCGCTCGCGCTCGCGCTGCGCGGCATCGGGATAGAGCTGGGCCAGGCGCTCGTCGAGGCCGCGGTGCGACTGCTCGCGGAAGTAGGCTTCCATCGGCATCGGCACGCCGTCGCGCAACGGCGTCGGGAAGTCCGGCAGGCGCGGCTTGCCCAGCACCAGGCTGAGGTTGCAGCGGCGCGCGATCTCGACGCTGTTGGCCAGCGCGCTGGGCAGGTCGGCGAAGGCCGCGGCCATCTGGGACTGGCTGCGCAGGAACTGCTCGCGCGTGAAGCGGCGCACCCGGCGGGCATTGCCCAGGGTTTCGCCCTCGGCGATGCACACGCGCGCCTCGTGCGCGTCGTACTCGTCGGCCTCGAGGAACTGCACCGGGTGCGTCGCGACCACCGGCAGCCCGAGCTCCGCGGCCAGCGGCACGCAGGCGCGCACGTGCGGTTCGTGCTGCGGCAGGCCGGCGCGCTGGAGCTCGAGGTAGAAGCGGCGCGGGAAGAGGCCTGCCAGTCGGCGCGCGAGCTGGGCCGCCCGGGCCGGGTCCTGCGCCAGCAGCGCCTGGCCGACCGCGCCCTGGTCGGCCCCGGACAGCGCGATCAGCCCGCCGTTCAGCGCCTCGAGCCAGGACCACTGCACCCACGGCTGGGCACGCCCCGGCGGCATCTGCAGCCAGGCGCGCGACAGCAGCTCGCACAGGTTGAGGTAGCCCTCGGTGGACTGCACCAGCACCAGCAGCCGGCTCGGCGGACGCTCGCCGCGCCGGTCGGCGGCATCGGGCTCGAGCCAGAGGTCGGCGCCGATCAGCGGCTTCACGCCCTTCTTGCGGCAGGCCCCGTAGAACTTGACCGCGCCGAACACGTTCGACAGGTCCGTGATCGCCATCGCGACCTGCCCGTCCGCCGCGGCGGCGGCCACCGCGTCGTCGATGCGCAGGCTGCCGTCGGCGATCGAATACTCGGTGTGGACGCGCAGGTGGACGAAGCTCGGCTCGGGCATCCGGGCATTCTACGGAGCCCCCCTGCCGGGATCAGCCGTTCAGGACCTCCAGCGCCTCCGAGCGGAACTCGCGCTCGTAGAGCACATAGACCACGCCCAGCGTGGCCAGCATGAAGGCCACCGGCGAGAAGAACCAGCCGAGCACGGCGAACGCGAAGTAGTAGGCGCGCAGGCCGTCGTTGAAGGCCTCGGCGGCCATGCCGACGACACGGCCGGCGCGGTCCGCGAAGGCCTCGCGCGAGAGCTGGCGCTCGGTGAACTGCGAGGCCTCGGGCGCCGACGCGATCAGCAGCGCACCGAAGGTGTACTGCCGCATCGACCACGTGAAGCGGAAGAAAGCGAAGACGAAGATCGCCAGCAGCACGACGATCTTCAGGTCGAAGATCAGCACCGAGGTGCGCGCGGCGAAGGGGATCTCGCGCACCAGCTCGCTGGCCTTCTCGGTGGTGCCGAGCACCGCCAGCAGGCCGCCGATGATCAGGATCGTCGTCGACGCGAAGAACGACGGGCTGCTGGACAGGTTCTGGATCACCACCCCATCGATCACCCGAACCTCGCGGTGCGTGGTCTGCAGCATCCACTGGCGCCGGATGCGGTTGGTCGCGCCGAGGATCGAGGCCTGGGTCGCGGCGCGCCGCCGCGCGAAGGCCGCATAGGCGACCCAGCCGCCGACGAACAGCGCGATCGCGAGCCAGTCCGGCCAGGGCAGGACCGCGACCAGCTTCAGCAGTGTTTCCATGCGCTCCCCTGCGCCTGCAAGCGCGGCGTCCGCGCTTGGCGAACGGCCGTCAGCGCAGGCCGGGCACCGCGTGCAGCGCCTTCACGGCGCCGGCGCCGATCGATGCGCCGAAGCGCTTGGCCAGCCGTTCCGCGACGTTCTCGCGCGGCGTGTAGTCGATGATCTCCTCGGCCTTGATCACCTCGCGGGCCACGTAGTCGAGGTTGCCCAGCTTGTCGGCCAGGCCGAGGCGCACCGCCTCCTCGCCGTTCCAGAACAGCCCGGAGAAGGTCTCCGGCGTCTCCTTCAGCCGGTCGCCGCGGCCCTGCTTCACCACCGCGATGAACTGGCGGTGGATCTGGTCGACCAGCGCCTGGGTGTAGGCGCGGTGCTTCTCGTTGACCGGCGAGAAGGGGTCGCCGAGCGCCTTGTTCTCGCCGGCGGTCACGAGGCGCCGCTCCACGCCGAGCTTCTCCATCAGGCCCGGGAAGCCGAAGCCGTCCATCAGCACGCCGATCGAGCCGACGATGCTCGCCTTGTCGGTGTAGATCTCGTCGGCCGCGACCGCGATGTAGTAGGCGCCGGAGGCGCACATCTCCTCCACCACCGCGTAGACCTTCTTCTTGTGCAGGGCCTTGAGGCGGCGGATCTCGTCGTTGACGATGCCGGCCTGCACCGGGCTGCCGCCCGGCGAGTTGATCCGCAGCACGACCGCCTCGGAGGCGCTGTCCTCGAAGGCGCTCTTCAGCGCACCCACCAGCACCTCGGCGCTCGCTTCCGAGTCCAGGCCGATCTCGCCGCGGACCTCCACCAGCGCGGTGTGCGGCGTGCTCGGCGCCGTCGCATGGGTGCGGGCCGAGACCACGACCCACACCAGCAGGCCCACCAGCACCAGCCAGGACAGGCGCCACAGCGTGCGCCAGCGGCGGTCGCTGCGGCGGTCCTGCAGGTACTCGCGCGCGAACTGCTCGATCACCCCGTCCAGCGCCGCGCGCGGGACGGCCCGGGGCTCCGCGGCCGGCGCAGGCTCCGGCGGCGAACTGGCGGGAAAGGGATCGGTCGAGCTCATGGCGGGCTTTCAGCGGCCGGCGCGGGAGGCCGGATGTCCCGGGAAGGATACCAATACACCTGGCCGCCGGTCTCCTCGACACGCAGCGCGGTCAGCCGTCCGCGGCCGCAGGGCCCGCCCGCGCAGCGCCCGTCGGCCGGGTGGTAGGCGGCGCCGTGGATCGCGCAGAGGATGTAGCGGCCGCTGTCGTCGAGGAACTCGCCGGGCACCCAGTCCATCTCGGCCGGCACGTGGGCGCAGCGGTTCAGGTAGCCCACCACCTGGCCGTCGATGCGCAGCACGAAGGCCCGCACCGCGTGGCGGAACTCGCGCACCTCGAACAGCACCGCCTTGCCGCGCTCGACCAGGTCCTCGCTGCGGCAGACCCACTCGCGCGGTGCCGGCGGCTCGCCGGGCGGCGCCTCAACCATGCTGGGCCAGCCAGGCGGCCAGCTCCGGCACGCTGTGGGCGACGTGGCGGGGGCCCAGCGCGGCGAAGCCGAGCGGCTCGTGCGCGCCATAGCTCACGCCGACGCTGGCGGCCCCGGCATTCGCCGCGAGCTGCAGGTCATGCGTGGTGTCCCCGATCATCAGCGTGCGCCGCGGCTCGACGCCGAGTTCGGCCATCAGCTCCTGCAGCATCCGCGGGTGGGGCTTGGAGGCGGTCTCGTCGGCGGTCCGGGTGGCGTCGAACAGGCCGCGCAGCTGCACCGCGCCGAGCGCCTCGTCCAGCCCGCGGCGGGACTTGCCGGTCGCCACGCCCAGCAGGTGGCTGCGCGCCTTCAGCCCCGCCAGCAGGTCCAGCACGCCGTCGAACAGGGCCAGTTCGTGCTGGCGCGCGACGTAGTGGTGCCGGTAGCGTGCGCCCAGCGCCGGGTAGCGCTCGCGCGGGAGCCCCGGCGCCGCATGCTGCAGCGCCTCGACCAGGCCCATGCCGATCACGTAGCGGGCGTCGTCGCGGCTCGGCACCGCGACGCCGAGGTCCGCGCAGGCCGACTGGATGCAGCGGGCGATCAGCTCGGTCGAGTCGAACAGCGTGCCGTCCCAGTCGAAGACGATCAGGTCGAACTGGCGCGAGGCGGGAGGCGTCATGGCGGGGGGGCGGTGGCGGCGAGCGCCTGCAGCAGGGCCTCGCATTCTCGCGGCAGCGGGGCCTCCAGCGTGAGGACCTCGCCGCTCGCGGGGTGGGGCAGCACGAGGCGGCGCGCATGCAGGAACATGCGGTCGAAGCGCAGGCCGGGCACGGCCTGGCCGCGGGCCAGCGCCCGGTTGCGCTCGAAGTCACCGTAACGCTCGTCGCCCACGATGACATGGCCGGCCCCGGCCAGGTGGACCCGGATCTGGTGCGTGCGCCCGGTCTTCAGCGTCACGTCGAGCAGGCTGTAGCCCGGCAGCGCGCGGGCGACGCGGACCAGCGTGATCGCGCGGCGCGCCCCGTCGTGGTCGGCGGGGACGATGCGCACGTGGCGCTCGCCCTGGGCGTCCAGCGTCTTCAGCAGGGCCTGGTCGATCACCTTCAGCCGGGCCGGCCAGCTGCCGACGACCAGCGCCGCATAGGTCTTGGTCATGGCGCGCGACGCGGCGCCAGCGCGAAACAGGTCCTGCAGCGCCACCAGCGCCGAGCGCTTCTTGGCCACCAGCAGCAGGCCGGAGGTCTCCTTGTCGAGCCGGTGCACGAGCTCCAGGAAGCGCGCCTGCGGCCGGGCCCGGCGCAGTTGCTCGATCACCCCCCAGCTGACGCCGCTGCCGCCGTGCACCGCGATGCCGGCCGGCTTGTCGATCACCAGCAGCTGCTCGTCCTCGTGCACGATCGGGAACTCGCGGGCCGGGGCCGTCGACGCGCTGCTGCCCGGCGCGCGATCGACCGCCGCGCCCGCCGCGAGCCGCAGCGGCGGCACCCGCACCACGTCACCGAGTGCCAGGCGGCTGTCCGCCGCGGCGCGGCCCTTGTTCACGCGCACCTCGCCGCTGCGGATCACGCGGTAGACGAGGCTCTTCGGCGCACCTTTCAGCTGCTTGACGAGGTAGTTGTCCAGCCGCTGGCCTTCCGAGGCCTCGTCGACCGTCAGCTGCCGCACCGCTGCCGGGCCGGCGGCCGGCCCTCCTCCGTCGGGAGGAGGCGCCGGGGCGGCCTCGGGTCGCGCGACGCTGGGCGCCGTCGCGCGGGCCCCTATAATCCGACTCGCCACGCTCTTGTCGTAAGTGTTTGATTTTCCAGAGTTTAGCCTTCACGCGTACGGCAATGGCAGGCAACCGGGCCCAGCCCGGTTTCGAGGATGCGACGCAGCGGGGGTCTGCCTGGGTGGGATCCGGCACGGATCGGCACGGGGCAGCCGCCACTGCGGAAGAAAAAACCCAGAACGAACCCAGCACGAGGTCTTCCGGGTGGAAGACGTTGCCAGGCCGGACGGCCAGCGGCACCCCCGGGTGCCGGCCACCGCGCCGCCTGCCGCAATGAGCTTGCACCCGCGTCCAGTGATTCCACGCGGATGCCGCCGTCCCCTGCCCCGCTGCGCGCCGAGCGCACACTGCCCCCCGGCCACCCGCCGGTCGCGGGCGGTGTGCCGGCCCGCGCGCGGCGACGGGACGGACGCGTCGCCTGCCCGCACCGCCGCGCCATCTGGCCGGGCCCGGTGCGGCGCCCGACGTCGCCCGCCGCCGAGCCCACTGCCACGCACGCGCCAACGCCGCAGCCACGTCCGGTCTGCTGACCGGTCCCGCAGCGGTCCAGGGCGATTCCTTTCGGTTCCTCCACGTTTTTTCGTGCATCGAAGCAGCGCCTTGGGGCTCCCGCCCCGATGGCGCAGGGCGTGATGGCGTGCGCCTCCCGGACGGGGGGCCACGCGCTGGAGGATCGATGAAACGCATGCTGATCAATGCGACGCAGCCGGAAGAGCGGCGCCTCGCGATCGTGGACGGGCAGAAGCTGCTCGATTTCGAAACCGAGATCGAGGGGCGCGAGCAGCGCAAGGGCAACATCTACAAGGCGGTCGTGACGCGGGTCGAGCCCTCGCTCGAGGCCTGCTTCGTCGACTACGGCGAGGACCGCCACGGCTTCCTGCCGTTCAAGGAGATCGCGCGCAGCTACTTCCGCGAGGGCGTCAGCGTCCGCGACGCGAAGATCCAGGACGTGATCGCCAACGGCCAGGAGCTGCTGGTGCAGGTCGAGAAGGAGGAGCGCGGCAACAAGGGCGCCGCGCTGACCACCTTCGTCAGCCTGGCCGGCCGCTACCTCGTGCTGATGCCGAACAACCCGCGCGGCGGCGGCGTCAGCCGGCGCATCGAGGGCGAGGACCGCGAGGAGCTGAAGGAAAACCTCGAGCAGCTCGAGTACCCGAAGGGCATGAGCCTGATCGCGCGCACCGCCGGCATCGGCCGCAGCGCCGCCGAGCTGCAGTGGGACCTGAACTACATGCTGAAGCTGTGGGACGCCATCGACGGCGCCTCCAAGGCCGGCAAGGGTGCCTTCCTGATCTACCAGGAATCGAGCCTCGTGATCCGCGCGATCCGCGACTACTTCACCGCGGATGTCGGCGAGATCCTGATCGACACCGACGACATCTACGAACAGGCGCGCCAGTTCATGGCGCACGTGATGCCGGACACGGCGCACAAGGTCAAGCGCTACCGCGACGACGCGCCGCTGTTCAGCCGCTTCCAGATCGAGCACCAGATCGAGACGGCCTTCAGCCGCACCGTCAACCTGCCCTCGGGCGGCGCGATCGTGATCGACCACACCGAGGCCCTGGTCGCGGTGGACGTGAACTCCGCGCGCGCCACGCGCGGCGGCGACATCGAGGAAACGGCCACCCGCACCAACCTGGAGGCCGCCGACGAGATCGCCCGCCAGATGCGGCTGCGCGACCTGGGCGGCCTGATCGTCGTCGACTTCATCGACATGGAGGAGTCGAAGAACCGCCGCGAGGTGGAGACGCGGCTGCGCGACGCGCTGCGCCAGGACCGCGCGCGGGTGCAGTTCTCGACGATCTCGAAGTTCGGCCTGCTCGAGCTCAGCCGGCAGCGCCTGCGCCCGGCGCTCAGCGAGGGCAGCCACATCACCTGCCCGCGCTGCAACGGCACCGGCCACATCCGCGACACCGAGTCCTCGGCGCTGCAGATCCTGCGCATGGTGCAGGAGGAGTCGATGAAGGAGAACACCGCCGCGGTGCACGTGCAGGTGCCGGTGGAGGTGACCTCCTTCCTGCTGAACGAGAAGCGCACCGAGATCACGAAGATCGAGCTGAAGCAGCGCGTGACGGTGCTGCTGGTGCCGAACAAGGCCCTCGAGACGCCGAACTACCGGCTCGAGCGCCTGCGGCACGACGATCCGCGGCTGGAGAACCTGCAGGCCAGCTACACGATGATCGACGACATCGAGGAGGAGGTCGGGATCACGCGGCGCCGCGACCAGGCCGAGAAGGGCAAGCCGAAGCAGGAGCCGGTGATCAAGGGCATCCTGCCGGAAACGCCGGCCCCGATGGCGGAGCCGAAGCCGGCCCCCGCGCCGGTGGCGGCGGCGCAGCCCGCCCCGGTGGCTCCGATGCCGGCGCCCGCACCGGCCCCGGTGGCGGCCCCGGCCGCGCCCGGCGGCGGCTTCTTCGGCTTCGTGAAGCGGCTCTTCGGCGTACCGGCGGAGGTGCCTGCGCCCGCACCGGTGCCGGCCGCTCCGGCCGCCGCGCCGGTGGCCGCGCCGGCGGCGCCGGCCGAGGACGGCGCCGGGCGCCGCGGCGAACGCGGCGCGCGCAACGGACGGGGCTCGTCGCGCCACGAGCGCGGCGAACGGGGTGAACGTGGCGAGCGCGGCGAGCGTGGCGAGCGCGGCGAAGGCCGCCGCGACGCCGAGCGCGGCCCGCGCGGGGAGCGCAGCGAGCGACCCGAGCAGCGGACCGAGCGCGCGGACCGCGGCGAGGCTGCGGAGGGCCGTGGCCGCCGTGGCCGCGACCGCCACGCCGAGCGCGGCGAAGCCCCCGAGACCGCCGAGCGCGCCGCCGGCACGACCGGCGCGGCCGGCGCCGCCGGCAGCGCGAACGAGGGCCGTGAACCGCGCGAGGCGCGTGAACCGCGCGGCGAAGGCCGCGACGGCCGCCGCCGCGAGCGCGGCGAGCGCCGTGAGCGTGACCCGGCGGCCGCCCCCCGTGACGGGGACGAGGCGCTGGCCTCGGCCACCGCCTTCGCCGACACCGAGCCGGGCCTGAGCGCCGCCGAGGCAGCGGCCATCGTTGCCGGCGAGCCCGACGCAGCGGCACCGGCCGGCGAGCGCGACGCACGCGACGGCCGCCGCCGGCGCCGCGGCCGCGGTCGGGACCGCGACGAGGGCGCGGTGGCCACGGCCCCCGACGCCGGGGAGAACGCCGACGCCAGCGTCGCGACGACCCCGCCCGTCGCGGGCGCGCCGGCGGACAGCGCCGAGCCCGCAGCGGCGACGCCGACCGACGCCGCCGATGACACGGACCGCAGCGAGCGGGGTGAACGGGGCGAACGGGACGGCCGCCGCCGTCGCCGCGGCCCGCGTCGCGAGCGCATCGACGAAGAGGCCGGCCTGACCGCCGTCGACGCCGCGCCCGAGGCGGCTGCCTCGCCGCTCTCCGAAGGCAGCGCCGTTGCTCGTGCGGAGGACGGCGCAGGTCCGTCCGGCGCGACGCCGGCGGCCGAGGCTCCGGCGGAAGCCGCAGTGGCGACCATCCCGGCCGAGCCCGCCCCGCAGTCGCCGCCGCCCGCGGCGCCGGTCGCGCCGCCGGCTCCCGTGGTCGCCGCGCCGGCCCCGGCCCCGGCCTTCGTCCTGCCGGCCGAGGACCTGCAGGCGCTGGCCCGCGCGGCCGGCCTCGAATGGGTCGGTTCCGATGCCGACAAGGTGCGCCTGGCGCAGGAAGCGATGGCCCGCGAGCCGCGGCCGATCCATGTGCCGCGCGAGCCGCGGCCGCCGGTGCAGGTCGACGAGGGCCCGCTGGTGATGGTCGAGACCCGCAAGGACCTGTCGCAGGTGCGGCTGCCCTTCGAGGGCTGAGCCGGCGAGCGCCCGCGCCGCTGCGCCCTCCGGCGCCGCGCGGCGCGGTGCCTCAGGGCAGGCGCTCGAGCGCCTGCCGGTAGACCGCCGAGTGCATCAGTTCGTCCCACGGCAGCGGGGGCTGGGTGGGCAGCAGGCGCTGGCGCCGCGCCTCGGCCGCAGGGTCGGGGGTCCAGCGGCCCTGCGCGGCGGCGTCCCAGAGGCCGTCGAGCAGCGCGTCCACCGGGCGCCCGCCGTCCACCGCCGACTGGTTGCACAGCAGCACGAGGTCGCAGCCGGCGTTCAGGGCCTCCACCGCGGCCTCGGTCGGCGCCAGCACGCGCCCGTCCAGGTGGCGGGCGCCTTCCATGCTGAGGTCGTCGCTGAAGATGGCGCCCTGGAAACCCAGGCGCTCGCGCAGGATCTCCTGCAGCCAGCGCGCCGAATAGCCGGCCGGCCGGGCATCGACGCGCGGGTAGACGACGTGGGCCGGCATCACGCCGACCAGGCTGGTCGAGAGCCAGCCGTAGGGGCGCACATCGTCGGCCAGCAACGCCTTCAGCGAGCGGCGGTCCACCGGCACCGCGACATGGCTGTCGGCCGTCGCGTGGCCATGGCCGGGGAAGTGCTTGCCGCAGTGGCCCATGCCGGCCATCAGCAGGCCGTGCATCAGGCTCTTGGCGAGCAGCGTGACCACGCGCGGGTCGCGGTGGAAGGCGCGGTCGCCGATCACTGCGCTGCGGCCATGGTCCAGGTCCAGCACGGGCGTGAAGCTGAGGTCGATGCCGCAGGCGCGCAGCTCCGCGCCGAGCACGGTGCCGACCGCGGTCGCCGCGTCGGTCGCCGCCAGCGCATCGTCCATCCACAGCGCGCCCAGCCGGGCCATCGGCGGCAGCACGGTGAAGCCGTCGCTGCGGAAGCGCTGCACCCGACCACCCTCGTGGTCGACGCAGACCAGCAGGTCCGGCCGCTCGGCCTTCAGCTCGGCCACGAGCGCGGTGAGCCGGGCGCGGTCCTGACAGTGGCGGGCGAAGAGGATCAGGCCGCCGGTCAGCGGATGCCGCAGGCGGCGCCGGTCGTCGGCGGTGAGCGTCGGCCCCGCGATGTCGAGCACGACGGGCGCCTGCGGGGCGGGCGTCGGCTCAGGCGGGGTCGGGCGGCGCGGGGTCGGGGCGGGAGGGGCCATGGTCTCGGAGGGCGGGGTCTCGGGTTTCGACCACCACGAAGCTGGTGGCGTAGTCGGTCTCGTCGCTGACGCTGACGTGGCCGACGAGGCCCCGCGCGTCGAACCAGGCGGCGAGTGCGCCGTGCAGGCGCAGCACGGGCTGGCCGCCCGGCAGGTTCAGGATCTCGCAGGCGCGCCAGGCCATCGGCATGTGCATGCCCAGTCCGATCGCCTTCGAGAAGGCTTCCTTGGCCGAGAAACGGGTGGCCAGGTAGCTCAGACCGCGCGCCTCGACGCGCGCACGCCGCGCGTGGAAGACCCGCAGCTCCGACGGACCGAGCACGCGCTCGGCGAAGCGCTCGCCGCGCCGCGCCCAGGTCTCGCGGATGCGCCGGACGTCGCAGACGTCGGTGCCGATGCCGACGATCACCGGGCGGCTCCGCGCTGCGGGCCGGCGCGTCGCTCAGGCCGAGGCACGGTGGATGCAGCGCAGGTAGTCGCGCACGGTCTCGGCCAGGCCGAGCTCGAGCGCATCGGCGATCAGCGCGTGGCCGATCGACACCTCCTCGACGCCCGGCACCGCGGCCAGGAAGTCGGCGAGGTTGTCGCGGTTCAGGTCGTGGCCCGCATTCAGCGCCAGGCCGGCGCCGCGCGCGGCGGCGCCGGCGGCGACGTAGCCGGCGAGCACCTCGGCCTGGCGCGGCGTGCCGTGGGCGCGCGCATAGGCCTCGGTGTAGAGCTCGACGCGCTCGGCCCCGGTGTCGCGCGCGGCAGCCATGGCCTGCGGCAGCGGGTCCATGAACAGCGAGACGCGGGCGCCCAGTCCCTGGGCCTCGCGGATCAGCGGGACGAGCTGGGCCGCGTCCTGCGGCAGCGACCAGCCGTGGTCGGAGGTGGACTGGCCCACCGCGTCCGGCACGAAGGTGACCTGCTGCGGCGCCTGGCCGCGCTCGGCCAGCCGGCGCACCAGGTCCATCAGGTTGTGCAGCGGGTTGCCCTCGATGTTGTATTCGGCCGCCGGCCAGTCGCGCAGCAGGTCGGCGAGGTCGAAGACATCGTGGGACCGGATGTGGCGTTCGTCGGGCCGCGGGTGCACCGTGATGCCCTGGGCGCCGGCCTGCAGCGCCAGCGTGGCGGCGCGCGTCACGCTGGGAATGGTCAGCGTGCGCGTGTTGCGCAGCAGCGCCACCTTGTTCAGGTTGACCGACAGCGCGGTGCGGTCGCCCGGCCGCTGGCCGGTGGTGATGAGCGGGTTCATGCAGTGCGGCGCTCGAGGTTCTGCAGGTCCACCAGCAGTTGCCGGGTGCGCAGTTGGGGAAGGCCCAGATGATAGTGAAGCAGCTGGCGCAGCACGCCTCGCCAGGCCGCCGCATGCGGCAGGCAGGCCTGCTGCAGCGCCACCAGGCTGCCGTGCTGCAGCGCCGCCTGCGCATGCACCAGCGCCGCGCCGTCGAGCTCGCCGTCGCCGAGCGCCGCCGCGACGCCGGTCTCGCCGCGCAGGCGGTAGCGTGCCGCCGGGTCGACCGGCGCCTGCGTGGCGGTCTCGACGCTGAGGTCCGGCAGCAGGCCGGCGGTCTGCAGCAGGCACAGCTCGAAGGCCCGCAGCGCGGCAGCCATCGCCGGCTCGTCGCGCCCGCCGCGCTGCCGCAGCGCGGGCAGCGTGGCCTCGTAGGCGTCGTAGAGCGCGGGGTGCGGGTCCAGGCGCGGCAGGAACTTCATCAGCAGCTCGTTCAGGTAGAAGCCGCTGAACAGCGCCGCGCCGGCGGGCATCACGTGGCCGGCACCGCCCCATTCCGCGCTGCGCAGGGTCTGCACCTCGGGCACGCCCTCGTCGCCGGCGGTGCGCCCGGCGCGCCCGAAGGCCACCAGGATGCGCTGGAAAGGCAGCAGCACCGGCCGCAGCTGGGAGTGCGGGCGCTTGGCACCCTTGGCGACCACGGCGACACGGCCGTGCTCGCGGGTCAGCAGTTCGACGACCAGGCTGGTCTCGCTCCAGTCGTACTGGTGCAGCACGTAGGCCGGCACCAGCGTCGGCGGGCGCCGCGCCGCGGCCATCCGCTACTCGTAGCCGTAGCTGCGCAGGTGTTCCTCGTCGTCGGCCCAGCCGGAACGCACCTTGACCCACAGCTCGAGGAACACCTTGCCGCCCGTCAGCCGCTCGAGCTCCTGGCGGGCCTCGGTGCCGATGCGCTTGAGCATCGCGCCGCGGTCGCCGATCACCATGCCCTTGTGGGCGTCGCGCTCGACGACGATGCTGGCGGCGATGCGCCGCAGCTCGCCTTCCTCCTGGAAGGAGTCGATGACCACCGTCGAGGTGTAGGGCAGCTCGTCGCCCGTCAGCCGGAACAGCTTCTCGCGCACGATCTCGCTGGCGAGGAAGCGTTCGCTGCGGTCGGTCAGCGCATCCTCGTCGTAGAACCAGTCCTGCTGCGGCAGGTAGGGCTCGAGGATGCCGAGCAGGCGCTGCACGTCGGCGTCGCGGCGCGCCGACAGCGGCACGTACTCGGCGAAGGGATGCCGCTCCTGCATGCCCTTGAGCCAGGGGGCGAGCTCGGCGCGGCGGTGCACCGCATCGAGCTTGTTGGCGACCAGCACCACCGGCGGCGCGTCGGCGCCCGCGGCTGCGAGCAGCGACAGCACCTTCGCGTCGTCCAGCCCGAAGCGACCGGCCTCGACGACGAACAGCACCAGGTCCACGTCGGCCAGCACGCCCTGCACCGTGCGGTTCAGCGTGCGGTTCAGCGCGGCCGCGTGCCGGGTCTGGAAGCCGGGCGTGTCGATGAAGACGAACTGCGTGGAACCGACGGTGCGGATGCCGTGGATGCGGTGCCGCGTCGTCTGCGCCTTGTTGGACGTGATGCTGACCTTCTGCCCGACCAGCGCATTGAGCAGCGTCGACTTGCCGACGTTCGGGCGGCCGACGATCGCGATCCAGCCGCAGCGCCGCGCGTCGGCCTCGGGCGCCGGATCCGGCTCGGGGGACGTCTCGGTGCTCACGAGCGCAAGGGGCTGCCGGGCTGGTCGGTCGCGTTCAGCGCGTCCAGCATGCGCCGGGCCGCCTCCTGCTCGGCCATGCGCCGCGAGCGGCCTTCGCCGCGGAAGACGAGGTTCAGCGCCTGCACCGCGCACTCGACCTCGAAGGTCTGGGCATGCGCCTGGCCGCGCGTGGCGACGATGCGGTAGGCCGGCACCGGCAGCCGCCGCGCCTGCAGCCACTCCTGCAGCTCGGTCTTTGCGTCCTTGGCCCAGCCGGTCAGCTCGGTGGTCTGGATCACCTCGCCGAACAGGCGCTGCACCAGCGCGCGCGCCGCGGCGAAGCCGCCGTCCAGGAAGGTCGCGCCGATGACCGCCTCCAGCGCATCGGCGAGGATGGACGCGCGCTGCGCCCCACCGCCTCGCGCCTCGCCCTCGCCCAGGCGCAGCGCCTCGGGCAGGTCCAGCTGCAGCGCCACGCGGTGCAGGCTGTCCTCGCGCACGAGGTGGGCCCGCACGCGGGTCAGGTCGCCCTCGTCCGAGCCGGCGAAACGTTCGAACAGCAGGTCCGACACCGCCAGGCTCAGCACCGCATCGCCGAGGAACTCGAGCCGCTCGTTGTGGTCCGCGCCGTGGCTGCGGTGGGTCAGCGCACGCACCAGCAGGCCCGGGTCGGCGAAGCGGTGACCGAGGCGGGACTGCAGTCCGGCGAAGGGGTGGGTGGCGTTCACGCAGGCATCGGGCGCGCAGGGCGCGCGGGCATCACTTGGGCGCGCGGCCCTCGTACTTCATCAACAGGTAGACCGGCGGCACCAGCTCGATCTCCACGTTGTAGGCGTAGGAGATGACCAGGCGCTCCCCCTGGCGGCTGACCTGCAGGTCCTTGCCGGAGATCGACGTGATCGAGTACTCGACCGCCTTGGCCGCCTCGAAGGCATTGCGCACCTCGGGCGCGGTCGTCACGCCGCTGGCGGCGATCTTCTCGACCACGCGGCGGATCGTCAGGTACTCGTTGACCGTCGGGAACACCTTCAGCGCGATCAGCGTGATGCCGCCGATCAGGACCAGCCAGAACAACAGGCTGAACAGGCCCAGGCCGCGCTGGGCCCGTGCAGACGCTCGAACGGCGTTCATGGTGCGTGCTCCCTCGGACACGGTCAGTGGAAGGATCCGATGCGCTTCAGGTCCCCGAAGTTCATCCAGATGAAGAAAGCCTTGCCGACGATGTTCTCGTCGGGGACGAAACCCCAGAAGCGCGAATCCTGCGAGTTGTCGCGATTGTCGCCCATCATGAAATAGTGGCCCGCGGGCACCTTGCAGCGCACCCCCTGCGCGTCGTAGCGGCAGTTCTCGCGGAACGGGAAGCTGATCTTGTCGTCGGCGCCATAGTACGGCTGGTACTGCGGATTCACGAGGATGCGGTGCTCCACCTGGCCGAGCTTCTCCTTGAACTCGGGGAAGTAGCGCATCAGCGACTCGTCGTAGAAGCCCGGGTCCGGCATCCGCTGCAGCGGCGCGGCCTCGCCGTTCACGAACAGGCGCTGGTCGCGGAAGCTGATCTCGTCGCCCGGCACGCCGACCACGCGCTTGATGTAGTCGATGCTCGGGTCGGACGGGTAGCGGAACACCATCACGTCGCCGCGCTGCGGATCCTGGTTGGCGATGATCTTCTTGTTGATCACCGGCAGGCGCACGCCGTAATGGAATTTGTTGACGAGGATCAGGTCCCCCACCAGCAGCGTCGGGATCATCGAGCCGGACGGGATCTTGAAGGGCTCGAACAGGAAGGAGCGCAGCAGGAACACCGCCAGGATCACCGGGAACAGGCCGGCGGTCCAGTCGAGCCACCATGGCTGGGCGAGCGCGGCACGGCGTGCCCCGTCCACATCGCTGTCGACCCGCGTGATGCCGCGGCGACCCAGTTCCTCGGCGCGCGCCTGCGCCTGCGTTTCCAGCGCCCGCGCGGCCGCGGCGCGCCGCGGCGCGAACACGAAGCGCTCGGCCAGCCAGTAGGCCAGCGTCACCACCGACAGCACGAACAGCAGCAGCGAGAAGTTGCCCGTCCACTTGCCGAGGTACCAGCCCCCGAGGTACAGCCCCAGGACCGCGTACAGCCCACCGGTCAGCCAGCTCATCAATCGTCCACCTGCAGGATCGCCAGGAACGCTTCCTGAGGCACCTCGACGGACCCGATCTGCTTCATGCGTTTCTTGCCGGCCTTTTGTTTCTCGAGCAGCTTGCGCTTGCGGGTGATGTCCCCGCCGTAGCACTTCGCCAGCACGTTCTTGCGCAACGCCTTGATTGTCTCACGCGCAATGATGTTGGAGCCGATGGCAGCCTGCACCGCGACGTCGTACATCTGGCGCGAGATCAGCTCGCGCATCTTCGCCACCACCGCGCGCCCGCGGTACTGGCTCTGCGAGCGGTGCACGATGATGGACAGCGCATCGACGCGGTCGCCGTTCAGCAGGATGTCGACCTTCACGACGTCCGCGGCCCGGTTCTCCTTGAACTCGTAGTCCATCGACGCATAACCGCGCGACACGCTCTTCAGCTTGTCGAAGAAGTCCAGCACGATCTCCGCCAACGGCAGCTCGTAGGTCAGCATCACCTGGCGGCCGTGGTAGGCCATGTTGAGCTGCACGCCGCGCTTCTGGTTGGCCAGCGTCATCACCGGGCCGACGTAGTCCTGCGGCATGTACAGGTGCACCGTCACGATCGGCTCGCGGATCTCGCGGATGCGGCCCAGGTCCGGCATCTTCGACGGGTTCTCGACCAGCAGCACCGTGCCGTCGTTCAGCTCGACCTCGTAGACCACGCTGGGCGCGGTGGTGATCAGGTCCTGGTCGAACTCGCGTTCGAGCCGCTCCTGCACGATCTCCATGTGCAGCAGCCCGAGGAAGCCGCAGCGGAAGCCGAAGCCGAGCGCCTGGCTGACCTCGGGCTCGAAGCGCAGCGAGGAGTCGTTCAGCTTGAGCTTCTCGAGCGCGTCGCGCAGCTGGTCGTACTCGCTGGCCTCGGTCGGGTAGAGGCCGGCGAAAACCTGCGGCTGGATCTCCTTGAAGCCCGGCAGGGCCTCGTCGGCCGGGCCGAGGTTGTTCGGCAGCTTCTTCTCGAGCGTGATCGTGTCGCCGACCTTGGCGGCCTGCAGTTCCTTGATGCCGGCGATCACGAAGCCGACCTCGCCGGCGCGCAGCAGCTCGCGCTGCACCGACTTCGGCGTGAACACGCCGAGCTGCTCGGCCGCGTAGGCCGCGCCGGAGGCCATCATCTTGAAGCGCTCGCCGCGCCGCAGCTCGCCGTCGACCACCCGCACCAGCATCACGACGCCGACGTAGTTGTCGAACCAGGAGTCGATGATCATCGCGCGCAGCGGCGCCTCGGCGCGGCCGCGCGGCGCGGGCACCCGCGCCACCACGGCCTCGAGGATCTCGTCGATGCCCTCGCCGGTCTTCGCGCTGCAGGGGATGGCCTCGCTGGCGTCGATGCCGATGACGTCCTCGATCTCCTCCTTCGCGCGCTCGGGATCGGCCTGCGGCAGGTCCATCTTGTTCAGCACGGGCAGCACGTCCACGCCGAGCTCGAGCGCGGTGTAGCAGTTGGCCACCGTCTGCGCCTCGACACCCTGGCTGGCATCGACCACCAGCAGCGCGCCCTCGCAGGCGGACAGCGAGCGGCTGACCTCGTAGGAGAAGTCGACGTGTCCCGGGGTGTCGATCAGGTTCAGCTGGTAGGTCCGGCCATTGCGCGCGGTGTACTGCAGCGCCGCGGTCTGGGCCTTGATCGTGATGCCGCGCTCGCGCTCGATGTCCATCGAGTCGAGCACCTGGGCCTCCATCTCGCGGTCGCTCAGGCCGCCGCAGCGCTGGATCAGACGGTCGGCGAGGGTCGACTTGCCATGGTCGATGTGGGCGATGATGGAGAAGTTGCGGATGTGGTCCATGGACACGTCGGATCACGCGCGAGCCTCGACCGCGGGCCCCGTCGGGACGCGTCTCGCCCGGGCGGCGGGAGGGTGGCCTCGGGCCCGGGCAGCGCCCGTGCGGAGGTCAAAAAAAAGGCACGTCGAAAGATTGACGCGCCTTCCAACAAAAGGTTTGGCAACTGCTTGTTGGGCTTCCATTGTAGCCAAAAGCACGCCGCGGGAGCCCGCCGATGCCAGGATTTCGGCCCGTTGCGCGACGCCAACGAGGCCTTTCATCCACAGCTTTTCCACAGGACTGAGGCGCAGCGGGGCCCGTTGCTGACAGGCCACGCGGACGGACGCTCGAAGCCGGAATCCCGGCCGATCCAGCGCGATTGCGTTGTCTGGACCGATGAATTCCGCTGTCCGCAGCGCCGCGCCCGTCGCAGCAAAACACAGGCCTGGCACGCAATTTTCCCAGGCAGCCCCCGCAACGGGGCCGCTTTCCCGCCAGGCGGAAAGCCCCGGCAGCCTGCTCGGCTTCTCGGGGCAGGCGCGTTCGCGTCAGCGCGTGGCCAGCGGCCGGATCACGATGTAGTTGACCCAGTCGCCGCGCCGCACCAGCGCCGTCACCGGCTTCGACTTGTCGACGCGGGCGGCGATGGTCTCGAACTGGCGCGCCCCGGTGACCTCGGTGTTGTCGAGCGCGAGGATCACGTCGCCCTCGCGCAGCCCGGAACGGGCCGCCGCGCCGTCGGCACTCTCGACCCGCACGCCGCCCTTGACCTTCAGCTCCTTCTTCTGCGCATCGCTCAGGTCGGTCACCGACAGGCCGAGCGCGCTCACCGGCGCCGCGGGCTTGGCGGACTCCGGCGCCGACGCACGGCGCGAGGGCTGCGCGGGCTCCAGCTCGACGACCGTCACGGCCAGGTCGCGGTAGGCCCCGCGGCGGAACACCTGCAGCGTGACCTTCTGGCCCGGCTTGGTGGCCCCGATCAGGCGCGGCAGGTCGCCGAACTTCTCGACCACGCGACCGTCGACCTTGGTGATGATGTCGCCCGGCTCGACGCCGCCCTTCTCCGACGGTCCGCCGGCCTCGACGCTCTGCACCAGCGCGCCGGTGGGCTTGCCGAGGCCGATCGATTCGGCCACGTCCTTGCCGACCGCGGCGATCTGCACGCCGATGCGGCCCCGCACCACGCGCCCGGTGGCACGCAGCTGCTCCGACACGCGGATCGCCTCGTCGATCGGGATCGCGAACGAGATGCCCATGAAGCCGCCCGAGCGGCTGTAGATCTGCGAATTGATGCCGACCACCTCGCCGCGCAGGTTGATCAGCGGGCCGCCGGAGTTGCCGGGGTTGATCGCCACGTCGGTCTGGATCAGCGGCAGGTAGTCCCCGGTGTCGCGCGCCTTGGCGCTGACGATGCCGGCCGTCACCGTGTTCTCGAGGCCGAAGGGCGAGCCGATGGCCATCACCCACTCGCCGACCTTGAGGCGGTTCACGTCGCCGATGCGCACGAAGGGCAGCCCGGCGGCGTCGATCTTCACGATCGCGACGTCGGTGCGCTTGTCGGCGCCGATCACGCGGGCCTTGAACTCGCGCTTGTCGGTCAGCGTCACGAAGACCTCGTCGGCCGACTCGACCACGTGGGCGTTCGTCATCACGAAGCCGTCGGCACTGAGGATGAAGCCGGAGCCGACGCCGCCGCGCTGCGGACCCTCGTCAGGCTGCGGCGTCCGGCGCGGGCTGTTGCCCCCCGGCGCGTTCGGGATCGGGATGCCGAAGCGGCGGAAGAACTCGAGCATGTCCTCCTCGGCGCCCTCGGGCAGCCCGCCGCGCGCGGTGCGCGGCCGCTCGGTCGTGCGGATGTTGA
Organism: Pseudideonella sakaiensis; assembly: GCF_001293525.1. Taxonomy (GTDB): domain Bacteria; phylum Pseudomonadota; class Gammaproteobacteria; order Burkholderiales; family Burkholderiaceae_C; genus Ideonella_A; species Ideonella_A sakaiensis. Next base: position 28,974 of record NZ_BBYR01000001.1, on the reverse strand, counting down.
CGACGGCCGGGCCGACACGCTCCACCAGCTCGGTGAAATCGGGCAGGCCCTGTGCCTGCGCCTGGGCCGGGACCGGCGTCAGCAGCGGCGAGGCCAGCGCCGTGGCCATCAGCATCAGGGCCAGGCCGCGCCGGACCGCGGCGGCCGGGGCGAAGCGGGTCGAGGAGGTGCGAGCGAGCGTCGTGGACATGGCGTTCGGAAGACGGAGGGTGGCTCGGGAATCGGCCCCGCCGGCGCACGCCGACGGGGATCTGGGCAGCGACATGGGGTCGGCGAGGCCCAAGTCAAGCAGCGCCGACCGCGCGGGCACGCGAGCGCGTCAGGGCGCGCGCTCGATGCCCTTCACGAAGGCACGCAGCGCGGCACCCGGGACATCGCCGACGGCCGTGAACCACCAGTCGCCCTGGCGCATCATCAGCGTGTGCGTCGCCCCGACGTTGGTCAGCATCGCGCGGGTGTGGCGCTCGGGGCTGTAGGGCTCGATGAAGACCGACACGTAGGTCAGGCCGTCGGAGTAGACGGTCTGCAGCACCTGCGGCGCGGACGCGGACTCCGCCTCGCCGGCCGCCGCGAGCACGCGCCGGATGCAGCTCAGCGTGCGGAAGCCCGGCACGAGGCGCTTCTGCGTCCAGCCCTCGTGGGCCAGCTGGGTCGGCGTCGGCGTCGGTCGCACGACGCGGTAGCCGTCGAGCTTCTTCATGGCCGACAGCACGGCGTCGGCCTGCGGCCGCACGTTGACGGCGACCTCGGAGAAGGCCGAGGACTCGAGCCGCTCGCCCGCGGCGTTCAGCACGTCGGCGCGCAGCAGCAGGCCGGTCTCGCGGTCGGCCCAGAGACGGTAGGCGAAGCGCCATTCGTCGCGCGGCACCATCGCGAGCACCTGGGCCTCGCGCCCGGCCACGCGGTCATCGCCCAGCAGCCGGAACTCGTAGAACTCGGCGGTGCGCTCGTCGGCACCCTGCAGCATCGCGGGGAAGGCGCTCACCTTGTCGCGGTGCTCGACCAGCGCCAGCCGCGTCTGCGGCCACAGCGTGTGCACCAGCTCGTTGTGGCGGAACACCTGGCGTGCCTGCCCATCGAGCGACTCGATGCGCTCGAACTGCTGCGGGCCGACCTGGTAGTGCGCAATGCGAGCACTCGACACGGCACCGCCGGCGGTCACGACGAAGGTGCCCTGGAAGTTGCGCCGCTGCGGCGCCTCCTGCAGCCGCTGCATCCAGGCCCGCGCGTCCTTCGCCGCAATCGGCTCGCCGACGGCGGGCGACGGCGCCGCCGCGCCCGCCGTCTGGCCCCAGGCCGCCAGGCTCAGAAAGGCGCCGGCAAACCAGACCGAGGCCCGCCGCCAGGCCCGTGCCGTGCGCAACGGGCGCCGCCGCTCAACGCTTCGGCGCATCGGCAGCGACATGGCGCAGCGTGGCGACGTTACCTCCGATCGAGCCCCCGGACCACTGCTGGTGCGCGGCGAAGTAGCGGTCGAGCCGCGCATCGCGCACGAGGCGACCATCGGCCACCTCGACCTGACGCGGTTCCTCGCCCGTCGCGACCGGGCGCGCCACGGCCGCCACCGGCATCGCCGACGGCACCAGCGCCGGGCCGGGACTGCCGGGAGCCGCCGCCAGCGTCGCGGGCGCCGGGCCGCTCTGCTGGTTGAACACGAAACCCGCGGCGACCACCGTCACGAAGCCGGCGGCCACCGCGGCGGGCCAGACACGCCGGCGCGGCCGCGCGATCGAGCCGCCCGCCGCCAGCGCCGGCTGCAGCACCTCGGCCGGGGCCAGCGCCGCGGGCGCGAGCACCACCGGCTCGGCCTCGAGCCGGGCGCGCAGGCCGCGCAGGAAGTCGCTGTCATGGGCGGCGGCGCACGCGAGGTCCTCGCTGCGCAGCACATCGCCGATCATCTGGTAGCGGTGCCAGCGGGCACGCAGCGCGGGATCGTCCCGCCAGCGCCCGCAGATGTCGGCCACGTCCGCGCTGCCGCACTCGCCATCGGCCAAGGCAGACAGCTGCTCGCCGCAGTCTGCCGCCCCATCGCCCTTGCTCATCATGTCGATCTCCAACCACCGGCTGTGCCGGCCTGCACCCGGGCCACCCCGGACGCGCACCGCTTCGTTCCATCCCGGCCGCTTTGGTTCACGCGCCGGCCCGCTCCGAAACCCCTAGCGCCGATCGGCCCCGGCGCCATGCCGGCGGACGCCCGCCGCGCGATCCCTGCGCGAGGCGTGCCAGCCCCGGCCGGCCCCTGGCATATCGTCCGCACCGCGCCGCTCACCACCGCTCACCCTCCTGGGTGTCGAGCAGCGGGCGCAGGCGCGCCGCGATCGCCTCGCGGGCCCGGAAGATGCGCGAACGCACCGTTCCGATCGGGCAGTTCATCAGCTCGGCGATCTCTTCGTAGCTCAAGCCTTCGATCTCGCGCAGGGTGATCGCCTGGCGGAGGTCGTCCGACAGCGCCTCGATCGCCGCGTTGACGGTCGCGGCGACCTGCTTGCTGGCCAGCATCGCTTCCGGCGTTTCTCCGTCGCTTAGTTCGTTCTCGGTGCGCGAAGTTTCGTCATCGTCGTCGCGCGACGCGCGCGCCGCCTCGGTGACGAGCGGGTCGCGCTTGAGCTCGACCAGCGCCTTCTTCGCGGTGTTCACCGCGATCCGGTACAGCCAGGTGTAGAAGGCGCTGTCGCCGCGGAACTGCGGGATCGCACGGTAGGCGCGGACGAAGGTTTCCTGGGCGATGTCGGGCACCAGGTCGACGTCGCGGACCATGCGGCCGATCAGGCGTTCGATGCGGCGCTGGTACTTGACCACCAGCATCTCGAAGGCCTTGACGTCTCCCCGCTTGACTCGTTCGATCAGCGGGGCATCGGCGTCGGGGGCATTCATTCGGGAAGTCGGTGCGGGGCGGGACTGCCCGCAGGGACGCCGTGCGGCGGGGGGCCGGTTCGAGGTGGCGCGGAATATACCGCACGCCGCCACGCCGCCGCGTCGGCCGGCCGCTGGCCGGCCGTCGTGACGGCGATCCAGCGCGTCCGTGGCCGCGTGTCCGTGTCGAGGCGGAGCAGCAGGGCCCGGCCGAGGTCGAGGACCACGGTCAGCCGGCCGGCGGCCACGCGGTCCGCGCGGGACGCCGGGCCGCCGGCGGCGCCAGGCGCGCCGTCGGAGCCGTCGAACGCTGACTCGGCCCGGCAGCGCCAGTCACCGTCGCCGTCGTGGCACAGCCACCACCCGCGGGGCCGACGCCAGGCCGCGGCGGCAGGCGCCGCCAGCACGAGCACGCCTGCACCGCCCACCAGTCCGGCCCACGGCAGCGGGTCGTCGGCGGGCCAGGTCAGCGCCCAGGCGACGAGGCCGCCGGCGGCGGCCAGCAGCAGGCCGGTCGCGACGAAAAAGGCGCCCGGCCACGCGGCCAGTCGCCATTGCGCCGGCGGCTCTCCCCTCATCGCCGGCCCCGTTCCGGCGCGTCAGACCCGCTTGAAGACGAGGCTGCCGTTCGTGCCGCCGAAGCCGAAGTTGTTCTTCAGCGCGACGTCGATCTTCATCTCGCGGGCCGTGTTCGGGCAGTAGTCGAGGTCGCACTCCGGGTCCGGCGTCGTCAGGTTGATCGTCGGCGGGACGACCTGGCGATGCAGCGACAGCACCGTGAAGACCGACTCGATGCCGCCGGCGCCGCCGAGCAGGTGCCCGGTCATCGACTTGGTCGAGCTGACCACCAGGCTGCGCGCGGCCTCGCCGAAGGCGAGCTTGATCGCATTCGTCTCGTTGACGTCGCCGAGCGGCGTGGAGGTGCCGTGGGCGTTCAGGTACTGCACCTGGTCCGGCGAGACGCCGGCGTCGCGCAGCGCGGCGCGCATCGAGCGCCGCGGGCCGTCGACGTTGGGCGCCGTCACGTGGAAGGCGTCCGCGCCCATGCCGAAGCCGGCCAGCTCGGCGTAGATCTTCGCGCCGCGGCGCCGCGCATGCTCGTACTCCTCGAGCACCAGCACGCCGGCCCCTTCGCCGAGCACGAAGCCGTCGCGCTCCTTGTCCCAGGGCCGCGAGGCGCCGGCCGGGTCGTCGTTGCGCGTGGACAGCGCACGCGCGGCCGCGAAGCCGCCGATGCCGAGCGGCGACACGGTGGCCTCGGCGCCACCCGCAATCATCACGTCGGCATCGCCCCGCTCGATCAGGCGGCCGGCTTCGCCGATGCAATGCAGGCCGGTCGTGCAGGCGGTCACGATCGCGAGGTTCGGCCCCTGGAAGCCGAAGCGGATCGACACGTGGCCGGAGATCATGTTGATGATCGAGGCCGGCACGAAGAAGGGCGTGATGCGGCGCGGGCCGCGCGCGGTCAGCTCCGCGTGCGTCTCCTCGATCAGCGGCAGGCCGCCGATGCCGGAGCCGACGATGCAGCCGATGCGCTCGGCCTGTTCCTCGCCGAGCGCGTCGTTCGTCGGCAGCCCGGCGTCCTGGACGGCCTGCACCGCGGCCGCCAGGCCGTAGTGGATGAAGGTGTCCATGTGGCGCGCTTCCTTGGCGGGAAGCACGTCCTCCACACGGAAACCCTTCACCTCGCCGGCGAAGCGGCAGGCGAAGGCGGACGCGTCGAACTTCGTGATGTTCGCGATGCCGGACCGGCCCGCGACCAGGTTGTCCCACGCCTCGGCCACGGTGTTGCCGACCGGGCTGATCAGCCCGAGGCCGGTGACGACGATACGCCTGCGGCTCATGCGGATGCGGCTCCGGATCAGGCCTTGTGGTGCTTCAGCGCGTAGTCGATCGCCAGCTGGACGGTGGTGATCTTCTCGGCTTCCTCGTCGGGGATCTCGATCCCGAACTCGTCCTCGAGGGCCATCACCAGCTCGACGGTGTCGAGTGAGTCGGCACCCAGGTCGGCCACGAAGGCCTTCTCGCTGGTGACGTCGGACTCGGGCACGCCCAGTTGCTCGGCGATGATCTTCTTGACGCGGGATTCGATGTCGCTCATGAACTCCTCCTGGAGTGTGGTCGGGTACAACCCGGAATTCTAAAGGGCCGCACCTTCGGCGCCCCGGCGGGGCGGCGCGGCCGGGAAGGCCCGTCCTGCGGGCCGCGGCTCAGGCCATGAACATGCCGCCGTTCACGTGCAGTTCGCTGCCCGTCACGTACCCCGCCTCGGGGGAGGCGAGGAAGGCCACCGCATGGGCGATGTCCGCCGCCTGACCGAGGCGGCCGAGGGGGATCTGCGCCATCAGCGCCGTGGTCTGGGCCTCGGACAGCGCACGCGTCATGTCGGTCTCGATGAAGCCCGGCGCGACGCAGTTGACGGTGATGCCGCGGCTGCCGAGTTCGCGCGCCAGCGAGCGGGTCAGCCCCGCCACCCCGGCCTTCGCGGCCGCGTAGTTGGCCTGGCCGGGGTTGCCGCTCGCGCCGACCACCGAGGTGATGTTGACGATGCGGCCGTAGCGCTGCTTCATCATCGGCCGGGTCACTGCGCGGCAGGCGCGGAACACCGCCTTCAGGTTGGTGTCGATCACCGCGTCCCAGTCCTCGTCTTTCATCCGCATCGACAGCATGTCGCGCGTGATGCCGGCGTTGTTGACCAGCACGTGCAGACCGCCGTGGGCCTTGACGATGCCGTCGATCGCGGCGTCGAGGGCCGCGCCGTCCGTCACGTCGAGGCGCAGGCCTGACGCGCTGGCCGCGCCGGCGGCACGCAGCGCCTCGCCGATCGCCTCGGCGCCGGCCTCGGTGGTCGCGGTGCCGACCACGGTCAGGCCGCGGCGCACCAGCTCGAGCGCGATCGCGCGGCCGATGCCGCGCGAGGCGCCGGTGACGAGGGCCACCTGGCCCGGGAATTGGCGTGGGTCGGTCATGGGATCTCTCGCAGCAGCGGCGCCGGTGTCACTCCACCAGGCGCCGGGCCTCGGCCAGCGACGCCGGGTCCCAGACGCCGGCCGACAGGGCCTCGGCGTCGATGCGCTTGACCAGCCCGGCGAGCACCTTGCCCGGGCCGCACTCGAGGATCACCGGCACGCCGCGGGCACGGATCGCCTGCACCACCTCGACCCAGCGCACCGCACCGAAGGCCTGGCGCACCAGCGCATCGCGGATCGCCGCCGGATCGTCCTCGGTGCGCACGTCGATGTCGTTGACGACGGGAATGCGCGGCGGACGCAGCGCCAGCCCGGCCAGGCGCTCCTGCAGCCGGTCCGCTGCCGGCTTCATCAGCCGCGAATGGAAGGGCGCCGACACGGCCAGCGGCAGCGCACGCTTCGCGCCCAGGGCCTTCAGGCGCTCGCAGGCGGCCGCCACGCCGGCCGCCGAGCCGGCGATCACGGTCTGCTTCGGGTCGTTGTAGTTGGCCGCCTCGACGACCTCGCCGCTGGCCTGCATGACCTCGGCGCAGCCGTCGCGCACCTGCGCGGCATCCAGCCCGAGGATGGCTGCCATCGCGCCCGCGCCGACCGGCACCGCGGCCTGCATCGCCTCGGCCCGGAAGCGCACCAGCGGCAGCGCCTCGGCCAGCGTGAGCACGCCGGCGGCCACCAGCGCGGAGTACTCGCCCAGCGAATGACCGGCGACGACCGAGGGCTCGCGGCCCGTCTCGGCAAGCCACGCGCGGTAGCAGGCCACGCCGGCGGTGAGCATCACCGGCTGGGTGTTGGTGGTGAGGTCCAGCCGTTCCTTCGGGCCCGTGCGGATCAGCGCGCCGACGTCCTCGCCGAGCGCCTGCGAGGCCTCGGCCAGCGTCTCGCGCACGGCCGGGTGGTCGCCCCAGGCGTCCAGCATGCCGACGGACTGCGAGCCCTGGCCGGGAAAGACGAATGCGAAGGGGCTCATCGGTGGCAGGTGACGTGAGGGGTGGAGGGGCGCTGCGCGCGCGGCCGGCGGCGCCGCAGGTTCAGAGATCGAGCAGGACCGCGCCCCAGGTGAAGCCGCCGCCGACGCCTTCCAGCATCACGGTGTCGCCCGGGCGGATGCGGCCCCCTCGCACGGCGTGGTCGAGCGCCAGCGGGATCGATGCGGCCGAGGTGTTGCCATGCTCGTCGACGGTGACCACGACCTTGTCCATCGGCAGGCGCAGCTTCTTCGCGGTCGACTGCATGATGCGGATGTTGGCCTGGTGCGGGATCAGCCAGTCGATGTCCTCGGCCTGGCGCTGTGCCTTGTCGAGCACCGCGCGGGCCACGCTCTCGAGCACGCCGACCGCGAGCTTGAAGACCGCCTGCCCGTCCATCTTCAGCAGCGGGTCGCCGAGCACCTGGCCGCCGGAGACCGTGCCCGGGGTGCACAGGATGTCGACATGCCGCCCGTCCGCATGCAGTTCGCTGGCGAGGATGCCGGGCGTGTCGCCCGCCTCCAGCACCACGGCCCCGGCGCCGTCGCCGAACAGCACGCAGGTGGTGCGGTCGGAGAAGTCGAGGATGCGCGAGAACACTTCGGCGCCGATCACCAGCGCCTTGCGCACCCCGCCGCTGCGGATCATGGCGTCGGCCACGCTCAGGCCGTAGACGAAGCCGGAGCAGACTGCCTGCACGTCGAAGGCCGGGCAGCCGTGGACGCCGAGCTTGCGCTGCACGATGCACGCGGTCGACGGGAAGACCATGTCCGGCGTCGAGGTCGCGACGATGATCAGGTCGATCTCGGTCGCAGCGACGCCGGCCGCCTGCAGGGCCTGGCGCGCCGCCTCGACGGCCAGGTCGCTGGCGTTCTGGTCGTCGGCGGCGAAATGGCGCGCGCGGATGCCGGTGCGCTCGACGATCCATTCGTCGGAGGTCTCGAGGCCGCGGGCCGCGAGCCGCTCGGCCATCTGCTGGTTGCTCAGACGCTGCGCCGGCAGGTAGCTGCCGGTGCCGGTGATGCGGGCAAAGCGCATGGTGCGTTGCGGTGTCGGCGGCGGTTCGGTCCGGCGGCGGGTCACGCCGGCTGGGGTTCGGCCACGGTGTCGTCCGGGGCCGCCGGCATCGCGGTCAGGATCTCGCGGATGCCTTCGTGCACCCGGTCGAGCAGCCGATGCCGCGCGGCATCATAAGCCCGATTCAGCGCCTGCTCGAAGGCGAAGGCGTCGGCCGAGCCGTGGCTCTTGAAGACCAGGCCGCGCAGGCCGAGCAGCGCCGCGCCGTTGTAGCGGCGGTGGTCCACGCGGTGCTTGAAATGGCGCAGCACCGGCAGCGCGACCAGCGCGGCCAGCTTCGCGTAGGCGCTGCGCGTGAACTCCTGCTTGATGAAGCTGGTCAGCATCGCGGCCAGGCCCTCGGAGGACTTCAGCAGCACGTTGCCGACGAAGCCGTCGCACACCACGACATGGGTCGTGCCCTTGAAGATGTCGTTGCCTTCGACGTTGCCGTGGAAGTTCAGCAGGCCGCGCTCGCCCGCCTCGCGCAGCCGCTCGCCGGCGCGCTTGATGGTCTCGCTGCCCTTGATCACTTCCTCGCCGATGTTGAGCAGGCCCACGCTCGGCTGCGCCGTGCCCTCGACCGCGGTGACCAGCGCCGCGCCCATCACCGCGAACTGCAGCAGGTGCTCGGCGGTGCAATCGACGTTGGCGCCGAGGTCGAGCACGGTGGTGTAGCGGTCGCGCTCGTTGGGCAGCACGGTGGCGATGGCCGGGCGGTCGATGCCCTCGAGCGTCTTCAGCAGGTAGCGCGAGACGGCCATCAGCGCCCCGGTGTTGCCGGCCGAGACGCAGGCATGCGCGGCCGCCGGCTGCTCGCCCGAGGCGCGCAGCTGGGCGATCGCCACGCGCATCGACGAGTCCTTCTTGCGGCGCAGCGCCACCTCGACCGGGTCGTCCATCTCGACGACCTCCTCGGCCGCGACGATGCGGCAGCGGGCCCAGCCCTGCGCGGGCGCCAAGGCCTCCGCGCGGCCGACCAGCAGGAGCTCGGCATCGGGGTGGGCCGCCAGGAAGGCCTGACAGGCCGGCAGGGTGACCGAGGGGCCGTGGTCGCCCCCCATGCAATCGACGGCCAGCACGACCGGCCGGGCTGCGTCCTCCCGGGACGCCGAATCAGCACTCACGAGGCTTCATCCGCTGGGCGAGCCCCGGCGCGGGGCGCGTGGGCCGGGGCCGCGGCGCGGCGGCCCCCGACCGACGGCGGCGCGGCGCGCCGCTCGTCACCCGAGGCTTCAGGCCTCGGCCTTGCCCTTCAGCACCTTGCGGCCGCGGTAGAAGCCGGTCGGGCTGATGTGGTGCCGCAGGTGCACCTCGCCGGTGGTCGGCTCGATGGCCGTGCCGGGCGCCGCCACCGCGTTGTGCGAGCGGTGCATGCCGCGCTTCGACGGGGACTTCTTGTTTTGCTGGACGGCCATGACGGATCTCCTGGAACCCTGCCCGGGACACCGACGACGGCCGCGGGCAACTGATGAAACGCTGGAACGGGGGTGCCGCGCTGCCGCAGCCGCGGGACACCGGGCTGGCAGGCTGCCGGCCGGACCGGTGCCGGGCGGGCGGACGTTCCGCGGGGCAGACCCCGACGGCGCCAGGCACCGAGCCGACACGGCCCTCCAAGCGCCGTTCCGAAAAGCCCGCGATTCTAGCACGGTGTCCCGCGGCGGCCCCATCCCCCGGTGGCCCGATTGCGCCAGACGGCCCCGCGCCGCGAGGCCGGCGCGTCAGTGCGGCGAACGCCGCCCCTTCAGGGCCGCCAGCGCCTCGAAGGGCCGCTGGCGCGGCGCCTCCTCCTGCGCGGACGCCGCCGCGGCCTGCGGCAAGGGCTGCGGGCAGGCGCCGTCGTGGCGCGGCACCAGCGGCAGCGCCAGCAGCAACTCGTCCTCGACCAGCGCGGGCAGGTCCAACGAGCGGGTGGTGGCGAGCACCTCCTCGTCGGCGTCCATGTCCTCGGCCGCGGCACGGTCCTCGTCCGCCACGAAACGGAAGGCGCGCGCGACGGCCAGGTCGACCTCGACGGCCTGCAGGCAGCGCTGGCAGGTCAGGGTCACGCGGCCCCGGGCCTCCAGGTGCAGCCAGGTCTGGCTGCCGCCGCGCTGCGCCACGCGCTCGCCGCGCACGGCCCAGTGCAGCGGCGGCGTGGCGTCCTGCGTGCCGGGATGCAGCGCCTCGGCGAGCCGGGCGGCCTGCGTGACCGGCGGATCGTCCTCGAGCGTGCCCGCGCGCTCGGCGAAGGCCTCGACATCGAGGTGGCGGGGGTCCCAGGGGCGCGGGCGCGGTGGCATCCAACGAGTGTACGCGCCGACTCCCCTGCGGCCGGGCCCGCACGCGGCTGGCGGAGAATCGCCGGATGCCCCGCCCTCGCCCGCTGATCCTCGCCTCCACCTCCGTGTACCGGCGCGAACTGCTGTCGCGCCTGCGGCTGCCGTTCGAGGTGCAGTCCCCCGGCACCGACGAAACGCCGCGGCCGGGCGAGACGCCCGCGGCGCTGGCCGAGCGCCTGGCGCTGGCCAAGGCGGCGGCGGTGGCGGACCGTTTCCCCGACGCCGTGGTCATCGGCTCGGACCAGGTCGCCGACCTCGACGGCCGCGCGCTCGGCAAGCCCGGCGGCCACGCCGCGGCGGTCGCCCAGCTGCAGGCGATGCGCGGCCGCAGCCTCGTCTTCCAGACCGCGGTGGCGGTGCTGTGCCGCGAGGCCGGCTACGCCGCACAGGACCGCGTGCCGGTGGAGGTGCGGGTGCGCGACCTGAGCGACGCCGAGATCGACGCCTACCTGCGCCTGGAGCCCGCCTACGACTGCGCCGGCAGCGCGCGCTCCGAGTCGCTCGGCATCGTGCTGATGGAGGCGATCCGCAGCGACGACGCGACCGCGCTGGTCGGCCTGCCGCTGATCCGCACCGCCGCGCTGCTGCGCGGCATCGGCCTGGATCCGCTTCGATGAGCCCGCCGGGCCGCCTGCTGCTGGTGCCGAACGCGCTGGACTTCGGCCTCGCCGCCGACGCGCTGCCGCCGCTCGACGAGCAGTTGCCGCGCGAGACCCTGCGCGCCGCCGCCGGGCTGCACCACTGGGCCTGCGAGAACGCCAAGAGTGCCCGCGCCTTCCTGAAGCGGGTGCAGGCCTGCGTGCCGCTGGCCGCGCCGCTGCAGTCGCTGGCGCTCGCCGAGTTGCCGCGGCCGCCGAAGGGGCGCGGCGAAGCCGGTGCGCTGCCGCCGGCAGCCTGGGAGGCCCTGCTGGCGCCGACTGCCGAGGGCCACGACCTGGGCCTGCTGTCCGAGGCCGGCCTGCCGGCGGTGGCGGACCCCGGCGCCGGCCTGGTGGCGGCGGCGCACCGGCGCGGCATCGCGGTGCAGGTGCTGCCCGGCTCGAGCGCGATCACGCTGGCGCTGGCGGCCAGCGGCCTGCAGGGCCAGTGCTACGCCTTCGTCGGCTACCTGCCGGTGGACGCGGCCGCACGGCGCCAACGCATCCGCGAGCTGGAGGCGCGGGCCCAGCGCGAGGGCCAGACGCAGCAGATGATCGAGACACCCTACCGGAACCCGGCCTTGCTCGCGGCGCTGCTCGACGCGCTGCAGCCCCGCACGCGGCTGGCCGTCAGCTGCGGCCTCGGCATGCCCGGCGGCTTCACGCGCAGCGACAGCGTCGCGGGCTGGCGGCGCATGCCCGCCGACTTGCCGACCGACCGGCCGGCCGTGTTCTCGCTGCTGGCCTGACGGACGAGCGACCGGGCGCACTCGATGCCTGACGCCCGATGCCAGGCCGCGCCGCGCACGCCGCCGCCCGGCCCGGCGAGAGGGGGTGGCGCGCCGGCCTTTCAGCCCGCGTCGGAAGTGGCCGCCGGCGCAGGGGCCGGGCGCTCGGCCTCGGCCGGCGCCGGGGGCGGCTTGGCGCCGAACAGCGCCGCCACCTTCTTCTTCTGCTTGATGTAGGGCGAGAGGCTGCTGCGCGAGGGCGTGGCCGCCGCGGTCCCGGTCCCGCCGGCGGTCGCCCGGTCCCAGCTCGGGTTGGCATCGGCCGCGGCCTCGTAGGGGCGCTCGAAGAACGGGTCCTGGGCCGCACGCGCCGGGGCGCGCGGCGGCGCCGCCGGGCGCTCGTCGCGCACGCCGGCGGGGCGGCGCTCGTCGTCGCGCCGCGGGCGCTCGTCGTCGCGGCGGCGCTCGCGCCGCGCCGGGGCGTCGTCCAGGTCCAGCGCCTCGAGCTCGATCTTCTTCTTGATCAGCTTCTCGATGTCACCCACCAGGCGCGCATCCTCGCGCGTCACCAGCGTCATCGCGAGCCCGGAGGCGCCGGCCCGGCCGGTGCGGCCGATGCGGTGGACGTAGTCCTCGGCATTGAAGGGCACGTCGAAGTTGAAGACGGCAGGCAGGTCGGCGATGTCCAGGCCGCGCGCGGCCACGTCGGTGGCCACCAGCACGTCGACCTCGCCGCGCTTGAAGGCCTCGAGCGCCTTCAGCCGCTCGTCCTGGCTCTTGTCGCCATGCAGCGCATTCGTGCGCAGCCCGTCGCGCTCGAAGGAGCGCGCGAGCCGCGCGCAGCCGAGCTTGGAGTTGACGAACACGATCGCCTGCGTGATCGCGCGGTCCTTCAGCAGCTTCAGCACGGCGGCGCGCTTGTCGTCGGTGCCCACGCCGTAGAAGCGCTGCTCCACCGTGGAGGCGGTCGCGTTCGGCCGCGCCACCTCGACCAGCAGCGGGTCCTGCAGGTAGCTTTCGGCCAGGCGCTTGATCTCGGGCGAAAAGGTGGCCGAGAACAGCAGCGTCTGGCGCTGCTTCGGCAGGTAGCTGAGGATGCGCTGCAGGTCGGGCAGGAAGCCGATGTCGAGCATCCGGTCCGCCTCGTCGAGCACCACGTACTCGACCTGGTTCAGCACGCAGTTCTTCGCCTCGATGTGGTCGAGCAGCCGGCCCGGGGTGGCGATCAGCACCTCCACGCCGGCCTTCAGCTCCAGCGTCTGCGGCTTCATGTCGATGCCGCCGAACACCACCGCCGCGCGCAGCTTGGTGTGCTTCGAATACGCCTTCACGTTGTTGGCCACCTGGTCGGCCAGTTCCCGCGTCGGCGCCAGCACCAGCGCGCGCACCGGGTGGCGCGCCGGCGACATGCTCGGGTTCTCGTGGCGCAACATCTTCTGCAGCAGCGGGATCGAGAAGGCAGCGGTCTTGCCGGTGCCGGTCTGGGCCGCGCCCATCACATCGCGGCCCGCGAGCACGACGGGAATCGCCTTCGCCTGGATCGGCGTCATCACCTGGTAGCCGGAATCCGCCACGGCGCGCAACAGCTTCGGGTCCAGCGGCAGGGTGTCGAAACGGGCCGGGGCCACGGCGGCCTCGGGCGCCTCGGACGTCGCGTCCGGGGCCGGTGCAATCGGTTCATTCATGCCCGGATTATCGCCGCCGACCGTTTTCGACCCGTCGGACGCCCGCCGAAGGCCCCCGGGGCGGGCCCTAGAATCTTGCGACGACTCCTGCGCCGCCCGCCTGTCCCGGACCGGTCCGGGCGCGTCCTCCCGCGGCTTCCGCCCTCCCGCCCCATGCTCCTCGTCACCGGCGGCGCCGGCTTCATCGGCGCGAACTTCGTCCTCGACTGGCTGGCCGACCCGGCGGCCGAGGGCATCGTCAACCTGGACGCGCTGACCTACGCGGGCAACCGCGAGACGCTGGCCTCGCTGGACGACGACCCGCGGCACGTCTTCGTGCACGGCGACATCGGCGACCGCGCGCTGGTGGACCGGCTGCTGGCCGAGCACCGGCCGCGCGCGATCGTGCACTTCGCCGCCGAGAGCCATGTGGACCGCAGCATCCACGGCCCGGGCACCTTCATCCAGACCAACGTGCTGGGCACCTTCACGCTGCTGGAGGCGGCGCGCGCGCACTGGAGCGGCCTGCCGCCGGCCGAGCGCGCGGCCTTCCGCTTCCACCACGTGTCCACCGACGAGGTCTACGGCTCGCTCGGCCCCGGCGACCCGGCCTTCGCCGAGACCCACGCCTACGAGCCCAACAGCCCCTACTCGGCCAGCAAGGCCGCCAGCGACCACCTGGTGCGCGCCTGGCACCACACCTACGGCCTGCCGGTGCTGACGACCAACTGCAGCAACAACTACGGCCCCTACCATTTCCCCGAGAAGCTGATCCCGCTGATGATCGTCAACGCGCTGGCCGGCAAGCCGCTGCCGGTGTACGGCGACGGCCAGCAGGTGCGCGACTGGCTGTACGTGAAGGACCATGCCGCGGCGATCCGCGAGGTGCTGGCGCGCGGCCGGGTCGGCGAGACCTACAACGTCGGCGGCTGGAACGAGAAGCCGAACCTGGAGATCGTGCACACCGTCTGCGCGCTGCTCGACGAACTGCGCCCGGACCCGGCCGGCCCCTATGCGCGGCTGATCACCTATGTAGCCGACCGCCCGGGCCACGATCGGCGCTACGCGATCGATGCGCGCAAGCTCGAGCGCGAGCTGGGCTGGCGGCCGGCCGAGACCTTCGAGACCGGCATCCGCAAGACCGTCGCCTGGTACCTCGACCACGGCGACTGGGTGCAGCGCGTGCAGAGCGGCGCCTACCGCGACTGGGTGGACCGCAACTACGCCGGCCGGAGCGCGGCATGAGGATCCTGCTGTTCGGCGGCAACGGCCAGGTCGGCTGGGAGCTGCGGCGCGCGCTGGCGCCGCTGGGCGAGGTGATCGCGCCGGACCGGCGCGACGCTGCGCTGCACGCCGACTTCGCGCAGCCGCAGGGCCTGGCCGCGACGGTGCGCGCGGTGGCGCCGGACGTGGTGGTGAATGCCGCGGCCCACACCGCGGTGGACCGCGCGGAGTCCGAGCCGGCGCTGGCGCAGGCGATCAACGCCGAGGCGCCGGGCGTGCTGGCGCGCGAGGCGGCGGCCTGCGGCGCCTGGCTGGTCCACTACGGCACCGACTACGTCTTCGACGGCAGCGGCAGCCGGCCCTGGGCCGAGGACAGCCCGACCGGGCCGCTGTCGGTCTACGGGCGCAGCAAGCTGGCCGGCGAGCAGGCGATCCGCGCCAGCGGCTGCCGGCACCTGGTCCTGCGCACCAGCTGGGTCTACGCGGCGCGCGGCGGCAACTTCGCGAAGACCATGCTGCGGCTGGCCGCCGAGCGCGAGCGGCTGACCGTGGTCGACGACCAGGTCGGCGCGCCCACCGGCGCCGAGCTGCTGGCCGACGTCGCGGCGCAGGCGCTGCGCAGCGCGCGGGCGCGGCCCGAGCTGTCGGGCACCTACCACGTGGCCGCCGCCGGCGAGACCAGCTGGCACGGCTATGCGCGCTTCGTCATCGAGCACGCCCGCGCGGCCGGCCGGCCGATCCGGGTCGCGCCCGATGCGATCGAGCCGGTGCCCACGAGCGCCTTCCCGACGCCCGCGCACCGGCCGGCCAACTCGCGGCTGGACACCCGCAGGCTGCGCGAGGCCTTCGACCTGGTGCTGCCGCCGTGGCAGCAGGGCGTCGCGCGCATGCTGACCGAAGTGCTGGGCACCCCATGACGACCACGACGACCCGCAAGGGCATCATCCTCGCCGGCGGCTCCGGCACCCGGCTGCACCCGGCGACGCTGGCGATCAGCAAGCAGCTGCTGCCGGTGTACGACAAGCCGATGGTGTATTACCCGCTGGCCACGCTGATGCTGGCGGGCATCCGCGACATCCTGGTGATCAGCACGCCGCAGGACACGCCGCGCTTCGAGGCGCTGCTGGGCGACGGCGCGCGCTGGGGCCTGAACCTGAGCTACTGCGTGCAGCCCAGCCCCGACGGCCTGGCCCAGGCCTTCCTGCTGGGGCGGGACTTCATCGGCGGCGCGCCCAGCGCGCTGGTGCTGGGCGACAACATCTTCTACGGCCACAGCTTCCAGCAGCTGCTGGAGTCCGCCGCGGCGCGCGAGGCCGGCGCCACCGTCTTCGCCTACCACGTGCAGGACCCGGAACGCTATGGCGTGGTGGCCTTCGACGACCAGCGCCGTGCGCTGAGCATCGAGGAGAAGCCGGCGCGGCCGCAGAGCAACTACGCCGTCACGGGGCTGTACTTCTACGACACGCAGGTCTGCGACATCGCCGCCGACATCCGCCCGTCGGCGCGCGGCGAGCTGGAGATCACCAGCGTCAACGCGCGCTACCTCGAGCAGCAGCAGCTGAACGTGGAGATCATGGGCCGCGGCTACGCGTGGCTGGACACCGGCACCCACGACAGCCTGATGGAGGCCGGCCAGTTCATCGCCACGCTGGAGAAGCGCCAGGGGCTGAAGGTGGCCTGCCCGGAGGAGATCGCCTTCCGCGCCGGCTGGATCGATGCGGCGCAGCTGGAGGCCCTGGCCGCGCCGCTGAAGAAGAACGGCTACGGCCAGTACCTCATGAAGGTCCTCGCGGACCGGGTGTTCTGATGCAGGTGATTCCGACCGAGATCGAGGGCGTGCTGGTGCTCGAGCCGAAGGTGTTCGGCGATGCGCGCGGCTTCTTCATGGAGAGCTTCAACCAGCAGGCCTTCGATGCCGCGGTCGGGGCGCCGGTGAACTTCGTGCAGGACAACCACTCGCGCTCGGCGCGCGGGGTGCTGCGCGGGCTGCACTTCCAGACCGGCGAGCACGCCCAGGGCAAGCTGGTGCGGGTGGTGCGCGGCCGGGTCTTCGACGTGGCGGTGGACATCCGCCGCGGCAGCCCCACCTTCGGCCGCTGGGTCGGCGTCGAGCTGAGCGAGGACAACCACCGCCAGCTGTGGGTGCCGCCCGGGCTGGCGCACGGCTTCCTGGTGACCAGCGACAGCGCCGACTTCCTCTACAAGACCACCGCCTACTACGCGCCGCAGGCCGAGGGCGCGGTGCGCTGGGACGACCCGGAACTGGCGATCGCCTGGCCGCTGGACGCGCTGGGCGGCGCCGCGCCGAGCCTGTCGGCGAAGGACGCGGCCGCGCCGCCGCTCGCCGCGCTGAACGCTGCGGCATGACGGTGGCGGAGGCCGGCTGGCAGGCCCGGCTCAGCCTGGGCTACGACGCCGCGGACGGCCGCACCCGCGCCGAGGACCGCCACGAGGGCCCGCTGCGCGTGCTGGCCAGCCTCTATCCCGAGGGCCCGGCGATCTGCCACCACGTGCTCGTGCACCCGCCCGGCGGCCTGGTCGGCGGCGACCGGCTCGACATCGCGCTGCGCCTCGGCCCCGGCAGCCACGCGGTGCTGACCACGCCGGGCGCGACCCGCTTCTACCGCAGCGGCGGCCCGACCGCGCGGCAGCAGGTGCAGGCGCGGCTGGCCGCCGGCGCCCGCCTCGAATGGCTGCCGCTGGAGACGATCTGCCACCGCGCCGCGCGCGCGGACAACCGCCTGTCCTTCGCGCTCGAGCCCGGCGCCGAGATGATCGGCTGGGACCTGCTCGCGCTCGGCCTGCCGGCCAGCGGCGAGGCCTTCGACGCCGGCCAGGTCGACCAGCGCATCGAACTCGAGGGGGCCTGGCTGGAGCGCGCGTCCATCGACGCCACCGACCGGCGCCTGCTCGACGGCCCGGTCGGCTGGGCCGGCCACCGCGTGCTCGGCACCGGCTGGTGCGGCGCGGGCTCCCCCTGGCCGGCCGCGACGCGCGAGGCCCTGCTGGAGGCGGCGCGCGCGGTGGCCGTGCCGCCGGACACCGTGGCCGGCGTCACTGCGCCGGACGGCCGCGCGCTCGTGGCGCGCGTGCTGGCGCCACGCGTCGAGCCGGCGCTGGCCTGGCTCGCCGCGGTGCGCGCGGCCTGGCGCGGCCGGCTCTGGGGCCTGGCGCCGAACCCGCCGCGCATCTGGCGCACCTGAGCGCCGGCGTCACCCCCCGCCCGGCCCTGCCTGGCTCCCCCGCCTCCCCCGGCCCCGCGTCCGAAAGCCCCGCGTGAACGACACCCCGACCCCTCCCCCTTCGAACGCCCGGCGCCAGCTGCTGGCCGGCATCGCCGGCGTCGCCGCGGCCACTTGCCTGCCGGCGATCGCGCGGCCCGCGGCCACCGGCACGGGCGCCGCTGCCGACAACCCGGCGCCTGCCACCGCGGCGCCGGACGGCGGTGGCGTGCTGCCGCGCGAGCGCCGCAGCCCCGGCGGCGTCGCGCTGCTGCCGCTGGGCGGCGGCGCGGCACGGCCCGCCGCGTGGACGGCGGAGGACGTGCCGGTGCTGGTGGTCGGCGACGCGCGCGGCTGGACCGCGGTGCTCGGCCTGCCGCTGGCCGCCGCGATCGGCCCGGCCGCGCTGCGCGTCGAGGCCGGCGGGGTGCGGCGCAGCGTGGGCTACCGCGTCGCCGCCGCCCACTACGACGAGCAGCGCCTGCGCGTGCCGCCGCGCCACGTCGACCTGTCGCCGCAGGATCAGGCGCGCTACGAGCGCGAGCGCGAGCACCTGCGGGCCGTGGTGGCCACGCTCAGCGAGCCGGCCCCGCAGCAGCTGCGCCTGCGCCAACCGGTGGCCGGCCGGCGTTCGAGCTCCTTCGGGCTGCGGCGCGTCTTCAACGGCCAGGCGCGCAACCCGCACAGCGGGATGGACATCGCCGCGCCGGTCGGCACGCCGGTGCTCGCGCCGGCCTCAGGCGTGGTGCTCGACGTCGGCGACTACTTCTTCAACGGCGGCACCGTCTGGCTGGACCACGGCGGCGGCCTGCTGACGATGGGCTGCCACCTGAGCGCCACGCACGTGCGCGCGGGTGACCGGGTCGCGGCCGGCGACCGCATCGCCGACGTCGGCGCCACCGGCCGCGTCACCGGCCCGCACCTGCACTTCTCCGTCTGCCTGAACCGGGCGATGGTGGATCCGGCGCTCTTCCTCGACGCCTGAGGACCGGGGCCGTGCCGGCTCCGCCGGTGGGAGCCCGAGCGCGGCCGCCAGGCGCGCAGGGTCGTTCTCGGTGCGCAGCGCGAGGTAGGCGGCCTCGGCCTGCGGGTGGCGCCGCCGCAGGTGGTGCAGCCACTGCTTGACGCGCCCCGCGCGGTGCCGCGGCTCGATGTGGCGGCTGACCAGCGCCCAGTACGCCGCCAGCAGCGGCTGCAGCCCGGCCCAGTCCAGCGCCGGCCGGGCCGGCGCGCCGTCTCCCGCGGCCTGCAGGATGTCGAGCGCCAGCCCCGGGTCGGCCACCATGCCGCGGCCCAGCATCAGCCCGCTGCAACCGGACTCGGCGCGGCAGCGGCGGGCGTCGGCCACGCTCCAGATCTCGCCGTTGGCGATCACCGGCACCCGCACCGCCTCGCGCAGCGCGGCGATGCGGTCCCAGTAGGCGGGCGGCCGGTAGCCGTCGAGCTTGGTGCGGGCATGCACGACCAGTTCGGCCGCACCGGCCTCGGCCAGCGCGAGCGCGTTCTCCACCGCACGCGTGTCGTCGCGCACACCCAGCCGCATCTTGGCCGACACCGGCATCGCCGGCGGCACCGCGGCGCGCACCGCGGCGAGGATGCGCCCGACGCGCTCCGGTTCGTCCAGCAGCGTCGCGCCGCCGCCGTGGCGGTTCACCACCTTGGCCGGGCAGCCGAAGTTGAGGTCGATGCCGGCCGGCCCCAGCGCCGCGAGCCGCGCCGCGTTGTCGGCCAGGCAGGCCGGGTCCGAGCCGAGCAGCTGCGCGCGCACCGGCACGCCGGCCGGGGTGCGGCCGCCGTTCGCCAGCTCCGGCACGATGCGCAGGAAGACCTTGTTCGGCAGCAGCGTGCCGGTGACGCGGATGAACTCGGAGACGCAGCGGTCGATGCCGCCGACGCGGGTCAGCACGTCGCGCAGCATGAAGTCGAGCAGGCCCTCCATCGGGGCCAGCAGCAGCAGCGGCGCGGCGGAGCCGGGCGGCGTCACGGCAGGAACACCGCGCGGACGATGCGCCAGGACTGGTCGCCGCTGCTCGTGCGCGAGCAGCCGAGCGGCTCGGGCGCCGCGCCGGGCGCGAGGTCGCTGCGCGAGCGGTCGCCGGTGCCGACGCCCATGTGCACCCGGTCCAGCCACACGCGCAGCGTGCGCGTCGGGTGCGTGCTGCGCACCTGCACCTGCCGGCCCATCCGCGCGACGCAGCCGGCGGTCGGTTCCTCGACGAAGGCGATGTAGCGCAGCGCGTCCTCGCCGTCCGGGGTGGGGGCGGCGATTTCGGCGACGGGCGACGGGGCCGCGCCGGGCGCGGCCGAGGCCGCCGTGGCGGCCGACGGCAGGCTCCCGGCTCCGGCCATCGGCGCGGCTCCGAGCAGCAGCGCGGCGGCCAGGGCGGCGGCCCGCACGCCGGCGGCACGTGCCCCCGGTCGGCCGCTCGGCCGCGAACCGTCCCGGCGTTCCAGGGCCCTGGCCGGGTCACCGCGCCCGGCCCCCGGGGCGGCGGGCCTCGGGCAGCGGCGCGCCCTCATGCGCCCGCCCCGCGGCCGCGCAGCCGGGCGACGACCGTGACCACCGCCACCACGATCGCGCCGGCGACCACGCCGACCAGCGCCTGCGCCAGCATCGGCAGCAGCACGCCGCCCGCCGCGCCGGCGCCGGCAGCCCAGGCCTCGATCGCATGGTGCAGCGGCGCGATGCCGTGCACCAGGATGCCGCCGCCCACCAGGAACATCGCCGCCGTGCCGGCGATGGACAGGCCCTTCATCAACCAGGGCGCCGCCGCGAGCAGCGCACGGCCGACACCGGCGGCCGCGCCCCCGCGGCGGCTCAGGTACAGGCCGAGGTCGTCGAGCTTGACGATGCCGGCGACCAGGCCGTAGACCCCGATCGTCATCACCACCGCGATGCCGGCCAGCACGGTCAGCTGGGTCAGGAAAGCCTGGCCCTGCACCGTGCCGAGCGTGATCGCGATGATCTCGGCCGACAGGATGAAATCGGTGCGGATCGCGCCCTTGACCTTCTGCTTCTCGAAGGCGACGAGGTCGATCGCCGGGTCCGCGGCCGCCTCGCTGAGCGCCTGCTTCTCGGCTGCCAACGCGTCGGGCGCATGGAGGAAACGGTGCGCGAGCTTCTCGGCGCCCTCGAAGCAGAGGAACAGGCCGCCGGCCATCAGCAGCGGCGTCACGGCCCAGGGCGCGAAGGCGCTGATGGCCAGGGCAGCCGGCACCAGGATCAGTTTGTTGACGGCCGAGCCCTTCGCCACGGCCCAGACGACGGGCAGCTCGCGGTCGGCGCTCACGCCGGCGACCTGCTGCGCATTCAGCGCCAGGTCGTCACCCAGCACGCCGGCCGTCTTCTTCGCCGCGACCTTGGTCAGCACCGCCACGTCGTCGAGCACGGTGGCGATGTCGTCGAGGAGCGCGAGCAGGCTGGAGGCCATGGGGGAAGCTGCGGCGTGCCGCGGTGCGGCGATGCGCGATGCTAAGTGAAGCGGGCAAGGGACCCGAGGACCGGGTGCTTGCCTCCGGCGCCGCATCCGGCCCAGCAGGAGCGGCGACGGCAGGCTGGGGCGCACTGCGCCGGGCGGGCGCGTCGCGCCGGGGACCGGACCGGATGCAGTTCAGTGCGGCGCCATGTCGACGGGCCGCACCACCGGCACCGCGAACTCTCGTCCCACCACCGCGCGGGCATAGAGGTAGTTGACCCGCGCGCGTTCGCTCAGCGCGTCGAGGGCCACGTGGCCCCCGCCATCGCACGGGAAGGACAGCGCCCGCCCCTCGTTGAACAGCGACTGGAAACGCAGTTCGAAGCCCGCTGGCAGCGGCTGGCCGGCACCCAAGACGTTCGCTTGCATGGCGATCCTTTCGACGTCGGCGCGGGGAGCACCGACCGGAACCCAGCTTAGGCACCCGGGCGGCCACCGTCATCGGCGCCGGGCCGCGGCGGCGTGTCGGGGCGCGGCGCGACCGGCGGTAAGACAATGGATGACAGGCGTGCGTGCCTGCGCTCCCTGCCCTCCCCCGTCGCCACCGCTGCCGATGACCCTGCTGCTGATCCGCCACGGCGAAACCGCCCTCAACGTCGCGCGCGTGCTGCAGCCGGCGGACACACCGCTGAGCGCGGCCGGCCGCGCCCAGGCCGCCGCGCTGGCCACGCGGCTGGCCGGCGCCGGCCTGGCCGGCCTCGTGTCCAGCGACCTGCCGCGCGCCCGCGAGACCGCCGAGGCCGTGTCGCGGGCCTGCGGCCTGCCGGTGCACTGGAGCCCGCTGCTGCAGGAGCGCAACTTCGGCGACTGGCGCGGCCGGGCCTACGACACGCTCGGGGCCGACCCGCTGCACGGCGACGCCAGCCCGCCCGGCGGCGAAACCGCCGCGCAGTTCGAGCAGCGCGTGGCCGCGGCCTTCGCGCTGCTGCGCGTTCACCAGGCCGGCTGCGGCGGCCCGCTCGCGGTGGTGACGCACGGCCTCGTGATCAAGGCGCTGCTGCAGCGGCACGCCCGCCTCGCCCCCGGCCTGGGCTGGCCGGCCCATGGCCTGCGCAACACCTCGCTCAGCCGCATCGCGGCCGAGCCGCCGCACGACTGCGACCTGCTGGACTGCACCCGGCACCTGGACGAGGCCGCCGCGCCGGCACCGCGCGGCCTGTCCGGTGGCTGAGCAGCCGTGAACGAACCAACGCAGGATCGCAGCGCCAGCGGCCCGTCGCCATGGCAGCCGGGCGAGGCACCGGCGCTCGATGCGGCGGCCGGCGATGCGCGCCGCCACGCGCCGGCGACGCTGCGCAACCGCGCGCCGCTGCTGGCCGAGCTGCTGCGCCGCCTGCCGGCACGCGGCGATGCGCTCGAGATCGCCTCCGGTTCCGGCGAGCACGTGGTGTTCTTCGCGGCCGCGATGCCGGGCTGGCACTGGCAGCCGAGCGATCCCGAGCCGGCCGCGCGCGCCTCGGTCGATGCCCATGTGCGCGCCGCCGGCCTGGCCCGCGTCGCGCCGGCCTGCGCGCTGGACGTGCTGGGCGACGACGCGGTGCCGCCGGCGCCGGCCGGGGCGGGACGCTGGGACCTGGTGTTCGCGGCCAACCTGCTGCACATCGCGCCGCCCGACGCGGTGGCCGGGCTGTTCCGGCGCGCCGGCGAGGCGCTCGCCGCGGAGGGCCGGCTGATGGTCTACGGCCCCTTCGCCGAGCCGCCGCAGCCGCTGGCGCCGGGCAACCAGGCCTTCGACGAAGCCCTGCGCGCGCGCGACACGCGCTGGGGCCTGCGCCCGCTGGACGCCGTCGATGCCGCAGCCGCCGCGGCCGGCCTCGAGCGACGCGAACGCGTGGAGATGCCGGCGAACAACCTGCTGCTGGTCTACGGCCGGCGCGCGGACGGCCCGCTGTACCAACTGCGCATCGAGCCCGACGGTCTCACGCTCGCGGCATCGGCCGGCCGCAACCTGCTCGCGTCGGCGCTGGCAGGAGGGGCCGCCCTACCCAGCGCCTGCCGCGGCGGCACCTGCCGCCGTTGCCTGATGCAGCTGCGCGAGGGGCGGGTCGCCTGGCTGGTGGACTGGCCCGGCGTCGACGCCGAGGAGCGCGCGGCCGGCGCGGTGCTGCCCTGCGTGACGCGGCCGCTCGGCGACGTGGTGCTGGAGCGCCAGCCGGGCCGCTGAGCGACGCCCCCCGGCCCTGCGGCGACGGGAGGGGTCGGGTGGCGCCCGCCGGCCTTCAGAACACGCTGCGGCTCAGGCGGACCTCGTCGATGCGGATCCCGCCGAGGTCCAGCGGGCGCGTCGATTCCGGCTCGCCCTGGAAGCCCACGCGCTCGGCGAAGCGCCGCACCCGCTCGAAGCGCACCGGCACCCACAGCGTGGCCTTGATGCAGCCCTCTTCCTGCAGGCCCTCGCGCGCCGCATCCCACAGCGCCTGGCCGACCCCGCGGCCCCAGTGGGCGGGCGCGACGCACAGCGCCCACAGCTCGCCGGTGGTGGCCGGCGTGCCCTTGTCGCGCGAGCGGTCGAAGGCGACGAAGCCGACCACCTTGTCGCGGTCGGTGGCCACCAGCACCTGCGGCTCGCACTGGCTGATGGCCTCGCGCCAGGCCGCCTGGCGGCGCTCGACGGTCAGGCTGTTCAGCGCCTCGGTGGGGCCGGCCTGCCGGACCGACTCCTGCCAGGCGTTCACGTGGGCCTCCGCGATCGCCTTGGCGTCGCGCAGCGAGGCGGGACGGACGGGGAAGCTGGTGCGGACGGTGGGCTCGGCGGAGGACAGGGACATGGGGACGCTGGCGCAGCGAGGGAAAACCCGGCATTGTCGCCGTTTCACCCCGCCGAGGTCAAAGGCGGCGTTCCGCGACCCGCGGCGACAGCAGCAGCCAGCCGGCCACGCCCAGTGCCAGCCAGGCGCCACCGGCCGCGAAACCCCCCAGCACGTCGCTCAGGTAATGCGCCTGCAGGTAGACCCGGCTGGCGCCCACCAGCACCACCACCGCGGTGGCCGCCAGCACCAGCGGCAACCGCCAGGCCGGCGGCGCCCGCCGGCAGGCCACCCAGGCCAGCATGCCGTAGACCACCATCGCGCCGGACGAGTGGCCGCTGGGGAAGCTCGGACCATGGAACAGCAGCCCGCTCAGGTCCGCGGTCGGCCGCACACGGTCGAACCCGGCCTTGAGCAGCGGCGTCCAGGCCGCATTGCCGAGCAGCACCACGGCCCAGGGCAACAGCAGCCGGTCGCGTCGCCAGGCGAGGAGCGCCGCGCCGACGAGGCCGATCACCCACATCGTCCAGCGGTCGGCCAGGTGGGTCAGCGCACCCAGCGTGCGCAGGCCCGTGGCCGACCAGGCCGCGCGCGCGGCCTCGGCCGCGGCCTGGTCCCAGGGCCAGGCCTCGGGGCCCTGCCACGCGCGCGCCAGCCACAGGAAACCGAGGCTGCCGAGCGCGGCCACGCCCGCGGCGGCCAACAGCGCCCGCCGCTGCTGCGCAGCGACCTGGCGCGACACCGCCGCTCCCGCCGCCACCAGCCCCCAGGCCGTGAGCAGCGCCCACGCCAGCCCCATCCAGAACGATCCCATGCCACTTCGTGAAAAAAGACCCGACGCTCGGACCGCGCTCGCCCCCGCCGGTTCCGCGTGCCGCCGCCGTCGTCACGCGTCGTCGCGGCGCCGCAGCAGGTGCTGCGCCTCGACGCGCTCGAACTCGCCGCGGTCGGGGCGGTAGTCCCAGCGCTCGACCTCGCAGGCCCGCAGCACGTCGTCGGGCAGGCCCACGCCGGCCGGCCCGCAGCGCAGCAGGTTGACGGAGTTCTCGACCGCGGGCGGCCGGGTGCGGCGCGACACGGCGGTGCCCGCCTGCAGCGCCCACATCGGCCGGGCCGGGCCGGGCGTCGCGGGATCGTCCAGCGGCGTCAGGAAGGGCAGGTGGATGTGGCCACCGAGCACCAGGTCGGCACCGGCCTCGCGCCAGCACCGCAGCGCCTCGCGGCGGCCATGCAGCAGGTCGTGGCGGTCCTGCGCCCGCGTGACCGCCACCGGTTGATGGGTGACGACCACGCGCCACTGGCCCGGCCGGGCCGCAGCCAGCCGGCGCGCCACCGCCGCCACCTGCGCCGCCGAGACGCTGCCGTCCACGTGCCGCCACCAGCGGGTGGTGTTCAGCGCCACCAGCAGCAGCCCCGGCCGGTCGATCACGCCCTCCAGCGCGGGGCCGAAGGCGCGCCGGAAGCGCGCGTACGGTGCCAGCACGCGCAGCGCAAGGTTGAACAGCGGGATGTCGTGGTTGCCCGGGATCACCAGCCACTGCGGCACCGCGAGCCGGTCGACGAAGGCCCGCGCGGCGCGGAACTGTGCCGCCGTCGCGCGCTGGGTCACGTCGCCGGACAGTACCAGCACGTCGGGCCGCAGCGCCGCGGCCAGACGCACCAGCGCCTCGACCACGGGCGGCCGCTCGGTACCGAAGTGGGTGTCGGAGATCTGCAGCACGAGCGTCGCCGCCCCGTCGCGACGGGGCGCCGGCGACGCGCCCGCGCCCGGGGTGGCCGGCCCGCCGGCGACCCGGGCGGCGCGATCGCCCACGCTCATCCGCGGGCGCCCTCCGCGTCCGGTGCCGCCTTGATCAGCCACAGCGGCTTCGGTGCCACGCCGAAATGCAGCGGCGCCTGCATCCACGCGACCTCGCCGTCGGTGGCCACCTTCACGCGGCGCGGCCCGTAGCGCGCCGCATGCCGCACCGTCATGCCGGTGAGCGCCACCGCCAGGACCTCCTCCGCCTCGCCCAGCCGGCCGAGCGCCCCGCGCAGCAGCAGGCCGAGCATGGCCCGCGTGCCCACCGGCTTGAGCGCCAGCGCCACTAGGCGGCCCTGGGCCAGCGCCTCGGCCTGCGCAATGCCGAGCTGCTCGAGCTGCAGCCGGTTGTTGCCGACGAAGAGCGTCGGCGTGCGCAGCAGCCGTTCGGCCCCCGCCGGCGCCGACGCCTCGCCCGGGCCGGCGCACCAGGCGATGCGCAGCGCGAGCTGCCGGTGCTCGCGCATCAGCGTGACCAGCGCCGACCACAGCGCCACCCAGCGGCGCCGGCCGAAGCGGGCCTTGTAGGTCTCGCGGTCCTCCAGCAGCTGCGGGTAGAGCCCGAGGCTGGCATTGACGAGGAAGACGCGCTCGCGGTGCGCGTCCGCGATGCGGCCCACCTGCACCGGCTGCGGCCGCCCGGCCAGCAGCACGTCCAGCGCCTCGTCGACCTCCTGCGAGATCGCGTGCGTGCGGCCGAAGTAGTTGAAGGTGCCCTGCGGCAGCACGCCGAAGGCGCAGCCGGCGGCCAGCGCGGCCTGGGCCACGGCGTTCAGCGTGCCGTCGCCGCCGACCGCGACCACCACGCCGCGCCGCGCGACGGCGCGCCGGACCGCATCGGCCGCGACCCGGCCGATCGTGCCGCGCTTCGTGACCAGCTCGATCTCGTGCGTCCGCCCGGCCTGCGTCAGGCGCTGCGCGATGCGATCCCGCACGCTGGCCGCATCGCGGGCGCCGGAGGCGGCGTTCATCACCACGATCAAGGGCCCGTCCACGGCGGGCGGCGCGGCGCCGGCATCGGTTCCGGGTGTCGCTGCGGGCCCCTCGGCCGCACCGGGTGCCGTCACACCGGGGGGCGTGCCGGCACTCACGCGGGCAGCGCGTCGTGCAGCGCCACGAAGGCCTGGGTCAGCGGGTGGCGGGGGTCGAGGTGGATCATCGGCAGGGCCCGGTCGTGCGATTCGCGGATCTTGACCGAACTGCCGAGAAACGGGTGCAGCACCGGCAATCCCTCGTCGACGAGTTCCTGCACCAGCCGCGCCGGCAGCCGCGCACGCGGCTGGAACTGGTTCACGACGATGCCGTCGATGCGCAGCCCGGGGTGGTGGTCGGCGCGGATCTCCTGCACGCCCTCGAGCAGCGCGTACAGCGCCCGGCGCGAGAAATCATCGCAATCGAACGGAATCAGGCAGCCATCGGCGGCGATCAGCGCAGAACGCGTGTAGAAGTTCATCGCCGGCGGGGTGTCGACGTAGACCCGGTCGTAGTGCTCGCCCAGCTCGTCCAGCGCCTCGCGCAGCTTGTAGATCTTGTGCCGCGATTCCAGCTTGCCGGCCAGTTCCTCCAGCCGAGGCGACGAGGGCATCAGGTCGAGCCCCTCGAAGGGGGTCGGCTGCGCGAACTCGGCGGTCGGGCGCGGCCGGGCCAGGAACTTCAGCGTCTGCTCGAACAGCTCCGCCAGGTCCGCGCCGGGCGCGTCCGCGCCGTCGCCGAGCAGGTAGCGGGTGGAATTGCCCTGGGCGTCCAGGTCCACCACCAGCGTGCGCAGGCCGCGCGACGCGCTGATCGCCGCCAGGTTGCAGGCGATCGTGGACTTGCCGACCCCGCCCTTCTGGTTGAACACCACGTGCCGCATCGTCGCCCCCTGGTTGGAAAGCGTCATTGTGCACTGCAGCAAAGTCGATCGGTCGACCCCGGGCTCAGCGACAGAGGCTTGCGAGGCGCCGCATGACCAGGGCGGCCCGTTCTGGATCGGCCAGCAGACCTGGCAGCACGTTCCCGAAGTCGGGGTGCTTCAGCAGCGCACCCAGGGCCGTCGCCACGGCCTGCCGGAGCGGTGGAACGAGGCCCGGCTGGCATTCACGACGGCATCGACATCGTGGGTGGCACGCACGCTGTCGGCCAGCGGGTCGGTCACCAGCAGCCCAGCCACGGCGCCACCCACGAAGACCACCTGTTCCCTCAAGTCTCCGAGGGCCTCCGCGACGCGGCGCAGGGACGGCAGGTTCGGGTCATCGACCCGCATCGGCAGGTTCCGGGACGGGCTGCCCCAATGCGGAGGCCATCAGCCTGGCGGCCAGGGTCCGCTCGCGCAGGCGGCGACGGGCCGTGCAACGCCCGGCCTGTGGACGCTCAGAACCGCGTGCCGCCGCCCGCGCGCGCCTTCAGGGCCTGGATCTCCTGCTGCATGCTCTCGGTCAGCTGGGCGTACATGAGCAGCTGGTCGCTCATGCCGCGCAGCCGGGCGGCAAGGCGCTTCGACAGGCCGACGAGCAGCTTGGCGCCGACGCGCGGGTTGTCCTCGATCAGCTTCTCCAGCGCCTTGCGCGACAGGCCGCCGGCCTGCAGCGCCGTGGTGGCGATGCAGGTGGCCGAGCGCGGCGAGCCGTCGAGCAGGCCCATCTCGCCGATGATGTTGCCGGGGCCGAGGATGGAGATGGCCACCTGGCCGCCGCCGCGCGGGTCGGCGGTTTCGACCGAGACCTCGCCGCTCAGCACCAGCAGCAGGTAGCTGGTGCGTGAGGAATCGCCCTCGCGGAAGACCGTGGCGCCGGCCGGGAAGGTGACCAGGCCCATGTAGCCGACCACGGCGGCCGCATCCTCCAGGCCGAGGTCGGACAGCGCGCCCTCGGTCTGCAACAACTGGGCGGCGAGATCGGCGAGCGCCGGCGTTTCCGTCAGCGAGCGGGCGGCCCGGGTGGTCGGCGTGGTGGCGAGGGTGGGGCGGGCCGGATCCGTCATGGCAGGGGCGGGCGGGCGTACACAGAGCCGCGACGCTAGCACGCCGACGCCGGCCTGCGCCGGCCGGCCTGTGGTTTTCCTGCACCGCCGGCCGGTTCCGGCAGGTCGATTCCCGACAATCGCGCGCGCCGCGGTCCGCGGCCACCCTGCCCGCCCCGCAGCCCGCGGGATCCCGCCGACGCATGACCTGCCTGCCGCCCTTCCACCCGCCCCGCGCCGCCCCGGCCGCAACACCGCGTCGCGCCGCACGGGCCCGGCCCCTGCTGGGGGCCCTGCTGTCCGCTGCCGCCGGCCTCGCGCCGGCCCAGGACGCCGCGCCGGAACCCGCGGCTCCGGCTCCGGCTCCGGCT